>CAZEJS010000012.1:0-73786 GCA_964512645.1 uncultured Acidimicrobiales bacterium
GCATCCTGGGGCTGGAGCAGGTCCCAAGGGTTGGGCTGTTCGCCCATTAAAGCGGTACGCGAGCTGGGTTTAGAACGTCGTGAGACAGTTCGGTCCCTATCCGTTGCGGGCGCAGGAGACTTGAGAGGAGTCGTCCCTAGTACGAGAGGACCGGGATGAACAGACCTCTGGTGTGCCAGTTGTCATGCCAATGGCACTGCTGGTTAGCTACGTCTGGAAAGGATAAGCGCTGAAAGCATCTAAGCGCGAAGCCAACCTCAAGATAAGGTCTCCCATCTGGTTAACAGAGTAAGACTCCTTGCAGACTACAAGGTAGATAGGCCGGAGGTGTAAGCGTGGCAACACGTTCAGCCGACCGGTACTAATAAGTCGAGGGCTTGGTTCGACCTGATTCATACACTGTGTAGCTTCCAGGGCGTGAGTGCGCCGCAAAGATAACGGTGGCGATGGCGGAGGGGATCACCTGTTCCCATTCCGAACACAGAAGTTAAGCCCTCCAGCGCCGATGGTACTGCAGGGGAAGCCTTGTGGGAGAGTAGGTCGCCGCCGACCTTTTTGAAAGAGCCCGGCCATACGGCCGGGTTCTTTTTAGTTTGGCAGGCAGGCGGAAAGAGTCTGCGCCGTTCTGATATCATGCACTCATCGTTCGAGGGGAAGCGTGAGCACATGATACACGAGAGGCGGTTCGTGGATGGCGGAGGTCAGGCCGTTCAGGGGAATAAGGTATAACGGGGACGCCATCGGCGACCTCTCGCTGGTCGTCGCGCCGCCGTACGATGTCATCGATGACGCGCAGCGTGACGCCTACTACAACAGGCACCCCTACAACGTGATCAGGCTCATACTCAACAGGCCCAAGAAGAACGATCCCGATCCCGAGCAGCCGTACCGCCGTGCCGCGGATTTCCTGGACAGGTGGCTGGCCCAGCGTATCCTGGTGCAGGACGCGGTTCCGGCGATCTACCTCTACCGCCAGCGCTACCTTATCGACAGCAACTACATGGAGTGCACCGGGCTCATAGCGCGGGTCAGGCTCGAGGACTTCGCCGAAGGCGGGATACTCCCCCATGAGAACATCCTGCCGAAACCGCTCGGCGATCGCACCCGCCTGCTCCGGCACACCAGTACCAATCTGAGCCCTGTATATTCGCTTTACTCGGACCCGGAGGAGAAGCTGCGGGACCCCATACTTGCCGAGATGGAGAGGTTTCCGCTCGCCCAGTTTCAGACGCAGGACGGGGTGGCCCACGACCTCTGGGCCGTGACAGACGAGAGGTTCAACAGCAGGGTCGCATCCTTCCTCCGAAAGAAGACACTGTACATAGCCGATGGACACCACCGGTACCAGACCGCGTATGACTACGCGGCCGGTTTGCGGCAGAGTGGGGAGATGACCGACGAGGACGACCCCAGGGCGTTCCTGATGATGATGATAGTGGAGATGGAGAACCCCGGCCTATCGCTGCTGCCGGTGCACAGGGTAGTCACCAATGCCGGATCGACAGACCCGGCGTCCGTTGTCGCGGGACTTGAGAGGTGGTTCGAGATCGAGCGGGTCGAGGTGCCGAAAGGGCCTGTAAGCGGCCAGGCTTATCACCTCATCAGGCGGCTTTCCGTGGCGGGCGGCTCGTCCAGGGCGTTCGGGCTGTACACCGGGGACGGCGGGTTCTTACTGCTGACATGGAAGAGCGACCTGGACGTCGGCGCGGAGATCGAAGGGGACCTCTCTGCCCCTTGTAAAAACCTGGACGTGGTGGTGCTTCACAAGCTGGTGATCGAGGAGCTTCTCGGCATACCGCCGGACAGGGAATCGGTCGAGTCATCCTTGGGTTTCACCCGCGACCCGCTCGAGGCTGTGAGGCGGGTTGAGGCGGGTGAGGCGGCGATGGCATTTCTGTTGAACCCGACCAGGGTGGAGGAAGTCAGAGACGTTGCCGACCACGGCGAGAAGATGCCCCAGAAGTCCACGTACTTTCACCCCAAACCGTGCTCCGGTGTGGTGATGAACCGCATCACCTCCTGGTGACGCCCGCCCGAACGGGGGGGTCTCCGGCGGCGCGGCCCGACGGCGTTCGCGGCGACGACGGGCCGGGCTAGAGCGCACGGCGGGATTCTGGACGCCACATCGAGGAGTCGGCGAGACCGCGGTCGATGATCGCGAGCATGCGGTCCTTGTCCTGTGGCAGGTTACCGGCGACCGGCAGGTAGTTCGAGGCATGGTTGGTGCGGAAGACACATGGGCCGGCGACGTCGATGTCTTCCAGGAACCACCTGAGTTCCTGGAGGATGCTACGCGGGTCCATGATTTCGAACCTGCCCTTCTTGAACCGGTGGTGCAGGGCGGTCCTGGGGATCAGCATGAGCGTGAGGGCGCTCACGTAGCGGGGGTTCATGCGGCTGACCGCGGAGGCGGAATCCCGCGCGTGCGCCTCGCTCTGCACGTAGCTGCCCAGGCCCAGCAACACGATCACAGACATGTCGATGCCCGCCGCCTGCGCTTTGACGACGGCTTCGACCATCTCGTCGGCGGTGGCGCCTTTGCGCATGCTCTCCAGTATCTCGTCGTTGCCGCTTTCGAGTCCGAGGTAGCCAATGGTCAGCTTCTTCGAGGCGAGGGCGCCCAGTTCCTCCGGGGTCTTGGAGAGGATATCCCTGGCGTTAGAGTAAGTGCCAACCCGCTCGAGGCGGGGGAAGTGTTCGCCCAGGCACTCGAGTATCCGTTCGAGCTCGTCGGGCCGGAGACACATCGCGTCGCCGTCGCAGAGAAAGGCCCGGCGCACGCCGGGGTTGTAGCGCGCGCTCGCCTTGATCTCGGCCTCGATCTCCTCGAAAGGCCTGCGGGCGAACCTGGTGAATGAGTAGGTCGCGCAGAAGGCGCAGTGGTTGTGAGAGCAGCCGTAGGTCACCTGGAGCAGGAAGCTCCCGGCCTCCGAAGGGGGCCTTATGACGATTCCGGGGCGCCTTACGTACATTCTAGGTTCTCCCCCCGGCTTCACGGAGTTTGTCCATCATGTAGCTGAAGCAGATGCTCTGCGCCTGTGCCTCGTATTCCAGGCCGGCCTCGGTGCTGACGCCCTTGCAGCGGTCGAGGTTGATCTTGCACAGGCCCACGGCAACCGGAGAAAGGCCCATCAGGTGATCCGCGAGCTCGCGGGTGGCGCCGGCAAGTTCCTCCGGTTGGTACACGGAGTTCACCAGGCCGATCCGGTCTGCCTCGGCAGCGTCGATCTTCTTGCCGGTGAGGATGAGCTCCTTGGCCCTGTGGATTCCGATGTAGCGGGGCAGTCTCTGGCTGGCCCCGAGGTCGACCACCAGTCCCACGTTGACCTCCAGGAGGCCGAAGGTCGCCTGCGTCGAGGCCAGTATCATGTCGGATGCCAGGGCTACCTCCAGGCCGGCGCCGAGGCAGTGCCCCTGGACCATGGATATCACCGGTTTCTCGATCAGTTCGAGAGCCCTGAAATTGCGCTGGATGCGTCGGACCATGGTACGGAATTCTGCCGCGCTGGAATCCTTGAAGTCGGCAATGGAGGAGAGGTCGATGCCGGCGCAGAAGGCCCGGCCACGCCCGGTAATTACCGCGACCTTCACCTCCGGCTCGTCACGCACGAAGTCGGCGGCGGTTCCCAGTTCCGCAAACATCGCCTGGTTCATTGCGTTGAGTTTCTCCGGCCGGTCCAGGAATATCGTGGCCACACCCCGGTCGAACTCAATGCTGATTGTCTCCATCTCAGGAACGTTCATGTCGCCTCCAGTCTCAAACCCGGCGGCGGCGAACGCCGCCCCCTGAATGTTACTCGAAAGTGTCGCCGTTGGTGAAGTCGAGGAGCACGCCGGCCAGAGCCTTCTCCGTGTACGGGTGTTTCCTGCCGCGTGCCGCGGACCTCGCGACAAACGGGGGACAGTCCTCCGCTGCGAGCAGTTCGCCGTAGGCGGATTTCGCTTCCCTGCGCCTGTCCATGAGGTCCATGAGGCGAGCCTTCCATAGAAGCTCCACCGTCTTCTTCGCTTCGACCCTCTCCATGTCCATGGCCGTCTCTATCGCGGTCAGCGAACCCTTGGTGTTGCCGAGCATCGCCCTGAGCAGGCCTTCCATGAAGTGGAAAGTCGGTTCGCCGGGGTCCATGGCGACGCATTCGCCGACGATTGCGTGAACCCGGGCGAGGTCGCCGGAGTAGACGTACTGCTTGTACGCTTCGAGATAGCGGTCCTGCGCCGAGGTGGTCCTGGAGCTTGGCGGGCCCGCTCCTTCGAGCCTCCCGACGGTGGAACCGCCTCCCCCCAGTTCGGCTTCGAGGTCGAAGCCTACGAAACCACCTTTGGAGGTGGGGGCCGTTCCCTCCGCCACCCAGAAGCGACGGTCGTCCAGGCTGAAAAGCGCGCTGGAGAGGTTCGTGATCCTGGAGATGGTGAATCCGGCGGAGCGCTCGACGCCCGCAAGGGGGTCGAAATGGTCGCCGAGGAGGCTCGCCATACGGGAAAGGCCCACCGTGGACGACGAGGCCAGGTCACGGGCCCGCTCTTTCCTGGCGCGGTCGCTGGCGACGGAGCTGACGTTTGCCGTGATCTCCCTTTCCAGGAGCTTTTCGTCCTCGAACACGTTGGCCGCGACCAGCACGTCATGGCGCAGACGCCTCACGGCGACCCCGGCGTAACTCATCTCGATGGCGGCTGCGTCCCTGGATGCGCCTCCCGCCGCGACGATAGTCCAGCCCCCGGTTGCCTTGATGGACATGGCCATCTCCACCGCCTCGTCCACGGACGCGGCTTTGCGCGATATTGCGTGTACGATGTCCAGTATCGGGACCCCTCCAACGCTGGAATCGCGAGAGCCGTGCTGGTGCACCGCCAGTGCGAGTCCGTCCTGGTTCATGGAGGTCACTCCGGCGGTGGGGAAGCCCGCGGTCGTGACGGAACAGAAGGCTTTGCCCTTATCGGGGTGGTGGAAGATGATTGCGGGGTTCGCGTCCCAGTAGCCCGCACCCCAGAAATCGAAGTTTCTTGCGAACAGCAGTGATTCCGGGGTCCGCCTCACCGCGCTGGTGCAGCCGAGCCCGGGCAGCAGGGGCGGACCCGCCCGCCTCCGGCGCTCGGCCAGGGCTCCGGTCACCTGAAAAACATCGGCGAGGACAAGCGCCTCGGCGATCTCATCCTCTTTCATGCCCAGGCCCACGGCTAAACCCCTCGCCTCCTCCAGGGCATCGGGGTCGCGGTTTCTGGCGAACCGCTTGAGAAGACCTCTCTTCAGCCGGAGCAGGGTCCTGAGCCTTGCGGAGTCGGCGCCGAGGCTCATGGACGCCATGACCTCGGGCAGCGTTCTGTAAAAAGAGAGCGTGTCGCGGACCCGGTACCGCATGAGCGTACCGTGCTGCAGGCCGCGCTCGAACGAGGTCCCCCTCAGGTGGAGGACCCAGAGGTTGCCGATCCTCTCGACGTTTCCCTTGCCGTATCTTTCAGCCATCTCACGACTCCGATATGCATGGGCCTATGATCGCGGCATGACAGCCTTCGCGCGGACGAGGTCCGGCCGAGGCATGATTATACCCGCATTATCACACGAGAAGTGAAAGAGGGTCGGCACGCGCCTTTGAAGCACCCACCAGAACAGCGAATTCGGAGAATTTCTGGTTCACATGGTGGAATACACGGCGGGTCGTGTGCAAAGCGGGGGCACGAGGCTTTTTCGAGCGCTGGCCGGGGTTGGGATTTCGAGGAGAGAAGGTAACGCGTGACGCAGGCCTGCTGGCGGTTGTGGAGCTTGACGAGGTGGAAAGGCTTGCCGGGCAAAGACGGCCTTCTGCCAGAGAGCGCCCGTTTTCTGGATGGCCGGAGTGGTGATGCCGAGACGCTGTTGCGCTCGATGTTCTAAGGAAACGGTCGCCCGGGGAAGACAGGGGGGAGAGCGTCGGCCTCGAACTTTCCAGGGCAGGTCGCTGTCCGGGGTCGAAAACGTGGGAAGGATGTCCCCTTGCAATGGGAAATCAGGGCCACTTTGCAGAGAAATCAGAAGACCGGCCATAAGGTGGATGCAGGAGACGGCCGGCGGCGCCCGAAACATGCATATTGGCCGGGGTCAATTCGGGGGATGTTGAGCATTCCCGCTGGACCCGATGTGTTACAGGGAGCGGTAATGGGAGGTGGCCCACCATGAGGTACAGGTCCGTTTTCAAGTTATTCATCAGTTGTGTCCTTGGAATGTTGCTGCCGTTGACGGTGCTGGCGGCGCCGGCGCTCGCCGATATGGGTCCCTGGGCCCAGGTAAACGCCGACGGTTTCGGCGCCGCCGCCAACGATAGAATATGGGTTACTGCCGAATACAAGGGGCAGCTCTACGCCGGGGTTCGCAACGCTACAACCGGCTGCAGGGTTCTGCGGTTCGACGGCGGCAACTGGGTGCAGGTGAACGCCGACGGCTTCGGCAACCCCGGCAACAACGCGATCTTCTCAATGACCACCTATGGGGGTTACCTGTTCGCCGGAACCTGTAACGCGGGCGGCCCCGAAATATGGAGGACGGCGGCGGCGGGCGGCTCCCCTTACACCGACTGGGTCAGGGTCGGCGCTTTCGCCGTGCAAGAAGTCGCTGTACTATCGCTGGCGGTCTATGGGCAGTATCTGTACGCGGGTACGGCAAACAACGCAGCAGGGACCTCGATCTGGAGGACCGCGGGTGCGGGCGGCCCTCCCTACACCGATTGGGTGCAGGTGAATGTGGGGGGGTTCGGCAACGCCCAGAATATCGAGGCCTGGTGCATGACGGTCTTCAAGTCCAGGTTATACGTCGGGGTCGGGAACTGGGCAACCGGTTGCGAGGTCTGGAGCACCGCCGCCGCGGGGGGGCCACCTTTCGCCGATTGGGTCCGGGTGAGCGCGCCCGCCTTCGGGGGCGCCGCCAACACCGCCCTCATGGCCCGCTCCATGGCGGTAAAGGGCTCCTACCTCTATGTGGGCGCCGACAACTACGGCGGAGCAGGCGTGGGGAGCGTCTGGAGAACATCGGCCACGGGGGGCCCGCCCTACACGGACTGGGCCAAGGTCTGCGCCAACGGGTTCGGGGACGCCGGCAACGTCGGGGTCTCGTCGCTCGCGACCGATGGTTCGTACCTCTTCGCGGGGACCCGTAACAACGCTACCGGGACCGAGGTCTGGAGGAGCGCCTGCTCGGAAGGGCCGCCTTTCGCCGATTGGCAGCAGGTAAACGCCAGCGGGTTCGGGGCCGCCGCCAACATCGGCTCCTACTCCCTGCGCTTCTTCAACGAGAACCTGTTCGCCGCAGTCAGCAATGACACCACCGGAGTCGAGGTCTGGCGCTCCATCACCTCATATCCCACATGGTACCTGGCGGAGGGGAGTACAGCCTGGGGATTCAGCGAGTACATATCGATAGCGAACCCGAACAACACCGCGGTGAACTGCGCCGTCACTTATAACACCACAGGGGGACCGGTGAACGGGCCCAACGTCCCCCTGCCTCCCTATTCCCAGGCGACTCTAGACCCCGCCGCGCTCCTTGGCAGCCAGGACTTCTCCACCAGGGTCACCTGTCTGGAAGGCAGGAACATAGCGGTGGACAGGACCATGACCTGGACGGGAAGCGGCACCACCAATCCCGAGGGGCACAACTCGGTAGGGGTGACCGCCCCTTCCACCAACTGGTACCTACCCGAGGGCTCTTCCGAGTGGGGGTTCGAATCCTGGCTGCTGATCCAGAACCCGGGCCATGCCGATGCCACCTGCAACGTCACCTACATGATAGAGGGTGGAGCCCCCCAGACAATCACCAGGACGGTGCCTGCTAACTCGAGACGCACCTACAGCATGGAGGACGACATAGGCAGGAAGGACGCCTCCATTATGGTGGAGTCGAACCTTCCGGTCATACCCGAGAGGGCTATGTACCGCAACGACCGCCGGGAGGGCCATGACTCCATAGGTACCACCACCGCCGCGCACGACTACTACCTGGCCGAGGGAACGTCTGCCTGGGGTTTTGCCACCTATGTGCTGGTGCAGAATCCCAATCCCACCCCCACCGAGGTGACGGTCACCTACATGACTCCTGCCGGACCAAAGCCCCAGGTTCCCTTCAACATGCCGGCCAACTCGAGAAGGACCATCAGGGTCAACGACCAGCTTCCCAACACCGATTTCTCCACAAGGGTTACCGGCTCCATGCCAATAATCGCCGAGAGGGCCATGTACTGGAACAACGGAACCGGCGAGGCCTGCCACGATTCCGTAGGCATGGACGCTCCACATGCTGCCTTTCTGCTTCCCGACGGGGAGGCCTCCGGCAGCCACGAAACCTGGACCCTGGTCCAGAACCCCAACACCGAGCCGGTGGCTATTACTGTTAGTTATTTCACGCCATCGGGGGCCGGCAACACGAGTTTCAACGATACGGTGCCGGCCAACTCGAGGAAGACTTACTCCATGGCCAACAGCATAGCCGGGAGGGCCTCCATCAGGGTCGCCTGCACTACCCCCGGCAAGAAGATAATGGTCGAGCGCGCCATGTACTGGAACGGTCGCGACGCCGGAACCGACACAATAGGGGGCGGCTGGCTGTAAGTAATCGACTTCCGCAAATGAAGGGGGCGGATTTCACTCCGCCCCTATGTTTCGGGCGTCAGGCCCGGGGCATGAGAACTGCTGCAGGGAGTCGTCGTTCGTGCATTACCATGGCCTTCATCCGACGGGCACCTCTCCGTGCGCAGTTCCACGAAAAGACATCAAGGAGAAGGCACGGCGCGGGAGGGAGACCGCACGGACCGTGCGCGGAATCGTGGAACGGGCGCCACCCCGATGCTAACATATCTGATGCCGGCGGCGAGGCGCCGGCGGAACTTGGAGGCCGAGATGCATAAGCCCTCCGGGGCGACTGAGCACGACGACGCATATGGCATGATGAGAAGAGGCCTGGAGCTCCTCGAGGAAGGCAGGCCGGAGCAGGCGGCCCCGTTGCTGGAACAGGCCCGGAAGCTGGAGCCCGGGAAGGGCTCGATACTCGAGGCGCTCGGCCGCGCTTACTACGGCACCGGACGGTACTCGTTCGCGGCCTCCCGCTTCGAGGAGGCGCTCGACATCGATCCGGCCAACGATTACGCGCATTACTGCCTCGGGTTGTGTTATCTGAAGCTCAACAGGCATCTCGAGGCCTCGGGCCATTTCAAGATAGCGTGGTCGATGCGCCCGCAGGACGAGTACAGGGGCATGGCCCGCAGGTACGGGGCTGACGTTTGAGTTCCAGGCCCCGGCAGGGGATTGGGGCGGGGCCGCGCGTCGCCACCGGGGTCGCAAAGGAGAGGGGCAGTCGTTGACCGCACTGGTAGATGCTTACCGGGGTTTCATCATCGATCTCGACGGTGTGGTCTATTTGCTGAACGACCCCATCGAAGGCGCCGCCGAAGCGGTGGCGCGCCTCCAGGAGCGCGGCCTCCCCTTCGTGTTCCTTACCAATAACTCCGCGGCAACGCCTGCGCAGTACGTCGAGCGCCTGGCCGGGCACGGTATCGAGGTGGAGGAGGAGTGGATAGTCACCTCCGGTCAGGCAATAGGTCTGTACCTAGATCAACACCGCGGTTCGCGCTGGAGAAAAGCGGTCGTCATCGGCGAGGAAGGACTGGCGGACGTCCTGCGGAGCAGGGAAATCGACGTCCTCGAGCATGGCGAAAGCGAAGGGGCGGACCTGGTGGTAGTCGGGTGGGACCGGCATTTCGACTACGACAAACTGCGCGCCGCGGTCATCGCCCTCCGCAACGGTGCCGCCTTCATCGCCTCGAACACCGATTCCACTTACCCGACGCCGAGCGGTCCGTGGCCGGGAGCGGGGACTATGGTGGCCGCCGTGTCCACCGGCGGCGGGAAGGATCCGTTCGTAGCCGGCAAGCCCAACCCGTTCATCGTCCGGATGGCGCTCGAGCGGCTGGGAACAACAGCCGCGGAGACACTGCTGATAGGGGACAGGCTCGACAGCGATATCAAGGCCGGCATCGACGCCGGTGTGGACACCCTCCTGGTGCTCACGGGGATTTCCCGGCGCGGGGATATCGACTCCCTGGAGATACGCCCGACCCACGTAAGGAAAGACCTCCCGGGCATCTTCGAGTGACCGTGAACAGCGGGGGTGTTGTGTTAAAATATGGTGCTGTTTTCTAGGGGCTTATCAAGGTGGTGAATCGCGTGTACAACCCCGCTGTAGAATCGATGGACAGAGACGAGCTCGACCGGCTGCAGCTGGAAAGGCTTCGTGACCTGGCCAAGCGTTGCGAGGAGATGGTCCCCTTCTACCGCATGAAGTTGAGGGAGAGCGGTGTCAGCTGGAAAGACATCGAAACGCTCGAGGATATACAAAAGCTCCCTTTCACCACCAAGGCGGACTTGAGGGACAACTATCCGTTCGGGATGTTCGCCGTGCCCCTCCGGGACATCGTCAGGGTTCACGCCTCTTCCGGAACGACCGGACAGCCAACCGTGGTTGGTTACACCGACAGGGACATCGACGTGTGGGCGGAGCTGGTGGCCCGCTCGCTGGTGTCGTGCAAGGCGGACAGTTCGGACGTGGTCCAGGTGGCGTACGGCTACGGGCTGTTTACCGGAGGCCTGGGGCTGCACTACGGCACTGAGAAACTGGGCGCATCGGTCATTCCAATATCGGGGGGTAACACCAAGAGACAGATCCGTATGATGGCGGATCTGGGGACGACTGTCCTCTGCTGCACCCCGTCCTATGCCCTGTTCATGGGTGAGACCGCCCAGGAAATGGGGATCGACTTCAGGCAGCTCAAGCTGAAATCCGGGGTCTTTGGCGCGGAACCGTGGAGCGACAGCATGCGGAACAAGATAGAGCGACTCCTCAACCTCTCCGCTTATGATATCTACGGGCTGTCAGAGGTAATGGGACCGGGGGTGTCCATCGAGTGCGAGTACAAGAACGGACTCCACATCTTCGAGGACGCCTTCATAGCCGAGGCGATCAACCCCGCCACCGGGGAAGCCGTGGCGCCAGGACAGGAGGGGGAGCTGGTCTTTACCACGATCAACAAGTTCGGGATGCCGCTCATTCGGTATCGCACCAGGGACATCACGATCCTCGACCGGCAGCCGTGCCCGTGCGGCAGGACTCACGTGCGGATGAAGAGGGTCATGGGGCGTTCGGACGACATGCTTATCATCAGGGGCGTCAACGTCTTCCCGTCGCAGATCGAGACGGTCCTCATGCAGATCGAAGGGATATCCCCGCACTACCAGATCATCGTCGAACGCGAGGGCGGGCTCGACCTTCTGGAGCTGCAGGTCGAGGTCTCCGAGGAGCTCTTCTCTGACCGCATACGTGGCCTCGAGGAACTCCAGGGGTTAATCCGGTCCGAGATCGAGAGCTACCTGGGCATCGGGGTCAAGGTCATGCTCATGGAGCCGCGTTCGATCCCCAGGAGCGAGGGAAAGGCCGTGCGCGTGGTGGACAACCGGGATATCTAGGGGGTACAGATGCCGGTCAAGCAGATATCAGTCTTTCTGGAGAACAAGTCCGGCAGGCTGCTCGACGTGACGCGCAGCCTCGGTGAAGCGGGAGTCAATATACGCGCCATGTGTGTCGCGGATACCAGCGAATTCGGAGTGGTGCGGTTGATAGTCGACAACCCGGACAGGGCTCACGACAGCCTCAAGGAACACGGGTTCACGGTCAAGGAGACAACGGTTGTGGCCGTCGAAGTGGCCGACGTACCGGGAGGCTTGAGCAAGGTCATGTCTCCTCTGGTGGAGCAGGAGATGAACATAGAGTATCTCTACTGCTTCCTGGAGAAGGCCGGCGACGCCGCTATAGTGATTCTCAGGGTTGAGGAGGCCGAGCAGGCTGTCGGCGCCCTCAACGTCGCCGGTTTCCGGGTGATCCCCGCCGACGAGCTCTACTCCATGTGAGCGGGCGCATGGCGGTAATCCGCGAGAGCTTCCGTATTTCCACCCGTGGCGACGCCGACGTCGTCGACGTCACATCGGAGGTTTCCGAGGCGCTGCGGAGGTCCGGAGTGGATTCCGGCGTGGTCACCGTGTTCGTCCCCGGGGCCACCGGGGCGGTCACCACCATAGAATACGAACCAGGACTGGTCGAGGACATCGATGAGCTCTTCGAGCGGATCGCCCCCCGCGGACGCGACTATCATCACGATCTCAGGTGGAAGGACGGCAACGGACATTCCCACGTACGCGCCTCGCTCCTGGGGCCTTCTATCGCGGTGCCTTTCAACGCGGGCAGGCTGGAGCTCGGCATATGGCAGCAGATCGTCGTGGTGGATTTCGACAACAGGCCCCGCGACAGAGAGGTCGTCTGCCAGGTCATGGGGGAGTGAGCACGTCCTCCTGCTGGGGCGCATCCGCTTCCCGGGGTTTTTCTCGCTCCTCCCGATGGGGCCTGCGGCCCCTGAGTTTCTTCGCTGAAGCACGGTCGATCTCGTCAACAAGAGAACAGATGAGCTTCGCGGCTCTCTCCAGGGAAGCCCTTTCGATTGTGTCGAGGGTGTCTTCCTTGTTGCGCCAGCCCGGGTAAGTTCCGCCGTCTACCCCTCCAATGGTGATAGCGCGATAGCCGCGCACCATGGCCGCCATCCCGTCGCTCTTCTTCACCCTGCATTTGCCCTTGCCGAGGTCGATCCTGCTCGACCCGGCCGCCGCGGCAGAAGCCATCCTTTTGAGCTTCCTGGAACTATGGAAACCGAACATGGGCCCCTCCCGGGTGATGACTTTCGTCTGCCCCACGCCGCAGTGGTCGATGTTGATGTAGTAAGCGCTGTGAAGCTGATGCCGGTGTCGGCGCAGGAAGGCTACCATCCCCCGCGCGCCTGCTGAAGACCGGCCGGTCGCAACACCCCAGACCTCGGTGTGCTCGGGCACGTTGCCGGCCACGTGTTCCATTGCCGACATCATCGCCGCGAGGCCGGATGCGTTGTCGTTGGCGCCGGCCGTATACCGCCCCCGGGTCTCCCCGAACATCAGCAACGCAGCGAAGAAAAGAAGGTAGAGGGCGAACGGAGAGGTGAAGAACCAGACGAGTTGCACGGTATCTTCGCTGATCTTGGTCAGGTCCGCCCCGACTCCGAAGAAGCCGAGGAGGACAATGGCAATAATGCATACGAAAGAGAGTACGTAGAGCAGGCGGTAAGCGCGTGAGATATGCCTGCGGCCCGTGGGAGAGCTCTTGGCGCTGTCGTAGTTCGCCACCAGGACCACCCTTTCGCGGGTGGGTCCGGCGGAACGGACCCGGCCGACGACGTTGGACGCGCCGCTGTGGGGCATCAGGCGGGAGATCGTGGCCCACGTGTACGTCTCCATCTGGAAGACAAAAAAGACAAAAAGCGATATTGCGAGGCTGGCAGGCTCGCTCAACTCGAAGACGAGATACGAGGCGATTGCAAGGAGGAAGAGCACGATGAGGGCAGGCGTGTCGGACTTCCAGGTAGAGAAGTTCTCCATCTCGACCTCGAGGTCCCAGTCGCGGAACGTGCGCATAACGTAAGAAGCGGCGGCAGCCTCGCCGTCGCTTCCGGCCCCCCTGGACCCTATACGCTTGGAGAGGTACAGGGCGTGCTTGCTCGGCATCTCCATGCGGCTATTCTAGCACAGGCGTCCGGGCCTCCAGCGGGCTGTGGCGAACACTCAAGCTGTACGGTCAGTGGCACCTTCTGTAAAATGGTAACGACCTTGCGAGGCCCGTTCATGGGGGCCGTGACGACGGAGCCGGACCACAGATCTGTTGGGTGTGTTGAAAGAAGAACCTTCTATCCTCGCCAGCGTGAACTCTCCGCGAGACCTGCGGATTCTCGACGGATCCGAGCTCGAGCGCCTTGCCGGAGAGATCCGCAGCCTGATCATCGAAACCACCAGCACTACCGGTGGGCACGTGGCCTCGAGCCTCGGCGCGGTTGAACTGGCCATCGCCATACACCGGGCGCTCGATTCCCCGAGGGACAAGGTGATCTGGGACGTGGGTCATCAGGCTTACGCGCACAAGATAATCACCGGCAGGCGGGACCGTTTCTGCACGCTCAGGCAGTTCGGGGGAATAAGCGGTTTTCCCAGGAGGGCCGAGTGTTCCCATGATACGGTGAACAGCGGCCATTCCGGCACCGCGATCAGCTACGGGTTGGGGCTGGCCCTGGCCAGGGACCTGCTCAGGCAGGACTACGCGATCTGTGCCGTCATCGGAGACGGATCGATGACCTCTGGAATAGCCTACGAGGCAATGAACCAGGCGGGGCAACAGCTTAAATCCAACATGATAATTATCCTCAACGATAACGAGATGTCCATTTCCCAGAACGTGGGCGGATTGGCCGCTTATCTGTCGAGGCTCAGGATAAAGCCAGGATACACTCACTTCAAGGAGGAGCTCGAGGACGTCCTCAAGACCATGCCCGGGCTCGGCGACGGAATCATCAAGGTCGCGTCACACCTCAAGGACACGATCACCCACGCCCTGGTCCCCGGGACCATGTTCGACGCCCTGGGGCTTAAATACGTCGGTCCCATTGACGGGCATAACATCCTCGAGGTCGAGGAGACGATAAGGGAAGCCCGTGACATCCAGAGCCCGGTGCTCGTACACGCCATTACGTTGAAAGGGAAAGGCTACGCGCCTGCCGAGCGTCGTCCCGACGAATTCCACGGGGTTTCGTCGTTCGACCGCGAGAGCGGAGTCATAGGAGGCGGGGAAGGCCCACGTTCGTTCACCGACGCGTTTTCCGACGCGATGGTCCGGCTCGGGCGCGAAAGGCCCAGGCTGGTAGCCGTCACCGCCGCTATGAAACTGGGCACCGGCCTCGACGCTTTCAGCAGGAGGTTCCCCGGGAGGTTCTACGACGTCGGCATCGCCGAGCAGCTCGCGGTGAACATGGCGGCCGGGCTGGCCATCGGCGGCCTGGAGCCGGTGGTCGCGATATACTCCACGTTCCTTCAGCGTGCGTTCGATCAGTTGTCGCAGGAGGTGTGCATGCACGACCTCGGGGTGCTTTTTGCCGTAGACAGGGCGGGCCTTGTCGGACAGGACGGGGCGACGCACCACGGCTACTTCGACGTGTCCTACCTGCGGACGCTCCCGAACATGACGGTCATGGCGCCCGGGAGTGCCTCTGAACTGGAAGCCATGCTGAGGTTCGGGCTCGAACTGGGACGCCCGGCGGCGGTAAGGTTCCCGCGTGGAGAAGCCGTGGAGGTCGAGGGGGCCGGAGGAGCTCCGCTCGAGCTGGGAAAGAGCGAAAAGGTCAGGGATGGTTCGAGAGTGGCCCTGTTCGCCCTCGGCGACATGTTGAAGGCGGCGATCGAGGCGGCGGACCTGCTCGAGGAACAGGGTATCTCCACCGCCGTGATAAACGCGAGGTTCGCCAAGCCGATAGACCAGGAACTGCTCGTGGCGCAGTGCGACGGCCTGGAACTCGTTGTGACCATCGAGGACAACACGGTCGTCGGAGGCTACGGGCAAGCCGTGGAAGACATACTGTCGCGGAGGCTGCGAGGAGTGCCGGTCCTGGTCGAAGGCCTGCCGGATTCCTTCATCGAACACGGGTCCTGTTCGGAGTTGTTCGCGATGACGGGTCTTACGCCCGGGGACATTGCGGCGGACGTCAGCGCGGCGCTCGTCAAGGCATGAACAAGAGGCTCGACCAGCACCTCGCGGACGAGGGCCTCTTCGAAAGCCGCGAGCGCGCCAGGGCGGCGGTGATGGAGGGCGATGTTCGTGTCGACGGCAGTAGCGACGTGAAGCCCGGCACGCGGCTCAAGGGCGGCGAGAAGATAACCGTCGAGGACCGAAAGCCCGATTTCGTCAGTCGCGGAGGTCTGAAACTGGCGGGGGCGCTGGAAGACCTTGGACTGGACGTGAGCGGCGTGGACGCGCTCGACGTAGGGGCTTCAACCGGGGGGTTTACCGACTGCCTGCTTCAGCGGGGGGCTGCAAGAGTCATCGCGCTCGATGTAGGGCGAGGGCAGCTCCACTGGAAGCTGAGACAGGACGCGCGGGTGACCGTCATCGAGCGGCTCAACGCCCGCAGGCTCGCACCCGGCGATCTTCCGTGGGCCCCGGGGTTCGCGACCGTGGATGTTTCCTTCATATCGCTCGCGAAGGTCGTCCTGCCGGTGGCGAAAACGCTCCTGCCCGGCGGGCGGCTCCTCACACTGGTGAAACCGCAGTTCGAAGCGGGCAAAGGAGGCGCCCCCGGGGGCGTCGTCAGGGACGATTCGACGCTCCGGGAAGTGCTTTTCTCGATGCGCGACTTGATGACACGCCATGGACTCACGGCCGTGGACTTGACGCCGTCACGCATAAGAGGGCCAAAAGGGAACGCGGAATTCTTCCTCCTGGTCGACACGACTCCGGGGGTGCAGGTAACCGAACGGATGATAGAACAGGCGATAACGAACGCGCCGCCGAGGTGAAACGTGCTGGAAGGACTGGAGGTTTTATGGGACAGGGCATGCCGCGTTTCGAGCGTATCTTGATTGTCCCGCACGTCCGGAAACCCGCGATCGGCGAGACCGTGCTGAAAGTCGGGACCTGGCTGGAGGCTCACGGTGCCTCGTACTTCCTGCTGCCCGATGACGTCGCGGCGCTGGGACTAGACCTTCCCGGTGTCACGCTCGCGGACGTGGAGCCGCCGGATCTCGCGGTTGTTCTCGGGGGGGACGGGACCATGCTGCGGGCGGTGGACATCCTCTGGGACGCGGACGTGCCGCTGCTGGGCATCAACATCGGCAAGATGGGCTTCCTGACAGCGGCTGAAGCGCACCAGGCGGAGCAGGCCCTCTCCGATGTCTTCGACGGAAAATTCCGCGTGAGCGAGCGGATGCCGGTAGGGTGTACGCTGGAGGCCGGAGGGTCCCGCAGAGGTTTTCACGCGCTCAACGAAATAGTCATCGGGAAACTCGTGCAGGAGAGGCTCATCCACCTGTCCACTTACATCAACGGCGAGTTCTTCATGAGATACTCTGGCGACGGGCTTATCTTCGCGAGCAGCACCGGTTCGACAGCCTACTCGCTCTCCGCCGGCGGCCCTATCGTGACTCCCCGGGCCAATTGCCTCCTGCTGACTCCGATATGCGCGCACATGCTTTTCAGCCGGCCGATGGTGCTGGACTCCGGCGACAGAGTGAAAGTGTCCGTGGAGGGCGATCCGGAGAGGCTTTCGCTGAGCGTGGACGGGAGGGTTGACGTGGAGGTGCCTCATGGGGCGTCGATCGAGTTCTACGGGTTGGGCGAGCGGGTGAAGATACTCGAGTTCACCGGGACCACTTTCTACGGGACGGTGCGCCGGAAGTTCCTGAGCCCGCCGGTCTGCGGCGATATCCAGTAGGGAGGCGCCGGTGCTTTTCAGCCTCAAGGTCGAGAACCTGGCGGTGGTCGAAAGCGTGGAAGTGACGTTTACCGGAGGCCTCAATGTGCTCTCCGGCGAGACCGGCGCAGGCAAGACCGTGCTTGTCGGCGCCATGTCGTTGCTCCTGGGCGACAGGGCGGAGCCGTCGTTGGTGCGGGCAGGCGCCGGGGAGGCGGTCCTGGAGGCGGTGTTCGACCTCGAGGACGAACAAGAGGCGCGAGAACAACTCGCAAGCCTCGGCTACCTCGAAGAAGGCGAAGACGAACTGGTCCTGTGGAGACGCATCGCGCGCGAGGGGAAGAGCAGGTGTACCGTCAACGGCAGGAGCTGCCCGGTTTCCACCCTCGCGGAGGTAGGGGGTGTTCTTGTCGAGGTGCACGGCCAGAACGCGCATCAGGCGCTCCTGAGCCAGAGGACACACATCGCTTACCTGGACAGGTACGCGGGGCACGACCACCTGCAGGAGCTTTCCGCCTACCATGATAAGCATGCGCTGATGCTCTCCCTCCGGGCTGAGAAGGAACGGATGGACGGAGTGCGGGGCGGAGGAGCGCGCGAGTTGGAGTTGCTGTCACACGAGGTCGGCGAGCTCCAGGCGGCGAAGCTCGTCCCGGGTGAACTGGAGGAGCTGGAAGAGAGGGCAGGGAGGCTCAGGCACGCATCGGAGCTGTGGGAGCTCGCAAAGAACGCTACAGCGAGCCTGGCCGATGGAGACGAATTGCAGCCGTCGGTGCTGGGGCTCCTGACGGGCGCGGCGCGGGACCTCGCGCAGATGGCCCGGCGCGACTCCTCGCTCTCCGGGACGGCCTCGAGGCTGGAGTCGCTGGGCCTCGAGGTGGAGGATGTGGCGGCCGAGATAGAGAAGTACGCCGGCGCCCTGGAGACAGACCCGTCCGAACTGGCTGAGCTCGAGGCGCGCCTGAGCGTGTTGAAGGAGATCGCGAGGAAGTACGGGGGGACGCTGGAGAGCGCTATCGAGTATTCGCGGAGCGCCAGGGGCCGCCTAGAGGAGATCGAAAGCATCGAAGAGCGGCGGGTGGCTATCGGCCGCGAGATCGACGAGGTCGCCGCGGAGTGCGTGCGTGCTGCCCGGGGGCTGTCCGAGGGCAGGTCGAGGGCGGCGCAATCGCTCGCGCGTGATGTCCGAGCCCAGATGGAGGGCCTCGGGCTGGAGAGAGCGGCGTTCGAGGTGAACGTGGAGACCTGTGACCTCGACGCGCAGGGGACGCAGGCCGCTGTGGCCGGGCTCGGCGCTGAGGGTGGCGACCGCGTGGAGTTCATGTTCTCTCCCGATGGTCCGGGTTCGCTCTCGCCCCTGCGCAAGATAGCGTCGGGCGGAGAGATGTCACGGGTGATGCTGGCGTTGAAAATCGTCCTGGCCGGCGCGGACCGGCTGCCGGTCCTCGTGTACGACGAGGTTGACGCCGGCATTGGCGGCGAGACGGCGGGGACCATCGCCGAGAAGCTGTTCGAGCTGACGAGGTACCACCAGGTCTTCTGCGTGACCCACCTGCCGCAGATAGCCGTTTTTGCGGACCGGCAGTACGCGGTCGTAAAAAGAACCGGGCATGGAGCCCCGCGCGCGGACATGGTAGCGCTGGAGGGGAAAGAGAGGGTCTCCGAGATATGCAGGATGCTGGGAGACGCTACCGGCAGGGAAGCCACCGCGCGGCACGCGGTGGACATCCTCGACCTTGCAGCACGGAAGAAGAAGGCCCTCCGGCCGGGCTAGGTGTCCAGAGGGCGCCGCGGCCGGCGTCTTCCTCTCGGCGTCTTCCTCTATGTGAGATAATCGACCGCGGATTCAGGCGGTGAACATGAAGCCGAAAGTGAAAGAGGCCGCGGTCTCCGAGGGATCAGGCCTCGTGGCGGTCTCGAGGCTGGACAAGCGCACCAAGAACCTGGTGAAGCGCCTCAACCCGGGCGAGATCGCCGTGATCGACCATGCCGACATCGACAGGGTCTCTGCGGAATCCCTGATAGAGATAGGGCCATCATGTATCGTCAACGCCTCCTCCTCGATGACCGGCCGTTACCCCAACCTGGGCCCACTCACAATCGTCGCCTCCGGAATAACAATCATCGACGAGGTCGGCGAAGCGGTGTTCGAGTGCTTGCGTGAGGGCCAGCGCCTGGAGATCAGGGGCGCCTCGATCTTGAGTTCGGGCGTCGAGGTGGCCCGCGGGAGGATTCTTACCCTGGAGGAGATCGAACGGAGGATCGACGAGAGCAAGTCGCGAATGGGAAGGCACCTTGGGGATTTTGTGGCCAACACCCTGGCCCTACTCGAGTCGGAGAAGGAAATCCTCCTGGAAAGCGTGGACCTCCCATACCTCGAGACCGTCTTCAAGGGCCGCCACGCACTGATAGTGGTCAGGGGTCATGATTACAAAAAGGACTTCGTAGCCCTGCGCTCCTATATACGCGAAGTCCGCCCGCTGATGGTGGGCGTAGACGGTGGTGCCGATGCGCTCGTGGAAGCGGGCTACAGGCCCGATATGATCGTCGGCGACATGGACAGCGTGAGCGACAGGGCCCTCGCCGGAACGGCCGAGATTGTGGTGCACGGTTACGCCGACGGGCGGGCCCCCGGAAAGGTCAGGCTCGACGACATGGGGGTGGATTACAAGATATTCCACTACCCCGGCACCAGCGAGGATATCGCGATGCTCATCGCGTACGAGAAAGGCGCGGAGATGATCGCGCTGGTCGGGGGCCACTACACGCTGATCGAGTTCCTCGACAAAGACCGAAAGGGGATGGCGAGCACGTTCCTGACCAGGTTGAGGATAGGCGCCACACTGGTTGACGCCAAGGGGGTAAGCGAGCTCTACCACGCCAGGGTCAAAGGCTGGCACCTGACGCTGATGGCGATTGCCGCCCTGGTAACCATCGTGATAATCGTCATCTTCTCCGAGCCGGTCAGGCAGTTTATTACCGTGCTGGCGATGAGGTTTCAGGTCTGGCTCATGAAGCTCCAGAACCTGATTTGAGAATGTGGGGTGTGACTCTTGATTGATATGCGGTATCACGTGATCTCGCTGGTTGCCGTGTTCCTGGCACTGGGGATAGGCATTCTCCTGGGAACGACGCTTGTCGAGCGCGGCCTGATAGCCGAACAAAAGAGCGAGATCGCTTCGCTGAAGAGGACCTTCCAGGAGATCAAGGAGAAGAACAGGTCCTTGAACGACAGGCTGGACGCTTACGCCAGGTACGCCGAGGAGACGGCGCCGCGCATGGTGACCGGCCTTCTCGAGGGCAGGTCGTACGCCGTGGTGGCGACCGACACGCCCGACGACGGGACCCTCGGGAAGATATCGCAGGGCCTGGCCGCCGCCGGTGGCGCCGCCCCGGTGACCATCACGATTTCACCGTCCGAGAGCTTCGAGGACCAGGCCACGGTGGCCAACCTGGCCACGTTGTTCCAGGCTCCCCCCGACGCCGACCGGCTGAAGGAGCGGGTATTCGCGGAGGTCGTGAACCAGCTCGCGACCGCATCCAATACCGGCATACTCAAGACCCTCCAGCAGCTGGGCGTGATACGCGTGCACGGTACGTTCGAAGAGCCGATGTCGGCGGCCGTCCTGCTCGCCCCCGTCGAGGCCGGAAAGCTCTCAAAGACGGACGTCCCGCTGGTGAAAGCGTTTGTCGCTTCGGCCTATCCTGCGGTTGGCGTAACCGACAGTTCGACGGAATCGGCTGTACTGAGCCTGTACAAGAAGAATGGGATTTCCACTGTCGACAATGTAGACACGGTCCCGGGGCAGGTCGCCCTGGCGATGTCTCTTTCCGGCAAGCCGGGCAACTGGGGGAGCGGCTCGGAGGCCAGCCGCATGTTGCCCCCGCCTTGAACGGAGTGATGAACGGGTGAAAGCCGTCGCGGTCGTGCCCGCCTACAACGAGGAAAAGCTGATAGGTGCTACCGTTCGCTCGCTTCGAACGCTGGACGGAATCGAAAGGGTGCTGGTGGTCGATGACGCATCGAGCGACAGTACCGCCGCGGAGGCGCTCGCGTCGGGAGCCACGGTGGTGGTCAACGGCACCAACCTCGGCAAGGGAGCCTCTCTTAATCGTGTCCTGGAAGGGCTTGTGTTCGACGCGCTTCTGCTTGTAGACGGCGACCTCGGCGAACACGCGGCGGAGGCCGACAAGCTGCTGGAACCGGTGCTATCCGGGCGGGCCGACCTGTCGATTGCCGCGTTCCCGGCGCCGACAAAAAAGGGCGGCTTCGGTCTCGCCCAGGGGCTTGCGAGAGCCGGGATCAAGAGGCTTACCGGCCGCAGGATGGACTCCCCCATCTCCGGGCAGCGGGCGATGACCAGGACCGCGTTCGACGCGGTATTCCCTTTCCGGAAACGGTTTGGTGTCGAGGTCGCGATGACCCTCGACGCCTACCGCGCCGGCCTGTCCGTGAAAGAAGTGTCGACCACGATGGGGCATCGGGAGACCGGCCGCGACTGGAAAGGTTTCGTCCACAGGGGGAGGCAGGCGCTGGACATAGCGCTAGCTCTTGTCTCCAGGGTTCCACGGAGGTCCTGGCGGTGATCACGCTCGCCGTCTTCCTGGGTTCCCTGGCGGCGGGGTCTTTGTCGCTGTTGCTGTTATGGAGGACGCTTTCAGGAGAACGGCTGGCAAGGATCAACTACCGGGGTGCCAAGGTGGGGACATCCGCGGGCCTGGTCTTCGTGCCCGCGTTCCTGATGGCGTATCTGCCGGTGATCGACTTCGCCTCCAGGCGCCTCGGCCTCGACGGGCTTCGACTGAGCACCATGTACCACAGCCTCAGGGCGGGAATGAACACCATGCTCGTCCTGGTGCTTGGTTTCTGCCTGCTGGGATTTCTGGACGACGCCGCAGGTGATCCGTCGGCGAAGGGCTTCAAGGGACATTTCTCCGAAGCGTTGAGGGGGCGTTTCACGACCGGGCTGGTAAAAGCGGTAATGGGCTTCGTCGTGGCGATGGCTGCGCTCCAGGGTGAGATGTTCACAGCAGGTCGGACCGCCCCGAAAGACTATGGCACCTGGTTGATGTCGGCGGCGGTGATCGCCCTGACGGCGAACTTCTTCAATCTGCTCGACCTGCGCCCCGGCCGGGCGATGAAAGTGTTCTTCCCGGCCCTGGCGCTCTGCGCCGGGCTTACCCTGAGATACGAGGGTGTAGGGGTATACGTGATGGGCGCGCGCTCACCCCTGTACGGCTACTTGACTCCCGCGCTGAGCGTAGCGGCGGTGGCCCTGGTCCTTCTTCCGGGTGACCTGCGCGAGAAGTATATGCTGGGCGACGCCGGCTCCAACGTGCTGGGGGCCGTCATAGGCCTGGGGCTGGTGATGGGGACCGGTTTCTGGTGGCGCCTGGGTGTGCTCGCGGCAGTCGCGGTTCTGAACGTAATTTCCGAAAGGTTCTCGTTTTCGAGGATTATCGCTTCCAACAGGGTGCTCGCATGGATAGACTCTCTGGGGAGAAAGGTGGATTCGACCTCCGAGGATAATAATACGTAAAGTTGCCAGGCAACGGAGGTAAAGCTGATGGCCGTCAAGCATGTTTTTGTGACTGGCGGCGTCGTCTCTTCTCTCGGCAAGGGCATCACCGCCGCTTCGCTCGGACTGCTTCTCAAGGCCCGCGGACTCCGGGTTGCCATGCAGAAGATCGACCCGTACATCAATGTGGACCCGGGCACGATGAACCCGTTCCAGCACGGCGAGGTGTTCGTCACCGATGACGGCACCGAAGCGGACCTGGATCTGGGCCACTACGAGCGCTTCGTGGACATCAACATGCACCGCGAGAGCAACGTCACCACGGGCGTAGTGTACGGAACGATAATTTCCCGCGAGAGAAAAGGCGAGTTCCTGGGCGCCACCGTGCAGGTCATTCCCCATATCACCGACGAGATCAAGCGCAGGATACTTGCGCTGGTGAAGGACGGGGATGTCGATGTCGCCATAAGCGAGATCGGGGGAACGGTGGGTGACATCGAGAGCCTGCCGTTCCTCGAGGCGGTCAGGCAGCTCAAGAAGGACCTGGGCCACGACAACGTCTGCTACATACACGTGACGCTGGTTCCCTGGCTGGAGACCTCCAGGGAGCTCAAGACCAAGCCGACCCAGCACAGCGTCAAGGAGTTGAAGAGCATCGGAATACAGCCGGACGCGATCGTGTGCCGCTCCGACAGGCATATCACCGAAGAAGTGAAAGACAAGATCGCGCTGTTCTGCGACACGGACCCCGAGGCCGTCGTGTCGGCGGTGAACGCCTCTTCCATCTATGAAGTCCCGCTGATGCTCAACGAGGAGGGCCTCGACCAGTATATATGCGAACACCTCGGGCTTCCCGCCGACAGGCCGGACCTCTCCGAGTGGAGGGGCCTGGTCGATCGGATCAAGAGCCTGGAGAACGAAGTGCGCATCGCGATAGTCGGCAAGTACGTCGACCTTCCCGATGCCTATATCAGCATTGTCGAGAGCCTCAACGCCGCCGGCATCAGGCACGGCTGCAAAGTGGAGCCGGTCTGGGTCACCTCCGAGGAATTGAGACGGGGTAGTTGTTCCGACATGCTCGCTGATGTCCACGGTGTGCTGGTGCCCGGCGGGTTCGGCGTGCGGGGGATCGAAGGAAAGATCGCCGCCATAGAGTACGCCAGGGAAAACGGGGTGCCGTTCCTCGGGCTGTGCCTCGGCCTCCAGTGTGCCGTGATCGAGTTTTCACGAAACGTTGCCGGAATGAAGGGCGCCAATTCCGCCGAGGTTGACCCCGGCACCCAGTTCCCGGTCATAGACCTGATGGACCACCAGAAAGAAATCGACTGCCTCGGCGGTACCATGCGGCTTGGCCTGTACCCGTGCAAGCTCGCCCCGGGGACCGTTGCCGCGGAGGCTTACGGTGAAGAAGTCGTCTACGAGAGGCACCGCCATCGTTACGAAGTGAACAACTCCCTCAGGCACAGGCTGGAAGAAGCCGGGCTGGTATTCTCCGGGCTCTCGCCCGACGACAGGCTGGTGGAGATCGTGGAGATCCCCGGCCACCCGTTCTTCGTGGCCTCTCAGTTCCACCCCGAGTTCAAGACCAGGCCCCTGAAGCCGCACCCTTTGTTTCGGGAATTCATCGGGGCCGCGGCCAGGCGACAGCGGCTGGCGGATTCCCACCTGCAGGTAATTGAGGGTGACGAGGCCAAGGCAGCGAAATGAGCTCCGGGGGAGCCTCGCCGGACGACAGGCTGTTCCAGGTTTTCACAGATCTTGTGAAGATCGACAGCGAATCAGGCTTCGAGGCCTCCGTTAGAGACTATATCCGGGAGTTCTGCGCTCACTTCAACTTCGCAGTTCAAGAGGACGACGCCGGGAAGGTCACCGGGGGCGAATGCGGCAACCTGGTGGTAAGAGTTCCGGCGGGCGCGTTCTCCCCACTGCCGCCGATCATGCTGTGCGCGCATATGGACACCGTGGCCCCGGGTCGATCGGTGGCGCCGTTTGACGCCGGTGACAGGTTTGTCAGCCTCGGGGACACTGTGCTGGGCGCCGACTGCAAAGCCGCGCTTGCGGCCATCCTCTGCGCGGTCGAGCGCCTGGTTGCGGCCGGGGGCGCTTACCGGGCCCTCGAGCTGGTTTTCACCGTACAGGAGGAGCCCGGCCTAATAGGGGCCAAAAACCTCGACACCAGCCTGCTGGACAGCGAGTGGGGTGTCGTGCTCGACGGGAGTGGCCCGGTCGGTGGCATTGTGGTGAACGCGCCGGGGCAGGACAGGTTCAAGTTCGTCGTCAGGGGAAAAGCCGCCCATGCGGGCGTCGAGCCGGAGAAAGGGGCGAGCGCGATTTCATGCGCGGCGCACGCCATCGCCGGCCTCCCGCCGGGCAGGATCGACGATGAGACAACGTTGAACGTCGGACTGATAACCGGAGGGCGGGGGGTGAACATCGTACCCGAACTCGCAGTGGTCGAAGGAGAGGCGCGAAGCCGTGACCCGGACAAGCTCGACCGTGTCGTGCGGACAGTGCTGGAGGGCTTCGAAACGGCGGCCCGCAACCATGGTTGCGGGCTCGAACCCGAGGTCGAGCGCACGTTCGAGCAGTTCCGTCTCGAACCCGGGTCTGCCCCGGTGAGGCTTCTCGCGGCTTCGCTCAAAGAGAGCGGCTTCGAGCCGTACCTCTGCAGCAGCGGGGGGGGGAGTGACGCCAACGTGCTGAACCGGCGTGGCGTCGAGACAGCGGTAATGAACATCGGGCTCGTGAACGCCCACAGCAGCGATGAGTACATCATGAAGGCGGACCTTGCCGGAATCGCCCGGACCGTTGAGATCCTTGCCGGCCGCGCCGCCGAGCCTGACAGGGCCGTCTCGTGAGCACTTACCGGCGCTTCGTGGTCGAGGAAGTGAAGCTTCTCGGCCCGCGAATTTCCGAGGTCGGGATCGTGGATTCGGAGGGACGTGCGGCGCGGGGCATAGTGCTCGAGGAGCTGGCCGGCCCGGTGGAAAGCGGCGACGAAGTGGTTGCCAACACCACCGCCGTCGAGCTCGGGCTTGGGTCGGGAGGATACCATTTCGTCCTCTGGAACCTTTCCAGGGATTCCCTCGACACCCGTGGCGATGGCCATATCATGAAGCTGCGATACACCCCCGCGCAATTGAACGTGCGCGCGATGGAAGAGGACCTGTGCGAACTCCGCAATGATGAACTGCCGGAGCTGCTCGGCGGGATGCCGGTGATAGCCGGCGAGCTGCACAGCCAGCTGCTGCCGGTGGCGCTGGCCTTCAGAGACCGTTCCCCTTCCGGCAGGCTGGTTTACGTGATGACCGACGGGGGGTGCCTTCCGGCGGTGTTCAGCAACGCCGCGAGGTACCTCAGGAAGAGCGGTTTCCTGGAGGCGGTGATCAGCTGCGGGCACGCCTTCGGGGGTGACTTCGAGGCCGTAACAGTGCACGGGGCCCTTGCCGCGGCGAAAAAGCTCCTGGAGGCGGACGCGGCCGTGGTGCTCATGGGCCCTGGCACGGTCGGCACCGGCAGTCCGGTTGGTTCGACCGGGATTGAACAGGGTGAGGTGGTAAACGCCGCGGCGGCCCTCGGTGGAACGCCTGTGGCCATACCGAGGATCGCGTTCCGCGACGACCGCGAGCGCCATCATGGCTTGAGCCACCATACCGCGGTTGCCCTTGGCACGGTGGCGGTGGCGCCGGCTCTGATCCCGGTGCCCGAGATGGAGCCGCGCCAGGCCGGCGCCATCGACCGCCAGATCGAAGAGGCCGGGCTCGGAGCGAAACACCAGGTGAGGAAGGTCGACGCGCGCCGGGTGCTCGAACTCATGGACAGGTGTCCGGTCGCGGGCAGCGTAATGGGAAGAGGGCCCGGGGAAGAGCCGGAATTCTTCATGGCGGCAGGGGCAGCGGGGTTTATCGCGGCGGAGGGGGTCGGTGAGCGGTGACGGATTACGACGTAGCGGCACACGAAGTGCTCTCGACGGAGCGGGCGTTCGGCGGGCAGGTCATAAGCGTCTACATAGACCGGGTGCGCCTGCCCGACGGGCGTACCGTTTCCTGGGAGCGGGTCGTGCATCCGGGGGCCGTCGGAATTGTCCCGCTTACCGACGGCGGGGAAGTCATTATGGTGCGCCAGTACAGGCACGCTGTACGGGGGGTGATGCTGGAGATACCCGCCGGAAAGCTCGACCGGGGCGAAGCGCCGGCCGATTGCGCCGCCAGAGAGCTCTCCGAGGAGGTCGGCATGAAGGCTTCCGAGATGATTCCGCTCGCTGAGTTCTACAACTCCCCCGGCTACTCCGACGAGCGTTTCTGCCTCTACCTGGCGAGGGGCCTGGATCCATCTCCCGGGCGGGCCGAGCCAGACGAGTTCCTCGAACCGGTCGGCATAGCCCTTGCGTCTTCGCTGGAGCTGGTCTCTGACGGGCGGATAACCGACGCCAAAAGCATCATAGGACTTGCGCTCGCACGGGCGTTCGTCGCCGGAGACGCCGGGCCGTTCATCGGGAGCGAAAGGATGTGAAGTCTCTCCGGAGGGAAGGCGGAGCCGGGATCGAAGGCCTGTCTGCGGCGGCGATCGAGTTCCTCGACTACCTCGCCGTGGAGAAAGGCGCGTCCCCTAACACGATCGCGGCGTACAGGCGCGTGCTCCGATCGTACGTGACGCACCTGAAAGAGGGCGGGTTGGGAGAGCCGGACCAGGTGACCGGGGAAGACGTTTCACGTTTCATCACGTCACTGGGCGCGCCTGACGGAAGAGGATTGGGTCCCGGGTCCGTTGCGCAGGCCGCAAGTGCCCTGCGTTCCTTCCACAGGTTCATGCTGGCGGAAGGGCTGTCCGAAACCGACCCGACCATGACGCTGGCTTCCCCCAGGACCCCCCTGAGACTCCCGCGGGCGCTCACCACGGAGGAAGCCGAGGCGCTGGTATGTACAGCGAGCGGTGGGGCCCCTCTCGCCCTCAGGGACAGGTGCATTCTCGAGTTGCTCTACGGCACGGGCATGCGCATCTCCGAACTGGTCGGGCTGGACGTCGGCGACGTTGACCTTCCGGGCCGCCTGGCCACGGTGCACGGGAAGGGAGACAGGTGGCGCATCGTCCCCTTCGGGTCGGCGGCGGCGCGTGCCGTGGTGGAGTACCTGGAGCATGCCAGGCCCGTGCTTGTCCGTCGTTCCAGGAGCCAGGCGCTGGTGCTCAACGCCAGGGGAGGGAGGCTCACCAGGCAGGGTTGCTGGAAGATAGTCAAGACACATGCGCGCTCGGCGGGCCTGGAAGAGAAGGTCACTCCTCACGGGCTCAGGCACACATTCGCCACACACATGCTCGAGGGTGGGGCCAGCCTGCTGGTCGTGCAGGAACTGCTCGGGCACGCCAGTGTCGCCACCACCCAGATATATACCGAGGTCACCAGAGACCACCTCAGGTCCGTTTACGAAAGATCGCACCCCAGGGCGTGACTGCGGCACAAGGCCGTTGGTTGTGTCGGGGAGAATTCAACCTGGGATACAATGGACCGGGAACCTCATGATTGGAGCGGTTCTTGAACCAGTGGCAGGAAGCCGTTTACATAGCGATAGGCCTGTTTATTGGAGTGATCCTCCACGAGTACATGCACGGGCGCGTAGCCGATTGGCGTGGGGACCGCACCGCCCGAAACGCCGGCCGTATCACCCTGAACCCTATCCCGCACATCGATCCGTTCGGGACGGTTCTGTTGCCCCTCGGACTCCTGCTGGTCTCCAGGGGCTCGTTCACCTTCGGGTACGCCAAACCGGTCCCGGTCAACCCGTTCTTCCTGAAAAAGCGCCGGGACATGGTGCTGGTGGCACTGGCCGGCCCGCTGACCAATTTCGCCGTAGCCCTCGCCGTCTCTCTCGCAGGGATGTTGGTGCACCTGGCGGGGGTCTCGACTGTGACGCAGACAGGAATATTGGAAGTGTTCATGCTTTTCTACGCGGTAGCGTTCATCAACGTATGGCTCGGGGTCTTCAACCTGATCCCGGTGCCACCGCTTGACGGTTCGCACATCCTGGAGCACTTCCTCCCTGCCGGTGCCCGGGAAGCGTACGAAAAGACGGCGCCTTTTGGTTTTGTCGTGTTGTTCGTCTTCTTTCTGTTTGCCGGCGATCTCTTCTACAGGTTGCTGCGCCCGGTGTTCGTGCTCCTGGCGACCATCATGGGCATACCGTCGTTTCTCGTGCCGCGTTGACCTCCGGAGGGAAGTACTTGAAGAACAGAGTTGTAAGCGGATACAGGCCAAGCGGAAGGCTGCACCTGGGCCACTACCATGGAAACCTCAAGAACATGGTGCGGCTGCAGGAGACCCACCAATGCTTTTTCTTCGTGGCCGACTGGCACATGTTGACCACAGGCTACCGGGATACTTCGATGCTTGGGAGATGGACTTCCGACATGGTTCTGGACTGGCTGGCCGCGGGGCTCGACCCGGATAAGTGCACGATATACCGGCAGTCGGACGTGAGGGCGATATCCGAACTGCACCTCTATTTCGGCATGGTGACGACGCTGGGGGAGCTGGAAAGAAACCCGACGTACAAGGAGCAACTCAGGGAACTCGGCTCGAGGGTGACCAACACCTACGGATTTCTCGGCTACCCGGTGCTGCAGGCGACCGACATCCTCGCGGTGGACGCCGAGCTCGTGCCCGTGGGTGAGGACCAGCTTCCCCATCTCGAGCTGACGAGGGAGATTGCCAGGGATTTCAACTCCCTCTACGGGGAGATATTCCCCGAACCCCAGCCGATTCTCTCGACTTCGCCGAAGATCCCCGGTACCGACGGGCGCAAGATGTCGAAGTCCTACGGCAACTACATCGGGCTCGACGAGAGCCCCGAGGAGATCGCCCGGAAGGTGCGGAAGATGGTCACCGATCCCGCCAGGAAGCGGAGGTCCGACAAAGGACATCCCGAGGTCTGCACCGTCTTCACCCTGTGCAAGATCTACTGCCCCGACGATCTGGATGCCCTGGCCGGCGCCTGCCGTGAAGCCGAGATCGGATGTACGGACTGCAAGGACAGGCTCGCGGAAAGGGTGGCCGGGGATCTCGCCCCACTGCGAGAGAGGCGGAGGGAACTGGAAAAGGAAACAGGGCTCGTCGCGGCGATACTCGGCCGGGGGGCGCAGGTCGTCAACCCTATCGTGGAGGATTCCTGCGCCAAAGCGCGTGCGGCGATGAACATCGGCAGCCTCTAGGAGCGCGGTTTGGCTTTCGAGGTCAGTATCGAAGTGTTCGAGGGTCCGTTCGACCTTCTTCTGCAACTGATAATGAAGCAGGAGTTGAGCGTTCACGAGGTGCCCGTCGCCGCGATAACGGCGTCTTTTCTCGACCACATCGAGACATCGAGAGGGATGGATCTGGACATGGCCACGGAGTTCGTGCTCATCGCGGCAACGCTGCTGCTCATCAAGGCCAGGTCGCTCGTCCCGCCCTCTGAAGAGGAGTTCGAGGAAGCCGACGATCCACAGAGCGCTCGCGAATTCCTGGTTGAGCGTCTCATCGAGTACAAGCAATACTCTGACGCGGCCGAGTGGCTGGCCGCGGCCTATGCCGAAAACGGCTGGTTCACGCCCAGGTTGAGGGAGCTCGAGGATGATTACTCATCGCTCTACCCCGACCCGTTCGAAGGGGTCGGAGACAGGGACCTTGCCGTTGCTCTCATGGACCTGCTGATCGAGCGAGCCTCCGCCAAGGTGAACACGAGGTACATCGCGCCCATTAGGGTTTCGGTGGCCGAACGAATAATGGAGGTGCGCCAAAGAATCGAGGCCGACGGGTCGGCGAAATTCACCGAGCTCGTCGACGCGTGCGACAGCAAGCTCGAGGTGATAGCGACATTCCTGGCGGTACTCGAGCTCTACAAGCGGGGCGAGATATCCCTGAAACAGAGGAAGGCGTTCGGCGAGATAGATATTCAGAAGCGGGAGGCCGGAAGCAATGTCGCTTGAAGATGTACCCCGAGAGATCGAGGCGGACGGGCGGGATGGTCGCCCCGGCGACGAGCCCTGGCCCGCTTCGACCGACGTCGAGAAGATGAGCGTCGTCGAGGCGCTGCTGTTCGTGTCGCCCGAGCCTCTCTCGGTGGGGGAACTTGGCGAGATCACCGGTTTCGACCCCGGGGCCTTGAGGGAGATGCTGAACAGGCTCGTCGATTCGTACGAGGCGTCCGGCGGGGGACTGGTCATTCGTGAGGTGGCCGGGGGTTTCGGCTTCTACGCGAGGCCGCTGGCGGCTCCGTACATAGCGAGGCTGATCAGGTCCCAGGTGAACCCTAGGCTCACCAGGGCGGCGCTCGAGACCATGGCGATCGTCGCCTACCTTCAGCCGGTGTCGCGTGGGGTAGTCGCTGAAATACGAGGCGTTCAGTCTGAGGGCGTCATGAAGACGCTGGAGGACAGAGGCCTGGTCAAAGCGGTGGGCCGGGGCGGACCGCCGGGGTATGCGACCCTGTACGGGACCACGGACAAGTTCCTGGAAAGGTTCGGGCTTAAGGACCTGGACGGCCTGCCGGGGCTGGATGAATTCGCGCCCGACGAACAGACAGTGGAGAGGATCAAGCGCAGCCTCTCATGGGAGCTCGAGGAGGACACCGTTGACGGAGGAAGGCCGACCCGGCGAGAGGATCCAGAAGATCATAGCGAACGCGGGCCTGGCCTCCCGGAGGGCGGCTGAGCGGCTGATAACAGAGGGGCGCGTGACGGTTGACGGTCGGATGGCCACGCTGGGTGACCGGGCGAGGCCCGGAGTCGACTCGATCGAGGTGGACGGGGTCGCACTGGACCTTCCCGGGGAGCTCGTCTACATAGCCCTCAACAAACCCGCCGGAGTGGTTAGCACGGCGTCGGATCCCGAGGGCCGGCCCACGGTCACGGAGCTTGTATCGGACATGTCCGGGGGCCGCCGGGTGTTTCCGGTTGGCAGGCTGGACATGGATTCGACGGGGCTTATACTCTTAACGAACGACGGGTTCTTAGCGTACAGGTTGACACACCCCGCCTTCGGAGTGCCGCGCGAATACATCGTCGAGGTGACCCCGGTGCCCCGTCGGGCGGACCTGGCATCGCTCAGGCGGGGCGTGAATCTCGAGGATGGCGACACCGGCCCGGCCAGGGTGTCCCTGCTGTCTAAAGATGGCGGCCGGGCACGGGTGGACATGATTATCCACTCGGGCAGGAAGCGGCAGATCAGGAGGTCGTTCGAAACGCTGGGGTATGCGGTGGTAACCCTGAACAGGGTAAGGATCGGGGGGTTGGGCCTGGGCAACCTCAGGCAGGGCCGGGCGAGAACGCTTCAGCGTGATGAGGTCAGGAACCTGTACAGGCAGACCGGGTTCGAAGCGTGATGACCTGAAAAGGAGGCCGTATGAAGGTCAGGGCATTGAGGGGAGCGGTGACGGCCGACGCCGACACCAGGGAGGAGATAATCGGTATCACCACCGAGCTGCTCGAAGAGATGCTGGACCGGAATGACGTGGGCACGGATGACGTGATCTGCATCACGTTTACCTCCACGGGCGACCTGAAGGCCGAGTTCCCGGCCGCCGCAGTGCGCAAAATCGGGCTGTCTCACGTGCCCGTAATGTGCGCACGAGAACTCGATGTAGAAGGTGCCCTCCCCATGACCGTGCGGGTGATGATGTTGCTCTACACCGGGAAGGCCCGCGAGCAACTCAGGCACGTCTATCTCAAGGATGCGCGACAGCTGCGAACTGACCTGCCGGAGTGATATACAAGTTTCCTTGGACCCGAGAAGGTGATGCTTGATGATGATCCTAATGCGCGTTGGAGCCACCGATTCCGAGATCAACGCCGTTATCGACAAGCTCCACGAAGTCGGGGCTGAGGCACACCTCTCGCGCGGGGAGTACAAGACCGTAGTCGGGGCAATCGGGGACAGGGACAGGATCTCCCAGATACCTTTTGAGGCTCTTGCCGGGGTGGATAGCGTGATCCCGGTCATGAAGCCGTACAAGCTCGTGAGCAGGGAGTTCCACCCGGAAGGCAGCGTGGTGAAGGTCGGCGACGTCGAGCTCGGCGGAGGCGCGTTTGTGACGATCGCCGGGCCGTGCGCCGTCGAGAGCGAGGAACAGATGCTCCACGCGGCCGCCGCCGCGAAAGCGGCGGGAGCGGACATACTCCGCGGGGGCGCTTTCAAGCCCCGGACGTCGCCGTACTCATTCCAGGGGCTGGGAGAGGAAGGCCTGAAGTTGCTGGGGAGGGCCCGTGACGCCACCGGCCTCCCGGTGGTAACCGAAGTCGTCGACGTACGGCACCTCGAGCTGGTCTGCCGCTACGCGGACATGATCCAGATTGGCGCGAGGAACATGCAGAACTTCCTTCTGCTCAGCGAGGTGGGCGCGCAGCCGAAGCCGGTAATGCTGAAACGGGGACTCTCGAATACCCTCGAGGAGCTGTTGATGGCGGCGGAGTACGTGGTGCGCGGCGGAAACAAGCAGGTGGTCCTCTGCGAAAGGGGAATACGCACCTTCGAGACCGCCACGCGGAACACCCTGGACCTGAGCGTGGTGCCGCTGGTGAAGGAGTTGAGCCATCTGCCGATAATCGTCGACCCGTCGCACGCCACCGGGAAACACGAGATAATCGCGCCCCTGTGCAAAGGCGCCATGGCTGTCGGCGCCGACGGGGTGATGGTCGAGATGCACCCGGACCCCGGGGCGGCTCTGTGCGACGGCCCGCAGTCCCTGACGCTGGAGGAGTTCGGCGAGTTGATGGACGGGCTCAGGGCGCTGGCACCCGCGCTCGGCAGGACAATGTGATTCGCGGGCGCACTAGTTGAGCGGGCAGGCGGCATGTTCGAGAGGATAGCGATAATCGGAACCGGTCTCATGGGAGGTTCGCTGGCGCTGGCACTCCGTGTCCGCGGCATGGCCGGCGAGGTGCTTGGGTACGACCGTTCACCGGCCGCCAGGGCGGAAGCGGAGGTTTCCGGGGTCGCCGACAGGATGGTCGAGTCCGCGGCAGAGGCCGTAAAGGGCGCAGGCCTGGTTTTCCTGGCTACGCCCGTTGGGGCGATGGCAGCGGTTCTCCGCGAGGCGGCTCCGGCGCTCGAACCTGGGGTGATCGTGACCGATATGGGCTCCGCCAAGGTCGGAGTCATGAGAGAGATATGCGCGGTCCTGCCACCGGGGGCAAGGTATGTCGGTGGACATCCCATGACCGGCTCCGAACAGTCGGGGGTGAGGTTCGCCAGCGCCGATCTCTTTCGGGACAGGTATTATATCCTGACCCCAACCGTGGAGACGGACACCGACGCATACCAGGTCCTGCATGCCCTGCTGACCGGGATCGGAGCCCGCGTCATCTCCATCGACCCCGAGTCGCACGACAGGGTGATGGCGACGATAAGCCACGTTCCGCACCTCCTTTCCTTGTTGCTTCTGGAGATGGCGGCCGCTGAGCAGGCCCGCGCGAAGAGCACTTTCGCTGTCGCCGCCGGCGGGTTCGAGGACATGACCAGGATTGCCGCGAGCAGCCCTGAGATATGGCTCGACATAATCAGGGAGAACCGGGAGTGTGTTGTCGAGAGGCTCGCCGATTACTCGGAAAGAATCCAGGGGCTCAGGGAAATGCTCGAGAGCGAAGACCTTTCCGGGCTGGAACGGATGTTCCTCGACGCAAGGCGCGCCCGGCAGGAGCTCCTGGAGAAACGCGGCTCGCTGATAGGGGAGGTGTTCGAGGTTGTCCTTCCCGTCCCGGACGAGCCCGGCGTCCTCAGCCGGATCACTACCGCGGTGGGGTCGCAGGGCACGAACATAGAAGACATCTCGATAGTACACCCGCTGGAGGGGGAAACCGGCATCATGACTTTGAGGGTGCTGGGCGAGCAGAGCGCAGCGGAGGCATCATCCGCCCTGGAGGCCCTAGGGTATTCCGTGTCGATGGGAAGGGTCTAGGATGGACGCCGCTTTCTCGCGGTCCGGCAGGCTGCGCGGCATTCTGAGTGTTCCCGGGGACAAGTCGATCTCGCACAGGGCGGCTATTGTGGCGGGCCTTGCGGAAGGCCGGTCAACCATATGCGGGTGCGCGACGGGCACTGATTGCCAGAGCACCCTGACAGTGCTCAAGGGACTCGGGGTGGGCGTGGCCGCCCGCGGTCGCTCGCTGGAGATCAACGGCGTGGGAGCGGAGGGGTTCGCCCGGCCTTCCGGTCCGCTGGACTGCGGCAACTCCGGCACCACTATGAGGTTGATTGCGGGTGCAGTGGCGGCGTTTCCAATAACCGTGACCCTGACCGGCGATGCAAGCCTGCTGGGGCGGCCGATGACGCGGGTCATAGAACCTTTGAGGCTCATGGGCGCGCGCGTCAGCTCTGGAAGCGAAGGAGGTCGCCCTCCCCTTGAGATCGAAGGCGGCTCGCTATCGGGGATAGACTACTCGCCCCGGGTGGCAAGCGCGCAGGTGAAATCCGCGGTGTTGCTCGCGGGACTGGGCGCCGGCGGCAGTACCACGGTCAGGGAGGTAGAGGCTACTCGTGATCACACCGAGAGGGTGCTTGAACTGGCGGGAGTTCCTGTCGTCAGGGAAGGGCTCGCTGTGACGGTCGGCCGCGGCGCTCCCCGTGGATTCACCATGGAAGTGCCCGGTGACTTCTCTTCCGCGGCGTTCTTCATCGCAGGAGCCCTGATGAGGCCCGGCTCAGAACTGACGGTGCAATCCGTGGGGCTCAATCCCACCAGGACGGCGTTCCTCGACATCGTCAAGAGGATGGGCGCCGACGTTGAGTGGACGGTACGCAACCCGGGCATCCCCGGGGAACCGGTTGGAGACATAACGGTTCGTTACGGAGAACTGAAAGGCATCGAGCTCTCTCCGTCCGATGTGGCGCGGTCGATCGATGAAGTGACCCTGGTCGCCCTGCTTGCCACTTCTGCGCGGGGGCGCACGATCATACGAGGCGCAGGCGAGTTGCGGATGAAAGAATCCGACAGGATCAGAGGCACTGTCGAGGGGTTGGCGGCGATGGGCGCCAGGGTGGAGGAGACGCCGGACGGGATGTCAATCGAGGGACCGGCGTGCCTTTCCGGGGCCAGAGTGTCATCGAAACGCGATCACCGGCTGGCGATGCTGTTCGCCCTCGCAGGCATGAGCGCGGGTGGGGAGACGGTCGTGGAAGGCTGGGAATGGACTGCGGTGTCCTACCCGGAGTTCGCCGATGAACTTGCGAGGCTGGCGAGATGACGAGGCGAGCGTAAGCGTGGCGCATGTGACTATAGCAATAGACGGCCCCGCCGCATCGGGCAAGAGCACTGTCGCGAAGGCCGTCGCCCGCAGGCTGGGGTTGATGATTGTGGACAGCGGGTCTATGTACCGCGCCGTCACCTTTCTGGCACTGGAGAGAGGCCTTGGCAGAGACGCCGACACGCTGGGGGCGGTCGCGAAAGAGGTGTCCGCCGGTTACAGGCTGGAGCAGGGCGACTCCGGGTCGCTGCGGGTATTCCTGGGGCCTCGCGACGTTACCCGGGAGATAAGGTCCCCAGAAGTCGGAGACGCCGTGTCTCCCGTCTCCGAGGTCGCCGCGGTCAGGGTGGAGATGGTCAGGCTCCAGCGCGAAATGGTCGAGGGGAAGGGAGCGGTAGTCGAGGGCAGGGACATAGGCACCACGGTGCTGCCGGACGCGGAGCTGAAGATATTTCTCGAAGCAGCGGAGGAGGAGAGGGCCCGGAGAAGGCTCGAGGAACTGCGCTTGCTCGGAATGCGGGTGGAAGACGATCTGGTCGCCGGCGAGCTCAGGAGGAGGGACGCCATAGACTCCTCGCGCGAGCTGAGCCCGTTGAAGGCGGCCGAAGACGCAGTTGTGATTGACACCACCGGCAAGCCGGTGGACGAAGTGACCGACGAGGTGCTCCGGCTGGCGGCGGAGCGCGGCATCCTTCCCTGAACGAGCCGGTCTATTCTTTTTTACGGCGGATCGATTTGCGCCGCGCTGTTGCTTTCTTCTTCTTGTTGTTCTATCATTCACGAATCATGAGGCAGTTTAAGGTGTTCGTGGAATTGAACAACTGGTGGTGGAGCTCCTAGCGGAGTTCCACGCTGCCTTGACAACCGAGGAAGCCGTGGGATTCGCTGAGGCCCGCGGCTTATTTACTGGGAATACCCCGGTCGCGGACCGGGTATTTTTTAACCACGGCGGAGACGAGAAAGGAGCAGGAGATGTCAGGAAAAGAAGGCCCGTACAAGATGTTTCTGACGGAAGCGGAGATGCCCACGTCCTGGTACAACATCCAGGCGGACCTGCCTGCGCCCGTGCCGCCGCCCCTCCATCCGGTGACCAGGGAGCCGATCGGCCCCGAGGACCTGGCCCCGCTCTTCCCGATGGAACTCATCAAACAGGAAATGAGCCAGGAACGTTACGTGGAGATCCCCGAGGAGGTGCAGGCGGTTTACAGGCTGTACAGGCCGTCGCCGCTGCACCGGGCTTACCGGCTTGAAAAGGCGTTGGACACGCCCGCGAAGATATTTTACAAGAACGAGAGCGTCTCGCCCGCGGGAAGCCATAAGCCTAACACCGCGATCGCTCAGGCCTATTACAACAAGGCCGAAGGAGTGACGCGCCTCACGACGGAGACCGGCGCTGGGCAGTGGGGGAGCGCGCTGGCGCTGGCGTGCAAGTTCTTCGGGCTCGACCTCAAGGTGTTCATGGTCAAGGTCTCCTACGACCACAAGCCGTACCGCCGCTCGATGATTCATGTCTGGGGGGCCGAGGTCATTGCCAGCCCTTCCGACCAGACCGTTTCCGGCAGGGAGATACTTTCGGAGGACCCAGACAGTCCCGGCAGTCTGGGAGTGGCCATCAGCGAAGCGGTCGAGGTGGCCGTAAAGGATCCCGACGCCAGGTACTCCCTTGGAAGCGTACTGAATCACGTCTGTATGCACCAGACCGTGGTCGGTCTCGAGGCCAAAGCGCAGATGGAGAAGTTCGGAGAATACCCCGACGTGGTCATCGGTTGCGTAGGAGGCGGCAGCAATTTCTCCGGCATCGCCTTCCCGTTCATGAAGGACAAGCTGGAAGGCAGGGACGTCCGGATCGTGGCGGTGGAACCCGTCTCCTGCCCTACGCTCACCAAAGGCAAGTACGAGTACGATTTCGGGGATGAGGCCGGCCTGGCTCCAGCGGTGATGATGTACACGCTGGGGCACAAGTTCATACCGTCGCCGATCCACGCCGGGGGTCTTCGTTATCACGGAGCGGCCCCGATCGCGTCTCTGCTGGTGAACCAGGGTTACATCGAGGCGATGGCATACCCACAGACCGCGGTTTTCGAATCCGCGATGCTCTTCGCGAGGACAGAGGGACTGATTATCGCCCCCGAGACTTCGCACGCCCTGAAGTGCGCGATCGACGAGGCTTTGAAGTGCAAAGAATCCGGTGAGTCCCGGAATATCCTGTTCAATCTCAGCGGTCACGGCCTGCTCGACCTCGGCGGGTACGACGAGTTCATTGCCGGCAACCTGGTTGACTGATGCTCGAAGGTAATCGAGGCCGACAATAAGAAGTATTTACAAACACGGGTGTCGGAGGCTTCGTTGCCGCCGGCAAACCGGCCCGGGACGCCGCCCGCGCCTGCGGGAGCGCGGGTGGCGTCAGTGCCGATCGACAAGAAGCGGGGTGGCATAACCGTGGTGATGACGTGTCCGTCCTGTGGAGCCGAGAATCCAGACGACGCGCAATACTGCAACCTGTGCCTGTCCACGGTCGGGTTCGAGTGCGTCGAATTCGCCGCTCCGGTTATCCGTGACGAGGGATACTCCTGTAAATACCCCTCGAGCTTCGACGATGACGCCCCGACCCCGGTATCCGACGAGGGGAGTCCGCCGCCCGTTGCGGGTCCCGTTGACATTGGAGAGTACGGGATTCAAAGCGGCGAGGCTGTCACCCAGAAGTCCCCGGTGCTGAAGGACGAAGCGCCTCCGGTAGATGTGGGTCAGTACGGCCGCGCTTCCGGGCATCCAACCCACGAGCCCCCCCCGCTCCAGACGCTGGGAGAGAATCCCGCCGGTCCAGCTCCGAAGAAACGCCGCCGGCGCAAGCGCTGACGATCGCCGCCTGAGGCCCGGCCGGTTGCGCGAGGCGTTGTTCGAGACTACCATGTCAACTAGCATGTGGCGGTCGGAACCGGCGGATGGAGGTAATACTTGGCACTCTCCTCGATTCTTGCCAGGGAGCCGCTGATCGCATGGTCCAGCTACTGGACCTATGTGATGTTCGCGGCGCTCATACTGATCATCATCTGCGGCACCTGGGCCGGCGCTGTTGCGGCGCGAAAAGGCAGGAGCATGCAGTGGTGGTTCATCATAGGGCTCTTTCTCCCCGTTATCGGGCTGATGATCATTTACATCCTGAAGCCCGTGGAGAAGAAGGAGTCCGGCGGGACCGGCGGCTGAGAGAGCGAGCCGGACTTTCGAGGCGAACCGTCATGTCTCCCGGCGTGGCGGCACGGCACTCCCGGCAAATGGAGCGCATCCTCGGCCCAGGGAGAAGTGGAGCGGATCGCGGGCAGGCGGGAGATGGTGCCGAAGGCCGGAGTCGAACCGGCACGGGGGACTACCCCACTGGTTTTTGAGACCAGCGCGTCTACCATTCCGCCACTTCGGCATGTCCCGGGTTATTATAGCAAGTAAGACTATGCCTACGGTGAGCTGATGCTGGCACACGTGACCTGCCCAGGGGATAGCGGGGCGAGACTCTGGCTTCTGCGAGAGTACGCACGCAGGGAGGTTCCCCTTCTCAGGCTCCTGTACCGCCTGATCAACAGCCGCGCCATGCGCAGCCGGGTCCTCTCCGAACTGCTGTTCTGGACCCTTGCGTACCCCTCCGCCAGGTGGGGAATCGCGGGGACCCCTCTGTCGCCGGATGAACTTCAGGGCTTTTTTTCGCGTGGAGGCAGGATCGCGGTGGGGCCGTGCAGGTGCAGGCTGGCACATGGGGCATGCGGCCACCCGCTGGAAACCGACATTGTCGTGCGAGCCGGGTTTCCGGCGTGGACCGGGGTCTTCGGGCCGGAGTACAGGGAGATCGACGAGGCCGAGGCTCTGGAGATCTGCGCCAGGAGCCACGAGCAGGGGATGGCGCAGATAGCCTACACCCACCTCGATATCGCGGGCGGGGGCGCCACGTTCGTCATCTGTAACTGCTGCGGGGACGGGTGCCTGCCGCTCCTTACGATGAGGCATTACGGCCGGGATCGATATCCAATGAACCGCGGGAATTACGAGGCCCTCATCGACACCGACGCCTGTGAGGGTTGCGGACGGTGCGTGGAGGCGTGCGTGTTCGGCGTCCGGCGGGTTGGACGTGACGGGAAGGCCACGGTTGAAGATTGTCTCGGGTGCGGCCTATGCGTCACCCACTGTCCGGCGGGAGCATCCTCGATGGTGCGAGCTTCCGGGTCCCGCAACGGCCTGGAAAGAGGGTGAGGCGTTGTCCGGTGACAGTGAGAAACTGCTCCTGATTGACGGCCACAGTCTCGCCTACAGAGCGTTCTTCGCCCTTCCCGCTACCATGAGCACCACCGGGGGGCAGCCGACAAACGCCGTCTTCGGCTTCACCAGCATGCTTTTCAAAGTACTGGACGAAGAGAAACCCGACAGGGTCGTGGTCGCACTGGACGGACCGCGGGCGGAGCTCGAACGCACAAGGTTGTTCCCCGAGTACAAAGGCCATCGACCAAGAATGCCCGACGAGCTCAGGGGCCAGATGGAGATGATCCGGCAACTGCTCGAGCACTTGAAGATACCCGTTGTGGCCGCGCCCGGCCACGAAGCCGACGACATCCTGGCGACCCTTGCTGTCCGCGCGGCCGAACGCGGCGCGGAGGCCGTGGTCGTAACAGGTGACAGGGACGTCCTGCAGGTGGTGCGCGACGGCATTCGAGTGCTGATGACCGGAAAAGGCGTGTCCGACACGGTATCTTACGACGCAGCGACGGTGCAGGAGAGATTCGGGGTCCTCCCCGAGCGCCTCGTCGACGTCGCGGGGCTGAAGGGAGACAGCTCGGACAATATTCCCGGGGTGCCAGGGATCGGAGAGAAGGGCGCCACCGCTCTGATTCAGAAGTACGGGACGCTCGAGGAGCTCTACCGGCATCTTGACGAGGTTTCCGGGAACAAGAGGAAGGCTTCGCTCGAGGAGAACAGGGAGAGCGCATTCCTGTCCCGTAGACTGGCCACCCTGCGTACGGACCTCGACCTCGACCTTGACCCGCGGAATGTCAGATTCGGCGAGTGGGACAGGCAGGAGGTCCTCGACTATCTCTCCGCACTCGAGTTCAAAGCGCTCGCAAGAAGGTTCATGGATACGTGCGGGGGGGGGCCGTCTGCGCACGACGACGGCAACAGTGATCGTATTCGCTATCAGCCGGTGGACGTGTCCGACCGCGGTGCGCTGGACCGGTTCGTCTCCGGGGCCCGGGAAGCCGGGGCGGTCGGGGTATCGGCGGTGGTGGAGGGCGGCGGCTACTGCGACGTTGAGCTCGGGGCTGTTGCCGTCGCACTGGCGTCGGAGGTGCTGGTCGCGAAGCCGGGGGACGATGGCGCGTTCGGAGCGGTCGCGGAGATACTCGAAGATTCGGGAACTGAGCTATGGTTCCACGAGGGCAAGAGTGTCCTGGAGGCCCTGGGAAAACTGGCGACTTCGCCGGTACGAGTGACCTTCGATACGGCGATCGCCGCTTATCTGGAGAACCCTTCGCTCGGCACATACAGGCTCGAGGACGTCTGGGATCGCAACCTGGGTGGGGTCGTGGAGATAGCCGGGATGGAAACGGTTCCCGGCGAACCGGAACAGCCACGGCTGCTCGACTCCGGGGGTGGAGAGCAGGACGAGGAGTATGTGTCGAAGGCCGCCTCGGCCGCCGCCATGATTTATCACCTCAAGCCGGTACTCGAGGAGAAGCTCCGCGCCGCGGGGATGGACGAGCTGGCCCGGGAGGTGGAGCTTCCCCTGATGCTCGTGCTGCGGGAGATGGAGGAGGCCGGGGTCTGGCTCGACAGGGATGTTCTGCGTGAGCTCTCGCGCGAGGCCGCGGGGGCGCTTGCGTCCCTCGAGGAGGAGATTTACCGCATCGCGGGCAGCGAGTTCAAGATTTCATCACCCAGGCAACTGGCCCGGGTTCTCTTTGACGAGCTGGGGCTCCCGGCGGTCAGGAAAACCAAGACCGGTTACTCTACCGACGCATCCGTACTGGAATCGCTGCGCGACGCTCACGAGGTCGTGCCGAAGATCATCGAGTACCGTGAGCAAGCGAAGCTGAAGTCCACATACTACGATGTGCTGCCGGCGCTCATCTGTGAGCGCACCGGAAGGCTCCACTGTTCCTTCAACCAGACTTCCACCACTACCGGGAGAATTTCCTCCAGCAACCCCAACCTGCAGAACATACCGGTGCGCACCGATGCCGGCAGGAAGATCCGGAAGGCGTTCGGGTCGGCGGCGCCCGGGTACAAGCTCGTCGTCGCCGACTACTCGCAGATAGAGCTTCGAGTGCTCGCGCACATGTCCCGCGACCCGCTGCTGTTGGATGCTTTCGACCGGGATCGAGACGTTCACTCTGAGACTGCCTCGCGACTGTACGGGGTCGCCCCGGAAGAAGTGACTCAAGAGATGCGCCGAATGGCCAAAGTCGTGAACTTCGGGGTTGTTTACGGGATGGGATATTACGGTTTGTCCTCCAGGCTGGGCATCAGCCTGGAGGAGGCGACCTCCTTCATCGATGCCTACTTCGATACATATCAAGGAGTTAAGGATTACCGCGACTCATGCGTGGAAGATGCGTTGTCTCGCGGGTACTCCCAGACGCTGCTGGGACGCAGGCGCTTCATACCCGAACTTGCCAGTAACAACCGTATGACGAGGGAGCTCGGGGAGAGGCTGGCCATCAATACCCCGCTGCAGGGATCCGCTGCGGACATCATCAAGAAGGCGATGGTAGACGTCTCCTCTTCCCTCCAAGAGAGAGGGATGGAGTCGAGGATGACCATCCAGGTTCACGACGAGCTGGTGCTGGACGTTCCTCCGGGGGAGGTCGAAGAAGCCCTCCGGCTTGTCGAGGACCGGATGTCCCGAGCCGTCGAGCTGGTGGTCCCGCTGAAGGTGGTGAGCGGGGTCTACGACGATTGGGGCGAAGCGAAGCAGTAACGGGCACAGGGTCGCGGAACGGGCCAGGACAGGCGGCTGCCGGCGCCCCCTCGGAAATCCCTCTCCGGCAGTAAAATCCCGCCTGCGGCGAACTTGCGGCGCCCAATGGTATGTGTTATGCATATCTGCGTACCAGAGGACTATTGGAAGGAAAAAACACGATGGCAGACGACGACCTCCAGACCGACGACTACGCGGCCCAGACTCCACGGACAACCCCTGAAGAACTCCCCGTCCAGACCCCCGAGGCGACCCGTGAAGCCGAACAAGCCGATCCCGACGAGGGAGAGGAGTGGATGATAACCGGCGCAGGCGCGGCGGAGTCGCTGGCCAGCCTGGGGCTGTCTCCAGAAGAGAGCCAGAAGGTGCCGGATTACGACGGCACCATCAAGATATTCAACGAGGGAGACATCGTGCAGGGGCAGGTGGTCCGCGTCGACAAGGAGGAGGTCCTTCTCGACATCGGCTATAAATCCGAAGGGGTGATCCCCGCGCGTGAGCTCTCGATCCGCTACGACGCCAAGCCTTCCGAGCTGGTCTCCCCGGGAGAGGAACTGGAGGCGCTCGTCCTCCAGAAGGAAGACAAAGAAGGCAGGCTCATCCTTTCCAAGAAGCGGGCACAGTACGAGAGGGCCTGGGGGAACATCGAGCGCATCAAGGACGAGGACGGCATAGTCGAGGGTGAGGTCATTGAAGTCGTCAAGGGGGGACTGATCCTCGACATAGGGCTTCGCGGGTTCCTGCCCGCGTCACTCGTTGACATGCGGCGGGTGAAAGACCTCAGCCAGTTCCTGGGCCGGAGCCTTGAGGCCAAGATCATAGAGCTGGACAAGAACCGCAACAACGTCGTCCTGTCCAGGAGGGCGCACCTCGAAAAGCAGAAGTCCACGGAACGCAAAGAGTTCCTGGAGAGCCTGGAAAAGGGCACGAAGAGGGCGGGCACGGTGTCGAGCATCGTGAATTTCGGCGCGTTCGTCGACCTCGGCGGAGTGGACGGTCTCATCCACATCTCCGAGCTCTCCTGGAGCCACGTCGACCACCCTTCGGAGGTGCTTGCTGTCGGCGAAGAGGTGAACGTGGAGATACTGGATGTCGACCTCGAGCGGGAACGTGTTTCGCTATCGCTCAAGAAAGCGCAGGAAGACCCGTGGGAGAAACTCGCCAAGGAGAAACCCGCGGGGTCGACGGTCCAGGGGAAGGTTACGAAGCTCGTGCCATTCGGGGCTTTCGTGGAGATAGCGCCAGGCGTGGAGGGCCTGGTCCATATTTCCGAATTGGCCTGGGAGCACATCGAGTTTCCCGAGGAAGTCGTCTCGGTCGGCGAGGAAGTGGACGCCAAGATCATCGACATCGATCTGGACAGGCGCAGGATATCCCTGAGCCTCAAGCAGCTTTCAGCTCCCGGCGAAGTGGAATACCGGTACGAAGATGAAGTGGCCGGGGAGCCGGAGCTCGTAGACGCCCGTGATTACGAGGAACTCGCTACGGGGGCCGACGAGTCCGGGGAGGTCGCGAACGAGGCCGTCTCCGTTGCGCAGATAGCTTCGGAGGCCGCCGAGATCGCCGCCGAAGTGGAAGTCATCCAGGCGGACGTTGCTTCGACCGGCTTCGAGGCCGGCGTGGGCGAAGCGGCACTGTCCGAAACCGCTGAAGCGGTTGAGCCTACCCCCGAAGAGGTCGAGGATGCCGCCGAGGAGCCCGATCCTGTCGAGGCCGGAGAGGTCGAGGCGGCTGAAGCCCTCGAAGTGAAGGACGAAGAAAGCGGTCTGCTCGAGGACATTCTCGAGGACATGAAGCGTAAGGGCCAGCAGGAGTAGAGTTGGGCCACTCGCAGTTGTGGGGGCCTGCCGGGGACAGGCTCTTGATCGCCGGTCTCACAGGGGGCATTGCCTCGGGGAAGTCCGAGGTTGACAGGGAGCTCGAGCGTCTCGGGGCAACGGTTATCGACGCCGACGAGGTGGCACGGTCTGTGGTAGAGCCGGGAAAGCCGGCTCACAGTGCCGTCGCAGAAGCCTTCGGGCGTGACGTACTCGACCGCTCCGGCAGGATCGACAGGGCGGCGCTCGCCGAGGTGGTTTTCTCCGACGAGGGCAGGCGGCGCACCCTGAACGCCATTACTCATCCCGCGATATTCCTGGAGATGAAACGACGCGTCAGCGCGTATGCCGATAGGCTGATGGCCGACGACGTGCCCGCGGTGGTGATCGATGCGGCCCTCATAGTTGACGCGGGGATGTCTGACATGTTCGACATACTTGTGGTGGTAACGGCCGACGAGAATGCCCGGGTGGCCAGAATGGTTGGGAACAGAGGGATGAGCGAGGAGGAGGCCAGAGCCAGGATTGCCTCACAGGTGCCGGACCGGAAAAGGGCAGAACTGTCCGACTTCGAGATCCCTAACGATGGTTCGCTGGAAGAACTCCACGAGAAGGTTCGCGAGGTGTGGTCGGAGATATCGCGCCGAGCGGCGGAATCCTACTCCTGAGGGCCTCTCGCGCCTTCTTCGATGCTGGCAAGAAACGGGTACATCATCCGCAGGCGGTTCTCGATCTCTCTGTCGATTTCTTCCATTTGCAGGTCGTACACGGGACACCCCATCTGGAGACACAGCATCATGCTCCTTGAACCCCGGGGGTTGGAGACGTCCCAGCAGTTCTTGTTCTCCAGGTAAGAGACGCAGTTCAGGTACTGCGCCGCCGAGCACTTCTTGACGTCCCAGCAGTTTTCAGATCCTGTCATGCATATCAAACTAGCACGAGAGTTACCGGGGGTCAATGAGGCGCCCAGGAGGGCCCTGAGACTGGCCGCCTGATCGATGCGTGCTATCATCATTGCGACGAGCCCGGCCCGGCGCACGCGGACCGGCAACGCCTGAAGCGAGGAACGGCTTCCAAGCCGCACGAGGTTGTGAACATGACCGAGAAACCAGTTCTGGTGATCGCGGATGACGATCCGAACGTCGGCAGGCTGATGAGTTACCGGCTCGAACGCATGGGAATGGAGGTGCACGTCACCGTCGACGGTGGTGAGGCGCACGACCTTATCGCCCGGCTGCGGCCGGACGTCGTCGTCCTGGACGTGATGATGCCCGTAATGAACGGCCTGGAGGTCTTACGCCTGATGAGACAGGACCCCTCGACGAGCGGAATACCCGCCATACTCCTGTCTGCGCGCTCCTCGGAAAACGACCTGAAGAAAGGCGAGCAACTGGGCGCTTCCGATTACATGGCCAAGCCGTTCAGCCCCGAAGAGCTCGCCCGGCGGATCAACGCGCTGCTCGACGGCAAAGCCCCCTGACATGTCCTGGTCGTCGATCGCCCCCACGGCACACCTCACCGGCCTGCTGAGCGCGGCGATTATGTCCCTGTTCGTCTGCGTGCTCCTCCTCTTCGGAATTCTCGCGGTAATGAGGGTATTTCTGGCGAGGCGCGAACGCAATTCCGAGGCCAGGAAGGAGCGGGTGCGCCCTCTGGTGTTTAACATTGTCACCGGCGGAGAGGGAGTCGCGGATGCCGCCTGGAAACTCCGGCGCTTCACCCTTCCAAGGGACCGCCGGGCACTGGATGAGGTGCTGCTCGAAATCGCCCGCATTGTGGACGGCCCGGAAAAAGCCCTTCTCACCGGTGTGTTCGAACGCATGGGGTTCGTCGATGAGGACATCCGCAGGCTCGAAAGGGGGAGAGGGTCGAAGCGGGCCGAAGCCGCCTTCCACCTTGGTACGATGGGCTCACCAAGGGCGGTCGGCCCGCTCCTCAGGGCTTCAGCGTCGGAAGACCAGACGGTGGCGTTCTCCAGCCTCGACGCCCTTTCGCGTATCGGGACGTCCGAAGCCGCGGAAGGGGTGATGCAGATGGTTTCCGGCGGGACAGGCCTCCAGTCCTCGCGGATAGCCGAGGTCCTGCTCGAGAGAAGGGACGAGTTCTCTCCCATGGTGACCGAAGAGCTGGAGAGGGGCCCCCGCGTCGTTGAGCTCAAGGACCTGCTGGTCGACACCGCCGGCGCGATGCGGGAGCCACGAGCTTGCGCCATCCTGGAATCGATACTGGCCGACGGCGGGGAGGCAGCGCGCACCAGGGCCAAAGCGGCGCGGGCGCTGGGCTGGATAGGAGAATCCCGCGCCTGCGGCCCGCTGTCAGACGCGCTGAAAGAGACCTCGCCGGAAGTGAGGTCGGAAGCCGCGGAGGCGCTCGGAAAGGTCGGGTGCGCCGGGGCCCTGGCGCCACTGGGGGAAGCCCTGTCGGACCAGGACTTCGCCGTAAGAGTCAACGCGGCTTTTTCGCTCACCAAGCTCGGGGCGGAAGGGAGGCGCCTCCTGGAGGTGAAGGCCGGCACCCTCGGCGAAACCGGCCGCCTTGCCGCGGAAGAAGCGCTCGACACCTCGGCCGTGCTGGAGGGAGAGCCCCCGGAGGGTGGTTCCCGTTGATGACCGCGAACGACTGGTGGGGAGTCCCCATCACCGTGATCAACATCATAATATTCGCCTACTTCGTGGTGGTTAACACGACATACCTGCTGTTGTTCTCGGCGGCTTTCGTATCGGCACACGGGTACGTGCGGAGGCGCAGGGCGGTCGACCTGGGCGAGGTGTTCAGGTCGCCCCTGACCCCGATGATATCGGTGGTAATCCCAGCTTTCAACGAGGAGGCGAGCATCGTGGAGGTGGTCAGGGCCGCGCTCCTCCTCCGGTACCCACGTTTCGAAGTGGTTGTGGTGAACGACGGCTCGAGCGATCGTACCCTTTCCCTGCTCGTGGATTCCTACGATCTCAAGGTTGTGACCAAGGCTGTCGAATGCAGCGTGGAGTGTTCGGAAATAACGGCCGTCTACGTCTCTGGCGTTCACGACAACCTCGTTGTCATCGACACCGCCCACAGCGGGAAGGCGGACTCGTTGAACGCCGGCATCAACGTATCCCGGGGCGAGATACTATGCATGGTCGACGCCGATTCCCTCATAGAACAGGACGCCCTTCTGAAGGTCGCCCGGCCTTTCCTAGACAGCCCCCGGGAAACCGTCGCCGTGGGGGGTGTTATCCGGGTTGTCAACGGGTGTGATGTCTCCGGGGGCCGCGTGGAGAAAGTGCGGCTGCCCGGAGGCTTCTGGGCGAACGTTCAACTCATCGAATACTTGAGGGCGTTCCTGGGCGGTCGCATGGGGCTGGCGTCCCTGAGAAGCCTGCTGATAGTTCCCGGCGCTTTCGGTGCCTTCGACAGGCGGACGCTTGTCGAACTCGGAGGATACGATACGACGACTGTGGGCGAGGACATGGAACTGGTCCTGCGCATCCACCGCCACTGCAGGCGCGCCAGACGGAAATACAGGATCTGGTACATACCCGATCCGGTGTGCTGGACCGACGTTCCGGTGCACTGGAAACAGGTGGCGAGACAGCGGGACAGGTGGCAGAGGGGCCTTCTGGAATCGATGCGGACCCACGAGGACATGCTGATGAACCCGAGGTACGGCGTCGTTGGAATGGCCTCCATGCCGTTTCATTTTTTCTTCGAGATGCTCGGGCCGCTGGTGGAGTTGGGTGGCTACATAGTCGTATTTCTGGCTTTTTTCCTCGGCGTCCTCGCGGTCAGCTATCTGTACCTGTTTTTCATGGTCGCCGTGCTGTACGGTATCATCATCTCGATGTTGGGGATCGCGCTGGAGGGTGTCGTGCTTGGCCGCTATCCGCGCCTCCGGTCGCTTTCCCGGATGGCCCTGTTCGCGGTGCTGGACAACTTCGGGTACAGGCAGTTGAACACATGGTGGCGGACGAAGGCGTTTGTGACTTTCTACACAAGGCGGCGGAGATGGGGAACCGTCGAGAAGGTCGGATACGCTGGGCAGGCCCCCGAACCGGTCCCACCGGGCGGAAACGACCCGAGGGCAGGTCAGTAAGCGCCGTAGGCGGCCTTCATTTTCCAGTAACCGCTCTTGAGCGCCTCGACGTACGATGGGGCCTCCCAGCCGCGCCAGTTGTACGCTTTGGCTTTGGCGAAGGAGCTCCCCCGGGGTTCCGCCGGAGCAAGGCCGGCAAACTCGCCGTCAACCGTAGTTGCGGCGTAGAACTCGACGCCCGGCGTGCGAACTGTACCCAGCGTGTCCGCGGGCAGCAGTCGCATCCCCGCCGGGCCGGGAGGAAGGTCGGTGGAGTGATCGAGGATGACGCGGTTGGACGAGGGGTCGCTCACGTTGAGGAGTCCCCACGGAATGCGGACCATCAGGAGCTCGCGGCTTTTGTCAACGTACCAGTTGCCGAGCGAGTTGAAATGCGGGCTGCCGCGGTTGAAATCCCCGTAGCGGAGGGTGCTCTGGTTGGTGAACACCTCGCCGTATACGGTGCCGTCGTCCGCGACCTGGCGGCGGTTGGTCAGGTAGACCACCGGCTCGAACGCCGTGTCGGTGGACGGCGCGGCGGAGAACCGGGAGTTCGCCCTGCTGTAGTCGGGCCGGCATAGGAGGGAACTGTCGCTGCTGTTGAGGTTCATGAGGAACTCGACACCGACCGGCAGCTCGGGAAGCCCTTTGACTGGGAGCCGTGTTGTCCCGTGGCCCTTCCCCAGCGTCGAAACACCGATGTGGACACCCAGCCGGCCCCGGCCTCCCGGGCCCATGTCCGCGGCGCCGTTCACCTCAAGGCCGATGTACATGAACGCGATGTCGGAATAGGCATAGACGGATCGCAGGTTGCCCCGCTTCTTCGAAGGATGCGGGTTGGACCACATCCTCTTAAGCCGGTCCTGCGGGCGACCCCCTGATTCGAAGGAAAGCAGTCCGAAGCACTGCTCCGGATCGGTGACGTTGTGCCAGAGCACGTGGCGCTCGAACGGGATCATGTAGGAATGCGTCACCCAGTTGGATTTGGCCCACTCGTCGGACCATTCGAAGACAAGGCCTCCCGCGTAGCCCTCGCGCACGATGGTGGCGAACATTCGAGCGAGCTCGGTTCCCTGGACGCTTTCCTCGATGTTCCCCTGGCTCAAACCCTCCGGCTGGTGATGAGAGGAGCTCATTGAAGTGGGGAGCCCGAACTCTCCGACGAGCGCGGGGTAGTCGGGGAGGATCTCCATGAAGTCGCGGAGGTAGCCGCCGTATCGCAGCCCCCCTGATTCGTCGGTGTAATCGGCGTAGGACGGCTGCCTGTACATGAACTCAGGGTAATACGGGTACACCTGGAAAACACCGAAGATCCCCGCAGGCCAGGCCGGTCCCACAGCGAGGTGGCGGGGGTCCAGCACCTGGGAGTCATCCACTTCGCGGTATTTCGGCACCCCTTCGGTGCGTTCCGTAGGGTGATACAGGGGGTCCAGGGTCGGCCAGCTAACGTATCCTACCGGCACCGTCCAGCCGTTCCTCGAGACCCTGCGGGCCAGCAGGTCGGCCATCTCCGCGCACCATACTTCGACGGGGCTCGCAGCCGCCCCGGTGCGCACGAAACGGCCGCCGTGCGACGTCCTTCCGGGGTTTTTAGCGTTCGTCTCCTTGGCCTCGAGGTTCGTTATTTCCCTGCCCACCAGCACGCCCATGACATAAGGCATGACGTCGGCGGTGTATTTCCCCCAGGCGAGGCCGCGCCGCTCGGGGATATTCGCCCTGCCCGCCAGCGCGTCGGCGGTGAACGTTATTTCCCTCTTGTATTCGTCGGTGAGGTTTCGAGCGTACAGGTCGTTGAGAATGCCCTGATCCCGGGGCCATGCCTGTTGGATGAGCCAGAGTCGCCTGGCGGGGTGCTCGACGTTGTGCTTGCAGAGCGCCCGGTAGAAGGCGGGTTTCTGAAGCGTGTAGACCAGCACCGTGTTGGCGTTCATGCGAGAGATGCGGTCGAGCCAGCGCGAGTAGGTTCCCTCGTCGATGGCAAGCTCCCCGAACCAGTAGCCGGGTTTCGAGGCCCCGATGTTTGCGCCCTTGACAAGGTGGCGCTTCCAGGAGCCGTCGTAGACCTCGAAGTAGCGCCCGGAGGTCCTGGAGACGATCTTCCGCGCACCGGCGCGGGCGACGGGGGGCGGACTTCCTCCACAGCCAGCGAACAGCGCGACCAACATAAGAGCCACAAGGAAGACGGACACTGCTCTCCTGATCATCTTCACCAGCCCGGGTTTCGGCGGCAACGCGACTTGATAAATAGTTTTCCGCCCGTGGGGCGCATCCTTCGCCCGGAACACGCGGCCTTTTCCCCGCCGTGCGTCATTGTGGTGCCACGTTGCGAGATATACAATCGCCTTGAGGGGTCTTGCGCGGGGGCGGGATTCCTTCTTTTTTCGGTATTCGAGGAGGAGCACGACCGGATGCAACGGTTCGAGGCGAAGACGCCTTTCCGGCCCCAGGGCGACCAGCCTTCGGCTATAAGGAGCCTGGTCGAGGGGCTGGAGGAAGGGGAGGCGTATCAGGTGCTGCTCGGTGTCACCGGGTCGGGCAAGACTTTCACCATGGCGAATGTGGTGGAGGCTGTCCAAAGGCCTACCCTGGTGCTGGCGCCCAACAAGACCCTAGCAGCCCAGCTCTACTCCGAGTTCAAGGAGTTCTTTCCCGGCAACGCGGTGGAGTACTTCGTGAGCTACTACGATTACTACCAGCCCGAGGCGTACATTCCGAGCACTGACACATACATAGAGAAGGACAGCTCCATCAACGACGAGGTCGATCGCCTGCGACACGGCGCCACCAGCGCGCTGCTGTCCAGGCGCGACGTCATCATTGTCGCATCGGTTTCCTGCATCTACGGCCTGGGATCTCCGGACGAGTACCTGAAGAGAATGGTTGTCATAGAACGGGGCGGAGTCTATGACAGGGACGATATCATGCGCCGGCTCGTAGACATTCGTTACGAGCGCAACGACCTGGCGCCCGACCGTGGCAAGTTCCGCGTTAGGGGTGACGTAATCGACATTTATCCGGCGTACTGGGACGAAGCGGCGCTGAGGGTCGACATGTTCGGCGACGAGGTCGAACGCATTACCCATGTGGACCCACTCACCGGGGAGGCCGTGGCCGATCTCGACCGGGCGGTAATATGGCCGGCGACGCATTTCCTCACCCCCTCCGAGGAACTCGACGCGGCCGTGCGCGGCATCGAGGAGGAGCTGGAGGACCGGCTGGAGGAACTTAGAAAGGCGGGGAAGCTCCTGGAGGAACAGCGACTCAGGATGCGCACGATGTACGATCTGGAGATGCTCCGGGAGACCGGCTACTGCCACGGGATCGAGAACTATTCGAGGCATCTGTCGAGGCGACGACCCGGCGAGCCGCCGTACACCCTGCTCGACTTTTTTGGTGAGGACATGCTCACGTTCATCGACGAATCGCACGTGACGGTCCCGCAGCTCTCAGGGATGCTCAACGGAGACAGGGCCCGGAAGGGGACCCTGGTGGAACACGGTTTCCGGCTGCCTTCCGCGCTGGACAACCGGCCGCTTTCCAGGGACGAGTTTTTCGAGAAGGTCGGACAGGTGGTATTCGTAAGCGCAACGCCCGCGGAGTGGGAGGTCGCGCGGAGCGGCAGGACGGTCGAGCAGATCATCAGGCCTACCGGGCTGGTCGATCCCGATGTCGAGGTCAGGCCCGCGGAGGGCCAGGTGGATGACCTGATCTCCGAGATCAGGGACAGGGTCACGCAGGGGGAGCGGGTCCTGGTTACCACTCTGACAAAGAAGATGTCCGAGATGCTCGCCGAATACCTGGAGGAGATGGGCGTCAAGGCCGGTTACCTCCACTCGGAGATCGGCACCGTCGAGAGGGTGGAGATCCTCAGGGACCTGCGGGCCGGAGTGTTCGACGTGCTCGTCGGCATCAACCTGCTGCGGGAGGGACTGGACCTGCCCGAAGTCTCACTGGTGGCGATCATGGACGCGGACAAGCAGGGGTTCCTGAGAAGTGAGCGCAGCCTGGTCCAGACCATGGGAAGGGCGAGCAGGAACGCCCGCGGAAAAGTCATCCTCTACGCGCAGGAGACGTCGGCGGCGATGAGGGCGGCGATCGAGGAAACCGGCCGCCGGCGGGAACGACAGGTGAGATACAACGAGGAGCACGGCATCAGCCCCACCACGATCCAGAAAGAGGTGCGGGACATACTCCAGGTGGCGATGTCGCCGGCGGAGGTTGCCGACGACCCCATGGTCAAGGCCAGAGCGATGACGCCGGAAGAGCTGCAGCGGCTGCTGCTCAACATGGAAGAAGAGATGCGCCTGCTGGCGGAAGAACTCAGGTTCGAGGAGGCGGCCAGGTTACGGGACCGGATAAAAATGATCGTCGAGGAGCTGCTGCCCGGTGGATGACGAGCTGCTCAAGATAAGGGGGGCCAGAGAACACAACCTCAAGAACGTCACCCTGGATCTCCCGCGCAACAAGATGATCGTGATGACAGGCATCAGCGGTTCCGGCAAGTCGTCACTGGCGTTCGACACGATCTATGCTGAAGGCCAGCGCCGGTACGTGGAGTCACTTTCCTCATACGCGCGTCAGTTCCTCGGGCAACTCGACAAACCCGACGTTGACCTGATCGAAGGTCTTTCCCCTGCGATATCCATCGATCAGAAAGGGGGCACGACCAATCCGCGGTCCACGGTCGGCACGGTGACCGAGATCTACGACTACCTCCGCGTACTGTACGCCCGCATCGGAGAGGCGCACTGCTACCGGTGCGGAAGGCCGGTGTCCCGGCAGACTCCTCAGCAGATAACCGACCGCATCATGGAAATGGGCGAGAACGAAAAGGTGATGATCCTCTCGCCGCTGGTGCGCGGCCGCAAGGGTGAACACGCCACGGTGTTCGAGAACCTGAGGCACCGGGGGTACGTGCGGGTGATGGTGGACGGGGAGATCTACGACCTTTCCGAGGACATTGCCCTCGACAAGAACAGGAAGCACGAGATAATGGCCGTCGTCGACCGGCTGATCCTCAAGGGCCAGGCCAGGAGCAGGGTCGCGGAGTCTGTGGAGGCGGCCCTGCACCTTGGGGAGGGCATGGTCGCGGTACAGGGAGAGGATGACCGGCGGGACACTTTCTCGGAGGAGTTCGCCTGCGTGCACTGTGCTGTTTCTTATCCCGAGATATCACCCAGGATGTTCTCGTTCAACAACCCCTACGGCGCCTGCCAGGCGTGCGGAGGATTGGGCTTCAGACAGGAGGTGGATCCCGAACTGGTCGTGCCGGACGGCCGCCGGAGCCTCATCGAGGGCGCGATCGCTCCATGGGAGGCGGCCACTCAGACGCATTTCTACGGCATGCTGGACTCTCTCGCCGACGCGTACTCGTTCAGCCTGGCCGTACCGTTCGAAGAGCTGGACGAACGCGCAAGAACGCTTGTCCTCTATGGCTCCGGCGGAGAAGAAATCCTTGTTCGGCACCGGGACTCGCGCAATAGAGAGCGAAGCTACTACACGACCTGGGAAGGCGTCATCCCCACCCTCGAGAGGCGGTATCGGGAGACCGATTCTGAATACGCGCGGTGGCGAATCGGCACGTTCATGAGCGTGAAGCCCTGCCCTGCCTGCAGGGGCGCGCGGCTCAGGCCCGAAGCGCTCGCGGTCACCGTCGGGGGCACGAACATTGCGGGGCTTTCGGACCTGACCATCGACGGGGCACTGATATTTCTCAAGGGGTTGAAGCTCGATCAGCGCCAGAAGAAGATAGCCGGGCGCCTCCTCAAAGAGGTGAAAGCCCGCCTCGCTTTCCTCATAGACGTCGGCCTCGACTACCTCACGCTGTCGCGGAACGCGAACACCCTTGCCGGCGGCGAGGCCCAGAGGATACGCCTGGCCACGCAGATCGGTTCCGGGCTCGTCGGGGTCCTCTACATACTGGACGAGCCGAGCGTGGGCCTGCACAAGAGGGACAATGCGCGACTGATCGCCACGCTCAAGCGTTTGCGAGACCTCGGGAACACGGTCATCGTCGTCGAGCACGACGAGGACACCATACGTGAGGCCGACCACCTGGTGGACATCGGGCCCGGGGCGGGTATTCACGGAGGCCATGTCGTTGCCACCGGCGGTGTTGCCGACCTGGTGGCGTGCCCGGACTCCATCACCGGGAAATACCTGTCCGGGGAGCTGGAGATACCCCTGCCCGGCGCCAGGCGTCCCCGCGGGGAGCGGTCCCTCCTGGTCCGTGGCGCCAGCGAGCACAACCTCAAGGGGATCGACGTGGAATTTCCACTCGGTCTCTTCACCTGCGTCACCGGAGTGAGCGGCTCTGGCAAGAGCACTCTCGTCGGCGAGATACTTTACCGTGGCCTGAGGAGGAAGCTTTCGGCGTCCAGGACTCCACCGGGCAGCCACCAGGGCATAGACGGTGTGGCCCAGGTCGACAAGGTCGTGAACATCGATCAGTCCCCCATCGGCAGGACCCCCCGGTCCAACCCGGCGACCTACACCAAGGCGTTTGACGGAATCCGCGCGCTATTTTCCGGCACCCCGCAGGCGAGAGTGAGGGGATACAAGCCCGGGAGGTTCAGTTTCAACGTTGCCGGGGGCAGGTGCGAGGCCTGTAAAGGGGAGGGAGTGGTGAGAATCGAAATGCATTTCCTCCCCGACGTGTACGTTTCCTGCGACGTCTGCAAGGGCAAGCGGTACAACAGGGAGACCCTGGAAATCCGCTACAAAGGCAAGAACATCAACGAGGTGCTCGACATGACCGTTGAGGAGGCCCTCGGGCTCTTCGCCAACGTGCCCCCGGTGAAGCGACAGTTGCAGATTCTCTCGGAAGTGGGGCTCGGGTACATGCGCCTGGGCCAGCCCGCGCCGACACTCTCGGGGGGTGAAGCGCAGAGGATCAAGCTCGCGCGTGAGCTCGCAAGGAGGCCGACCGGCAGGACCCTCTATCTGCTCGATGAGCCTACCACCGGCTTGCACTTCGACGACATCAGCAAGCTCATCGAAGTGCTTGACAGGCTGGTCGAAGGTGGAAACACGGTGGTCGTGGTCGAGCATAACATGGACGTCATAAAAGTGGCGGATCACGTAATCGACCTCGGACCCGAAGGCGGGGACCGGGGCGGGGAACTCGTTGCCGAAGGGACCCCTGAAGACATCGCCGCATGCGGGGCTTCCCATACCGGCCACTACCTCGGGGAAATTCTCGACGGGAGAGTGCGCAGAAAGCGCAGGCGGGCGGCGAAGACGGGATGAAGAGGTCGCTCAAGGACAAACTCGAGTTGCTGCCCGCGAGCCCGGGAGTCTACATCTTCAGGGACGAAGGCGGCGCGGTGATCTATGTAGGCAAATCCAAGGAGCTGGCGAACCGAGTCCGCTCATATTTCCAGGCGCCGCCCCCCGGTGATTACAAAGGTCAAGCTCTCAGAGAAGAGATCGCCGACCTGGAGGTCACGGTATGCCGGACCGAGGTCGACGCACTCATACTCGAAGCGACGCTCATCAAGAAACACCGACCCAAGTACAACGTGATTTTGCGTGATGACAAGAGCTACCCGTATATCGCGGTTTACACCGGAGAGGAGTACCCGAGAGTGGCGCTCGTCAGGGGGAAGAGGTCCGGTGGAGTCAAATATTACGGGCCTTACGTGAACGCGCGCGCGGCCAGGAACACGATCCGCCTGCTCAAAAAAGTGTTCCCGCTGCGCCACTGTACGGGGACAATCCCAGGCCGAAAAGGCGTCACCCCCTGCATGTTCTTCGAGATGGGCGCTTGCCTGGGGCCGTGCCGCGGTGACGTGGAGCCTGGAGAATACATGAAACATGTGAGGCAGTTCTGCGGGTTCCTGGAGGGCAGGCACGAGGAGGTCCTGAGGGAACTCGAGAGCAGGATGCGGGCGGCGGCCAGGGAAGAAGAGTACGAGCAGGCGGCGCGGATCCGCAACCAGATGGATTCTGCGAAACAGGTTCTCCGGCACCATCGCCCGCTTTCTTCCAGCCGCCGGGACTACGACGTCGTAGGCGTGTACTCCGACGGCCTTCAGGCGTGCTTCACCGTGGCACAGAACAGGGCGGGGTTCCACCTCGGGAACCTGGTGTTCTTCGCCGACCTCCTCGAGGAAATGGAGCCCGAATGCCTTGTCAGCGAATTCCTCGGGCGCTACTACGACCAGGCCGGCTCGGTGCCGGAACTGGTGGTGCTGCCGGCAATCCCGCCGGATCTTGAAGGCCTTTCCGAGTGGCTTGCGCTCGAGAGAGGGGCGAAGGTAGAGCTGAGGGTGCCTCGGAAAGGGGACAAGAAGCACGAACAGGCGCTGGCGGGCGCGAACGCAAGGCTTGCGCTAGAGAGCGCGAAGCTCGCAAGGGCCCGCGACAGCAACAGGACTGAAGCCGCGCTCGCCCGGCTCGCCGCCGAGCTCCAACTCGAGAAGTTCCCCCTTCGCATCGAGTGTTACGACATATCGACTTTCGCCGGAACCGCCTCCGTCGCGTCGATGGTGGTGTTCGAGGACGGCCTTCCGGCCCGAAACGAATATCGACGGTTCGGCATCAAGTACACACCGGGTGTTGACGACGCCGGCATGATGAGGGAGATCCTGTACAGGAGGTTCAAACGCTTGAAGGCGGAAGACCGCACCGATGCGGACCGGGGGAAAGGCCCCCCTTCAGGGTGGGCAAGGAAGCCGGACCTGGTGCTGCTGGACGGCGGCAGGCCCCAGTTGGGGGCCGGAGTGGAGGTGTTGCGCGTGCTCGACGTCGAAGGCGTCGAACTCGCGGCGCTGGCTAAGAGGTTGGAGGAGGTATACAGGCCGGGGCGGCCCGACCCGATTGACCTGGAGCGTGGCTCTGATGCCCTTTTCCTCATACAGAGGATACGGGACGAAGCTCACAGGGTCGCCGTGACATACAACCGCAGGTTGATGGAGCGCTCGACCTCGACCTCGTGGCTGGATGACGTGGCCGGGGTGGGGCCGGCCCGCAAGAAGGCGCTGCTCACACATTTCGGCTCGCCCGCGAAGGTTGCCGGTGCGTCCGCCGAAGAACTTGGAGAGGTGAAGGGAGTGCCCGGTGCGGTGGCCTGCGCGGTCTTCGAGGCAGCGAGGGCGAGGGAACAATCTGGAGGCACAGATGGAGAACACGCTTGAAGCGGTAATCGACGTTGACGGCGTGCGGTTTGACGTCGAGGTGACCGAAACAGGGATAAGCGCGCTGAGACTGCCGCCACTCCGCCCGGAGGCGCGGGGGTTGCCGGTCGCGCCCGGAGTCCGCACAACGATCGAGTGTCCAGCCGCTGACGGCGTTCGGGCGGACCACCTGGAGCTCGCAAGCCGCTATCTGTCCGCCCTCCTCCATGGGAGGGATTCTGGAGTCGTGCCGACAGTGGATTTGCGAGGCCTCAGGCCGTTCACTGTTCGGGTGCTCGAGGTGGTACGTCGTATTGGATGGGGCGAGGTTCGGAGCTACGCGGAAGTTGCAACCGCCGCCGGCTCTCCTCGCGGGGCACGCCCCGCGGGGCAGGCCCTCGCGCGGAACCCCGTCCCGATGTTGATACCCTGCCACAGGGTGGTCAGGTCGGACGGGACCTCCGGAGGATGGAGCGCGTCGCCGGGCTGGAAGGAATGCCTGCTCTCGCTGGAGGGTTCGTCTCGGGCGGTCTCCGATGCAGGAAACACTGTATTTACGGTCCGGTAGGTCTATCATCTGGTTATGCGGTCGGGACCGGCGAGGAGGTGGCCGTTGCAAATTGTCCTGCTGACGGGGATGTCCGGCGCGGGAAAGACGCAGGCGCTGAAGTCCTTCGAGGATCTTGGCTATTACTCCATCGACAACCTGCCGGCTTCCCTGCTGGTGAATGTTGTCGACCTGGCGCCGCTAGAGCGAGACAAGTTTTCCAAGCTGGCGGTGGTAATGGACGTACGGGGCGGTACGGATTTCGCAGAGCTTCTCGCCTCACTCGAAGGCCTGGAGTCGGTGCCGTACACCGTGGTATTCCTCGATGCCCCGGACGAGGTGCTGCTGAGGAGATTCTCCGAGACGAGGAGACTCCACCCCCTCCAGAGCGAAGGCCTTGGAGTGGCGGAAATGCTCCGCAAGGAGCGAACGCTGCTGGACCCTCTCAAAGAGCGGGCCGACATCGTCATAGACACCGGCGACATCAACATCCACGAGCTGAGGGAGAAGCTGGCAAGCCTCGTTCCCGACGTGAACGGCCTCAACCAGACCAGGATTTCGTTGTCTTCTTTCGGGTACAAGTACGGGCACCCGCTCGATTCGGAAATACTCTTCGACGTGCGTTTCCTGCCCAATCCTTACTGGATCGACGAGCTTCGGGATCTGGACGGAACCGACGACCGGGTGCGTCGATTCGTCCTTGGGAGCCAGGGGGCGCAGGAGTTCGTGCGGCGGTTCAAGGACCTTGTAGATTTTATGCTGCCCGGGTACCAGCGCGAGCGACGGCCTTACCTTTCGATCGCGATCGGTTGCACCGGCGGACGGCACCGCTCGGTGGTCATCGCGGCAGAGCTGGGCAGGCTCTTTGCCGAAGACGGGTTCGCCGTCACCGTGAGCCACCGCGACATCCACAGGTAGATGACCAGCAGCGTCCACAGGGTCAAAGAGGAACTCGGGAGGGTGAAGCCGAGCAGGCGGTGCTGCCGCCTGGCCGAGCTGTCGGCGCTACTCCATATGGACGGGACTTACGCCATAAGGTCCGGGGGACACATGCTGGTCACCGAGTCCTCTGGGGTATATACCGCGAAAAAGATCTACACGCTGATTCACGCGCTTTTCACCCTCGATACCCCGTTGATCAAGGTCGAGCGGAGCACGCCCAGAAGGGGAACGGTCTACCGGCTCGAAATTCACGATCAGCAGGGTTTTCATCAGGCGCTCCACGAACTGGGAGTGCTGGATTCGAGTCTGTCGCCGGAACCGGCCGTGCCGCGCAGGATAACCAGGAGCGACTGCTGTGCGGCTGCGGCGATGAGGGGTGCTTTCCTGGGGGGCGGCTTCGTGAGCGAGCCTTACGGTCCTTCAGAACTGGAGATATCATTCTCGGTGAGGCGGGCGGCGGAGGCAATGGCGGAGATATTCGCCAGGAAGGGCCTTGCCTGCGCTGTCAGAAACAGGCGCGGGCAGTGGGTCCTGTACCTCAAGAGACGACAGAACATCTCCGAGTTTCTCGCTGTGACCGGGGCACACGAGGCGCACCTGGACTGGGAGAGCCGTACGATAATGAACGCCACCCGGAACACCGTCAACAGGCTGGTGAACTGCGACGCGGCGAACGCCAGGAGGCTTGCCGAAGCGTCTCTGCGGCAGCGAGAGCTCGTGGCGAGGCTGGTGGAACTCGGGCTGCTCGTCGGGGCCCCCGTGCCTGTGAAAGAGATCGCGGAGCTGCGCCTGGAGCACCCCCAGGCTTCTCTCGCGGAGTTGGGCAGGCTCGCAGAACCTCCGGTGTCAAAGGCGGTCGTTCAGGGGAGGATGCGAAAGCTGGAGGCGATGCTGCCACCCGAGGAGGTTGACGATCCGTAGAAGCAGGAGAAAGCTGGCTGAGTTCGGGGCCACTATTGCTATAATGTCTGGAGGGAACGGCACGGCAGGAAAGGAGCTCGCAAGATGGCAATCAGGGTTGGGATCAACGGTTTCGGCCGCATAGGGAGGCTGGTCGCCAGGGCCGCCGCAGGAGACGAAGCGATCGAGATAGTCGCCGTAAACGACCTCACCGACGCCGCCGGGATGCGCCACCTCTTCAAGTACGATTCGATCCACGGGATTTTCCAGGGCGATGTGTCCGTCGCCGAAGGGGGGCTTTCGATCGACGGGAAACTCGTGAAAGTCCTGTCCGAACGGAAACCCGCCGCGCTCCCCTGGAAGGAACTCGGGGTAGAGGTGGTGGTGGAATCCACGGGTCTGTTCACCAAGCGCGAGGGAGCCGGCAGCCACCTCGAGGCCGGCGCGAGCAAGGTCATCATCAGCGCCCCGGCAACCGACCCTGACCTGACCGTGGTCATGGGCATCAACGACGACGTGTACGACAGCGCCAAGCACGACATCATTTCCAACGCATCCTGCACTACCAACTGCCTGGTGCCCGTTGTTAAGGTAATCAAAGACAATTTCGGTTTCAACAGCGGATACATGACTACCGTCCACGCGTACACCAACGACCAGTTGCTGCTCGACGGTCCGCATAAGGACCTCAGGCGCGCCAGGGCCGGGGCCATGTCGATAATCCCCACCACTACAGGAGCCGCGCGCGCCACCGGTCTGGTAATGCCCGAACTAAAAGGCAAGATAGACGGACTGGCGCTCAGAGTCCCTACCTTCGACGCGTCAGTCGTGGACCTGGTGGCGAACGTCGAGCGCGAGGTCACCGTTGACGAAGTGAACTCCGCGTTCCGGGAGGCTGCCGGAAAAGGACGCCTGGAGGGAATCCTCGAGTACACCGAGGACCCCATTGTCAGCGTTGACGTCATTGGAAACCCCGCTTCATCGGTGTTCGACTCCGGGGCGACGATGGCTATGGGCACGATGCTGAAGGTGATGAGCTGGTACGACAACGAGTGGGGGTATTCCAACCGCCTTGTTGACCTGATCAAGCACATCGCGGCGTGATGGCCCGTGTCTGAGATACAGATTCAGCCCAAGAAGACGCTCCACGACGTGGACGTGAGCGGCAAGAAAGTCCTCGTGCGTGTGGATTTCAACGTCCCGATCGATATCGAGAGGAATGTCGCCGACGACACCCGCATACGGGGCGCGATTCCCACAGTAAAGTACCTCCTCGACCGTGGAGCAAGGCCGATCCTGATGTCCCACCTGGGGAGGCCCAAGGGACAGGTGGTGGAGAGCCTGCGCATGGGGCCGGTCGGAAAGAGACTCGCGGAGCTTCTCGACTACCCCGTGGTCTGCATGAAAGAGAGTGTAGGCCCGGTCGTCGAAAGCGCCATCGAAGCGAACCCCGAGGCCATAATCCTGCTGGAAAACCTGCGCTTCTACCCTGGAGAGACCGAGAACCTGCCGGATTTCTCTCGACAGCTCGCCGCGCACGCGGACATTTATGTGAACGACGCGTTCGGGACCAGCCACAGGGCACACGCATCCACCGTCGGGGTGACCAGATACCTCCCGAGCGTGATGGGCCTGCTCATGGAGAAGGAACTGGAAACGCTGGGCGGCCTTATGGAGCACCCCGCCAGGCCTTTTGTCGTTGTGCTCGGAGGCAACAAGGTCTCCGACAAGCTTGGCGTCATCGACAGCTTCATCGAGATCGCCGACACCATACTGACCGGCGGGGGCATGTGCTTCACGCTCATCAAGAGCATGGGCCTGGAAATCGGCCAGTCGGTCATCGAGAAAGACCAGACACCACAGGTCTCGTCGGCGATGAAAAAGGCACGCAAGAAGGGCGTCAAGGTCATGGTCCCTATCGATTTCGTGGTAGCCGACCGTTTCGACAAGGCCGCAAGCAGAAAAACGGTCCCCACGGAGTCGATACCAGCCGGCTGGATGGGCCTCGACATAGGGCCCTCCACGGTAGAAAAGTACTGCCAGCTGCTCCGTGATGCCGGCACTATATTCTGGAACGGACCCATGGGCGTATTCGAGTGGCCCGCTTTCGCCAACGGAACGAAGAGTATTGCAGAGTGCATCGCCGGGGCCGACGGGACGACGGTTGTAGGCGGGGGGGATTCGGACGCCGCCCTGCGGCAGTACGGCCTGGAGGACCGGATGGATTTCGTGTCTACCGGGGGCGGCGCCGCCATGCGCCTGCTCGAAGGGAAGAAACTTCCCGCGGTCGAGGCGCTCGCCGACTGCTGACCCTATCGACAACGGAGGTTGGATTTGAGAAAACCTATCATCGCAGGCAACTGGAAGATGAACACGCTCCCGGAGGAGGGAGCCCTGCTGGTTCGGGACCTCTCCGGCTTGATCGATGGTTTCGAAGGAGTTGACGTGGTGGTCTGTCCGCCGTTCGTCGCCATTCCCGCCGTCGCGCGCGCGCTGGAAGAGCTGCCGGCGGGAATAAGCCTCGGCGCTCAGAACATGCACTGGGAGGAGAAGGGGGCCTTCACCGGCGAGGTGTCGCCGACGATGCTCCTCGACCTCGGTGTTGCGTACGTGATCATCGGACACTCCGAACGGCGCCAGTTCTTCGGTGAGACAGACCAGGCGGTCAACAGAAAGGTCTCCTCCGCAATAGACCACGGGCTTACGCCTATCATGTGCTGCGGGGAGACGCTGAAACAGAGAGAAGCCGGAGAGACGGAGAACGTGGTTACCAACCAGGTGAAGTGCGGGCTGTTCGAAATCGACGCCTCACGCGCCGCGAAGGTCATAATCGCCTACGAGCCGATATGGGCTATCGGGACCGGGGTAGCGGCCACCTCAGCTGACGCGGACGAGGTTTGCGGCATGATCCGGCGTACTGTCGGCGAGCTCTACGACGGAGCCGCGGCCGAGGCGAAGAGGATTCAGTACGGTGGCAGCGTGAGCCCCTCCAACGTCGACGAGCTGATGTCCATGCCCAACATAGACGGGGCCCTTGTGGGCGGGGCAAGCCTCAAGGCCGCCGACTTCGCAAAGCTCGTGAGGTTCACTTGACGGTACCGAGGCCCTTGGCCCTGGTAATCCTGGACGGATGGGGGCTCGGCCGCGAGGATTCCACCAACGCCATAGCCTGCGCCAGAACTCCCGTCATGCGCCACCTCATGGACGCCTATCCCTGGACCTCCCTGGGCAGTTCGGGAGAGGACGTCGGGCTGCCGCGGGGCCAGATGGGCAACTCCGAGGTTGGCCACCTCAACATCGGGGCGGGTCGGCTTGTGCTGCAGGAGTACCAGAGAATAAACCAGGCTATCCGCGACGGCTCCTTCGCCAGGAACGACGTGCTCAGAGGCGCGGTGAGGCACGCGCTGGCAACGGGTGGCACCCTGCACCTGCTGGGCCTTCTATCCGACGGCGGCGTTCACAGCCATATCCTTCACCTGTTCGCACTGATCGACATGGCGAACGAGATGGGGCTCGAGAGGGTGGTTTCACACGCGTTCCTCGATGGAAGGGACGTTCCCCCCAGAAGCGCGCTCGAGTACATCGAGGAGTTGGAGGAACGCGTCGACGGCGGCCCGGGGAAGATCCGCACGGTTTCCGGCCGTTACTACGCCATGGACAGGGACAAGCGCTGGGACAGGACCAGGCTGGCCTACGACGCCATAGCGCACGGCTCTGGAAGGGCCGCGGCCTCAGCTCGGGAGGCGGTGGAACGCTCCTATGGTGACGGTATCGACGACGAGTTTCTGGTGCCGTGCGTCGTGGGCCTTCCGGTGGAGATGACGTCGGCGGACTCGGTGATATTCTTCAATTTCCGCCCGGACAGACCACGCCAGCTCACCGAGGCCCTCAGCCGGGAGGGGTTTGACGGGTTCGAAAGAGGGGAAGCGGTCTATCCGAGTCTCGTCACCATGACCGAGTACGACGACAGGTACGGGCTGCCGGTGGCTTTTCCCCCGGAAAGGACCCCCAACACACTGGCCGACGTGCTCGCGGCGAACGGTCGCAAACAGTTGCACATCGCCGAGACCGAGAAATACGCCCACGTAACCTATTTCTTCAACGGAGGAATCGAGGAGCCTCACCCCGGCGAGGACCGGGTGCTGGTGCCGTCTCCGAAGGTGGCGACTTACGACCTCAAGCCGGAAATGAGCGCCTTCGAGGTGGCGGCCGAGGCGGTAAGACGTGTGCGGAGCGGCGCGTACGACTTCGTAGTGTTGAACTTCGCCAACTGCGACATGGTGGGGCACTCCGGCAAGATGGAAGCGACGATCAAGGCGGTCGAGGCGGTCGACGAGTGTCTGGGCGTTGTAATGAATGCCGTTCTCGAGGCAGGGGGCGGAGGGTTCGTCACCGCGGACCACGGCAACGCCGACAAGATGCTGGACGGTAGCGGAGTCTGTACCGCGCATTCGACGTCGAGGGTACCGTTCGTGAACGTGACGCCGGAGAAACGCCCACTGAGAGAAGGCGGCGTGCTGGGGGACATCGCGCCTACCGTGCTGGAGGAGATGCGAATCGCCGCGCCGCCGGAGATGACGGGGACGTCACTGTACCTTCAGCTTGCAAAAGGTGGAGCGCACTCCTAGAATTACCCTGTCATGGGTGTACTTACAATAATCGTCCTGGTAATTCATTCGATTGTCTGCGCGGGGTTGATCGTCTCGGTCCTGCTTCATGCCGGCAAGGGCGGGGGGCTCGCGAGCGTGCTCGGCGGGCAGAGCGCCAGCCTGTTCTCGGGAAGCTATATCGTAGAAAAGAACCTCGACAGGATCACCATCGTCATGGGGATCATGTTCGCCGTCACGACGCTTATTCTGGTCTGGAGACTCGCCCCGAAATAGGCACCGAAGCCGCCCGGCGAAGTTGCGCGGTGCCCCCATTTGTGGTATCTTTTCATTAGAATCAGTGAAGCGCTCTTAACGAGTGGGCGAGGTGGCCCACTTTTTATTTACCTGAGCGCGCCAAGAGGAGGAGACCGTGAAACGCGGCGACCTTTACGCTCAGGTGGTTGAGGCGATCGGCGATCTAATGCGGGGGCTCTCGCTGGAGGTGGCGGACGTCTCGATCACCAGGGACAAGGGCCGCGCTTTTTTGCGGATTTCAGTAGACCGCGAGGGTGGGGTGACACTGGACGACTGCGCTTCCGCCAGCGAGATGATCGGACAGGTCATCGAGAGGGAGAACCTGATGGAGGGACCGTACGTCCTGGAAGTGATGAGTCCGGGGCTGGACCGGCCGCTCAGAAGGGCCGAGGACTTCCGCAGAAGCGTCGGCAAGAGGGTCCGGGTCAACTTGAGACAGACGTTCGAGGGAAGAAAGAGCATGACGGGCATTCTGAGAAATGCGGGGGAGGAGTCGGTACGACTTGATCTCGGCGAAGAGCAGGTGGACCTGATGTACGGGGCGATCGCCTCGGCGCGCCTCGATCCCGAGTTGCCGTGGTAGAACGGCGTACCTAGGAAGTGTTGCGAAGTGAAGTTCAAGCTCCTGGACGCGTTGAAGCAGATAGAGCTCGAGAAGGGCCTTGCGGTGGATACGGTGCTCGAAGCCCTGGAAGACGCGCTGCTGACGGCCTACAAAAAAAACTACGGCGACCTCGAGGCGGAGGAGATCGACGCGAGGATAGATATTGAAGAGGAGACCGGAGAGATCCGCGTGTTCGAGACTCGCGAGGACGAGAATGGCGAGCCGGTGGAGGTCGAGGTAACCCCGGACAACTTCGGCAGGATCGCCGCCCAGACCGCCAAGCAGGTCATCATCCAGCGAATCCGCGAAGCCGAGCGTGAGCTGATGTTCGACGAATACCACGGCCGTGAGGGCGACATAGTAACCGGGATCATTCAGCAGAGCGACCAGCGTTATACCCTCGTCGACCTGGGCAAAGTGGAAGCCCTGCTCCCGCCGAGCGAACAGGTTCGTGGAGAACGGTACGAGCACGGCGCGCGGATAAAAATCTACATAGTGGACGTCAGGCGGACCAACAAGGGCCCGCAGATAATGGTATCCCGGACCCATCCGGGACTCCTGAAAAGGCTCTTCGAGCTGGAGGTGCCGGAGATATACGACGGCCTGGTGGAGATCAAGGCTGTCGCGCGCGAGGGAGGGCAACGGTCGAAGGTCGCCGTGGCGTCCAACGACCCCAACGTCGACCCGGTAGGCGCCTGTGTTGGGGCCAAGGGCTCCCGGGTCCGAATGATTGTGAGCGAACTCAGGGGAGAGAAGGTCGACATCGTCGAGTGGAAGGAAGACCCTGCGGAGTTTGTCGCCAACGCCATAAGCCCGGCGAAGGTCAAAGAGGTCATCGTCGACACCGATAACCTCACCGCGGAAGTCATCGTGCCCGACAACCAGCTCTCACTGGCCATCGGAAAGGAGGGGCAGAACGCCCGCCTGGCGGCCAAGCTCACAGGCTGGAGGATTGACATCCTCTCCGAGACGCAGGCGGTTGAAGCTGCTGCCATCAGGGCGGAAAGAGAGGCGGCCGCCGGACCCCTGGAAGAACCGGAGCGGAAGTGCCGTGCAATAACGTCCTCCGGTCACAGGTGCAGAAACAGGGCGAAGCCAGGGTCGGACTTCTGCGGAATGCCCGCTCACCAGAAGATGGGGGAGCTCATCGAGTCCGGTGACGTGAACGTCGAGGAGGTGACCCCGGTCGAGGAGGGCGATGCCCCGGCAGCCGGAAGTGCCTCCGAGGAAGAGCAGGCTTTGCCGCCGGAAGAAGAGCAGGCGGCCGCGGAAGCCGTCCCGGAAGTCACGGAAGTCCTGGAAGAGGGTCCGGAGACCGCGGACCAATCGGCCGCCGGCGCGCCGGAAACCGAGGAGGCGGAGGCGCCCGCTCTTGAAGCCGAAGCCGACCTCCCCGATGCCGGGGAGCGGATCGCGGAAGGTCCATGGGAGAGCTGAAGCCGGAGTCGGCGTTCCGGATGTGCGTGGGTTGCTCCCGGCGAAGGCCGAAAAGCGAAATGATAAGAATCGGCGCCGCGCCGTGGACCGTAAGCGTGGGGCCGGTGAAGAAGGCGGGGCGGGGTGCGTACGTGTGCCGGGGCGAGGAGTGCGTCCGGTCGGCGGTATCCAGTGGCCGGCTGGAAAGAGCGCTGAGGGCGAAGGTCCCCCCGGGGGTGTACCATGAGATCGTAATGACGACAAAGGAGAGCTGCGAGATTGGCGAAAACGATCAGGGTCCATGAGCTGGCGACAGAGCTCAGGAAGTCCAACAGGGAGGTCTCGGACAGGATACGCAAGCTCGAGATCCCGGCCAAGACGAACCTGTCGTCCATCTCACAGGAGGATGCCAACCGGGTGCGGGTGTCCTTCGGTCGAGACCCGGTGAAGATAGAGAAACCAAAGAAGAAGCCCGCGAAGAAGCCGGCGGCCAAGAAAACCGCGGCCAAGAAGCCGGCGGCGAAGAAACCGGCGGCCAAGAAGGCCGCGGCGAAGAAGCCGGCGGCCAAGAAAACCGCGGCCAAGAAGCCGGCCGCGAAGAAACCGGCGGCGAAGAAATCCGCTTCCAAAGCCGCGGCAAAGGCTTCCGAGACGGCCCGTTCCGCCGCCACACCCGCCGCGAAGATACCGGTTTCCCAGGTCGGGCCCGCCGGAACCCCCGCTGCGGCGGCCGGGGAAACCGGACCGCAGAAGAAGGCGGTGGCGGCTGCGCCCGGGACGCCCGTGATGTCGGAAGCTTCCCGAAAACCCTATCGTCCGCCGTCTGAGAAGCAGGCGACTCCCGACGCTCCCAGAGAGGGGACCCCTGCTCCCGGGAAGACGGTTCGTCCCCAGGCCTCACCTGGTCGCGGTGCCGACACTTCCGCCAAGGTGCGGCGAGCCGTGCCGGAAGAACGCCCCCGGGCGCCGTTGGGAGCCGACGAGCGCAGAGCGGCTCCACCGGCTGGCAGGGTGGCACAGAAGAAGGGCTCGCTACCTGGCGCGCCCGCGCCCGCCCGTCCGCCGAGAAAGGGACGAGGCAAGCAGACACTGAGGGTGGCGCCGGCGGATAAAAAGCCTTCCGACAGGGCGCGACCCTCGGAGAAGAAGCTGTACCGGTATGTGCCGCGCGGGAGGGCCGCGCCCGCGAGGCCGAAGGCACCTCCCAGCACCGTCGCCCCCAAGCACCTGCGTGTGTCCTCTGGCATAACCGTCAAGGAATTCGCACAGAAAGCTGGCCTTACGCCATCGGACGTCATCAAGAAGATGATGGGCTTCGGCGAGATGCTCACCCTGAACCAGGCGATAACCGACGATGCCTTGCGCCTCCTTTCCGAGGACCTCGGGGTAGAGATCAAGATAAAGCCGCAACGAGTCGAGGAGTTCGTGGAGCTCACCGACGTCCCGGAGGACCTCGTGGCCCGTCCCCCGGTCGTGACGGTGATGGGGCACGTCGATCACGGAAAGACCCTGCTCCTGGACGCAATACGCAAGACGGACGTCGTCTCCAGCGAGATGGGGGGGATAACCCAGCACATCGGCGCCTATCAGGTCACCTTCCGTGGGAGGCCGATCACTTTCATCGACACGCCGGGCCACGAGTCGTTCACCGCCATGAGGGCGCGCGGCGCTCGGATAACCGACCTGGCCGTGCTGGTGGTCGCGGCCGACGACGGGGTAATGCCGCAGACCATCGAAGCGCTCAATCACGCTCAGGAAGCCGAGGTGCCCGTCATCGTGGCGGTCAATAAGATAGACAAGCCTGACGCCGATCCCGGAAGGGTTAGACAGCAGCTCTCCGAGCGGGGCCTGATCCCGGAGGAATGGGGCGGCGAGACGGTGTTCGGCGACGTCAGCGCGAAGGCCGGCACGAACATAGACCACCTCCTGGAGATGATACTGCTGGTGGCGGAGATGCAGGAGCTCAAGGCGAACCCCGGCGCGACCGCCAGCGGGACAGTCGTCGAGGCGAAGCTGGACAAGGCGCGCGGTCCGGTCGCGACCGTCCTGGTTCAGAGAGGAACGGCGCGGATCGGCGACGTGGTTGTGGTCGGGACGGCCTGGGGCAAAATCCGGGCGATGTTCGACGACAGAGGCGAGTCCGTCGAGACGGCGTCCCCCGCCACGCCCGTTGAAATACTCGGCCTGTCGAACCCGCCGATGGCGGGGGACGAGTTCAGGGTGGTTGAGGACGAGAAAAAAGCGAGGCAGCTCGCCGACAGGCGCAGGCTGCAGAAAAAGCTCGACGAGCAGACCGGTCCCAGGCACGTTTCACTCGAGGATCTCTTCGAGCGCATAAGGGAAGGTGAGCTCAAGGAGCTCAAGGTGGTCCTCAAGGCGGACACTCAGGGCTCGCTGGAGGCCGTCAGCGAGTCCCTCTTGAAGCTCTCCAGGGACGAGGTAAAACTCGTGGTCATACACAGCGGTGTAGGCGGGATAACCGAGACGGATATAATGCTTGCCGCCGCCAGCGACGCGATAGTTCTCGGTTTTAACGTCAGACCCGACGTCAAGGCGTCGCGGGCAGCGGAGCGCGAAGAGGTCGAGATACGCACTTACCAGATTATCTACAAGCTCACCGAAGACATGGAGTCCGCTCTCGTGGGCATGCTGGCGCCGGTCTTCGAAGAGGAGCAGACCGGGCGTTTGGAGGTAAGGCAGACGTTCAGGGTGCCCGGCAGCGGGACCGTCGCCGGTTCATACATCCTCGAGGGCGAGATCAACCGCGGTTCCCTTCTCCGGGTGGTAAGGGACGGAGTGGTGGTGCACGACGGCAAGGTCGGTTCGCTCCGCAGGTTCAAGGAAGACGTCAGGTCGGTATCCGCCGGGTTCGAGTGCGGCGTCGGGCTCGAGGATTTCAATGACGTCAAAGAGGGAGACATCCTTGAGGCGTACCGGATGCGAGAGATTCCCCGCTAGCGCCCCCACGTGCGAGAATGGTGGGTGGACCCCTTGAAAGCCTTCGTCGGAATCGGCCGGTACCGGCTTGACCTCGGCTCGTGCTCATCATTGAAAGACAAGAGGCACTTCATGCGGAGCATAATCGACCGCCTGGGCAACAGCAGGATTATCGGTGCGGCGGAGATCGGAGAGCTGGACGCCTGGAAGAGCGGAGGGGTGGCCATTGCCTGCGTGTCGTCGTCGCGCTCCAAGGTCGCCGAGGCGCTGGAGGGGGCAAGGCGCACCATTGAAGGTTCGGGTGTCGAGGTGCTGCTCGCCGAGAGCTGGGTACTGGACCCGGAGGACCTGTAGGTCGAGGAGATGTCCAAGCGACTGAACAGAGTAGAGGAAGCCACGAAGGAAGTCCTCGCGGAAGTGATCCAGAGGGAGATCAAGGACCCCCGGGTAGGCTTTGTGACCATTTCACGGGTAGACGTCTCGCCGGACCTCCGTCATGCAAGGGTTTACTACAGTGTCCTCGGGGACGACGCCGAGGTGAAGAGGACGATCCAGGGCCTGGAAAGCTCCAGGGGCTACATGAGATCGGCTCTCGGCAAGCACCTCCGTCTCAAGTACCTTCCCGAGATCGACCTGGTCAGAGAAGACGTCAGCGGGGATGCCATAAGACTGGCGAAGCTGCTCGACCGAGCTGCGGAGGAGATGGGAGACAGCGGGGATGTTGAGCAGGTCTGAGTTGGATCGTGCGGCAGTGCTGCTGAAGGAGTGCCCGAGCGTTCTGGTGCTCGGTCACCAGTACCCGGACGGGGACGCGATAGGCTCGGTCCTCGCACTGAGCCTCATGCTCCGCGAAAACGGTCAACAGGTGCAGGCCAGTTGGCCCGAACCGTTCGAGACGCCCGAGAAGTACGCTTTCATCCCCGGCGGCGAGTTGCTGGTGCGCCCCGGGAACATCCAGCCGGGGCACGCCCTCACCGTCGCTCTGGATTGCGCCAACGAGGGAAGGCTCGAAGGGCTGCGCGAAAAAGCGGTGTCCGTCCCGCTCATCAACGTTGATCATCATCCCGACAACAGCGCCTTTGGCACCGTGAACCTGGTCGACGCCTCCGCCGCCGCGACGGCTGAGATCGTCTACTCCATTGCCGGGCCCCTGGGCCTCAAGGTGACCGGGGACGCCGCTCTGGGCCTTTACACCGGGATCGTTACCGACACGGGCAGGTTTCAGTTCAGCAACACCACCGCTCGGACGCTGGAGGTTGCCGGCGAACTGATTGGCGCCGGCGTGGAACCTCATCTCGTATTTCAGAACGTGTACCAGTGCGACTCCCTGCCCTACCTGAGGCTTTCGGGGGAAATCCTCTGCAGGGCGGTGTTCGACAAGGAGTTCGCGATGGTGTACGCATTTCTGTCCCGTGAGGACCTGGAGCGGTTCGGTGTGCGGATGAACGAGACCGAAGACCTCATCGACAACCTGCGTGCGCTCCGGGGACACAGGATCGCCGCGCTGTTCAAGCAGCTTGAAGACGGGACCATCCGTGTATCGCTGCGTTCCAGGCCGCAGACCGACATCGGCAGCGTGGCCAGGGCGCTCGGGGGAGGCGGACACACCGTGGCCGCCGGGTACACCTCGGCGAAGCGTGAGTTTGCCGGGGCGCTGGCGGAGCTCAGAAAGGAGATAGTCGCCCGTGGATGCGGTTGTTCCTGTGGATAAGCCTGCGGGCTGGACTTCCAGGCAGGTCTGCAGGGTGGTTGCCGGCGTCGCCGGGGCGCGCAAGACCGGCCACGCCGGAACGTTGGACCCACTGGCAACCGGCGTGCTCATTGTCTGCGTCGGCAGAGCGACGCTTCTGACCTCTTACCTGGGAGGCGGGACCAAGCGCTACAGGGTGCGCGCGCTGCTGGGGGTCGAGACCGACAGTTGCGATATCGAGGGCAAGGTCACGGAGACCGCGGACGCGTCCGGCATTGACGTCGATGCCGTAAGAGGAGCGGCGGCGGGTCTGTGCGGGAGAACCGTGCAGGTTCCCCCTGCTTATTCGGCGGTGCGGAGCGGCGGGCGCAGGCTCTACGAATATGCCCGGCAAGGCCTGGAACCGCCATTTGTGGAACGTGAAATATCGGTGGAGTCGATCGTCGTGGAAGGCATCGGCCGCGGCGCCTCCGGACCGGAGGCCGTTCTCGACATAACCTGTGGGCCCGGCACATACGTCCGTGGATTGGTGCGCGACATTGGACGCACGCTCGGCTGCGGTGCCACGGTGGCGGCGCTGAGGCGTGTGAGGTCCGGGGAATTCCTTGTCGAGAACTGCGGCGCCATCGCCGTGCTGGAGAGCTCCGGCCTCGAGGGCCACGCCCTTTCTCTCGAGGATGCGACCGCTTGGATGCCCACCCTGTGTACTCCGGGGGACGCGGCCCTGGCCGCGTCCATGGGAAAGCCCCTGCCCGTGGGAATCGAGGGAATGGGACCAGTGGACGGCGCATTCAGGGTGCTGGACCCCCAGGGAAGGCTGATCGCGCTCTACGGCCCTGCCCGCGAAGGAGACGAGGACTGGATTGCGGCCCGGGCATTGCGAGTTCTGCGCCCCCATAATGCCGGTGAGAACGATGAAGCTGCTTGAACACACCGGCGATTTCAGGAGGCACGCGAAGGAGTCGGCGGTCACCATAGGCGTTTTCGACGGTGTTCACCGGGGACACCAGGCGATCATACGCGATTGCGTGGAGGAGGCCAGGCGGCGCTCTATCGCATCGGTCGCTCTCACTTTCGAGAGGAACCCACGCGAGCTGGTTTGCGGCGAGACGCCGTGCGTCATCAGCTCCTCCGTTCGCAAGATGGAGATTCTGGAATCCCTCGGGCTGGACTTCACCGTATCGGTGAAGTTCAACCGTAGTTTCGCCTCCATGCGGCCGGACGAGTTTTGCCGGAGGGTCCTGGCCGGGCACCTGGGCGCGAAAAAAGTGTGTGTGGGCGAGAACTTTCGCTTTGGCAGGGGCGGAAAAGGCGACGTCGGCACCCTCGCGTCGGAAGGCGCCTCGCTGGGGTTCGAGGTTGACGTCGTGCCCCTGGTGAAGGTCGAGCTGGGACAGCTATCGAGCACGCTCGTCAGGGGCCTGATAGTAGAAGGCAGAATGCAAGAGGTCATGGACGGCCTTGGGAGGCCGTATACCGTCAGCGGCAGCGTTGTCCCCGGGCACTCCCGGGGCAAACGGCTGGGATTTCCAACTGCAAACCTGTTGCTGGACGGCGATTTCTGCGTACCGCCCGACGGCGTGTACGCCGGAAAGGCGGTGCTGCCCGAGGGAACGTATACGTGCGCGATCAACATCGGCAGCAACCCCACTTTCCGCGACGCCGAGGCTGCGCTGGAGGTGTTCCTCCTCGATTTCGACGGTGATATCTACGGGGAGACCCTGGAGGTAGAGTTCCACCACCGGTTGCGCGAAGAGATAGCGTTTGCCGGCGAGGAGCAACTGGTGACGCAGATGAAGAAGGACGTCCGGAAGGCCAGATCGCTGTTGAAAAAGGAGGAGGGCTCGGGCGGATAATCCGCGCT
>CAZEJS010000013.1:0-73274 GCA_964512645.1 uncultured Acidimicrobiales bacterium
ACTTCTTCGGGAGTTCGGTGAGTGGCAACAAGAAGAACGACAAGACCAACGATAATTAGACCCACCACACCAGCCGAGATGTAAGCACCTTTCCTGAACTTCGGGTTTTTCCACCACGTTGCTATTTTCTTTCCAGTTTGTTTACTCCAACAAAACCCAGATTTACCTCCCGCAACTACGGCTTTGCCAGCCTTCTTGGTTGCTTCTCTTAGAACTTCCCCAGCAGGTTTTGTAAGAGTAGACGTTGGTGACTCAACATTTGAATGAGCCGTAGGCTCTTGAGGTATGCCTGACTTACTGACAACTGGTTCAGCAACAACTTCTTCTGTAGGCTCTGGAACAGGTAAGTCAGATTTACAGTACTTACACTTTATCGCTTCCGCTTTTATCCATTCGGCGCAGAATGGACATTTCTTCATTTCGTCTTGTTCATCCATCTAAAACCCCTTTACATACCCGCCAAGTCCCATTTCCATCTTCCGTTTTCCCTGACGAAAGGAAAATCTATTATTTCATCAGATTCATTGTTAGTTTCAAATGTAACTATTGCGGTATCTCCGTCCTTCTTTACCTTTACTATTTCCCATTCGTCTACATTCAAACTCCAGAAGTCTGATTCCCTCATGACAGTCATTACTTCTTCTTTGCTTCCTTTGGACTTGGTTTCGGAATCCAACAAATCGTACATTCCTCCAACATCTTGACTTGCAATCACTGTCAACAACTTTTTTGCCGCTTCTTCTGGCGTTTCCTTCCTTCTACCCAGACCTATAAAAAGACCCAGTATCAGTCCTATGACTACCAAGACACCAATACCTATAAAGATAACTTTCTTCCAAACTGCTTTATTTTGCGCTTCCTTTTCAACAGGATTCGTTTCTGTAGTATTCAAATCAGAATCACAATGCTTACACTTGATTGCTTCACTCTTAATTGTTTCTTTACAGTAAGGACACTTTTTTTCGTCAGGTTCCATTATTTCTTCCCCTGTACCTCGATGTACTTTCTCACCATTTTACTCCTTATTCGGTTCCCCGAGTTCCCGAAGCATTTCCAATACTTTATTGGCCCTGTTCCTAGCCCCGCGTTTCCCGTAAATTCTGGCACACATAGAAGTAACAACATCAATGAAGTCCTGCCACAAGTCAGCAGTTTCTTCCGTCTGGTCGGCAACCACGATTTTTCGTTTTTGGGCTGAAAGAGAAGATTCAATATACTCGAACCCGAACCTTGCCAGCCTGTCTTTATGTTCTACAAGGATTAAACCTATTTCGGGGTCGGAGAGGATTTTCAGGAGTTTCTTCCTGCGACCATTAAGACCAGAACCCACTTCGGTCACTACGTCTTTCACTTCCCACCCTTTTGCCGATGCGAAGTTCTTTAAGCGTTCGGCTTGGCGTTCAAGGTCTTCCTTCTGGTCGTGTCCAGATACTCGGCAGTAGATGACAACGGAACTATTGGATTCGGGGATTTCGGGCTTTTCGGGGGGATAGACAAGAATAGTTCCTGTAGGGAGTTGTTCGGCTGGTACGGGTAGTTTGCCTGCGTGGAACCAGCGCAGTGCCGTCCAGTATGAGATTCCCTGCGTTTCAGCCCAATCTCGTATCTTCATTATGCTTACATATTAGGACTGATGCTAATGTTTGTCAAGGATTTGTGGAACTGTTGGTAACCCTCCCGGTTGGGCTCGAGGGACCAGGGCCGCCATCCCCTTTCCGCTCCTACCATATCAGGAGACGGCGACATCGGAAAACGGCGTTGGCGCCGTTCCGGGGCGCCGTTCCGGGTGTTTCCCGGCGGAGGCGGGCCGAACCGCCGGTCCGGGCTTGACCGGGGCAAGGCCGCCTGTGTTATTAATTATGGGAGACCGACCCTGGATTGTCATGAATGCGGCAGGATTCTTGCACCCGGAAGGCAGCGTGCCATGAGCATCACCTGTCCCGCCTGTGGGACCGAACTCTCCGATCGCGCGTCTTTCTGCATCAACTGCGGCGCCCCGACCTCTCGGGCCGCGTCCGTTCCACCCGGTAGCGGCGCCCGGTCCGCCGAGGATGCCGGCCCTGAAGCCGGAACGGGGAGCGCCCCGGGCGATGGGCCCGGCGGGCAGGGCTCCCCCGGCACCCTGCTGAAGCCGGCGGCGCCCGCACCCGGCAAGGGCGGCCCTTCGCCCGTCCCCCACCCGGAGTACTACGGGCGGTACCGCGTCCTCAGGGAGGTCGGCAGGGGGGCCATGGGGATCGTTTACCTCGCGAGGGACGACAGGATAGGCCGCAGCGTCGCCGTCAAGGCCCTGCACATAGACGAGCGGCTCCCGGACACGGACAAAGAGGAGATAAGGGAGCGCTTCGAGCGGGAAGCCCGGGCGGCGGGGGTCCTCTCTCACGCCAGCATCGTCACCATCTACGACGTGGGCGAGCAGGACGGCACGCCTTACATCGCCATGGAGTACCTCGAAGGGGCGACCCTGAGCGAAGCGACCGCCGAAGGGCCCATGTCCATACCACGGGCCGTCTCCGTCATCGAGCAGGTGCTGTCGGCCCTCTCCTACGCCCATGAACACGAGGTGGTGCACCGGGACATAAAACCGGACAACGTGTTCGTGCTTCCCGACGGCAGGGTCAAGGTGGCGGACTTCGGCATAGCGCGGCTGCGCTCCTCTTCGACGATGACCCGGGTCGGACAGGTGATGGGGACGCCGGGGTACATGAGCCCCGAGCAGGTCAAGGGCGAGCCGGTGGGGCCGGCCAGCGACATCTTCTCCACGGGCGTGCTCTTCTACGAGCTGCTCACCGGCACCGCGGCCTTCTCGTCCACATCCACCACCAGCATCATGTACAAGATAGTCCACGAGGAGCCCCGGCTCATCCACCTGGTGAACCCCGGCGTGCCCCCGAACCTCGAGGCGGTCATAGCCAGGGCCATGGCCAAGAACCCGGCGGCGCGTTACCGGAGCGCTTCCGACATGAAGTCGGACATCGAGACCGGGGCCTCGCCCCCCGCCCCCGCGCGGCAGGTCGCCTACGACGGCACGGTGCTGCGCACCACCCCGGTACCCCAATCCCCGCCGGCGGCGGCCTACCCCGGGGCGCCGGCGCCGGGAGCGAAGAAGAGGGTCGGCCTGGCGATCGGCGCGGCGGTCGCCGGGGCGGCGCTGCTGGCGGCGGTGGCCGTGGCGCTGATGCTGGTGAAGCCGTGGGAGAAGAAGGTCGTCCTCACCATCACCAATCCCAAAGACCGGAAGGTGGTCAACCCGGTGACCGTGGTGGTGGACGCCGAGAACCCCTCCAGGATAGCCAGGCTGGAGATAACGGTGGACGGGGAGGTTCGCAGGACCCTGGAGTCCCGGCCGTTCGAGGCCCAGGTGGACGTGGGGGCCGGCAAACACACCATCATGGTCACGGCCTATGCGAAGGACAACTCCAGGCTGGACAGCAAGACGATCTCCGTCTCGGCGGCGGCCGCGATGGCGGAGGAGCAGACTCCCCAGGACGGGGGCGCCCCCACGGGCGGGGGCGGGGGCGAAGGCCCTCCCCCGGAGACGGAGACCCCGCAGAACTACTTCGCCGGCGGGGCGCCGGAGACGTACCACAACGCCGCCTACTCCTACACCATCAACTACCCCACCGGCTGGCGGAAGACCGAGGAGCAGCGGGACTACGGCTACCGCGTCAAGTGGTGGAGCCCCGACGGGCACATGTACTTCCTGATAGATGCCAGCCCCAGGGGCGCCGGCGACGAGACGCCCTATTCCTCGGCCCGGGGGGTCGCCCAGGCCTACGAGGGGAAGGCGGGGTACCGCCTCATAAGCATGGACCCGCCGGGTGGCTCGAGGTGCATCTGGGAGTTCGCGATAACCTGCATCGAGGACGATTTCTACAAGGGCCAGACCGTCCACAAATGCGACTGCTTCTTCAACGAGGGCGCTTACAGCTACGCCGTCCTGCTGGCGGGAAAGCCGGGCAACTACCAGGTGAACAGGGAGTCCTTCATCCGTGAGATACTGGACACGTTCCGGCCGGGCACCTGAAGGCCCCGCGCCTCCCGGGGAGTGAAGGCCCAGCGCCGCCGGGCTCCGCAAAGACCCCCGCACCCCCTGGCTTGCAAAGACCCCCGCGCCGCCGGGCTCCGCAAAGATCCCCGCACCCCCTGGCCGGGCGCGTTTACCGCGAGGTCAATTCCTGGAGGTCGATGAACCGCGCGCCGGTCAGCGCCCCGTACTTCTCCGGGTGACAGGTCAGGACCAGTATCTGGAGGGTGGAGACGAGCTCCTCCAGGATCGTCAGGATGCGCGCGAACCTGGGGGAATCGGTGGCCGTGAGCGCGTCGTCCAGCACCACCAACTGCCTCTCTTCGCCGGCCAGCACCTGGGCCAGGGCGAGCCTTACGGCGAAGTGGACCTGCTCCTGCTCCCCTCCGGAGAGGTTGCCGATTCCGACATCCACCGCCCCCTCCAGCTTCGGGTCCACGGCGCTGGGGGTGAACCCGTCGCTCAACTGGAGGTCGCCGAACCTGGCGCCGGCGATTCTCCGCATGAACCGCGTGGCCGCCTCCTCCACGGGGAGCGCGACCGCGGAGAGCGCTTCCTCCCGGCAGTCGAGGACGGTGTCGTGGAGGAGCTTGATGGCCCGCGCCCGGGTCGTCTCCCTGGCCAGGCGCTCTTCGAGGGAGTTCCGTTCCTCCTCCAGGGCCGCGAGCTTCGAATAGCCGCCTTCGCTGGCAAGCTGCTGCAGGCGGCCCTCCTCGGCCTTCTGGCCGGCGAGCGCTTCCTCGGCCCTCTTTTCCGCTGCCTCGAGGGTCCTCTCCAGCATCTCCACTTCCTTCACCGGGTCGCCCGGGTAAGCTTCCAGCGCCCTGTCCGCTTCGGCAAGCGCCGCCCTGGCGGCGTCCCACTCCAGGGCAATCTCCTCCAGCCTGCCGCGCCGGGTCTCGTCGTCCAGGCCGTCGGCCTGCTGCTCCTCGAGCTTCTTCCGTATGTCGTCCAGCCGTTCGGAGAGCTTCTCCAGCTCCGAGGCCACCGCGGCCCTCCGCCCTTCGACCGCCATCAGCGCGGCCTGGGCGGTGTCCATGGCGGCTTCCGTCTCCTCCACCCGGGAAACGAAGCTGTTCCTCATCTCCAGCGCCGCAGCGTCGAGGGCGTCGCAGTCAGGGAGGCTCTCCTCCCAACCGGCGTGGGCGGCCTCCAGCTCTTTGACCAGGGCGGCCGCCTTCGCCGCCTGCTGCTCTATCTCCTCCGGGGTCTCGCCGGCGAGCAGGGTCTCCAGGGCGGTGCTGGCCTCGCCGATCCTCTTTTCCAGGTCCTTAGCCGTCTCCTGGAGGTTCTCGAGCTTCCGGATGTCCGCCGTTCCGAACTCCCGCGTCATCTCTTCGATGCTGCGTTCCCTGGAGGAGATCTTCTCCCTGAGGGTTACGACGTCGCTCTCCGGGCCCCATGCCCTGACATGGGCCAGCCCCTCTATGTCGATCGCCACCTCCGGGGCCCCTTTCGCCTGCTGCGGCACGCCTTTCTTGAGCGGCAGCTCGCCGGGGTCTTCGCCGGCGATGACGCTCATCCGGGAATCTTGCGCGGGCGTTATCTCCAGGGTGATGAGCGAGGCGTCGAGCAGCACCCGGGCTTCGTCCTTCTCCTTCACCGCCCTGCGGAGCTTCCTCAACAGCGTGGAGTCCGGCGCGACCAGCTCGCTGCGCTCCCTGGTCACCTCCTCCAGGGCCTTTCCGGCTTCGCCTACCTTCGCCAGGGTGTCCCGGAGCTTGTTGAGCTTCTCCAGTTCGCCCACGTACCGGCGCGCTTCCTGGGCGTCCTGCTGGGCACGGTCCACCTTCTGCCTGTCTTTCCGGGCGAGGTCGAGGGCGTGCCGCAGCTCCGCCACGCGGGCCTTGCGCTCGTCGCGCTCGCGGGAGTGGGCCGGAAGGACGTCTTCCAGTTCGGCAATGCGCTTCTCCGCCGCGTCGCGCTCCTTCCTGGTCGCGGCGATCGAGTCTATGCGCTGTGTCAGCTCCTTGTGGCGGGCTTCGGCGGTGATGACCTTCTGCTCCTGCTCGTTGCGTTTCGACAGCAGGCCGGCGTATTCGGACGCCGCCTTCTGGGCGCCCTTGAGTTCTTCGGCCGTTGTCCGAGCGGTCATCGAGGCCTGGTCCCTGGTGGCGCGCAGGTCTTCGACGCCGCGGCTGGCGTCCTCGAAGGCCGCGGCGGATGCCGCAGCCTCCTCCACCTGCCGGGAAAGCTCGGCAGCCCGGGCTTCCAGGCCGGGGAGGTCGGGGGACCCCTGCCCTTTTCTCGGCGAGCCCCTGGAAGTGAAGTAGGTGTCGTGAAGCGCGTTCACCTTCGCCTCCAGGGCGCCCACCTCGTGGCCGCCGCCCACCTGCGCGCCGAGGGAGCGGTAGATGTTGGCCACCATGTCCTCGGAGATGGAATCCAGGCCCATCCTTCCCTGGGGCGCCCAGAGCACCTGGCAGATCCCCTGGTGGACGAGGTTGCTGAGGCCGCGGCCGGGGGCTTTGCCGAGGAGCAGCTCGCGCACCCTGTCGTTCGCGGCATCCCCCTCCGCGAGCATGGTGAAGCCCGCGCCCTCTTTTCGATAGAGCTCGGATGCCGGGTGGTCGATGAACCGTTTGACGACGCGGTAATCCGCGCCGCCGGAGTGGAACTCGACCGTGACTTCGGGTGCGAGTTCCCGGCCCCACGGCTTTATCTCGTCAACCTGCTGGCCCTTGACGCGGTGCCCGTCGAAGAGGCCCCTGAGCATCGCCTCGAAGATGGTGGACTTCCCCCGGGCGTTGGGGGCGTGTATGACGTTGAGGCCTTCGGACATCGGGCCTATCTCCACCGGATCGACGTAGCAGCGCCAGCCGCGCAGTGAGACCGACCTGAGTATCATTTCCTCACCTCCACGGCGGATGCGTAGAGCTCGAGCAGCGCCTGGGTGGCCATCTCCGGCGAGACGCCTTCGGGGCGCTCTTCACAAGCGGGGTCGGTGTACTCCAGCAGCCGCTTAGCCGCGTCCATTAGGACCCCGGGGGGGACCACCTCGAGCAGTTGTTCCGTTTCGGGCACCGGGCGCAGGTTGGAATAATCGATGCTCCCGTACAGGAAACGCGCCTCGACAAGGTCGGACAGCCTCTCCAGCTCCCCGGCTTCCCGCAGTCTCACCAGCCCCTTGAGCACCAGGCGGATCAGCTTGTCGCCGGGCGATTCCACCTGCTCGACCTCCCGGCGCACGCGCTCGAGGTCGCCTTCCACGCTGAGTTCCTCCTCCATCGACAGCCACTCGAGCCTGCCGGTCCTGATGCGCTCCAGCACGGGCGCGCCGCCGCCGGGTTCTATCGTCACCAGCAGCGCCTGGCCGCTGTCCCTTTCCCCGAACCTGGTGGGCTCGTGTGTCCCGCAGTAGGCGGTGCGCACCGTTCCGCCGGCGCCGGCGAACTCGGCAAGCGAGTGCCAGTGGCCCAGCGCGAGGTAGTCCAGCCCCAGCCTATCGGCGGCGTCAAGGGGCACGGGGCAGTCCGGTTCCTCGGTCTGGATGCCTTCGACCGTGCCGTGGGCAAGCCCCAGTTTTATGCCTTCGGCTCCGGAGGTGTCGATCCACGCGGTGGGGTCGGCCCCGGAGTGTTTCTCCATGACCGGGCAGGGGTAGAGCGCGCCTCCGGGTATCTCCAGGGCCTCCGCGCTTTTCAGGATGCTGATATTGGCGCGGGAGTCCCAGGAGGGGTGCTCCCAGACCGAGCCGGGCACCAGGGGGTCGTGGTTGCCGGGAATGACGTAGACGGGCCCGGGAAAGCTTCCCAGTATGTCGGAGACCTTCTGGACCAGCACCCTGTCAACGCCGTTGTCCTCGAAAGTGTCGCCGGCGACGAGGAGGAACTCGGCCCCTTTTTCCGCGGCCGTTTCGATGAGCGCCACGGCGGACTCCAGCCTCGCCTCCCGCACCCTCGCGCCGGCCTCCCCGACCCGGGCCGCCTTCATCCCCATCTGCCAGTCGGCGGTGTGAACGAACCTCATCTGGCCTCCCCGCAGTTGCCGTCGATTGCCGCAGCCGCCGCGCCTAGAGGCTCAGCGCCGCTTGAAACCCCTCGCGGATCGCGTTGTGTATGCGCCCCGGGCAGCGCGCGTCCCCGATCGTCCTGACCTGCCGTCCCGACGACTCGAGCTCCCGTGCCGGAAGGTCGTCGCTTCTTACGCCCGCGGCGAGGACGACGTGGTCCACGGGCCGGGCGATCCGCCTGCCGGTCCTGACGTGTTCCAGCAGGATTTCCTCCCGCCTTATCTCCACCAGCCTGTGCGAAACGATGAGCTCCGGGTGGTAGGCGAGCAGCCTCTCCATCACGTCCTCGACAAGCTGGAAGTAAACCCCGGGGCCGACCCGGTCCTCCATCTCCACCAGGACCACGCGGTTTCCGCTCGCGGCCAGTTTCTCCGCGGTCTCGAGCCCGGTGATGCCGCCGCCGATGACCGCCACGCGCCTGCCCTCGATGACGACGGCGCCCTCGAGAGCGTCCTTGAAGGTACAGACGTGCTCCAGTCCCACGCCCGGGACGCCGGGGATCGCCGGGGCCGCCCCGGTCGCGACCAGGACCGCGCAGGGCTCCAGCGCCTCGATCTCCGCGGGCGACGCCGCGGTGTTATACCTGATCTCCGCGCCGTTGCGCAGGGCGGCCGCTTCGAGGTCCTCGGTGCACCAGTCTATCTTCTCTTTTCCGGGGGGGCGTGCGGCGGTCTTCAGTTGCCCGCCCGCCGAGCCCTCCTTCTCCAGCACCACGGTCCTGAAGCCCCTGAGCGCCAGCCATCCCGCCGCGGAGAGGCCCGCCGGCCCCGCCCCGATCACCGCCACGGTGCGGCCCTTGCCGTCCGTACGCGGCTCCGCGGTCTCGGTCTCGTACCCGGCCCGGGGGTTGACCGCGCACTCCAGCCCGAGACCCACCTGGGCGTTGCCCTCCAGGGCCTCGATGCACCTGAGGCAGGAGATGCACCGCCTTATCTCCCCCTCCCGGCCCTCCGCGGCCTTGCGCACCCACTCCGGGTCGGCGAGCAGCGGCCGGCCGAGGGCGACGAAGTCCTGGGTGCCGTCGGCGAGCAGCGCTTCGGCCTGCTCCGGAACCCGGAACGAGTTCGCGGCGATGACGGGGATGGAGACCGCTTCCTTCACCGCGCGGGCGAGGTGCTTGCGCCAGCCGAACTCGAAGGACATCGGCTCCAGCCAGTAGTTGGTGTTCTCGTACGCCGCGGAGGACACGTCGATGGCGTCGATGCCCGCCCTCTCCAGCCTGCGGGCCATCTCCAGGCCCTCCTCCAGTTCGATTCCCTCGTGCGGGGCGTCTATCACCCGGCGGTACTCGTCGACGGTGAGCCTCACGGTGAGAGGAAAGTCGCGCCCGCACTCCCGGCGTATCCCCTCTATGATCTCCAGCAGAAAGCGCATCCGGTTCTCCAGCACCCCGCCGTACTCGTCCCGGCGGCGGTTGGTGTAAGGGCTGAGGAACTGCTGGATGAGGTAGCCGTGGGCGGCGTGAAGCTGCACCCCGTCGGCGCCGGAGAGCTGTACGCGCCGGGTCGCGTTCACGAAATCGCAGACCAGGCGCCTGACCTCCCAGCGGCGCAGGGCGCGCGCCCTCTGGTTGAAAAGGCGGCTGGGTACGCCCGAGGGGCCGACCACCGCCGGCCAGCGCGAGTGTTCCATGAACCATTCCGAGACACCGGAGAACCTCCCGGCGCGGCGGAACACCTCCGGCAGCACGGAATAGAGCCCGGGCCAGGCCCTGCCCAGGAGCTCGATGGTCGGGCCTGCCATCACCATGGGGGAGAGCCCCTGGCTCCCGGGGTGGTGGAGCTGGCAGAACACCCTGGTGCCGTGCCGGTGCAGGCGGTCCACCATCGCCCCGAACGGGGCGATGTGCCTGTTTCCGGTCATCGAAAGCTGCCTGGGGACGGTGACCCCGTGCACGTAGTTGACCCTGGTCGCCCCGGTGATGAGCAGGCCCAGCCCGTTCTTCGCGCGCTCCTCGTAGTAGCCCGTGAGCTGCTCGGAAGGGGTGCCGTCGTAGTTGGCCAGCCCGGCTACCATCGGGGCCATGACCGTCCTGTTCTCCAGGGTCACGCTGCCGATCCTGCCTTCGGAGAACATGTACGGATATTTCACTGTCGCCGCTCCTTACTTCTGCTGGAGGTGCATCAGCTCGTAAAGCGCCTGGCCCTTCTCGACGGCCTTCACATCTTTGAGGTCCACCCGGAGCTCCAGGTCGGCGTTGAAATCGTAGTAGTAGGGGTTGGAGAAGAGGTGGACCAGGAAGCGCTCCCAGCGCGGGCTCCCCTCGAGGACGTCCAGCGACTCGATGAGCCGCGGGTTCCGTATGGTCAGGGTGATCTCGCCCTCCTCGCTCTTCCAGCTCCAGTCCAGCTTCGTCGGGTAGGAGCCGCCCAGCGGCCCGTCCACGAAGTCGTCCACCCGCAGCCTCAACGGCAGCCCGTCATCCGTCAGGACCTCCTCGCCCCTGGCGAGCATGAGCGTGTGCAGGTTCAGGCTCCCCACGAACGGCAGGTGCGGGGTGACCATCTCCACGAACACCACCGTGAAATCGCCGACGTGCGCCCTGCCCCAGTACCAGTGGTCGAGGCCGCTGGTCAGCGCGAAGTTCCCCCAGTTGTGGTCGTGGTAGCAGGTGCCTTTCACCTCGCTCTTCCGACCCTTGAAGGTGAGCGTCCCCTCTACCGTGCCGTAGGTGATCGGGACCACCCAGGCGAAGAACTTCTCCTCATTGCGGCCGGAGTAGGTGAAGCCGGAGCCGGGGCGCCAGGACGGACCGCTGCGGGTCAAGGTCAGGTCCGCCGCGCTGTCGTCCGCCTCCACGTGCATCACGTAGCGGTCGAGGTCGCCCTTGACCGTGCTGGGGCCGATCCGGACGTCGCACCCCCCGGCGGACGCCGACAGCTCCCCGGGCTCGAACTCCTTGCTCAGCCTGACCTTCTCGCCGTCCGGGGTCTTTAGTATTAGCAGGATGGTCGGGCGCAGGTCGCCCTTGGGCTTGGTCGAGGGCTTGGTGGAGAAAGTGACCACCGCCGTCGAGCCGTCGTCGAACTCGCAGTCGAAGTACCACCACTCGAACGCGTCGGTCCTGTCCCCGGTGCGGTAGCCGTCCTCCCACGGTTCCACCAGGCCCGCCTGGAGTCCCTCGCGGGCCAGCAGGTCCGGCAGCGCCTGTTCCATTCTCTCCCTGATGTCGGGAACCAGGTCATCGAGTTCCTTCGCCATTGGCCCTCCTTGTTCGCGTGTGGCCCGCGCCGTTTCGGGCGTGAGCGCCGGGGCCGGTTCGTCCCCGGGCGCGCGCCGTTTCGGGCGTGTTCTGCGACCGCGTTACGAGCGTGTGGCCCGCGCCGCCGCGACCCGCAACCACGAAACCGGCGTCTCTACCGCTGTAATTCTACATCCCCGGCGTCGATGCCGTGCGCCCGCGGCGTCCCGGTGGAATGCCCACCCCCGCCGGGGCAGTACGCGTGGCAAAGTCCGCCGCCTGAAGGTCCACGAGCCGCACCGATCTCCTCGTGCCGGGCAAGCGCGCGAAAAAACCGCGCCGGCGCATTGACCGCGCGGACGCCGGCGGTTAGACTGATTATTAGTTAGTTAGACTAACTAACTTATTTGAGGAGGAGCTTGATGGACGAGGAACGGCGCCTCGAGCTCGCCGACCGGTTTCTGGACAGCTTCCGCACCGCGGTCGGCTCCACGCGCGCCATCTTCAGGAACGAGGTCGAGCGCCACGGGGTGACCTGGCCGCAGTACGGGCTGCTCAGGACGGTGAAGAGGCACGGCCCGGTGACCGTGACCGAACTGTCGGGACTGCTGAATACCGCGACCCCCACCACCAGCAAGATGGTCGACGGCCTCTGCCGGAAGGGGCTGCTGGAGAGGACCGGCGACCCGGGCGACCAGAGGGTCACCCGGCTCGAGGTCACGAACAGGTCCAGCAACCTGCTGAAGAAGATAAACAAGCAGCAGCGCGAAATGGTGCGCGACGCCCTGGAGGGCTCCGAACTCCAGGAGATGGAGACTTTTGCCCGATTGATGGACCTCGTGGCCGGCTACATGCGGGAGCAGACGTCCAAACGGGCGAAACCGCCCGGAGCCGGATAGGGGCTGCGGGCTCCGCGGCCTCGACTGCCACCGGGCGCTTCCAAAGGAAAACGGCCCTCAGGAACGCAACCCACAGGGAGCTCGAAAAAGGATGGTGCGAAGAAGTGATTATCGAAGTCGAGAAGCTGTCCAGGATGTTCAACTCGCTGGTGGCGGTGAACGAGGTCAGCTTCGAGGTGCCGGCCGGACAGGTGTTCGGCTTTCTCGGCCCCAACGGCGCGGGCAAGACGACGACCATCAGCATGCTCTGCACCCTGCTCAAGCCGACCTCGGGACGGGCGGCGATCAACGGGTACGACGTGCTCCTGGAAAAGCGGCAGGTCCGCAAGTCGATAGGGCTGGTGTTCCAGGACCCCAGCCTCGACGAAAGGCTGACCGCCCTGGAGAACCTGCAGTTCCACGCCGTGGCCTACAAGGTCCCCCGCGCCCTCAGGAAGGAGCGGATCAGCGAGGTCCTGGACATGGTGAGCCTGACCGACAGGGCCGACAGCAGGGTGGAGACGTTCTCCGGGGGGATGAAGAGGCGCCTGGAGATCGCCCGCGGCCTGCTGCACTACCCCAAGGTCCTCTTCCTCGACGAGCCGACCATCGGGCTGGACCCCCAGACCCGCAACTACATCTGGGAGTACATAGAGGACCTGAAAAGGCGGGAGGGGATAACCATCTTCCTCACCACCCACTACATGGAGGAGGCCGAGCACTGCGACCGCATCGCGATCATCGACCTGGGGAACATCATCGCGCTGGACACCCCGAAGAACCTCAAGGACTCCGTCGGGGGCGACATCATCAGGCTGGAGACCGAAGACGACGAAGCCGCGCGCTCCGAGCTCCTCGGGAAGTTCCCCGACCTCGACATGACAGGCGAACCGGAGTGCGGGTTGTGCTTCCGTGTCTACAAGGGTGAGCAGTTCGTGCCCGTCCTCATACGCGAGCTGAGCGCGGAGATACTGTCGGTGAACGTGCACCGTCCGACCCTGGACGACGTCTTCCTCAAGCTGACCGGCAAAGAGATGAGAGAGGAGGGCGCCGACGACAAGGGCCGCCTGCGCTCCTCCATGCGCCAGCGCGGCGATACCAGGTAAACAAGAAGGAGAACGGAAATGGGAACCAATACCGCGCAGGGAATCCCCGGGACGGTTCTCCCGGGCGGGGCGGGAGCCGGGGAGGATACCCTGGGCACCAGGATCGACGCCGCCTTCACCGGGATGTACATCGTATGGCTCCGCGACGTCAAGCGCTTCTGGCGCGACACCCCCCGGCGGGTGGGGGCGTTCGTGCAGCCGCTGGTCTACCTGTTTCTGCTGGGCACGGGGCTGCAGGCCGCGTTCAAGATATTCGGAGGAGAAGTCCAGTTCATCAAGTTCATGTTCCCCGGCATATTCGGTCTGACCCTGCTGTTCACGTCTGTCTTCTCCGCCATCAGCATAATCTGGGACCGGGAGTTCGGGTTCCTCAAGGAGGTGCTGGTGTCCCCGGTGCCGCGGTCGGGAGTGGCCCTCGGCAAGATAGTCGCCGGGGCCACCCAGGCGCTGATGCAGGGGATCATCCTGCTGGTGTTGATGTTCTTCCCGTTCATGTACGGGTTGAGCCTGGACACCCTGGTGAAAGCCCTGATCATGCTGCCGATGGCGATGCTCCTGTCCCTGGGGCTCACCTCCATCGGGGTCGCCATCGCCGCGAACATGAAATCGATGGAAGGCTTCCCGATGATCATGAACCTCCTGCTGATGCCGATGTTCTTCCTGTCCGGGGCGATGTTCCCGCTCCAGGGCCTGCCGGGGTGGATGACGTTTCTGACTAAAATCAACCCGCTCACCTACGGGGTGGACATGCTCCGGGGGGTGGCGCTCAGGGGAGTGAACGTCGGGGGAGACGCGAGCGTCCTTGGCAAGCTGTCTCCGCAGATAATCGGCCAGATGTCCCCCCAGGTAAAGGCGGCGATCGCCAGGGTCTCGCCGCACACCCACCTGGTCGTACAGAGGTACCCCCTCTGGCTCGACATCCTGGTGATGTCGGCGTTCGGCCTGGCAATGCTGCTCATCGCCATCTGGCAGTTCTCCCAGACGGAGTAGCGCCATGCCCGCGTGCAGGGCCCTGAACGTACGGGACAGCGCGGCGCCGGCGTTCCGATCCCGAAACGGGTGGAGGGCCGCCGCGGGCGGGGAGGCCGGAACGCCCCTGCCGGCCCGCCGCGGTGCGATCCGTCTGCCGTCATGGTCATTCCCGCCCGTAACGGTTATCATGCGGCCGTGATGAAGTCCCGGAATGTCCTTGTCGTAAGCGAGAACATGTGCAGGGACAGCCTCATCCCGTTCCCGCTCGGCCCTGCGTGGGTCTCCGCGGCGCTGGAGATTGCCGGGTACGAGGTGATGGGGCTGGACCTGATGTTTTCCGACGACCCCGAGAGGGAGTGCGAGCGGGCGGTTGAGGAGTTCCGCCCGGACTGTATCGGCCTCTCCATCAGGAACATAGACAACCAGGACGCCGAGGACACCGAGTTCTACGTCGAATCGGCGGCGCCCCTGGTCGCGGCGATCAAGCGGGTGTCCGACGCCCCGGTGGTCCTGGGCGGCGCCGGGTACAGCATCTACCCCACCCAGTGCCTGGAGTACCTTGGGCTCCGGTACGGGGTGGTGGGCGAGGGGGAAGTGACGTTTCCCGCGCTGCTGGAGTGCCTGGCCTCGGGGGGCGACCCGCGACGGGTCCCCGGCGTGGCTACCCGGCTCGACGGGGTGAGTTCACCCGGCACGCCGGGCGTGCGGCCCGACCTGGCGACTCTGCCGGTCCCCGACAGGCGGATGTTCGACGTGGCGCGCTACGACTGGCGCCCCGAACTCGGCCCGCCGCTGTACGTCCCCAACATCCAGTCCCGGCGCGGGTGCGCCCGCAGGTGCATCTACTGCTCGACGCCGGACATCGAGGGGTCGCGGGTGCGCGCCCGGCCGGTGAAGGCGGTCGCGGACGAGATGGAGTCCCTGGAGCGGGAGTTCGGCTTGAGCCTCACGATAATCAACGACTCCCTGTTCAACGTGCCCGAGGAGTACGCCCTCGACCTCTGCGGTGAGTTCATCGAGCGGGGCCTGGGGCTGAGGTGGTCCACCGGGCTCGACCCGTCGGCCTCGGACGAGCTTATCGAGAAGATGGCCCGCGCGGGGTGCACGAACCTGAGCCTGGGCAACGAGAGCGGGTGCGACCACATGCTGATGAGGTTGAGGAAGGAGTTCGGCGTTGCCGACGTCGAGAGGGCCATGCGTACCGCGAAGGCGGTCGGCCTGAAGGTCAACTGCTTCCTGCTGCTCGGCGGGCCCGGGGAGACCCGCGAGACCATCGAGGAGACCATCGAACTGATGGACGCGCTGGGGCCGGACACGGTGAACGTGTCGCCGGGCGTTCGCATCTACCCGAACACCGAGCTGGCCGCGATCGCGGTCGAGGAAGGGGTGGTCGGCCCGGACGACGACCTGCTGCAGCCGAGGTTCTACGTGGCGCCGGCGGTGAAGGAGTGGCTCTTCGACTACACCCGGGAGGTAATAGCCGAGCGTCCCGGCTGGGAACAGTAGGCGGGCTCCGCCGTCACGGCGCCGGGGGTTGAAGCGGGCATTCCCCGGGCCGGCGGTCCATGTCCGGGGCGGGATATTCCGCGGGAATCGCGAAGAACGTGCCGGAGCCCATGAAGACGGATGTGGAACGGAGGTAAACGCATGCCAGGCAGAAGGATAGTCATCGTCGGCGGAGTGGCCGCCGGGACCAAAGCGGCGGCGAAGGCACGCCGGCTCGACCAGGACGCCGACATAGTGGTCATCGAGAAGGGGGAGCACCTGTCGTACGCGGGATGCGGGCTCCCCTACTACATCTCCGGGGTAGTGGAGAACCGTAACGACCTGATGTCAACCCCCATAGGGGTCCTGCGCGATCCGGATTTCTTCGCCAGGGTGAAGGACCTTAAGGTGCTCAACCGCCACGAGGCGCTGAGCATCGACCGCTCCGGCAAGGAAGTGATGGTGCGCGACCTGAGGGACGGTTCGGCGAAGACGCTCCCCTACGACAAGCTCATCCTTGCCACCGGGAGCAGGCCGTTCGTCCCTCCCATCCCCGGCCGCGACCTCGAGGGCGTTTACACCCTTCAGAACATCGAGGACGCCGACCGCATCCGCTCGGAACTGGAGGACCGAAAAGCGAAAGACGTGGTGATAATCGGGGGCGGCCTTATAAGCATCGAGAGCACCGAGAACCTGGTCCACACCGGCTGCCGCGTGTCCGTGGTGGAAGTGCTGCCGCAGATACTGCCGTTCCTCGACGAGGAGATGTCGCTGCTGGTCCGCCAGCACATGGAGGCCAGGGGAGTGCGCGTCATCACCGGGGACAAGGTGGAGGAGATAGCCGGCAAGGACGGCCGCGCCGTCGAAGTGGTCACCACGAACCACCGCCTTTCCGCGGACTTCGTCATAATCGCCGCGGGGGTCCGCCCCAACATCGACCTGGCCAGGGAGGCAGGCCTGGATATTGGCGAGACCGGGGCCATCGCGGTGGACCGCCGCATGGCCACCAGCGACCCGGACATCTTCGCCGCGGGGGACTGCGTCGAGAACCGCTGCCTGGTCTGCCAGAAGAACTTCTACTCCTACACCCCCCTGGGGTCCACCGCCAACAAGCACGGCCGGGTGGCGGCGATAAACGCCTGCGGCGGCAACGAGAACTTCAACGGCGTGGTGAAGACCGGCATCCTCAAGGTCTTCGACTTCAACGTGGCCCGCGTGGGGCTGACGGAGAAGGAAGCGGCCGGCGAAGGGTTCGATGTCATGACCGCGGTGACCGCCGCCCCGGACCGGGCGCACTTCTACCCCACTGCCGAGGCCGTGATAATCAAGCTCCTGTGCGACAGGAAGAGCGGGAAGCTGCTGGGCGCCCAGATGGTCGGCCCCGGGGACGTCGATAAGCGTGTAGACGTGGTGGCAACGGCGCTCACCTTCGGCGCCAACGTCGAGGACATCACCAACCTCGACCTCGCTTATGCGCCTCCTTACGCGCCGGCGATGGACAACATCATCGACGCCGCGAACACCCTGCGCAACAAGGTCGAAGGCAGGTTCCGGGGGATGAGCAGCCTCGCTCTCAAGGCGCTGATAGACGATGGGAAGACGCCGTTCCTGCTGGACGTGCGCTCGCCGGGGGAGTTCGAGGAGGCGAGGATACCGGGCTCGAACCTGATCCCGCTGCCGATGCTCCGCGGGCGGCTGGAGGAGGTCCCCAGGGACTGCACGGTCGTCGTCTTCTGCAAGAGCTCGCTCAGGGCGTACGAGGCCTGCCTGATCCTGAAGCACAGCGGGTACAACGACGCCTGGCTCCTCGACGGCGGGATTGCCGCCTGGCCGTTCGAGAAGGAAACCGGTGCGCCCTGACGGGCGGCGCACCATCGATGGGGCTATTGGCGGGACCCCGTGGGTGCCGGGACCCCGTGCCCTCGAGACCGCGCGGGCGGCGGGGCGCCATGCCCCAGGGACCGCCGGGATGACGAGCATGGGGAGGTGCCGCGCGTGAGCGAGGAAGGCGTCGGCGAAGCGACGGGAAGGGATGGGCACACCCCCTCCTGTGCGAGGTGCGCCAGGCCGCTGTGCCATTTCAACATCATGGAAGGGGTCCCCGTTTTCTGCCCCAACGTGAACCGCCCGGACGAGCTGTCGACGGCCCGCGAGGCCCTGGAGAGCGACGACGGGACGAAGGCCATCGCCCGCGAGGCCTCCCGGGTCGAAGGGGCCGGCTACGGGCGCTGGACCCGGGTCAGGGAAGTGATGGAGTTCGCCAGGCGCCTGGGCGTGGAGAAGATCGGCATCGCCTTCTGCGTCGGCCTGCGCCGCGAGGCCCGGACGTTCTGTGAGATCCTCGAGTCGAACGGGTTCGAGGTCGTGTCGGTGTGCTGCAAGGTCGGAAGCCGGCCGAAGGAAGAGCTGGGCCTCGACGATTCCGAGAAGGTCATCCCCGGCTCTTACGAATCCTACTGCAACCCTGTGGCGCAGGCGCTCATACTGGACGGGGAAGGCTGTGGCCTGAACGTCCTGGTGGGCCTGTGCGTGGGCCACGACTCCCTCTTCTTCAGGCACACCCGGACCCCCACCACCGTGCTGGTAGCCAAGGACCGCGTCACCGGCCATAACCCGGCCGCGGTCCTCCACACCGCCGACTCGTACTACAGCGGCCTGAAGAACATCGAGGAGTGAAGGAGCGCGAGAATGGAGGGCAACCGGTTCGACCAGGAGTTCATCGACCTCTTCCTCGACAGCGAGGTCTACGCCGTGGTGGGCGTCTCCACCAACAAGCAGAAGTACGGCTACAAAGTCTACGAGAGCCTCAAGGCCGCGGGGTACACCGTATACGCGGTCAACCCGCGCTTCGAGGAGATCTGCGGCGAGAGGTGTTACCCCGACCTCGATTCCCTGCCCCGCAGGCCGGACGTAGTGGAGTTCGTCTGCCCCCCTTCGGTAACCGAAGAGACGGTCAAGGCGCTCCCCGGGCTCGGCGTGGAGATGGTATGGATGCAGCCCGGGGCGGAGTCGGACGAGGCCGTCTCGTTCTGCAGGCGGAACGGCATCAAGGCGCTCCACGACATCTGCGTGATGGTGGAAATGAGAAAACGTCCCGGAGCTGACCGGTGAGCGCCGCCGCCCGCCACGTCTACGGGCCGGTACCTTCGCGCAGGCTCGGGGCCTCCCTGGGAGTGGACCTGGTGCCCGTGAAGACCTGCGACTACGACTGCCTCTACTGCCAGCTCGGGAGGACCCCTTCCCGCACCTTGACCAGGCGTATCGCCCCGTACGTGCCGGCCGAGACGTTGATGGAGGGACTGGAGGAGAGGCTTCGCTCGGGAATCAGCCCCGACTACATCACCATGGCCGGCTCCGGCGAGCCGACGCTCAACAGCGAACTCGGGAAGCTCTTATCCATGGTCAGGGAGCTCACCGACGTCCCGGTGGCGGTTCTCACCAACGGTTCCCTGCTCTCCGACCCGGCCGTTTCCAGCGCCTGTCTCGGTGCCGACCTGGTTCTCCCCTCCCTCGACGCCGGGGATGAAACGACTTTCCGCGAGGTGAACAGGCCGTGCGCCGGGGTCGCTTTCTCCGAAGTGGTCGAGGGCATCGCCCGTTTCCGCGAGTCGTACGCCGGGCTCCTCTGGCTGGAGGTGATGCTGCTGGACGGCATCAACTCCGACGACCGGAGCGTGGAGAAGATCGCCGGGCTGGTGGAGAGGATACGCCCCGACGAGGTCCAGTTGAACACCGTCGTCAGGCCGCCCGCGGAGCCGCGCGCCCGTCCCGTTACCGGCGCCAGGCTCCTGGAGGCGGCAGAGGCCATCGGCCCCCGGGCGTCCGTGCTCGAGGAAGCGATGAGGAAGCACCAGGAGGCCTCCGCCGTGCGGGTGGAAGAGGTGGAGCTGCTCGAGCTGTTAGGGAGGAGACCGTGCACCCGCGCCCAGATCGCCGACGCGTTCGGCATCAACGAGATAGAGGCCCTCAAGCTGCTTTCGGGGCTGATGGCCCACGGCACTATCGTCTCGGAGTCATCGGGCGGAAAGGTGTTCTACAGGCTGCTTCCACCCGGAGACTGAAGGCCTGGCCACCTGCCTTTCTACTGCTTGGTCATCCTGGCCCCGCACTTGGGGCATTTCCTGGTCATGCAGGGAAGGCCGCGGGTGTGTGGGACCGTGGTCCCGCATGAGGGGCAGACGCAGTTTCCCCCTGGGCCGCTGCCGGGCTTGTCTCCGCCCATGCGGCCGCGTCCGCCTCCGCCCATTCCCCTGCCTGTTCCCGGTCCCATTCCCTCCGGTCCGGTTCCGTCTCCTAACGGCATCGGAACACCTCCTATGTGCCTGCCTTCACCGATTCCAGCAGGGCGCTGGTCTTTTTCCAGAGATCCTCGAGCGATTGCGCGGCGGGCCCGCTGTAGCGCTCCACCAGCACCTCTCCGTTCATCGTCGCCAGGTTGACTTCCTCGTCGAAGGGGATCACCCCCAGGAGGGCCAGGCCGGACTCCGAGCAGTACCGCTCGACCCGCGCGGCGATCTCCCGGTTGATGTCGCCCTTGTTGATGCACACCGCCATCCTGACCCCGAAATGCTGCGCCACCCCGTGTACGCGCTCCAGCCCCCACAGCCCGCTCAAGGTGGGCTCGGTAACGGCGAGCACCAGGTCGGAGCCGGCCACCGAGGCGATCACCGGGCAGCCGATCCCCGGCGAGCCGTCTACTATCACCAGCTCGAGCCCGCGCTCCCCTGCAAGGCGCGCCGCGACGTCCTTCACCCGGGTGACCAGTTTCCCCGACGCCTCACCCCCGGGCCTCAGCAGGGCGTGCGCCAGGGGCCCGAACCTGGTATCGGAGACGAACACGTCGCCGGTGACCTCGGGGACCAGCCTTGCCGCCCCTTCTTCGCATACCAGCTCGCACACGCCGCAGCCCTCGCACAGCAGGGGGTCCACCCGGTAGCCGCCGGTGCCCTCCCCGCCCGCGGGGCCGGGCGCGTCGCTGATGGCCCCGAACGCGCAGGATTCGGCGCAGATGCCGCATTCGGTGCACCTGTCGGGGTCGATCTCGGCGATCATCGCCGCCTCGAACTCCTCCCGCTCGAGAAGGCCGGGCTCCAGCAGGAGGTGCAGGTTGGGGGCGTCCACGTCACAGTCGGCGGCCACCAGCGGGGCGGCCAGGCTGATGAACGAGGCGGCGACGGTGGTCTTTCCCGTGCCCCCCTTGCCGCTCAAGATGGTAAGCTGAGCCGGCATGATTTCCTTACCTCCTCCAGTATCTTGAGGAATCTCCAGGACCACGTCTCGTCGGTTTCCACCCGCATCTCCCCCCGGGAGCAGGCCTCCGCCATCTCCCTGGAGAACGGGATCCTCCCCAGCACGCTCAGGCCCTCCTCCTCGCAGTAGTCGTCGATAATCGCATCACCGGGCGACGACCGGTTCACTATGACGCCGTGGGGGATGCCCAGTTCTACCGCCGCCAGGTGTGCCAGCTCCAGGTCATGTTTTCCGAACGGCGAGGGCTCGGTGACCAGGATGCAGTAATCCGAATCCCTGATGGCGTTGACCATCGGGCAGCCGGTCCCCGGGGGGCAGTCGATGATGGTGAGCCCCGAATCCTCGCGATTTTCCTTCACCCTCTTCACCACGGGGATCGCCATGGGCTCGCCGATGTCAAGGAGCCCCTGGAACAGGTTCACCTCTCCCCTGGAGCCTTTCCGGACGACGCCTATCCTCCTGTCGGTGTAGGTGATGCAGTCGAGCGGACAGGCGATGGCGCACCCCCCGCAACCGTGGCACAGCTCGGGAAAGACCAGGACGTCGCCCTTGATCGCCGCCAGAGCGTTGAACCGGCAGAACTCCGAGCACTTCCCACATCCGTCGCAGCACGAGGCATCGATTACCGGGGCGGGTACCTGGACTTCCTCCTCGCCCGCCCACTCGGGCTTGAGATAGAAATGCGAGTCCGGCTCCTCCACGTCGCAGTCGAGGAAGGTGACCGGCTCGACGGTCGAAGCGGCCCACGCCAGGTTGCAGGCGACAGTCGTCTTGCCGGTCCCGCCCTTGCCGCTGGCTATCGATATCAGCATTCGTTTCCTTCCTTGCGTCCCTGAGGGTCAGTGCGCGCATCCGTCGTGGTGCTCGCCGCCGGCGCACACCGCCGCTCCCGGTACCAGCGTCCCGGCGACAAGGCTCTTGAGCGCCTCCTCGGCGGAGCCGGACACTCCCGCGTAGACGCGCACTCCCGCGCGCTGCAGGTTCTGGATCGCCCCGGCGCCCATGCCTCCGGCTATCACGCTGGTGACGCCTTTCTCGACAAACAGGTTCGGCAGCGCCGAGCAGTCGTGAGGGGGCGCGGGCAGCAGTTCGCGGGACTTGATCTCCTCTCCCTCGACTTGCGCTATGAGCACCTCTTCGCACCTGCCGAAGTGAGAGGATATCTCCCCTCCCGACATGACCACGGCCACCTTCATACCGTCTCCCTCCCGGGTTTCCTCGTTGCTCGGGTTCCCGCCGTCAACGGGGAACCTCTCGATTACCGCCTCCATCACCGCTTCGGCCTCGGAGGAACGGTAATCCTCCATCCGGCCGGCGTCCGCAAGCTCAGAGAGCCGGCTGTCCAGGGGCAGCCGCCCCAGGAACACCGTCCCCATGCCGGCTGCGGCCTCCTCGCCGTGGCTTGGTCCGAACGGCTCGATCTTCTCCCCGCAGGAAGGGCAGGTGACGTAGGACATGTTCTCGATAAGACCGGTGATGGGCGCGTTGAGCTGACCCGCCATGCTTACCGCTTTTCCTACTATCATCCCCGCCAGCTCCTGGGGCGAGCTCACCAGGACGATGCCGTCGAGGTGGATGGACTGCATCACCGTGAGAGGGACGTCGGCCGTGCCCGGCGGCAGGTCTATCAGGAGGTAATCGAGGTCCCCCCATTCGCACTCCTGGTAGAACTGGCCGACCGCCGAGCTGATGAGTGGCCCCCTCCAGATGACCGCGTCCTCCTCGGAGTCGAGGATGAGGTTCATCGACATCACCTTGATCCCCGTGGCACTCGCGGGCGGCTCCGGGCCCGTCTCGCCGACCATGATCGGCCCGCTGACCCCCAGCCCCCGGGGGACGCTGGGCCCGGTGATGTCCGCGTCGAGCACCCCGACCTCGAACCCCTTGCGGCGCAGCGCAACCGCCAGCATCATGGTAACCGCCGACTTGCCGACCCCTCCCTTGCCGCTCATGACGGCTATGGTCTTCTTTATCTTCGTATCAGCCGCCGGGCGGAAGACCGGCGGGCCCGTGTGGCACTCGCCGCCGGCGGCCCCGCATCCCCCGGCCCCGCCGGCCGGTTCGCTCCTGTCGCTCTCGCTTTTCTTTTTCCTCACCGTTACCTCCGTTTCGTCTGCTCGCTCGAAATCGCCTTCCGGGGCTGCTTTCCGGCCGGTCCGGGGCCCCGGCGGGCCGCCCTGCCCTCGGCGCAGCCGTACCTCGCCACCGCTCCTCCGCAGAGGGGGCATTCGGCCTCGCACGCCCGCACTCCGCTCCCGAACGGTTCCTCCCAGGCGTGGCCGCAATCCACGCACTGGAGTATCCGCCTCTCCCCCGCAAGCACGTAGTCCCCGCCCTTGATGCCCAGCGCTTTGCCCTCCACCAGCGCCTGGGCCACCTTGCGTCGGGCGCCCTTGAGTATCCTGTGGAACGTGGGCCGGGAGATCTCCATCCGCTCGGCCGCCTCTTCGTGGTAGAGGTCCTCGATGTCGGCAAGCCTGAGGGCCTCGAGTTCCTCGACGCCGAGCCCGATTATCTCCAGCGCCCCCAGCGGCACGCCGTGCGGCTTGAAGAACCCGAACGCGGGTTCTTCCCTCACGCAACGCAGTTTTCTAGGCCTGGGCAAAACCCCTCCATTTCCACTTCGGACCATATATGGACATATGTTCATATTTAATATAATCTCGTGCCCGTGAGAGGTCAACCGGAAAGAACAAGGGGTCCGGCGCCCGAGGAAAGGAGCACCACGTGGAAGTGAAAGTCACCATTCTCTGCGACAACCTGGCCGGCCCGATCTCATTCAAAGGAGAGCACGGTCTCTCGGCGCTTCTCGAGGTCGAGGGTAAAAGCTTCCTCTGGGATTGCGGTCAGTCCGACGTGGTGGCGCACAACGCCATGCTGTGCGGCGCCGACCTGCGACGGGTCGAGGGCATAGGAATCTCCCACGGCCATTTCGACCACGCCGGGGGCCTGCCGGCGGTGCTCGCCGCCTCGGGCCCGAAGCGGCTCTACATGCACCCCGACGCGCTCGAACCCAAGTACATGGTGGCCGGCGATTTCAAGAGGTTCATCGGCATACCGTACGCCAGGGAACTGCTGGAGACCGGCTTTGGGGGCCTGGAACTCTCCAGGGGCCCCGTCGAGGTCCTGCCGGGGGTCAGGCTGACCGGCGAGGTGCCCAGGGTCACCGATTTCGAAGGCTTCGAGGCGGGGCTGCACTGCCTGAGGGACGGCGAGCTGGTGCCCGACCCGTTCGTCGACGACCAGTCGCTGGTCGTGGATACCCCCGACGGGGCGGTCGTCCTCACCGGCTGCGCGCACTCCGGGCTGGTGAACATACTCAAGCACGTGCTGGAGACGTCGGGCAGGATCAAGGCGGTGATCGGCGGCACGCACCTGGGCCTCGGCGCCACGAAGGAAAGGGTGGACGCCTCGCTCGATTTCCTGGAGGAGGTGCTCCCAGATAAGATAGTGCCGTGCCACTGTACCGGGATCGGGGTGATCGCCGCCATAGTGGACAGGTTCAAGGACCGGGCGGTGCCGGGGCAGGCGGGCATGTCCGTTGCCTTATGAACGGTAACGCACGCACGGACCGACCGGCATCCGGGATTCACGGGAGATAGGAACATGTTCGATGCGGAGAAATGCGACCTCTGCGGGGACTGCCTGGTGCTGTGCCCGTATGTGGAGTACGACCGCGAGGAAGCGGTGGAGCAGTTCAAGCGGCTCATGGAGGGCGGGACGCCCCCGATAGTCGAACGCTGCGTCACCTGCGTCGCCTGCAACCAGTTCTGCGACAAGGGGGCCCGGCCGTTCGACCTCCTCCTGGCGCGCCAGGAGGAGACGGGAATCCTCGAAATCCCCGAGGCCAACACCCGGTTGTTCCGGAACATGCCCTCAGCCCCCAGCCAGGTGATCCAGGGCGACCCCGGAAAGCCGGTGCTGTCACTGTGCAGCGTCGGCGACCTGGTGCCGGGCCTTTTCGACGGGCCCCTCTTCGAAGGGATGACCGTGCTCAAAGGCGGCGACTACTTCTGCGCCGTGGGGTGGGTCCACCTGGGTTACGAGAAGCCGGTCCGCGACAACGCCGCGAGGGTGGTCGCCAACCTTGCCGCGGTCGGGTCCGACGAGATCGTCTTTTACCACGACGACTGCTACGCGCTGCTCGCGTCGATGGTGGACGACTACGGCATCGAGCTTCCCTTCAGGCCCGTCCATATAATCGAGTACCTCCTCGACCGCGTGAAAGGGCACGATGGCACCGTCAAGCCGCTCGGCCTGCGGGTTGCCTACCAGCAGCCGTGCGCTTCCCGTTACACCCCCTGGAAGGACGGACAGCTCGACGAACTGTTCGAGCTAATCGGCGTGGAGAGGGTTGAGAGGGAGTACGACAGGATGACCGCGCTGTGCTGCGGTTCTCCCCTTATGCCCCGTGACCGGGACAGGGCCATGGTGATTAAGGAGCGCAACGTGCGCGACGCCCTGGAAGGCGGGGCCCGGGCGATGGCCTACCTCTGCCCCCTCTGCGTCCTCAACCTGCGCAAGGCCGCCGGGGCGGCCGGTCTCGAGAACTACCACATAATAGAGCTGGTGCGAATGTCGCTGTACGGGTAAGGGCGCCCCTGGCGCCCGCCCGCAGGAAACGTCCGGCCCGGTGCGCGTACCCGGCGCCCTCCTCGGGGAAACGTCCGGCCCGGAGCGCGTCCCCGATGCCTGCCCTCCTTTCACCTCGATGGCAAAGAGAGTACAATTAAGTAAAAGTTAGGTTAGCCTAACTTTGCAGGAACGTAGTTCTGGCGGAACGTACATGGAGGTGCTGTCATGCCACGAGGAGACGGAACGGGACCGCAGGGCCTGGGGCCGATGACCGGGAGGGGCGCCGGCTTCTGCAGCGGCTACGACGTCCCCGGCTACGCGAACCCGGCACCGCGACGCTTCGTCGGCGCCGCCCCGCCGTTCCCCGGCCAGGGCTCGCGCGCGGTCCCCGCGGGCTACGGTTACGCCCGGCCGATGACCGGCCGCGGCGCGGGGCGCCGAAGGGGCCGCGGACGCGGGACCATGTGGCCGGGGTTCTGACACTCCCGCGCAACCGGGATGTTTCCCGCCGCCTCCGCGGATGCCCGGGACGGACTTGTCGATACCGACGCCCGTCCCGGGTATCTCTTTTTTCCGGCACAAGCCTGAACCGGGTTGACGGCGTAATGCGGACTTGTTACCCTAGTTATGGGCATATGCTCATTTGACCTCAGAGGTGATGGTGTTGCCGAGGCCGAGGAAACCGAGGTACGTGCAGGCGGAGCCCGTTACGTGCTACTTCAAGCCCCAGGGCATACCCCTGCGGGAACTCGACAGCGTCGTGCTCTCGGTCGAGGAGCTGGAGGCACTGCGCCTGGCGGACGAGGAAGACCTGTACCAGGAAGCCGCCGCGGAAAGAATGGGGGTCTCCCGCCAGACGTTCCAGAGGGTGCTCCGCGAAGCGCGGAAGAAGGTCGCCGACGTGCTGGTGAACGGCAAGGCGCTGGGCATAGAGGGCGGGGACTACGTGCTTTCGGGGGACGTACGCATCTTCGAGTGCGTGAAGTGCGGCGAGAGATGGGAAGAGCCGTTCGGTTCGGGCGTGCGTGCCCGCGAGGCGTCCTGCCGGGAGTGCGGGGGCGCCGTAACCAGGGCCAGCGGCGCGCACGTCCGCGGTGGAGGGCGGGGCGGCCAGCGTGGCCGAGGCCCTGCGCCGGGCACAGGCAGCGGAGGCCCCGCTCCCGGCGCCGGGAGCGGCGGTCAGCGAGGAGGCCCGCCTTCGGCGCGTGGCGGGCGGCAGCCGACAAAGGAGGGGCCTTGAACCCTGAGAGCGATTGCCGGGCCGGCCCCGGCGAACAGGCCGCCACCAGGATAGCCATAGTGATGACGGGCAGGAAGGTGTCCCCGCACTTCGGGCAGGCCGAGGAAATAATGCTCGTGGAAGTGGAACAGGGCAACATCATAGCCCGTGAGCTCGTGGACGTCCCCTCCCGCGAATGCGGGGCCCTGCCGGACCTCCTCAAGAAAAGAGGCATCAGCGACCTGGTGACGGGCTTCATCGGCGCGCGCGCCCTCCGGCGCCTCCTGGATTCGCACGTCCGTGTCTATTCCGGCGCCAGCGGTTCGGTCGAGGACGTCCTGGGGAGTCTCCTTTCGGGGCGCCTGACCACCCACGAGGCGGTTTGCGAGAAGGAGTTCGGAGACTGCGTCGAGCGCGGCGACAGTGGTGTTGAAAAACGGAAACCAGGTGAAAGAGGTGATCGGCGTTGAGGAGACAGCAGGGCAGAGCGGCCAGAAACCAGGGAGCCGGCGGCGAGGCGGTCGTAGAGAAGAAGGCGCCCTTGGCGGAGCCGGAAACGAAAGCGGGCGCGAAAGAAGGCTCCAGCCCGGAACGGGCCGGCGAAACTCGGGAGCAGGTGTTCTCGTGGTTCGAGATCGTAAGGAGCGGGGCGCAGCTCACGCTCGACGTGCTGCGCGTCGTTCGCGAAACCGCCGACCTCTACCGGAAGCTCAAGCGCTGAGCGGACCCGACGGATAAACGATACGAGGCAATGGCTTTGACTGGAAGATGGGAGGTTTTCGAAATGCCGGCCATGAGAAGATTCACATGTTACGACTGCAACGACACCTTCGAGGTGGCGTACGGCACGGGAGTTCCCGGGCGGTCGATGAAATGCCCGAAGTGCGGCGGCAACAACATCCACAGGGCTGAGGGCGACAGGGGGTTCGAGCGGGGCGCCGGTCGCGGCGGAGCGTTCGCGCCTGCCGCGGCCCCTTACGCGTCAGCGGGCCCGGGAGCCGGTGCGGGCATGGGCCGCGGCGCCGTCGGTCTCGGCAGGGGCCGGGGTGGCGCGGGCAGAGGTCCCCGCTGGGCGTAGAGCGGTGCAAGGCGAAGATGAACGGAGGTTCAAACCCATGAAAGTAGCCATATCGGTGCAGGGAAATGACATGTCCGCGGCCGTGGACCCGCGTTTCGGGAGGGCCCGGGGCTTCCTGCTGGTGGATGCGGATACCGGCGACTTCGAATACGTGGACAACCCGAACATAGACGCTGCGGGCGGCGCTGGCATCCAGACTTCCCAGATGGTGGTCGACCGCGGAGCGGAAGCGGTCATCACCGGCAACGTCGGCCCCAACGCTTACCAGGTGCTCGGCGCGGCCGGCGTGCGGGTCTTCACCGGCGCATCCGGGACCGCTGAAGAAGCGCTGGCCGCTTTCAAGGCCGGCGGGCTCAGCGAGGCGGGGTCTGCCACGGTCGACGAAAAGTTCGGGATGGGCGGCGGCCGCGGGATGGGCGGCGGCGGCCGGGGCCGGGGTCGCTGGTAAGCCGCTGCCGCGGTCTGTTAATGTAACCGCACAAGTCAAAGTCAAGGAGCCGTGGATTGCCGATATTCGAGTACAGGTGCACGGGGTGCGGGACGGAGTTCGAATCAGTGAGCCTGCCCGGGAGCGGCGCGACCGCCCACTGCCCCGGATGCGGCGGCAAGGACCTCAAGAAGCTCTTCTCCCCGTTCGCCTCGCATTCGAGCGGGTACGCGGCCCGCGGCGCCACCTGCTGCGGCAGGGAGGAGCGCTGCGACGCGCCGCCGTGCGATTCAGGCGGCTGCTGCGGAAGACGATGAGAGCGGAAGAGATGATGCACGCGCATGGAAGATGACCGCGATTTCTCCGAGCTGGCGTCCGGGCTGGAAGAGCAGTTGAACCGCGGGTTCTCCGAGGTCGTCCTGGACCACGCCATGAACCCCAGGAACGTGGGCCGGGCGCCCGGCGAGAACGGCTTCGCCTGTTTCACCGGACCGTGCGGGGATACCATGATGATTTCCCTCAAGGTCGAGGACGGCTCGGTTGCCGACGCCAGGTTCTGGACCGACGGGTGCGGCACCTCGATCGCATCCGGCAGCATGGTCACGTCCCTTGCCCTGGGCAAGCCCCTCGAGGAAGCCATGGAGATAGGCAAGGATGACGTGCTCGAAGCCCTGGGTGGCCTTCCCGAGGAGAGCGCTCACTGCGCGCTGCTCGCCGCCACTACCCTGCAGATGGCCATCGAGGATTACCGGGGCATGGGCCCTCTAGCCACGCCACCCACCCGCCCTGAACACAGTTGATCCGCTCTGGTATCATTAGCTGGCGATACGAGTTGACGATACGAGCGGAATGGGGCTGCGGGTGCAATCCAGAGTGCTCGGACGGGCCATGAGGGTCGCCCTGGGAATAGTTGCGACATCGACATTGGTATGCGCGGCCATCGGGTGCGCGTTTCTCCTGGCCTGGCTCGCGCACATCATCGCCTGACATACCGCGCCTGACGCGCTCCGGAACCAGTGAAAAGGGCGGGCGCCTTGCTCTTCAGGCCGAGAAGCTCTGACATCAAGAACATCCTGCAGAACTGCGGGCGGGTCATCCTTTTCCTGGGTGCGGCGATGCTCGTCCCCATGGTCATCTCGCTTTCGCTCTCCGAATGGAAGCCGGCCCTGGATTTCGCGATCAGTGCCATGGCCTGTTTCGTCTTCTGGGGGGTCACGCACCTCACCTGTTCCGGCAACGAGGGTTCTTCGTGGTCGGCGGGCCTGGTCACGGCGTCGCTCTCCTGGCTGCTGGCGATGGTTTTCTCGGCGATCCCGCTGTACCTGTCGGGGCACTTCGGCTCCTTCGGGGACGCCTGCTTCGAGACGATGAGCGGTCTCGCCACCACCGGGCTGACCCTGGTGCAGGACCTCGACCACATCGCCTACGGCACCAACTTCTGGCGACACATGATAATGTTCCTTGGCGGGCAGGGGATTGTGGTGCTCCTGCTGGCTTTCTTCGCCACGGGCTCCTGGGCTTTCATGATGTACATGGGCGAGGCCCGAGACGAGAAGATCCTGCCCAACGTCTCGCACACCTCCAGGTTCATCTGGTCGGTCGCCAGCGTCTACCTGGTGATAGGCACCATCCTCATATGGCTGGCGATGCTGCAGGGCGGCATGCCCGCCGGCCGGGGACTGTTCCATTCGGTCTGCCTCTTCATGGCCGGTTACGACACCGGGGGCTTCACCCCGATGTCGCAGAGCGTGCTCTACTACCACAGCATATGGGTGGAGTGCGCCACCATCTTCATCATGATGCTGGGCATGATCAACTTCGCGGTGCACTTCCAGGTGTGGACCGGCAACAGGCGGGAGCTATACCGGAACGTGGAGATGAAGACCCTGGGCGTCTCCATAGGGATCACCACCGCGGTGGCTGCCCTCACGCTGGCCGCGTCCAACGTCTACCCCAGTGCCGTCGCCCTCTTCCGCAAGGGTTTCTACCACATCATCTCCGGGCACAGCGGGACCGGGTTCCAGACTATTCACGGCAGGTCCTTCGCGCTGCAGTGGACGCCGCTAGCCCTGTTCGCGGTCATCATAGCCATGGGGCTCGGGGGCGCCGCCTGCTCCACCGCCGGCGGCATCAAAGCCCTCCGGGTGAACATATCCGCGCGCACCGTGTGGGGCGAGGTGAAGCGGCTGCTCTCTCCCCCCTCCTCGGTCCAGGACCTCCACGTCCACCACGTCAAGCGGGTGAAGATCACCGACCAGCTTGTCAAGAGCGTGATGGTCGTGACCCTCTGCTATATCCTCGCCTACCTGGGCGGCGCCATTATCGTGAGCATCTACGGGCACCCCATCTCCCAGTCGCTCTTCGAATCGACGAGCGCCTGCGCCAACGTCGGCCTGACGTGCGGGGTGACCGCCCCCTCGATGCCCGCCCTGATCAAAGGGGTGTTCATCGTGCAGATGTGGGCGGGAAGGCTCGAGTTCATGTCGGTATTCCTCCTGATCGGGACGATGATCGCCATGGTTAGGGGGAAATAGCATGAGCGACGGGAAGTGGAAGATGGCCGCGGCGCTCGCACTGGTCCTCCTGGCCGCATGGGGTACGGCCTCGCCCGCGTACGGACGCCCCCGGGAAGACGGCGTGGTAACCTCGACGGACCTGATCGAGAAATCCGGCTCTTATAACGGCAGAGAGGTCGTCTTCAGGGGTGAAGCAGTCGGTGACATACTCCACCGGGGCGAACGGTCGTGGGTCACCGTCAACGACGACCACTACTCCAGGAAGCCGCTCCGGCTCTACGAGGACCTGAAGGGCGGCAACAGCGGGATCGGTATCTACGGCGCCACGAGAGAGCTGGACAAGATCCGCTTCCTGGGGTCCTACACCGCCAGGGGCGACATCGTGGAGGTCCGGGGGACTTTCTACCGCGCCAGCGTCGAGCACGGGGGGGACACCTGCATCGTGGCCTCCAGCCTGGAGGTCCTCCGTGAAGGCCACCCGCTCCCGGAGAGCGGGGTCCGCAAAGAGCTGGTTCTGGCGTTCGTACTGCTCGCGGTGTGCGGCGCGCTCACGGCGCTGGTCCTGTCGAGAAGAAAGGGGCGTTCCGAGTGAACCTTCGACCCCGCGGGGCGTCCCGTCCCGGTCGCCGCCCGCCGAGGAGGTCCACGTGCACGTGATCGTCGCCGGGTGCGGAAGGGTCGGCTCGCAAATCGCCGATTTCCTGTCCCTGGAGGGGCACGACGTGGTCATCATCGACCGCGACCCTGAGGCTTTCAAGCGGCTGGGGCCGACTTTCAGCGGGGTCACCCTGGAGGGCGTAGCGTTCGACGATGACGTGCTACAGGAGGCCGGCGTCGAGGAGGCGGACGCGTTCGCCTCGGTGACCAACCTCGACAACACCAACCTGATGACCGCGGAGATAGTCACCCGGGTGCACCGGGTCCCCAAGGTCGTCTCCCGGCTCTACTACCCGGAGCGGGAGCTCACCTTCTACAAGATGGGAATCGATTACATCTGCAGCACGACCCTGGTGTCGGAACGCATCATGGACCTGCTCTTCAAGAACGACGAAGTCATGGTCTGGCAGGACAGGCTCGACCTCGGCCTGCAGCTCGTGGAATTCACGATCACCGAGAGGGGGCGGGGCCGCCCCGCCGGGGACCTCGACGCGGGCATCAACTCTCACCTCGTCGCGCTGGCCAGGGGCGGCAGGGCGCTCGACTGGGACTACGACACGCCCCTGATGGTCGGAGACCACGCCCTCGTGACCATGAGGAGGGAGGGCTGGCGGGCAATCGCGAAATGCGTAGGAGACGCTGTGCTCGACGACCCGGCCTGCCGGCTGGCGATCATCCCGACGTCGCCCGAGACCGAGGCGCTCACCTCCGGCAAGCGGACGCCCCTGGAGATCGCGATCGGGGGATGCAGCGCGGTGGGCGCCCACCTGGGGATGATGCTGTCGATGGAGGGCCACAGGGTCACCGTCATCGACGAGGACCCGGCGCGCTTCAAGCGGCTTCCCCAGGATTTCAAGGGCACGCTCGTCAGGGGCGTTATCTACGACGAGGAGACGCTGCTCGAGGCCGGCATCGAGCGGGCCGACTGTTTCACCGCCGTGACCAAGCAGGACAACAAGAACCTGATGGCCTCCGAGGTGTGCAGGCACGTGTTCCAGGTCCCCAGGGTCGTGTCGCGGCTGTTCAACCCCGACAAGGAGATGACTTACCAGGCCCTGGACATCAACTACGTCTGCGGGACCACGATCATGGCCGACCTGCTGCTGGAGCGGCTGCTGGTGCCGCGCCTGCGCATCGTCGGCAGTTGCTTCAACAACCTCTACGACGTAGCGGAATTCTCCTGCCCCGGCCGCTGGGACGGGCGCACGGTAGCCAGAGTGTCCGCGCGGGCGGGGGTCGCCTTCGCTTACGTGGGCCGAAGGAGCTCCGGGTACATGCCGGAACCCAACTTCGTCCTGAGATCCGGCGACATGATAACCGCCGCGGGCACGCCGAGGAAGCTCCAGAAGCTCGAGGTGTACCTGAGAAAACAGACCAGGGAGTGATCCGGATGCAGATCGTCATCAGCGGCGGCGGGATGGTGGGCTCGTTCCTCGCCGGCGAGATGTCCGAGAAGGGCCATACAGTCGTGGTCATCGAAAGAGACCCGGAGCGGTGCGAAGTGCTCGCGGGACAGACCCGGGCGCTGGTCATACAGGGCGACGGCTGCGACTACCGTATCCAGGAGGAGGCGCACGTCGACAGGGCGGACGTCTTCGCCGCGGTCACCGGCGAGGACGACGACAACCTGGTGGCGTGCCAGCTTGCCAGGATCTCCTTCGACGTACCGCGGGTGGTCGCCAGGGTGAACAACCCCAAGAACGAGCGGATCTTCAACCTGATGGGCGTCGAGGCGATATCGAGCACCACCATAATCGGCCACCTGATGGAGAAGCAGTCAACCGTGGGCGAGATCATCACGCTGCAGGTCTTGAGAAAAGGGGACTTCGCCATCGTGGAGGTGGACATCCCCGAGTGCGGCTCCGGGGCGTGCGGCACCAGGATAGGAGACATGCACCTCCCCCGGGAAGTGATCCTGGTGACCATCATCCGCGGGGACGAATCGATACTGCCACGAGGGGAAACGGTGCTGGAGCCCGGGGACAGCGTGATCGCCATTACCTCCGTGGACAAGGAAGACAAGCTCAAGCAGATACTGACCGGCGGTTGATGCCGGGGCGCCGGTCCGGCGGGGGCGTGGACCGCGAGGGCCCCGTCGTGCGGGCCGCGCCATGCGGGACGTATCGTGAAGACCCCGTCGTGGGGGCCGCGTCCCGAACCTCTACCCCTCTTCCCGGATGATAAGCCTGGAGATGCGGTCCGAGTGCGCCAGGATGAAGAAGTGAGGACCGCAGCAGGGCGCGACAGGGAAGATGGACGCGTCGCAGACGTACAGGCCGGGGTAGTTGAACACCTCTCCCCGGTGATCGACGACCCCTCCGCCCTGGTCGTCGGCCATCGCCGCGCCCCCGGTGGGGTGGACCGACCCGATGCCCTTCCACTTCCTGGTCCTGAGGATGCGCTCGGTCTTCCTCCTCCTGGCGGCCTCGTCTATCGGTCTGGCCACCGCGTCGATCTCCATCGTCACCAGCTTCTGGTCGATGGTCGCCCTGCGGTGGCATTCCTGTGAAGGATAATGGATGTCCACCACCGGGCCTGCGGGCCTGATCCGTCCGACGGGCTGCTCCCGGGAGAGGCTCAGGAACGGGATCACCCTGTCCGTCAGCCGGTTGAGCGGCGGCGGCGGCCACGCCATCACCGAAGACCTGCAGGCGAAGAAATGGTACTCGAAGTCAAAGGTCTCGGACTCCGCCTCCATGTAGCGGAACAGGCATGTGCCCCGGGAATGGTCGAGCCTGTTGTGCCTGGCCATCCTGAAGCCGATGCGGTCGCCGTTGAACCCCCACTTGAAGCCCAGCCTGTCACTTATCAGGGGAAGCCCGCCGGGGGCGGCCTTCGACCGGAACAACAGCCTCATCGTGTTCAACGCCCCGGCGCTGACAATGACCCTGCGCCCCGAAACCGATGCGGAAGAGCCGTCCCTCAGGTCCCGGTACTCGACGACGTAACCGCCGTCTTTCCCACGGATGAGTTCCGCCTCCGAGAGCTCCCTGACCTCCCCGCCGCTCTTCAACACCTGCTGCAGGTAGGTTACGTCCATGCTGTTCTTGGCGCCCCTGTTGCACCCGGTAAGGCAGTCCGCCACGTACCGGCAGTTGTGCTGCAGGCACCCGAAGCTGTTGGTCCTGGTCTCCCCGCTGTCAGGCCCCCGCCCGTACCACATGCTAGTCGGCTGGGGAACGGCGGTCAAGTGCGGGATCTTCTCGCAGGCGGCCTCCACGCACTCCTGGTACCAGGTGGGCTCCGGCGCCACCGCCGGCTGCACGACCTCGGCCACGTTCCGGAAATAGGGCTCCATCTCCTCGGGGGTTATCTCCGCCGGGTAATGGTCGTATATGTCGCGGGGGGGTTTGTCGATGAAGCCGCCGATGAGGAGCGACCCCCCTCCGACGCCGCTGGGGATGATCACGGTGTAGCCGTTGACGAAATAGAACTCGAACAGGCCCGCGCTCCGGTTGAGGTTGATGTATTTCTTGACCATCGGCATGCTTACGCCGACCCCTCTGAAGGAGCGGAACCATTCGAGGTAGCCTTCCGGGAAAGGCCGCCTGCCCTGCGACAGCCCCCACCAGGTCCCGCGCTCCAGCACGCAGACGCTCGCTCCCGCGGCCGCCAGGTTGCCCGCGGCGGGAGAGCCGCCGCACCCGCTGCCGATGACCACCACGTCGAAATCGTTCATCTCCACCTCGCACGGCTCGCGGTGGGCGCCGCTACGTGGGAGCCCTCATTCCGAGGGATCCCGGCCCCCCAGCAGGTAGCCCCAGGGCACGGCCCAGATATCGCCCGCTATCATCGCCGCGTAACCGGAGACCAGCAGGGCGGACGAGCGCATGTCCAGCTCGCCGCGCCTGGCCATCACCGCCACCACACCGGCCATCCAGGTCACCTTGTAGAGGAACTGGAGCAGAAGGATGGGCGACCACTTCACCGGGTCCTTCAACCCCAGCAGGGACAGGGTGCCGAAGGCGAAGTAAACCGAGCCGCTGATGCCCATGATGAATCTGTCCTGCTCTTTCCAGCGAAGCGTCTTCCGCGTCCACTCCGGGAACAGCACGATCGCCAGCCCCAGTGGAATGGCCGAGAGCGCGGTGAACCAGTACTGGAACTTGAGCCCTTTCATCTTGAGGTCGCTGATCTGGTCGCCGCCCATCACGCACCTCCGTATTCTTCGCCCTCCCGGGCGGGACGTCGCGCGGCCGCAACGCCGCGAGCCTCCCGGGGCCTCCACGTTTCACCTTCGCACAGTACACTGAACGAAACCGGGCCCGGACGCAACACCCCCGGGGCCGCTCAGTCCCCGTGTACCGGGCCCCCCGCTTTGATGCTCGTGCTCCCGGACAGGAGCTGCGCGCTCATGGTTGCGTGCTCGGCGATAACGATCGAGACCGGCTCCCTGGACTCGGAGCAGGTTCCGACTGGCTGCTGCATGGCCAGGGGGACGAGCACCTCCCCGTCGGCCGGCGGCACAAAGCGCTCGTCCACGTCCAACTGGACGTTGCAGCGCAACGGGTCCTGGTTGCCGAAGAAGAAATCCTTGAAGCGGGCCCTTTCCTGTTCGGTGATCCTGTCGGTCCAGTCGGCGATATCGGCGGCGGTGGGGTCCACCGGGACCCAGCCGTAGTTGGGCAGGAAGAACTCGCCCCAGAAATGCCCCGCGAACTGACCGGTGAACAACTGCCAGCCCCCGGTGGTCCGGGCCGGTATCCCCAGCGAGCGGCACAGGGCGCTGAAGTACATGCTCTGCGCGCCGCAGTCGCCCCTCTTGAGCTTGTGGACGTAGACCGATTCGCGCTGGCCCCGGGGCCAGACCGCCGCGTGGGGCATCAGGCTGTACTTGATGTTCTCGAGGATGTAGTCGTACAGCTTCCTGGCCTGTAGATAGGGGTTCTTCTCGGCGCCGACGACCTTCTTCGCGGTGGCGCGGATGCCCGGGGTGATGCAGGTGTTGCCGTAGGACCTGGTGTACTGCTTGTACAGCGCGCTCGACCTGTCGTACGACCCCACGTTGTCCGGGTCCACCTTGAAGTTCTCCTGGTAGTGGGTGAACTGGAACTGCACGGTGATCTTCAGGTCGCTCTCCAGCCGGTCCAGCGGGACCTCGCAGTAAGCGTCGGACAGGTCTCCGGAGAGGGAGGCGGGCTGTTTCAGCCAGGTGTCCGGCGTGACCGACAGCAGCGTCACCGCGTCCTGCGAAGCCGTCTTCACCGGGAGAGGGAACCACAGCTTGAGGAGCCCCGTCTCCGGCAGTTCGCCCCGCGGTATGTCCACCGTCTCGGTGCCCAGCCAGGTCATCGGGTTGGAGTACGGCTGCCAGGGGACGGTCTGCTGCTCGATATAAGGCTGGAAGCTCTTCACCAGGTCCGCAATGCTCTGCGATTTCTCGGTGTTCTGATAGGCGATGTCGAAGTGGCGCGTTGCGATGTTCTCGGCCGCCTGGTTGAAGTAGTGCACCTTCCCGTCCCAGGTCTTGCGCTCCACCTCGCCGCCGGTTATCCATTTTTCCCGCTCCGCCTTCGGGACCTGCGGGTACATCTCGGCGAGCTTCGCGCGCAGGTCCCGCGCGAGATCGGGGTAAGAGAACGTGACGAGCATCAGGCTCTGGGCCCGGTCGCGGCACCCGGCCGCCAGTGCCGGCTTGCCCTCCTTGATGTAGAGCCCTCGCGCCTTCTCGTACTCCTTGATGGCGCGGGTGTACAAGGCCTTCTGCTGCAGGTCCTTCGCCCTGTTGTAAGCCCGCTGTGCCGGCGTCTCGCCGCAGCCCGCCAGCCCCGGCAGCAGGAGGGCCGTTGTAAGCAGTACCGCCAGCAGGCACCGGGCCTTCTTCATGATGATTTCCTTTCCTCGATGCACCGTTGACACACGCGGCGGTGCTGCAGGACCGGCCTCCTTCCGGGCGCCGCGCCCGCGTTGGCGAGCCCGGGAGGCGCTTGTTCCGCCGCTTTTTGCAATTATACTCCCGGGCCGGGGCCGCTCAACGGGAGAAGGCCGGTTTTCCAATCAACCCAACCGCCGGTCGCTCCGGGCCGGCGCGGCGGGGATCGCGTCTAAAGCACCTCTCCATCAATGCCGATATATGCAAACGGCCTGGCCCGGATGACGACGCGACGAAGGAGAGCGGATGACCGGGAGCGACGGACCCGTGAAGGCCCTGCTGGCCCTGCTGCTCGCCGCGGCGGTAGCGACCTCCGGGGCGGCCTGCGGCGGCGGGAGCCGCACGAAGAACACGGGGAGGCTCACGGTCGGCACGATGAAAGACGCCAGGCCTTTCGAATTCGAGAAGTCGGGCAGGATGACCGGTTTTGATGTGGAGCTGGCGGCAGCCCTGGCGAAGCGGATGGGCCTCCGGCTCGAGATAGTCACCGACCCCTGGAACAGCCTGACGGCCAATTTGGAAGCCGGCAAGTACGACATGGTGATGGCCGCGACCACCATTACCTTCGAGCGGCGGCGGGCCCTGGACTTCTCCGACCCTTACTTCGAGACCGACCAGGCCATCTCGGTTATGCGGACCTCGTCCATCCGCAGCGGCGGCGACCTTTCGGGAAAGACGGTCGGCGTCCTCAACAGCTCCACCCCGCAATACGCCGCGGAAAAAATACCCGGCCTCAGGGCCATCGTGAAGTACGACGCCGTGCCGGACGTGTTCGAGGCCCTCCAGAACGGCAGGGTCGATGCCACGATAATGGACTGCTCGATAGCCGAGCGTTACGCCCGAGAGACCGGGAACCAGCGGGTGATAGCAACGATCGTGACCGAAGAGGAGTACGGCATCGTTTTCCGGAAGGGGAGCGCCGGAATGGAGAAGCGGGTGAACTCCGCGCTCGGCCGGATGAAGCGAGACGGGACGTATCGCCGGCTGCACGACAAGTGGTTCGGGAACGAACACCGGACGGGAGGATGACTGCGATGGATGGCCTTGCCCGCTGCGCCAGGAAAACCGGAGGACGAAGGGCGCCGGCCCTGCTCCTTGCCGTGCTGATGGCGGCAAGCCTGGGGACCAGTGCCCTGCGTCCGTTGGCGGCGGTAGCGGAACCGGCCCCTGCGGGCAGTTCCGTTCGTTCGTTCTTCGCGGCGCTGCACTCGTTTCTCGGCGGCGCAACGTACCTCCGCTTCGAGTCCAAAGCGCGAGAGGATATGGCCCTGGCGCAGGCCAACCTCGCCAACGCCCGGGACCTCGTGTCCGTGGCGGAGGCGTTGGGAACGAGCCTGTCGGGCGTGTCTCCAACGCTTCTCGACACTTTCCTCGCGGGCTTCGGGAGGAATGATGGCGCCGCGGCGCTGGCCGGGGGCGTCGAGCAGCTCCGGCAGCAGTTCTCCGCGCTGATGGAGGCGCGCGCCTGGGAAATGACAACGCTGCAGAGCGGAGGGGACCCGACGATCGTGGCAGGTCCCGCGGCCCCCGGCGCGCGGCTGTGCCGGATCGAGGCGGGCGCCGCCGGTTCCATCAACGCCTTCGTGAAGAAGTGGTCGGTTGTCGCGGGAGGTTTCGACCCGGACCGCATTCCGCTTGGGCTCTTCACTTTCGTGAACTGCCGTAAGGGAACCTGAAAGGCCCGGCTCGGGGCCGGAGCGGCCGGGTTTGATGAAAAACCCGCTATGCGGGCTCCTGCCTTTTCTTCCCTCTCAAGGCGAAAGCCGCGAGCGCCGCGATCACCGCACCGAGGGGAATTGCCAGCCAGAAATAGTGGACCGCTGAGTAGGTGTAGATGTAGACCCAGGGCTCCTCGATGTACTGGTAGTGGAAGTGGAGTCCCTTCTGGGCGATGGGCATGAGCTCGAACTGCCCGTGTTCCCCATCGACGGTCACCGCTATGTAATGGTACATGCCTCTGTACTGCTCCACGTCCCAGAGCCTTCCGCCGCCGCCGCCGGTCACGATGTAGTGGACGTCCCCGGGCCATATGTCGTAATCGAACGTGTGGCAGTGCGAACTGAACACCAGCTTCACCTTGTTCTCGATACAGACCTGCTTGAACTCCTCGGCGCTGGCCCTGTCGGCGAGGAAGTAGTTCATGGGCAGGTTCAGGTCCCGCCGGCCGCGGAACGTCGGGACGTGCATGAATACGAAGACGTTCGGGTGGTCACCGGCGTTCTTCTGCAGCTCGCTCCTGAACCATTTCATCTGCTTGTCGCCGATGCTCCGCTCCTCCGCGTCGTCCAGCATGATGAACAGGCACTTGCCGACGGTGAAAGAGTAGTACCGGGGACCGTAGACCTTCTCGTAGTTCGCGTAGCCGCCTGCGGCGATGTCGTGGTTGCCGACGTTGACCAGGACCGGGGTCTTCATCCCGGACACCTGGTTTATAAAGAGGCGAGCCTTGAGGTTTCCCGAGTCAATGGCCATGTCGCCGTTGTCGATGGCGAACAGGTAGCGGCCCTTCTCGACGTCCTTCCTGAGACGGTCGAAAGCCAGCGTCGAGTTGTGTGTGTCGCCGAAGACGGCGAACTTGAACCTGGTCGTCGCGCGGTCGATCCTGGCAAGCTGCCCGCGGTTCCAGCCTGTGGGCGCCTCGGCGACCATCCACGTCGCGTGCACCTTGACGGCGGCAAGGAAGATGAAGACGAGCGAGAGCGCGACCGCGATGACGGCCGGAAGCCTCCGCACCTTGCGCTCATCTTTCCCGCCGGCGCCGCTCGGCTCTCTCTCCTCCTGTCGCATGATATGTGAGACTATCATCAGTGCCTCGAAGGTTCCACGGAGGTATCGCATGAGGAGGAGCATAGCGCTGGGGCTGGCCCTGCTCTGCGCCGCGGCGTTTTTCGCCGGGTGCGGGGACTACGGTGACACGGGCGCCGCCGCGAAGCTTCTGAGGAAGGGAAACAGGCAGTACGACGCGCTGTCCGCCGGCTTCCTCGATCTCGCGGACCAACTGGAGAAGTTCTTCGTGGGACACGCATGGGGAGCCATCACCGATCCCGGGGAGATCGAGCGCCGGATGAATTCGTACAGCGATACGCTCGACCGGCTTCTCAACCAGGCCGGAGAGGCGGAGAAGACGTACCGGAAAGTGCTCGCCTTGGCGATGGTCCCCCGTCACAAGGATTACGCGCGCAAGAGGCTGCAGATGCTCGGCCAGATCAACAAGACCCGCGACGTGGTCGGCCGGACTTTTCCGGTTATTACCGATGGGCTGGAGGCGGGCAGGCCCGCGGACTCCAACGCCCTGGAGGGCGCCAAGCGTGAGCTCATCGGCATCGAGATGGAACTCTCCTTCATGGAGGCAGAAGCCAAGGAGATCGCGAGGGATCATCATGTCACCCGTTAACGCCCGGTGCGGCACAACCCCTCGAAAGGAGCGAAATGTGACTTCTACCCGCTTCGGCAGGACTGTCCTGTGCCTCCTGCTCGTCTGCGCGACGGCTGTCGCCGCCTCTTCGTGCGGCCCTGTCGAGGTACGGCCGGCGAAACCGGCCGCAAGGTCGCTGAAGACCGAGGGGAGCGGCTACCGCTTCGAGAGCGATGGCTGGACGTACCTGCACGTGGAAGGGAGCCCTTACGAGATGGGGTTTCAGCAGGGCAAGCTCATGGCGGGCGACATGGACGAGGTCCGCAAGACCTCCACCCACGTCTTCTACCACAACTCGGACCTGCGCTGGCCGCACCTGGCCGCCGCGGCGGAGAAGCTGTTCGCGGGGAAGCTCGGGCCGGACCTGGAGCAGGAGATACGGGGCATCTCCGAAGGGGCGAAGGCCGCCGGGGTGGACTTTCCCCTGGCGGACGTGCTCGCGCTCAACGGGATGATAGAGCTTACGGGTTACTGGTGGCCCAACGTGGCATCGGGCAAGCTGCCCGACGTGGACGCGCCGACGAGATGCAGCGCCTTCCTGGCGACCGGCGCCTATACCAGCGACGGAAAGCCGGTGATGGCCCACAACACGTGGTCGACGTACGCGGATGCCCAGTTCTTCAACTTGATAACCGACATGGCGCCGGACAGGGGTCACCGCATCCTCATGCAGAGTTCTCCGGGCCTCGTCCACAGCGCCTCGGATTTCTTCGTCACCGACGCGCCCCTGATGGGCACCGAAACGACCATATCCGGCATAGAGACCTTCGACCCCGAAGGAACCCCGGAGTTCGTACGGGCGCGCAGGGCGATGCAGTTCGCCGACTCCCCCGATGATTTCGTGAGGATAATGAGGGAGGGAAACAACGGGGGTTACGCAAACTCGTGGCTGCTTGCCAACGCAAAGACCGGCGAGATAGTGCGGTTCGAGCAGGGCCTGGAACACGATGCGGTAGAGCGCACCGGAAGCGGTTACTTCGTCGGATTCAACGGGCCTTCGGACCCGGACCTCAGGAACCTGGAGACAAGCGGCAGCGGCTACTTCAACCTCAAGGACTCCACCTGCGCCCGTCGCGTGAGGCTCGAACACCTGATGAAAGAGCACAAGGGGCGGATCGACCTCCCCGCGGCCCGGGCCATCATCGCGGACCATTACGACGAGTACACCAGGGAGTACGAGCCGGGCGCGCGCACCGTCGAGGGGCGGGGCGACCTGGACGCGCGGGAGTACACCTCCGGGAGCCCGTACAACCCGGCGGGGGCCGTCGACGGCAAAGCCATGGACGCCGCCGGCGCGCTGAAGATGTCTTTCCAGGCCCGCTGGGGCAGCTCCAGCGGCATGCCGTTCGACGCGGGCGAGTTCCTGGACAAGAACCCGCAGTATGCGTTCCTGAAAGGATACCTGCGGGACCGCCCGCCCAGGCCCTGGGTCTCTTTTCGGGCGGGGATGAAGTGACCCGGCGCCGGCAAGGCCATGCCGGTGATGAAGCCGGGCAGACGGGTCGGTGCGAATAAGGAGGGTGACTTTGGGATTTATCCAGCGCGCAGCGTACGACCACCTGCTGTTTCTGCTGCGGTTCAAGGACCACCTGGCCAGGAGGAGCAACAACAGGGTGCTCGCGGCTATCGGGAGGCGGTTCGTGGACCCGTCGGAGATCAGCCTTACCTGCATTCCCGTCAACGAGGAGATCGCTCTCCCTCCCAGCACCGTCGCGCCCGTAGGGGTGGTCGAGCATTTTCTCCGATCCGCCTCATACCACGTCTCGATGACCAAGTGCCCCTGCCGTGCGGAGATGAAGTGCGAGGACTATCCCAGGGATTTCGGCTGCACGTTCATCGGGGAGGGGGCACGGCAGATCGATCCCCACCTGGGAACGCGCATCAGCAGGGAAGAAGCCCTGGCGAAACTCGAGGAGTCCAACAGGATGGGACTGGTCACCACCCTGGGCAGGTTCAAGGGCGACGCCCTCGCCCTCGGGGTCAAAGACGACACGAGGCTGATGACGATCTGCCACTGCTGCCCCTGCTGCTGCCTCACCACCAGCATCCACCTGGCCAGCCCGGAGCTCAGGGACACCATCGTGAAGCTCGAGGGGGTCACCGTCCACGTGGGCGAGGGATGCACGGGCTGCGGGCAGTGCGTCGAGGCCTGCATCTTCCACCAGATAGAGATAATTGACGGCGCGGCGGTCATCGGGGAGGAATGCAAGGGCTGCGGGCGCTGCGTCGGGGCGTGCAAATCCGGCGTCATTAAGATAGAGGTGGAGAACCCGCGATACGTCGAGGAGTCCATCGAGCGGATAAGCTCCTACGTGGACGTCACCTGACCGTCGGGCGGGCGGAACCCCCGCGGAGCCCGGTGTGCTAGAGTTGTTTCCTGGAGGACTACAAGGAGGCATTATGGCTTGCGAATGCGCGGAGTGCACGGAGCACGGGGGCCCGAACCCGAAGTACATCATGTTCAGGTTCCTGGTCATCATCGTCCAGATCACGGTCGGTTTCGTCGCGTTGGTGAGGGCGCGCTCGTGGAAGGTCCTGGCGGTGTGGCTGGGCGCGCTGGGCACGTTCTGGACCCTGCCGCGCTACCTCATCTGCGCGCGCTGCGAGGGATACGGTAAGGACTGCCACAGCCTCTACATCGGCAAGATCGTTTCGAAATACATGCCCAGGGTCGAAGGTTACGACCGCCCTTCGAACGCGGGAATAGTGCTCGAGGCCATCCTTCTGGCGACGATCAGCAACGCCCCTCCCCTGGGCATGCGCAGGCAGAAGCTGGCCCTGGCGCTCTACCTGGTCCTGGCGAGCATGACTTTCTGGATGCACTTCACCCACGCGTGCAGGCACTGCGCCGAGTACGCCACAGACTGGAAGAAGGACTGCCCTGCCGCGAAGACGTACAGGATGTTCTTCGGCGGCGGCCGGGAGGTGGCGTTCTAGGCGGCAGGAGCGCACCGCCGCCGGCGCGCTACTCCATGAAGCGTTCGAGCCGGCGCCTGCCACTGTCGGTAAGGTAGAGGGTCGGGCGATCGAGGCTGCCTGACACGCCCAGGAAGCCCTCCTCCACCAACGCCCGGATGACGTTCCGCACGCTCTCCTGCGTGGCGCGTACCGAGCCGTGCAGTTCCAGGTCCGGTATGCCGGTGCCCGAGGTCCAGGCGGCCCTGGTCCCGGTGAGAACCGCCGCCAGCCTGGTGACGCCGAGTGGGAACGGCAACTGTTCGACGCACTCGAGCGCCCTGGCGGCCACCTCGGAGTCGGGGGTGGAGAACCTGCCGCCGTCCCCGCCCGGCCTGCCCCGCCCCGCGGTTCGCCCCGCGCGCCCGGCCCGGGCGACCTCCCGGCGGCGTCCGGCCCTTTCCGAAACCGCGCGCTTACCGGCGGCCTTCGCCAGCGCCTCCAGCCGTCCGGCGGTTATGCCTGCCGCGGCCTCCCTGCCCGCGTCGGTCAGGCCGAGGACGGGGAACCCCGAGGCGCTGGAAAGCTTCAGGAAGCCCTCGGCTATCATGCGGTCTATGACATCCCGCACCTCGGCGGCCGGGCGGTCCACCGTTGCGTAGGCCGGGTTCCGGTCGAGGTTCCACTCCAGTAACTGCCTGCTCCTCGAGCCGGTGACCACCGAGGCGGTACGGTTCTTCCCGATGGCGAACTTCCCGAAGCGCACGCATGCAAGCACGGGGATGGCGATCTCCCCGTCGCGCTCGATCACCCCGCGGCCCGGCGCGGGGCGGGACCTCGCGCAGTTGTCGCAGGCGCCGCACCGGAACTCGGTGCGCTCGCCGAAGTAGGAGAGGACGAAGCCCCTCCTGCAGCCTGAGTGGTGGATATAGCTCTCCATCGCCCGGAGCTTGGCCTCTTCGCGGCGGCGCATCGTCTGGTGGAGCGCCCAGTCGATCTCGATCTCTTCCAGGCCCAGCCGCTCACCGGTGGTCTTTTCGATGCCCCTGCCCCTGAACGGTGCGTCGTACCCGATGACGCCTTTCTCCTGGAGTGCCGCAAGCGCCCTGCGGGCCTGGTCGACGGACATGCCGGCGTCGGCGGCCAGACCGTAGAGGCCGACCTCGAAGCTGCCGGGCTCCTCGAGGTCGAACGACGAGGCGAGGGCCTCGAGCAGCGCCAGTTGCCGGTGGCCCCGGACACGGTCCCGCAGGCGCTCGAAGGGGACACCGGTAGTCACCGTCACCGTGGGCTCGCCCTCGAAAGCGCGCACCGCGCCCGCCCGGTCGAGCATCCTCAGGCACGTGCCGACCTGGCCTTCGGCAATGCGGCAGTCGCAGAGGGCGGCGATCTCCCTGTGGGTGAGGAGGACCGGGCTGCCCTCGACCTCGTAGAGCGCCAGGTAGACCGCGTACACCTGCTCGGGCGTGGGGTACGCCAGGTCGATGAAGAACTCCCGCAGGGACCTGTCCGCCGGCGAATAGAGCAGCACGCAGTCGGAGTCGAGGCCGTCACGCCCGGCCCTGCCGATCTCCTGGTAGTACTGCTCGACGGAGCCCGGGTAGCTGTGGTGGACGACGAAGCGCACGTCGCTCTTGTCGATGCCCATGCCGAACGCCGAGGTGGCCACCACCACCCTGGCCCTTCCCTCGAGGAACGCCTCCTGCGCGGCGTCGCGGCGCCCCGGGTCCATCCCGGCGTGGTAGGCGACGACCGACGGCTCGACGGCCCGCAGGCCCGCCGCGATCTCCTCGGTGGCCTTGCGGGTGCCCGCGTACACGATCCCCGCGCCGCCGTTCTCCCGGAGCAGCCCCGTAAGGACCTCCAGCTTCCTGCCTTCCCCGGAGGCGGCCACCACGCTCAAGCGGAGGTTCGCCCGGTCGAAGCCGTGCACGTGGATGTCGGTCAGCTCCGGTTCGAGCCCCAGCGACTCGACGATGTCCTGCTGGACCAGGGCGGTGGCCGTTGCGGTGAGGGCGCTGGTAGGAGGCCTGCCGGCCAGCTCGCGGAAAGCCCTGAGCCGACGGTAGTCGGGCCTGAAATCGTGGCCCCACTCCGAGATGCAGTGCGCCTCGTCGATCGCCAGGCGGGCAATCTCGACGTTATCCAGCATGGCCAGGAACGACGGGTCGCGGCACCGCTCCGGCGCGATGTAGAGGATGTCGTACTCCCCCCTGGCGCAGCCATCCATCCTGGAACGCTGTTCCTCCCGGGAGAGGCTGGAGTTCACCGCGGTCGCCCGCACCCCCAGCCCCGCGAGTTCGTCGACCTGGTCCTTCATCAGGGCTATGAGTGGGGAGACCACAACGGTGAGGCCCTCCTCGACGATGGAAGGGAGCTGGTAGACGAGGGACTTGCCGCTCCCGGTGGGCATGACCACCAGCAGGTTGCGTCCCGAGAGGGCCGATGCCAGGGCCTGCTCCTGTCCCTCGAGGAAATCCTCGTAACCGAACGTGGCAGAGAGCGCCTGTTTCGCTTCCTGGAGTCTCTCGGCGTTCCCGAAGTCCAACCGCGCTCCCTGGTGATGTGCGGACAGCTGCAACGGCGGGGGCGCGGACGGCGCCCCGGTGCCTTCCATTATATGCGCAGGCAGTGACGCGCCGGCGAGTGAACCGGTTTTTCACATACGGCGCCGCTACCGGGAAGCGCGCCGCCGTTCTCCCGGATGCACGGAAGCGGCGTTTCGCCGGGCCGCGTTCGGTTGGCGTATTGGTGACCGGGGCCCCGGCTGCGTTATCATTGAACCGTCAGACCCACAGGCGCTCCCCGGAGCGGGGGGCGCCGGGACGGACAGGCGGGAGTTCTCGGATGGGCGATTACCGGGTGGAGACGGACAGCCTCGGAGAGGTGCGCGTACCCGCGGAGAGGCTCTGGGGAGCGCAGACCCAGCGCTCGCTAGAGCACTTCGACGTGGGCGCGGACCCGGTGCCGTGGCTGCTCGTCGAAGCGTACGCGCTGGTCAAGAAAGCCGCCGCGCTGGCGAACTCCCGCTGCGGGGTGCTCGACGACGCGCGCCGCGACCTGATCGTCAAGGCCTGCGACGAACTGCTGGCCGGCGAGCACCGCGAGGAGTTCCCCCTGGGAATCTGGATGAGCGGGAGCGGCACGCAGCTCAACATGAACGTCAACGAGGTGATCTCCAACCGCTGCTGCCGGCTCGCGGGGACGCCCCTGGGAAGCAAGGACCCGGTCCACCCCAACGACCACGTCAACATGTCCCAGTCCACCAACGACACGTTTCCCACCGCGATGTACCTGGCCGCCGCCCTGGAGACCAGGCGCCGGCTGCTGCCGGAGGTCCTGGGCCTGCGCGATTCGATAGCGGCAAGGGCCGGCGCCTGGTCCGACATCGTCAAGGTCGGCAGGACGCACCTGCAGGACGCCACCCCCCTGACGCTGGGCCAGGAGTGGTCCGGTTACGCGGCCCTGCTCACCGACGCCGCCGAGCATGTCGATAACGCCCTCACCGGCGTGTACCGCCTCGCGATAGGCGGGACCGCCGTTGGCACCGGGATGAACGCCCCGAAGGGGTTCGCCGGTGACGCCGTGGGGTTCATCGCGGAAGCCACCGGCCTGCCGTTCGTGAGCGCCCCCGACAAGTTCGCCGTTCAGGGATCGCACGACGCGCTGGTGATGCTCTCCGGGGCCATGCGCTCGCTGGCGGTGTCCCTCCACAAGATCGCCGACGACGTCCGCCTGCTGAGCTGCGGCCCGCGCTGCGGCTTCGGCGAGCTCCTCCTGCCCGAGAACGAGCCGGGATCGTCGATCATGCCCGGCAAGGTCAACCCGACACAGTGCGAGGTACTGGCGATGCTCGCGCTCCAGGTGATGGGAAACGACGTCGCCGTGGGGTTCGGCGCGGCGTCCGGCCACCTTCAGATGAACGATTGCAAGCCGCTCATCATCCACAACGTGCTTGAATCCGCGGGCCTTCTCGCCGACGGCTGCCGGTCGTTCAGGGTCTTCCTGGTGGAAGGCGTGGAGCCGGACCTCGAACGCATCGGGGAGAACGTCCGGCGGTCGCTGATGCTGGTCACCGCCCTCTCCCCCGTCGTCGGCTACGACAGGGCCGCCGAGATCGCCCGTTTCGCCCACAAGCACGGCAAGCCGCTGCGGGAGGCCGCCCTCGAGCTGGGCTACGTCACCGGGGAGGAGTTCGACAGGGTGGTAGACCCCCGCGGGATGGTGGGCCCGTCTGAAGGCCCGGACTGAGGAGTCGCTTGGACGGAGAAACGAACCGGCACGGCGCGCGCATCGATTTCACAGTAAGGCCTTTCGTCCCCAGGGTGGACCTCGATGCGGCCATCCTCTGTTACGAGGATGGGTACGGGGCCACCCTCGGCCCGGTGTTCCAGTACTCCGAGAGACCCGCCCTCGTGGACCTCGTGATGACCGACCACCGTGCCTCCGACATCTCGCTGGTAGCCGAGGCGGAGGGTCGGACGCGCGGAGTTCTGTTCGGCTCCTTTCCGGCAGGCGTAGCGGACCAGGCCCGCCAGGCCGCCCTTGTGGCGGCGATGATGTTCCGGCGTACGGTCCTGCACAGGAGCGAGATGCGCCCGTTCGCGCGCGCCGTGCTATGGAGGGCCATATCCAGAGAAACTCTCTTCTTCCGCCACATGCCGCGAGGACGGGCGGCCGAAGTGGGCGTGCTGACCAGCGAGGATGGGTGGCGCGGGGGTGTTGGGCGCGCGCTGATGGACGCGTTCGTCGAAGCGGCCCGGGCGCGGGGTTTCCGGCGCGTCGACCTCGTAACCGACACCGAGCTCAACTGGGCCTTCTACGAGCGGTACGGTTTCAGGCGCGTCGCCGAGTGGCCCCAGCGCTCGTACGACTACACGCTTCCCGGCCGGGAAGTGACGGGGTACACCTACTCCCTCGATATCTGAGATGCAGGGCGGGGCGGTCATCCCCGAAAGGCTGTAGAATGGTCGAATACAGGTCGCGACAGTGCCTGGAAGCGACCGGGAAGCACGGGCTTCGAGACTGTCGCACCCGGAGGGAAGAACTGGGAGCACGATGAGAAAATGCCCTGAATGCGGATTCCCGATGAGGTTCGCCCGGTACTTCGACTGGAGGAGCGACGGCACTATCCTGGGGACGGACCGCGTCAAGCTGCAGTCGCGAATCACCTTCCTGGAGCTCGGTGAGATGGAGGGCCTGTTCGACGACCTCTCGATGATGATCGGAGTCTCCATAGACCACATCCTCATCGAGGCGGAGAAGAACGTCGGCAAAGCGTTCTACGCCAGCACGCCCCTGCGTTACCTGAGATACGCCCCCCGCAAGCCGGCGCTCCGGCCCGCCTGGGTCGCCAGAGCGGCGGTGCGCGCCGTACGGTCGGACGTTGCCGGCCTCGGCGGCGGCATCATCAGGGCAGAGAGCTACGACCCGCACGGTTCGATGGTCCTCAAGATATCCAACCCCGTCTTCGTCGCCCGCACGGTTGGCAACTCCGTGGGCATTTACGAATCCATCGAGCGGGTCCGGGGGGTCGATTACCAGTACCGAATTGACAACGGCGACCTGCTGCTCACCATGACACACCCCGTGGAAGGCCCTCCGTCCGAACCGCTTTCCGAGACCCGCCTGGCACCCGACCCCGTAGTGCCCGGTGAAGGCCCGGTGCGGTACGAGCGCTGCGGGCGCTGCGGCACCCCCGCCGAAGCTTCCGCTACGCTGGAATGGGACCTGTCCAGAGGCACTATCACCAACAGGCGCACCGGGAAGCGGCTCAGCGTCGGCGCGGTGCAGTCCGTGAAGGCGATGATGAGAGAGCTCGAGAAGGAGCTCGGGGAGGACGTGCTCAAGCCGTTGCACGAATGTCAGAGGCAGATCACCCGGCAGCAGCTCGAGAGGGACGCGTTCCAGCGCGGCGATGACTTCTGGAACCGCTTTTTCCACACCTGCGCGCTCAAGGGGCTCGGCTACCCGTCATCTTTTGCAGCGGAGGAGGATTCCATCACCGTCGAAATAACCAACCCTTACGAGACCACCCTTTTCGCCGCCAGGGTAGCCTCGGGGTTCGAGTACCTCACCGGGGAGATCTCCCGCCTGGATTGGGAGATGCGCAGGAACGACCTGTCTGTCTTTATCGTGTCCGCCCGGCGCGGCAACGCCGGTTGACCGCACCCGGCGCACCTGCCGTCGCCGTCCCGCCCCGTGAAAGGCATCGGTTCCCTGGACTTTCCCGGCTGACCCGGGATGGCTCGCCTTCCGGTCCCGCCCTGGAGTGAAAGCCTGCCCTGCCGCCGGACCGGGGCCTTCTCGACTCACCGAGGGCCGGTCCCCGTTGCGCGGCCCTCCCCTCCGCGGGGCCGAAAGGCCGGGGACGCACGCCCCGGGGGGCGGGCGCCGGATGAAGAATCCGGCTTCTCGCTTGCCAGCTCATCGCCGAACGAGTCGCCGGGGGTGCCGGCGCCGTCGTCCCACTCGAAGGTGCCGCCGGCCACGGTCACCCCCACGTTGAGGGTGTAGTAGTGCGCGAGGCCCCCGGTGACTTCCAGGGTAACCAGCGTGAGGTACTGGTTCTCGACGTTCTCTCTCCAGCCGCCCCCCCAGAAATACCTGTTCTCGACGACGCCCACCTTGCCCGCCATCAGCTCCCAGCCGCCGGCCGCCCCGGGCCCGTCCGCTATGCGCACTCCGCCCTTCCAGATTCCCCCGATCCTGTAGCCGGAACCTTTCGTGCGCCGGGGGTTTCCGACCATGCCGGCGAACGGCCCCGGCGCCGCTGCCTTGCCGCTTTCGACGGTTATCTCCACCCAGGTCGTCTCCGGCTCGCGCACGCTCATGTACCTGGCGTCAACCGGGACGTATTCTCCTCGTCCGCGGAGCTCGGGAGGCGGGTCGTAGTCCCTGTAGGCACCGGCCACAATCGGGCAGGACTGGCTCGCGAGCGTGCTGAACCAGAGTCCGTCGGCGGCCTTGCCCGCCGACACCAGGTTCTCCACCGCTACCATGTGCTCCGCCTTGCGTGACTGCTCCAGGAGCACCGGGACCGCCATCGACACGATTATGGCGATTATAGCTATGACGCTGCCAAGTTCTATGAACGTGAAGGCGGACTCGGCGGCCGCGCGCCTCCCGGACCCCCGGCGCCCGGGGTTCCCCGGCACCCTCATAACGTTTCCTTTCCGTGAAGGCCCTCCTGTTATGGCTATCGTCGGTGAATACTCTGAACATTAGTAAACGCGCAGGGTGATTTGTCGTTCATGCTTTCGTAGCATCCGCTTCGGGGAAAGCATGCGGCGCGCGCCGGGACTGATTTTACGCGCTGCCGGCTCTCGCTGCGCCGGCCCGGTGAGCGGGCGGACCGGACCGGGTGAATACGCCGCCGTTCAGGCAGCGGGCCCGGCTCTGCGCCGCGTTTGCCCCCGGGGGCTTTGACGGCACCACGTCCGGCCAGACACGCTGGCGAAGCGGGCCCGGCTCTCCACAGGCTGGGGCCCGGCTCCCGGGAGGATCACTCCTCGGCGAGGAACGGGTAACGGTAGTCCTTAGGCGGGAGGAACGTCTCCTTTATCGCCCTCGGGGAGACCCAGCGGGCGAGGTTGAGGAGGCTCCCCGCCTTGTCGTTGGTCCCCGACGCGCGCGCGCCGCCGAACGGCTGCTGGCCGACTACCGCCCCGGTAGGCTTGTCGTTGATGTAGAAGTTGCCCGAGGCGTTCCTCAGCGCTTTGGCCGCAAGCTGGATGGCGAACCGGTCCTGGCCGAAGATCGCGCCGGTCAGCGCGTAAGGGCTGGTGGTGTCGCACAGCTCCAGCGCCTTCTCGTACTCCCTGGCAGGGTAGACGAACACCGTGACCACCGGCCCGAATATCTCCTCGCACATCATCTTCGAGCGCGGGTCCTTCGTCTCGACCACCGTCGGCTGCACGAAGTAACCCTCGCTGTCGTCGCAGACGCCGCCGCAGAGGATGTCGTGGCTGGGGTCCGCCTTGGCGAAATCGATGTACTCGGAGATGGTCTTGAACGCGCCCTCGTCGATGACCGCGTTCACGAAGTTGCGGAAATCGCACGGGTCGCCGACCCTGATGGTGGCGATCTCGTCGAGCATCTTCTCCTTTACCGCGGGCCAGAGGCTGTCCGGCACGTAGACGCGGCTGGGGGCCGAGCACTTCTGCCCCTGGAACTCGAATCCGCCCCTGACGATCGCCGCGACGAGCGAGTCGGCGTCCGCGGACTCGTGGGCAAAGATGAAGTCCTTGCCGCCGGTCTCCCCGACTATCCTGGGGTAGGAGAAATACTTGCGGATGTCCGAGCCGATGGCCAGCCAGATCGTCGAGAACACGTACGTCGATCCGGTGAAGTGGACGCCTCCGAGGTCGAGGTGGTTGAGGACCGGCGGCCCGATGACCGGGCCGGGACCCGGTACCATGTTGACAACGCCGTCGGGCATCCCCGCTTCCTTGAGGACCTGCATGACATAGTAGGCCGGAAGGACCGCCGAGGAGGCGGGCTTCCACACCACCGCGTTGCCCATGAGGGCGGGCGCCGTCGGGAGGTTGCCGGCAATCGAGGTGAAGTTGAACGGGGTGATGGCGAATACGAACCCCTCCAGCGGACGATGTTCCATGTAGTTGAGCACGCCCTGGATCGAGAGAGGCTGGTCGTCGTAGACCTGGGTCATGAAGTAGGGGTTGAAGCGCCAGAAGTCGATGAGCTCGCACGCCGAGTCGATCTCGGCCTGGTGGGCGGTCTTGCTCATGCAGAGCATGGTCGCGGCGTTCAGAGTCTGGCGGTGCTTGCCCGCCAGCAGCTCGGCGGCCTTGAGAAGGACCGTCGCCCGGGAGGACCACTGCATCCTGCTCCACTCGATCTTGGCCTCGTTCGCCGCGTCTATCGCCATCTCCGCTTCCCTGGGCCCTGCGCGGTGGTAGCTCCCGAGGACGTGCTCGTGGCAGTGAGGCGCGGTCATCTTGACCAGGTCGCCGGTCTCGATCTCCCTGCCGCCTATGATCGCCGGGACCTCTACGGGGTTGTCGAGCATCTCCTGGAGCCGGGCCTTCAGCTCGGCCCTCTCCCTGCTGCCCGGCGCGTATCCCAGCACCGGCTCGTTCACCGGCTCGGGGATGTGGAATATTCCGTTGAACATCTCTCCTCCTCTGACCGCTTACGCGCGATATCGCAACTGCACAATGATATCGCAAACAATGGGGCCGTTCACTTCCCGGTGCCTTTTCACACCCGCCCGCGGGCGGGGGCGTACACATGAGGAGAGGAAGCGGATAAGGGAGTGTGAAGTGAACGATCCCGGGCCGCCCAGGGCCTTCCGGCTCAGCCCTGCTCGATGCCCTCCTCGAAGGCGAGGTCGAGGGTCTTGTCTATGAGAGTCTCGGTGGCGTGCGCCTTCTGGGTCACGATCTTCTCCAGCGCCGGAACCACCCAGGGGTCGAACTGTATTCCCGAATACCCGAGTACCTCGTCCAGGGCCTCCGCGGGGGCGCACCCCGACCTGAACGGCCTTTCCGAGGTGATCGAAACGAACGCGTCCGCCACCATGAGGATCCTGGCGAGCAGCGGTATCGCGACCCCGGAGAGGCCGTCGGGATAACCCCAGCCGTTGTACCACTCGTGGTGGTGCCGGACCGCCATGACCACGGGCCGCTCGAACCCAAGCTCCTCGAGCTTTTTCGCACCTACAACGGGGTGGCGCTCCACGGCCCTCCTGATGTCGGCGTTCTGCATGTAATCGACGCCGGATTCGGTGGAAGCGACGACCATTGAGTGAATGGACTCGTCGATCATCCCGATGTCCATCAGGTACGAGCAGGTGCGGAGCTGCTCGAGGGCCTCCTGGCTGAGCTCGAGCTCCTCGCCGATGGCCGACGCCTCGAACGACACACGCTGCCAGTGGCCTTTCAGGTAGGGGTACATGGCCTCCAGGCGTCTCTGAACGGCCCCCATCACCACAGTATCGTTCCGCTTGCGGCCGTGAATCGACGAAGGGCCTATGAAAGTTATCTCGGCTTCCCGCCCGAATTCATCTTCGGACATGCTGTCTCCCCCACATAGTGCAATCACTAAGTAATCGGCATTTCAGCCTGATCGCTGAATCCCGGGCCCGCCCCCTCCCGGAAGGCGAGCAGCAGGTTCACCAGGAGCAGAACCCCCCCTACTACAAGCATAACGACCTGGACCTGCGGGAGTGTACCGTGGAAGAGGAATATTCCAGCGACCTGGAGGCACGCCGCGAGGGCGTAGATCACGATGAACGACTTGCGGTCGAGCGCCAGGTGGTAGAAAGCCAGCAGCTTAACCAGCGCGAACACCGCCATGACGATGCCGAACAGGGCCACGAAGCTGATGCCCCCGGGGCCCTTGATGTCCAGGACGTACTTCCCCTTGTCCCCGGCGAAGAACTTCGCGGTGAACGCCGGAAAAGCGGCGTAGAAGGCTACGACCACACCCACCAGCGCGGTGGCCGCGCCAAGGCTCAGGGCCAGCACGCCCCGGGTCGGTTCCCCCCGCTCGCGCATCGCGCTGACCCTGGGGAACATCACCAGCGATACCCCCTCGGGGAAGAAGAGGACCGCCTTGCCGGCCACCGCGGCGTACGAGTAGTGGTCCGCGGCCGCCGCGCCGCGCAGCGCCTTAACGAGCACCACGTCTATCTGGGTCATGAAGATGACCAGGAAGATCGCCACGGCGACGGGGATGAGCGCCTTCAGGGCGCCGGAGGGCCGGAAGGCGGGGTCCTCGGAGACGGGCCCGCGGAACATGTCCCTGAAGATGTAGATGATGACCCCGGCCACGAGCAGCCCCGCGATGGTCGCCGCGCTCAGCGCCCCGTACACCCCGAGGCCGGCGGCCACCAGCGCCACCCCGAACAGTATCCTCAGCCCCGCGACGGACATCTGCGCGCCCCCCAGCGCCAGCCACCTCTGCTCTCCCTGGAGCAGCCCGTTGGGCAGGGTCAGATACATGGTGATGGCGACGGACGTCCCCAGTATGACCACGAACAGCGGTGAATCCAGGTGAAGGGCGCTCGACAGCGGCCATGCCGCCGCGACACTGAGCAAGATGACCCCGCCCCCCAGGAACAGCAGCCACCGGGAGAACCGGCGCAGGAGCAGGCGCACCTTCTCGCGATCACCCGTGACCTCGAACTCCGCGACGTACTTGGTGATCACCGTCTGCACCGAAAGCGCGCCCATGATCACGATGAGGAAGATGGAGTTGAGCGAGTTGAACGAAGAGAACTCCCCGCTCGCGTCGAGCATGCGGGTCATGATGATGGTGAACAGGTAGTTCAAGCCGCTCGCCAGCGTCACCGCGACCATCATCAGCCCGAAGGCCCCCAGGAGGCTGTCCTTCAGCGTTATCAATCTGTCTTTGAGGCCGCCCGGGGCGGTCGGGGCTCCGGGCGTGCCGCCGCTGTCGTCCATACACGGCTTCTTTCTGCAGGGCTCCTGTCTCAAGGTTCTGCGAACGGCGCGGCGCGCCCTTTCGAGGCAGCCCTGGCGACCCGGCCGGGGCGGGGACAGAGACGGGACCGCACCGCTGCGAAGCCGTTGCTCCCCCGGCGGCACCCGGAAATCGTACGGAACATCCGCAGGCAGAGCGGGTAGAGAGGTCAGGCAGGACTCCGCACCCGGAGACGTTCTTGGGGAGCGAAACGGATTCCGCTATACTATTTTCCCGCGGGCCGTTAGCTCAGTTGGCAGAGCACCGGACTTTTAATCCGGGTGTCGAAGGTTCGATCCCTTCACGGCCCACCAGCGTCAAGCCCGCGAAGTTCTGTGATTTTACCTCTCCATGATAGAATTCCCCGCTCCTCGGAAACGGCCAGAGCGCGCGGCTGCGTCACCATCAGAGGATGAAAATGCCCAGAGGGGCATTTCAGGGATAGGCCCTCAAGACAGGTTGGTGCTGGACATCTGGCCCTCGAGGCATTGCACGATGAGCCCGGCGGGAGTCCGTGTTCGAGGAAATCGGGTCCGGTATACTGGATCAGAGACTCCAAACGACCCGGTGGAAGGGGTTCTTTCTGGCACTGATAGGGAATTACAGGATAGACATGACCACCCCGGCGTGTCACCCGCTTTCGCCGGTGTACAGGGCGGACGTGACGCTGGAGGACGACATCGCCGAAGCGCTCCCTTACGTCAACGCGACCCTGGACCGGGCGGAGTTCATCCCCGCGGTGTCCGTTCTCGTCTGGAGAGAAGGGGCGCACGGGTACGCCCTGCGCGCCAGGAGGATCTCCGTGGGCAACGTCGCCGACCGCGATGAAGCGGAGGCGGCGGTGCGCGCTATCGTCGAGCGCATAAACTCGATATGGGACCGCAGGGGTGACATCGAGCCCAGCTACCGGAGCATCGAGAAACCGAAGCTCCTGGACATCCTGAAGCTGCTTCCCCGATCGAACTGCGGGAAGTGCGGCTATACCGCGTGCATGGCGTTCGCGGATGCCCTGTCCAGGGGCGAGTGCGACATCGAGATGTGCCCTCCACTCCTCGAGGAGGCTTTCTCGGAGCAGCTCGAGGCGCTGCGGAACATGGGGCTCTGAACGCGCCGGCGGCGCTCCGGCCACCGGACTGACACCCTCCCGGCTAAGCCTCCGTAAGCCAGGGTCGCACCCCCGGCGGCTCAGTCTCCGAACGCCCCGATGGTGTCGGCGCCGGCGCCCCTCGAGATCCAGTACATGGCCCTTTCGACCATGATCTTCTTCCCCGGCGAGAGGCTTTCCACGATTATCCCGTAGTTGCCCGGCGGCATGGTGTCGGCCATGTTGAAAGTCCTGCGGGACTGCGCTCCTATCGTGGCCTCGAAGCTTCTGTTGTTGCTCGATTTGTAGGCCACGTATGTCACGCGCACCTTCACCGCGGACTTGTTCAGGTTCTGCACCAGGGTGTAGGTCTCCGCGTTGTACTCCTGGCCGGTGTCGCCGCTCGGGAGGTAGAAAGACGTGTGCGGCTCCGCCATGCCGATGGAGTCGTGACACGCCTCCCTCTTGTACAGCTCGCCGCCTATCCAGTACATGGCCCTTTCGGCGATGATCGGCCTGGAACCGTGGACCCGCGTGGACAGGTCGATACTGCTGACCGAGGATATGTCGTTGACCCTTATCGTCGTACGCGAGTTCGGGGCCATGCGGAAGGACGGCTGCGAGACCGGGCCGTTAGGGGTCATGTAGGTGATGTCAACGGTGGTGGCGGCATTGTTGGGGTTCTGGACCAGCACGTAGTTGAGGAAACCCCACGCGGTGGTCCCCTCGGCGAGATAATAATCATACGCGGGGGCGGTCGTCCCGATGGAATCGTGGCCTTCGCTTCTCTGGTTCCTGTACATCGCGCGCTCCGGTATCACCGGGACGTCCGAGGATATCGAGATCGAGGAGTCCTGTTCCCCGATATATGCGGCCATGTTGAAGGTCTTGCGCGTACCAGCGGGGATCTTGTAGTTAACCCGTTTGGGCTTCGAATCCTGGGTCATGTATGTAACGTTGCAATTCGCGGCGGTCCTGTTGGGGTTCTGGATCAGGAGCCAGGTGGTGAACCCCCAGCGGCTCGAGCCCTCGGGGAGGTACCATTTGTTTGCCGGGGCGTTCACGCCGACGGAGGCGTGCCCCTCGAAGTCGGAGGACCACCTCTTGCCGCCGGTCCTGCCCGCCGTCGGGAAGAGGTCGGGCGACACCCCGTCGGGCCTTTCTCCGATCCGCTCCAGCCCCGCCGCGCGGGCGCCCGCCCCCTGGCCGCCAGCGGACGGGGTGAAGAACATGTTGCGGTCCACGGCGATCGGCTTCCCGCTCAGGCATACTATCCTGGTGGAGAAGTCCTTCTCCCCCAGGGTGTCGGAAGGGTAGATGTAGCCGGCGGTCATGGCGGGGAGCCGGTATTTGCCGCCGTCCACCGCTCCCCTGTCGGTGTTGTAGGTCACCTGGATTATTACCTCGCTCCTGTTCGGGTTCATCACGCCGATGCTGCAGATAAAGCCCCAGGCGGTGGTACCTTCCGGGAGGTACCACTCGGTGGCGCCTCCCGTCTGCGTATCGTTCATGACCCATGCCTCGTACATGTACTTCTTGACGAAATTGTAGCTCAGGTACACGTACCCCCTGCTGGGGCCGTTCCACCCCGGGCCCCAGGAGTTGGCCATCAGGAAGCCTCCCCTGTGGTCGGCGTCCGCCCCGCCCGGGTTGATGTTGTCGTTGTAGCCGACTATCGAAACCGCGTGCGCGCCCGTCCGCGAGGAATAGCCGTTGTAATCGTAGTAAGGTGACGGGGGGTTGCCCCAGTAATTGGGAAGGTCCCTGTACAGCGGCATGGCCATGGCGAGCATCTTGCCGCTGGCGAGCCAGGACTTCACCTGCCCGATATTGTTCGAGTACGGCTGGGAGCCACGGTCGTTGCACCACAGGTAACGCCAGTCGGAGGGGATGCGGTACTTGAGCGCCTCTTTCAACTGCGCCGAGGTAGGTTGGGTGGTGAAATCCCACTCGTAGTACGGCATGGACTTGATCGAGACGTCTCCCTTTGTCTCCAGGAGCCTGAACGCGTCTCCGAAGGTGGCACCGTTATCGACCCCTCCGTTTATCTGGTTATAGACGAAGGACGGGCTGAACTGGCAGGAGGGGTCAGACAGGTCGTTGGAAGGGTGCTTCTTCTTCTCCGACCAGCTCTTGTAGTAGTAGCTGGTGGTCCACCCCACGCAACTATTCTGGCTTCCCTGGTTGCCGATAGGCGGGATCTGTGAGGAGAGGTCCACCGATGCGGCCAGGGGTGCGCCCCCATCGAGGATGGGCGCCTGTTCGAAACCCGCGGGGTCCGTGGGCAGACACCCGCCTCGGTGTACGCCGTCACCCTCGGCCTGAGGCCCGGCGCCGGCCCTTCCCGCGCCGGCGCTCGCGATGAACGCGCCGCAGATGCTCGCGGCGACCAGCATCACGGTAAACAGAAGGATGAGGGCGTGGCGCGCCTTCATTCGCGTCGCGGCATTCCCTTTCATGGCAAATCCTTTCAACAGGATGCCGAAGCGCCATGCCTGCAACCCGCCAGGCCACCGGATGGTTCCACGGCCTTCATCTGTCCGGGCTCTTGTTCTAATTTTATGAGATCGCAGAAAGGACCCGCAAGTCTTTTTCTCGCCGTTCCACAGGAGTGGACCTTCCCGGCGGGCCGCGCCGGTGCCGGTGCGTCGTGTCACTCCCGGCGGGGCCTCTTGCACGCAACGGCGCGTCGCGCCCAATCCCGTCGTCCCGCCCGGTCCGTTGGATTAGGTTCCGGCTCACCTGTATAATACTGGATGAGCCCGACCCGCACGCGGCCACGCGCTGCCGTAAAGTACCCTGCAACCCCGGGGAGGGATAACATGTCCGGACTGAAAACGAGGACAAGCCCGTTTCGCCACTGGGTCACCCCGGTCGTGATAATCGCGATGGCCGCCACCGTGCTGGGGTTTGCCTGGCTTGCGCCGGAGAGGGCGGCCGCGCTCGGCATGTTCGAGAACGAGAAGATCCACCAGCTCATCTACCCGACGTTCGGGAACCCGGCAATCGTCAGGAAGGGCGAGACTTTCACCTTGGAGTTCGACCCGCGCCTGGGAACGCCGGGCGCGCTGGCGAAAGCGACGGATTGGGAGATCAGCGTTCAGTCGTCCGTTGACCGCTACCCGGTGACCGGCTCCCTCCAGGTCACCTCCTTCCTCGCCGAGAACAGCAAGGTGTGGCCGAACCTGAGCGATTTCCAGGTCTGGCGGGTCCGTGTCAGGGTCCCCGAATCCCTTCCCGAGGACCTCTACGACCTCACGGTGAAGGGCAAGATCGGCGGAACCTGGATAACCGACAGCCAGCCCCACGCTCTCCAGGCGGTCAACGAGATCAAAGACAGGTTCTCTTTCTGCCAGCTCACCGACATCCACGTGTTCGGCCCCGAATGCTCGTACCCCTCGAGCAACCACAAGGAGCGCAACAACAGGCATACCGACTACCGTCCGGACGACGACGGGTACGGGGCGAAGTACTACCACAAGACGATCCAGCAACTGAACCGCACCAGGCCGGACTTCTGCATCTTCTCCGGCGACTACATGTTCGGGCAGAAATACTTCACCAAGAGCCACGGCGCCCCCTGGGGAACGACCACGGAGTACGAGTACGAGATGCTGTGGTTCTACCAGGAAACCCTGAAGCTGGAAGTGCCGGTGTTCGTGCTCATGGGCAACCACGACGGATACGCCGAACCCATGGGGCAGGCCGCCGGCGAGGACTGGCACGAGAACTGGAAGAAACTCTGGGGCCCGCTCTACTACTCGTTCGATTACAACGACTGCCACTTCACACTGTGCAACTCCATGGACTGGTCCAGGGCGGACAGGGAGCTGTTCGACTGGCTGGGGATAATAATGCAGCCGGGCAAGTACCTGGGCCAGTTCCGGGGAGGGGGGGACACCTGGCAGAAGGGCTGCAGCGAGGCCAGGCTGGCGGCGATCGACGAGAGCAGGTTCACCGGTCAGCTCGCCTGGATGCGCGACGACCTCAAGTCCCACCAGTCCTCCCGCCTGCGGGTGATGGTTATGCACCACGACCCGTGGAAGGATACCGGCTCCGGTTCGATGTGGGAGGGCCTGGTCTGGCCGAACATGGGCGACGGCGAGGGCCGCCTGGCAAGCATACGCCTGGCTAAGGATTACCGGGTATCGCTGGTGCTCAGCGGACATGACCATTCCGACTTCTACGGGGAAGTGCCGTGGTCCGACGGGAGCGGCAAGGTGCAGTACGCGAACACCACGTCGGTCTCCTTCCAGGCGGACGGCAACTCCGACTCCTACCCCGGTTACCGCAGGGTCTTCGTCAACGACGGGTCGCTTGGAAGCTTCAACTACCAGGACCCCAAATGGTCGTACCCGACCTACGACGGCTGCAACGTGGGAGGGACGACCGACCTGAGCCGTCTGAGCGCCCCGGCGGTGGAGTCGGCGTTCACCGCGGGGTTGGGCACCGCCACCGACGCTACCTGCACCATTAACAACCACCTGGCGAAAGACATGAACGGCTGCTACATGGAGTTCCCCATGCCGATACTCTCCGGCGGCTACTACTACGTCCTCGAGAACGGCACGCCGGGCGAGGTGTACGACAACAAGGCGTCCGGCCCAAGCCACAGGATCTACCAGATGAGATGCGACGTGCCTGCCGGCCAGGTCAAAGCCGTGCGGGTGCGCAAGAGCGCCAGGCCGGACATCACCCCCCCGAAAGGCTCGGTGACGATAAACGACGGGGCGCCCAGCACGACCTCGCGGCGCGTCACCCTGGACATCAAGGTCACCGACGCCGGCGGCTCGGGCATCAACGGCATGATGGTGTCCAACAGGTCCGATTTCCGCGGCGCCTCGTGGGAGAGCTTCAGCTCGCGGAAGAGCTGGATGCTGGAGGATGGGGACATCGGGCCGCGGCGCGTCTACGTGAAGGTGCGCGACGGGGCGATGCCGCCGAACACCGCGGTGTTCACCGACGACATCATTTACGGCGCGCAGGTGGACCCGGGCGGCCCGAACCGGGTCTGGTACTTCGCCGAGGGGTGCACCCGGGCCGGGTTCGAGGAGTGGCTGTCCATTCAGAACCCCAACGACAAGAAGGTGGACCTGGACATTACGTACATGACCGCGACCGGGCATAACGTGAGCCGGTCGCTGACCGCCGCCCCGCACTCCAGGGCGACCATCAGCGTCAACGAGGCCGTGGGCCCGGACCAGGACGTGTCGGCCAGGGTAGAGGCGTCATTGCCGGTGGTCGCGGAGCGTCCCATGTATTTCGGCTACGGGCCCGGCTGGGTCGGAGGGTCGGCCATCATCGGAACCAACAGCCCCAAGTCCAGGTGGTACTTCGCGGAAGGATGCACCCGGGAGGACGCCGGCTTCAACTGCCACACCTGGTTGTGCCTGCAGAACCCGGGGGAACGCGACGCCAGGGCGACCGTCACTTACATGCTCGAGGGGGGCGGAGTCAAGAAGAAGGAGATCAGCCTCCCGGCGAAGAGCCGTGCCACCGAGTGCGCGAACTGGACGGTAGGTCCCGGCCACGACGTGTCGGCGCTGGTGGAGGCGACCGCCCCGATAGTCTGCGAAAGGCCCATGTACTTCGTGCTCCGGGGCGACTGGAACGGGGGCCACGCGGTCCTGGGTACGAGCGCCCCTGCTAACGAGTGGTACCTGGCGGAGGGCACCACGCACGCCGGGTTCCTGACCTATGTCTGCCTGCAGAACCCCGGAAAGACCGCCGCGGGGGTGACCGTGGACTTCATGCTCCAGGGCGCGTCGGCGAAGCCGCTGGAGCTCCAGCTCCCCGCCAGCAGCCGCAAGACCATCCTGGTCAACGACCATGTTCCCCCGGGACACAACGTGAGCGTACGCATCAACAGCGACCGGCCCATCGTCGCCGAGAGGCCGATGTACTTCTCCTACGGGCCGGGCTGGAACGGAGGTTCGTGCGTCAACGCGGCGATGAAGCCGCACAGGAAGTGGAGCTTCGCCGAGGGGTGCACCCGGCCGGGGTTCGAGCAATGGTTCTGCATCCAGAACCCGGGCGACTCGGACGCCAGGGTGCTGCTGGAGTACGCGCTGCAGGACGGCACCGTCAAGAAGCAGGAGGTGAGGGTCCCGGCCGAGTCCAGGTTCACCGTCAAGGTGAACGACGCGCTGGGCAACGGCCACTACGACGTGGCCACCACGGTGTCGTCTGGCACCCCGATAATCGTCGAGCGCCCGATGTACTTCAACTACAAGGGCAAATGGGCCGGCGGCGACTGCGTGATGGGATCGGGCTCGGACGACCGCTGAGCCGCGGGAGGCGGGAGACCGGGACCCGTGCGGGCGGGTTCGTCCCTCCACGGCATGTCCGCGCGGCGCCGGACCGTTTGGCGGCTCGAACAACACACGCGTGTCGGATCGAATTGCCCACCGCGCCACGGACCGACGAAGAAGCGGTCAGCGAGCGCCGCCCTTGAAGGACTTGACGGTCGCGCCGAGGTTTTCGAAATCGAAGGCCGGGGCGCAGATGCGCCCGTAGAGGGCCAGTATCCCGGGCGTTTTGAACCGGCTTCCCAGCACGATGACGACCGGCGTGTTGTAATGGGTCGCCACCTCGACGCTCTCGGAGACGTCGGCGTCTTCCAGCTCGGGAATCGCCTTGATGATCCCCAGGGCGTTTGCCTTCCCCTCCCTGCGGTAGTAGATCGTGGTAGAAGCGAGAGGATGCATCGCCTGCCCCTGGTAAACGTTGCCGTGGCCCAACAGCTTCAGTTCCTGGGCCACGGTAGCAACGGCCCGGTTTGATGACCCGGTCCCGCTGAGCACGGTTATCGCGTCGGCGTCCGGCGCGTTCAGTATCTCCGCGCGTGAGACCCCTTCGTTCTTCATCTTTTCGAGCAGGGCGCTCGATATCCGGTTCTTCGACTCGACCTGGCCCGCCATCCTCCTGATGAGCGACCTGTCGGGGACGAAGTAGCTGACCCCTTTGATGTATTCGTCGACGCCCGGGACCGTGGCGAACTGGACATCTTCCGGCTTCAGTTCGCGCAGCTCGAGCGCGAGGTCTATCAGTTCTCCCCCGGTGTAGTCGAGCTTGCAGTTCGAGGCCACGATGTCCGCCAGACGGTTGGCCGTCCAGGCGCTTTTCATCGCCTGGGCCTTCTCCATGAGCGCCTTGATCAGGGTGTGCTGGCTCTGGATCCTGTCCAGGTCGCCGTTATCGGCGTTGCGGCTGCGCACCAGGACCAGTGCCTGCCAGCCGTCGAGCTTGAGATCCCCGGCCGGGAGGTAACCGGCGTGGGGGTCGTCTATGGGCTTGCTCAGGTGGATGGGGATGCCCCCCAGGGCGTTGACGATCTTCTGAAACCCGTTGAACTGCATGCTGACGTAGTGGTGCACGTCGATGCCCAGCAGGTCCTTCACCGCGGATATCGCCCCCGCCGGCCCTCCGAAGGCGTGGGCCGCGTTTATCTTCTGGGTGCCGTGGCCGGGCAGCTCGACCATGGTGTCCCGGGGGATCGATATCACCACGGCCTTCCTGTCCCGCTCCTGGATGCAGGCCAGCATCATGACGTCGCTGCGGCAGTAGCCGCCCTCGCCCTTCGAGCTGCCGGCGTCGCTGCCCAGGATAAGCGTGTTCACGCTCCTGTCCGGGTCTTCTGAGAGCCTGGTCAGGGCTTTTTGGACCCGCTCGCCCTCGTGGCCCTTCACGTGGGCTCCCCCAAGCTTCAGAGACAGGTAGGTGTTCGCCGCGAGCCTGGCGATGGGTTTTCCGAAAAAGACAACCGTGCAGACGAGCGCGGCCAGCAGGAGAAGGAGGATGACAAGGCGGTAGCGGCGCCGGCGCGGCCTGTGCCCGTTCGTTCCCGGGGCGCCTGCCCGTGCGCCGCGCGCCCTCGATTCGGCGCGTCTCCGCCTGACTTCTCTGCCGGTCATGGTCCCTCCCGCCCTGGTCGCCCCGGCGTCCCGTTCCGGCGACATTCGGAGCAATAAATCAATTCGATATTTGGACGCGCGGCCCCTTGACCGCGCCCCCGGGGGGAGGGGGCCGGGGACGTCCCGGAGCCGGCGCCCCGGGCATTGGCGGACTTATCCCGCGGGGTAATCCTCGAGGGTGACGTCGAAGCACGCTCCGCCCTCGTTGCGCGCTTCGACCGAGCCGTTGTAGATCTCCACGACCTTCTTGACGATGGACAGGCCCAGGCCCGCTCCGCCGCCGGGGCTTTTCGAAAACGGCTCGAACATGGTATGCCTCAGCTCCTCTTCGATGCCTGAACCGTTGTCGCATACGCTGAACCCGACGCGGCTGCCGTATTTCTCCAGCGGCTTGATGCTGAGCACCGGTTCGTCCGCGTCGTTGTGTTTCAGGCCGTTGGAGATGAGGTTGGACAGCAACTGGTAGACGTGAGTCCTGTCCGCCACTACCGAACCCAACCCCCCTTCGAACTCGATCTCGACGCCACGCTCCGCGATCTCGCCGCCCTTCTCCTCGAGCACCGTGCGGACAACCTCGTCGAGAGACACGCGCTCCAGCCGGCGGGGCGCCTGGCTGCTCTCCGCCAGCAGGAGAAGGTCGTTCACCAGGTTGTACGCTCTCGTCGCGCTGCTCTCCGTCAGAGAAGCTACCTCGGCTACCTGCGCCCGCAGCTCCTCGTCGGTTATGGACTCGACCAGCCCCTCGAGCATGTGGTTGGAGGCGATGAGCACGCTTATCGGGCCTTTGAGGTCATGGGACACCACGTGGGCGAAGCGCTCGAGTTCGGCGTTGAGGTCACGGAGCTCGTTTTCCGCCTCCTTCCTGGCGGTGATGTCGAGCACCCCGGCGTGAGCGCCGATGAAGTTGCCCCCGGGGTCCCGGATAGGGGCGGCGGCCAGGTACGTGCTGACCGCGTGTCCGTCCTTGTGCCGGAATTCGAGGTCGTAGTCCTGGGACATGCCCTGGCGCCTGAGCTCCAGGTTGTGCCTCAGAACCGCTTCGTTTTCTTCGTCCACGAAGTCGAAGACGGCCCTGCCCGTCATCTCCTCGGGCGTATAACCCAGCATGCGTGCCATCCGGTCGCTGACGAACGTGGTGACCGCGCCGGCGTCGAGCACCCAGATCCCCTCGTTGAGATTCTCGGCGGTCTCGCGATATATGCGCTCGGTCCACGCGAGGTTCTCCATCGCGTTGCGCAGGTCCGACATCTCCTCGATCGACAGGACAACGTACTCGATCTCCCCGCGCTCGTCGAACACCGGGGCGGCGCTTTCGAGGACGTAGTACCTCGCGCCCTCCCCGTCGACCGCGGACAGGCGAACGCCCCTTACCGCCCCACCCGTCGCCATCACCCGCCCCAGCGGCGTCTCCTCGTAGGCAACGGGGTTGCCATCCCAGTCGCCGAGCTCCCAGCCCCTGCCGGGGCCGAACCTCCCGGCGGCCTCCTCGGGGCCGCGCTTCGAGAGCTCGTAAGCCGCCCTGTTGGCGGACGACAGGTGCCCGTCGCGACCGATCAGGACCACGCCAACCGGAAGCGCGTCCATTATCTTGACCATCCGGTCGCGTTCGGCCGCCAGGGCTTCAGCGACCATCTCGTGCTGAATGGCCTGCGCCGCCTGGCCGGCCAGGGAGACGATGATTTCGCGGGTCAGCCCGTCGATGGCCTCCAGCTTCCTGGAGGCGACGTTGAGGCAACCGATAACGGCTTCCTGGTACTCCAGCGGGACCACCGCAACCGATTTGAGGCCTTCCCGGTAGATCGGATCGCTTTCCTGCAGGTCGGCGCGGCCGATGAAGTACAGTCGCTTTTCCGTAACCCCCCGCACCCAATGGTGTTCCGGCGGGTAATACCGGGCCTCCTCGACGAAAGCGTCGGAGAGGCCCTCGTGGACGGCAAGCCTCAACGCTCCTTCACTCTCGTCGAGGACGTAGATGCCGCCGCCGTCGAGGCCGGTCGCCCGGAGGACCGCCGACAGGACGAGCCGGAGCGCTTCTTGCAGGGAGCGCGCCGACAGCACGGACATCGCCAGGTCCCTCTGTACCTCGATGGCTTTGCCCTTCAACTCGCGGTCGGTCACATCGGCTATCTGCGCAAGGTAGCCGCGCGGTCGGTCGGAGCCGCCCCTCATCAGCGGCGTGATAGTCCCCTCCAGCCACGCGGTTCCGGAGCGGGTGGGCGTGTAGATGCCTTCCCCGGCGATCCGGTCGTAATCGATCTCGATCGTCATCACAGCAGATTCGCCGCGCCGTATCCTGCGCCACTCTTCTTCCGGCACGTACCCGGGAACGAACAGACCGACGTCCCGCAGGTCGGCCGCGTCGGCTATTCCCAGGATCTCCATGCACGCGGGGTTGATGGCCTCCGTCCGGCCGTGTTCGTCGAACGTTATTATCCCCAGCGAGGAGGTCTCGAATATCTCCTTGTACCTCGTCCGGCTTTCGAGGAGCGCGGCTTCGGTCTCGAGCAGGCCCGCCCGGGCCATGGCGCTGCGCGCTTCTTCGACTATCATCGTGGACATCCGCCGGTCTTTGACCACGTAGCCGAAGGCCCCCGCCTTGAACGCGGAAACGGCGGTCTGCTCGTCTCCGTGCCCGGTGATGATGACCACCGGCGGGGGGTCCGCCTTCCGGCGCACCTCCTCTAGCAGGGTGAGGCCGTCGCCGTCGGGAAGCTGGTAGTCCAGCGTAATGAGGTCGTAGTCGCCCGATTCGAACCGCTCGCGAGCCTCCTCGCACGAGTACGCCATATCGACTTCCACGTCGAACTCATTCCTGAGGAGAACCGAGATCAGCCTGGCCTGGCCGGGATCGTCGTCGACCACAAGCATCCGCTTGTTAACAATGCCGTCCAAGAGTATACCCCCAGATGGAGGAGCCGTCGTATATCATAGTACACGAAAGCGCTCGTCCGTTATACATGCGACACGAAAGCGCTCGCCCATTGATTCATCAGATACGGGGGTCGCGGATGGAGACCATCTCGGTAAAGACAGGCGGACGCACCGACCTGAGGAACGTCACCGAAGAGGTGGAGCGGGCTCTCGGCAGGTCGGGGGTCCAGGAGGGGATCTGCACCGTTTTCGTGGCCCATACCACCGCCGGGGTGACCATCAACGAGAACGCGGACCCGGCAGTCAGCGACGACATCGCTGCAACGCTCGACAGGATGGTCCCCTGGAACGGGCCATACAGGCACGGGGAAGGCAACTCGGCGGCGCATCTGAAGGCGAGCCTGGTGGGAAGCTCGGTGACGGTACCGGTCCACGGGGGCAGGCTGGCGCTGGGCACATGGCAGGGTATCTTCCTCTGCGAGTTCGACGGTCCCCGCACCCGCAGCGTCCACGTCCAGGCTATCTGAAAGAGCGCTTCATTCCTCGAAGACTTCCGCGGCGATCGACAGCGCGTTCAGAGCCGCCGGAAAGCCCGCGTACAGTGACATGTGCAGGATCAGCTCGACGACCTCGTCCCTGGTCCAGCCGCTTCTCAGCATCCCCCCGATGTGGACCTTGAGCTGCGGCGCGCAGTGGCCGAGCGCGATGAGCCCGGAGACGGTCGCGAGCTCTCTCGTTTTGAGGTCGAGCCCGGGGCGGGACCACACGTCGCCGTAGGCGTACTCGACGATGTACCGCGCGAGGTCGGGAGATACGGACCCGACGTCCCTGGTTATTCGTTCCTCGGGGTTGCTGTCCAGCTTCTCCAGCAGTTCCCAGCCCCGCTCGTAACGTTCCCTGTCTCCCATTTTCCTCCCCCTTGCCTCCCCCTTGAGCAGAACCGCGGGACCTGTCCAGGTAAATCCTATCAGGGGGGCGCCCTGTCTGCGCCGTCCGCTCGGTGCGGTCTTGCTCCGGACGCCGGGCCGGGCGGGACTTGACGCCGACCGGCTATATGACGCCGACCGGCGAGCTTGTCTTTTCCAGGCACCTTTGCCAAACTAATCTGGCGCTCGGGACCGCCCGAGCGTCTCGGGCCCCCATCGTCTAGAGGCCTAGGATACCGCCCTTTCAAGGCGGCGACACGGGTTCGAATCCCGTTGGGGGCACCAGCGCGGCTCAACCGTACACCGCTCAGCGGGAGGGGACCTGTGAAGATCTTCAAGCCGATAACCGGCGTCACCGAAATCGTTCAACGCGGCGTGGACCAGACCAGGGCAGCGGTCGACCAACTGCTGGGCAAAGGCTTCAAGGGCAGCCTCAAGGACGTCTTCGATTTCAGTGCCCGGGGCCTGATACAGAAAGCGGACTTCGAGCTCGGGATAGGGATACTGCACCTGACCATGGACGGCGACAGGGAAGCGGTGGATACCGCCGTCAGGTTCAGGGAAGAGTTCGCCGGGAGACTGCAGGAACTCGAAGAGATGTCCGCGCTGGTGAAGCGCTTCACGGCGGAAGACCTGGGCGAGGTCAAGAAGGCCGCAAGGGACATGGGAGCGTTCATGGCCCGAAACGAAGGCGGCGCCGGGAGTGCCGCCCCCTGAGGCCACGCCTTCCGCTGTCATCGCGCGTGCCCGTGCGACGCGCCGCTCCCTGTTGCGATGCGACAGCCCTCCCGGAACCCCGCGCACCAGGGCTCCTTCCCCCCCAGGCGCTCAGTCCTTCTGCGAGCGCGGACCCCAACGTGTAAGCCTTGTGGGCCCTCCCCCGCGGGCGCTCAGTCCTTCTCTTCCTCGATGTCGAGTTTCTCCAGCCTCAACACCTTGAAGAAGACGTAGACCACGGCAAGGATCACCAGGAAATTGATCAGAACCGAGATGAACTGCCCGTAATGGAAGGTCGCCTTGTTCAGATGGAACACCAGCGTGTTCAGGTTCCTGGTCTGCAGGATGAGCCCGATAAGCGGGTTCACCAGGTCTTTCACCAGGGCATTGACCAGGACTCCGGTGGCGCCTCCCACGATGAAGCCGATAGCCAGGCCGACCACACCCTGCTTGCGAACGAACTCGACGAAACCCTTCATCTTTCCCCCTTTTATTGCCTCGGAAGCAGCGCTGAAGAATTATTCTTGGCTCCCTGAAGAATTATTCTTGGCTCCCGATTGACGGCCCTCTATCGGCGGACAAGAGGGGGCTGCGGGCACCACATTACGCACGGTCGACGAAAGCGTGTCGTGCTCCATCGGCGGACGAGACGGGGAGCGGGTGCCGGCTTGCCGGCGAGGGCGTTCCCCTACAGCTCCCCGTGCACGCTGCACGAGACGTGAAGCGTGGCAGGCGTCGTATCCGGCGCCCAGTAAGTGTAGGTCCCGCCCGCGGGACACTTCGGGATGTCGTAGAGCTCCTGGAGGCTGTCGGGGAAGTTCCCGCTGCCGCCCCACCAGTCGACGAGCTTCGCGCGAATGACCAACTGGTTCTGCCTGCACTGCTCGGCCGACCCCTGGCGCTTCTCCGCCGCCGCGACCCGGGTGTTGCATTCGTCGAGCACCGACTGGGCCTCGCCGGCCACCGCGTCGGCCTGCTCGGCCGTCTTCGCCGCTTTCAGCTCCTTGAGCGCCCTGGAAAGCCTGTCGACGAGGTCGGCGACTTCCACGCCCTGCTGCTTCGCGGCCTCGAGCGCATCGGTAGCCTCCTGAGCCTTACGGGTGGCGGCCTCCTTCGCTTCTTCCAGCCGGACCTCCGCCCCCTTGCCTTCGACCACCGTGAAGCTCAGCGTCTTGCGCGCGTCCTCTTTCTGCGAGCCGGCCCTCAACGATAGCTCGGCTTTGGCGGTGAGGGGTTCACCGCTTCCCTGGGACATCGTGAACCCGTGCTTCACGGTCTGCGCGCGGTCACTGGAGGTCACGTCGTAGGTCTTGTCGATAATATTCTCGCCTTCGTTGTCGGTCACCAGGAGGCGGAGGGTGCCGCTGCCCCCGTCCTTGAACTCGGCGTTGTAATTGACGACGAGGACCAGTTCCTTGTCCAGCGGGACCTCGTCCAGGTCGATGGTGTCGCCGTCCGAGCTCAACAGCCTCAGGGAGTTGATCTTCGCTCCCGGCCTGCTCGAGAAGAGAAGCACGAGCGGAACCGTGACGGCCGCGGCGACGACACAGACCCCCAGGACGCATGCGACGGCTATCCGGACTTTCGTCGACCGCCTCATGCCGCCCCCGGCGGGCAGGGCGTCGGGCGGCGCCACGGGTCGCGGCGCGTGGGTGGGGCCGAGCGGCGCGCCGGGAGCGGGCGGCCGTGGCGGGACTTCGAACGGTCGTGTCGCACCGGCCCCGGGTGCTCCAGCGGGCGGCGGCGCTTCCTGCACGGGCATAGCCGTGGTGGGCTGCGCGCCCCCTGCGGACATCGCGGTAGTGGGTTGCGCGCCGTCCGACCCGGGAAGCCCATCAGCTCGCGGCGCCCTCGGAAGGCGCGCCCCGCAGGCACTGCAGAACCTCGACGTCCCGGGGTTTTCCTTTCCACACTGTGGGCACTTCATCGCTTCCTCCCAGGGTCATCTTTCGAAAATCCGCACGTCCCTTTCCCGTGCTTTGCCGCGGCGCCGCCGGCAGGTCCCCTCCGCGTAACGCGATAACAGCGGGAGGCCCGCCTTCACAGACCTATCCTCCGGGCCGCTCCCTACCCGCTTTGCGGACGGTGAAATGGAATCGTGCGCCGTTCCCGGGCTCACTCTCGCACCATATCTCGCCGCCGTGCGCCTCGACGATGCCCCGGGCGATCGAAAGCCCGAGGCCGGTGCCGGACCTGGCGCTGGGCACGTCCTGGGCCTTGGAGAACCTGGAGAAGATCGTCTCCAGGTACTCCTTGTCGATGCCGCAGCCGGTGTCCGCTACGCTGAACTCCACGGCCCCATCACTCTCGCGCGCGGCGATCCTGATCTCGCCTTCGTCGGTGAACTTGATGGAGTTGCTCAGAAGGTTGGCCAGGACCTGCCAGAGCCTGGCGGGGTCGGCTTCCACGGGAGCAATCTCTTCCGGGCAGTCTATGGCGACAGAGAGGCGCTTTCCGTCGAGCTCATACTGTAACGTCGAGACCACTTCACGGATGAACGGCCCCACCGCCACCGGCGACAGCTTGAGCTGGATGGTGCCGGCGTCGAGCGACGCCAGGTCAAGGAGGTTCCTTGCCAGCAGGATCAGGCGCTGCAGGGACATCGTCATCACTTCCAGCGCCCGCGCCTCGCGCTCGTCCATCCTGTCGCCCATCTGGCGCTCGAGCATTTCCGCGGCCAGCTTCAGCGAAGTCAGGGGGGTCCTGAGCTCGTGCGCCGCGATCCGTACGAAGTCCAGCCTGGCCTTCTCCAGCAGCTTCTGCTGGGTCAGGTCCTGGACGACCCCGATCAGGTACTCCGGTTTCCCGTCCGCGCCCATCACCGGGGCCTTCAGGGCCCGGTAAGCCCCCCGGGAACCGTCGTCCGCGGTGAGCTCCGGCTCCTCGATCACTACCACGCTGCCAGTTTCGAACGCCTCGCTGTCGGAACGTACCAGCCGGCTTTCTGCGTCGATGTCGAAGAGGTCGAGGCTCCTCCTGTCCAGCATCGATTCACGGTCTTTCCCGACAAATTCGGCGAACGCTTCGTTCACGTAGATGTACCTGAACTCCGTGTCTTTGATGAAGACCGGTTCAATCATGTTGTCGAGCACCATCTGCAGGAACTCGTTGCGCTCCCTCAGTTCTCTGCGCGCCCGCTCAAGCGACTCGGCGCGCCGCCACTCCGATTCCGCTTTCAGCTCGGCTTCCCTGGCTTCCCTCTCGGCGCGCAGCCTGCTGAATGCCTCGCGCATGTCGTGGAGTATAACCACCGACCCCAGGAGCGTGCCCCGCCGGCTGCTAATCGGGCTTACGCTCCTGGTCACGGGGACCGGGCTCCCATCCTCTAGCATGACCACCGCCATGACCGCTTCGCCGGCGGGCTGCATGTCCTGTGCGTAATCCAGGACCAGTTCGTCGAGCCTGCGTCCTTCGAGCTCCCCGGCGGCGCGCCCCAGCAGGCGGACGGCGGCTTCGTTCGCGAGTTCTATCGCCCCCTGGTCCCCGACGAGCACCACCGCCTCTTCGATACCCGACACCAGCGTGCTCCCGATGCGCGAACCCACGGTCGTCATCAGGTCGTAGCGCGTCACCGCGTACGCCACGAAAAGCGCCAGGAACGGTGTGAAGAACGAGTATCCCATGGGCACCCGCACTCCGAACAACGGCAGGAGCAGGTAAGAAATGCCCATGGCCGCCACGGGCAGCCACGTCGCCAGGATGAGTATGCCCCTGGCGGTGCGCCCGGGCCTCGACTCGCCGGGGCGGCCGGCGAACATCAGGATCGCAATCCCGGAGGTGTACGTGAGCCCGGAGAGCAGCGTGGCCAGGTACCACAAGGGGCCTCCGACCTGGTGGTTCATGTTGATGGCACCCGGCACGAACTCGACAGCGCGGACTACCAGGCCCGTGCTCGCGGTCAGGACCGCGGTGGCGATGCACACCGAGTAGAGCGCGGCGAGCAGGGCGCGGCGGCCCTTCCCCGGCCAGCCGGCGACCTCCATGGTGAAGTGCACGTAAACCGGGGCCAGGAGCAGCCAGAGTGTATGACAGATGCGGCTGCCGGCGAGCACCGCCGCAGCGCCGGACCCGGCGACGGCAAGGTACTCGCCGACGCAGGTCAGACAAAGCAGCAGCGCCAGGGTCGCGAAGAGCCTGTTCTCCAGGCGCCTCGGGTCCCGGTAGATAACATAAGCCGCGGCACCGAGGTTGATCAGTGCCGAGACGACAACCAGGTGTCCAACGGCCTGCCGCAAACTGCTCAAACCCCCCGGTGAATCGACAGGCGCGCCTTCGCACCGGCCGGAGCCTACCCTCTTTTTCCGTTCCGCGGCGGTAACATCGTACTACGAATCGATTTTTCAAATCAGTGCTGGTATCATTTACGCTGTCAGACTGCCCGGACTCCTTCTTCGAGGGATGTGCCGGAACGCGGAGCCGTGGTGTAGCTTGGTTTAACACACTGGCCTGTCAAGCCAGAGATCGCGGGTTCAAATCCCGTCGGCTCCGCCATCACCCCACAGCGGGCTCCGTGGTGAGGTAGCTCAGTTGGTAGAGCACAGGACTGAAAATTCTGACCCGGCGTAGCATTCTTCGTATCCTGAGTTGGCGGTGATTGCAGCATTCCCCTATCTCAAGCGAAACTTCGTATCCTCAGTTGGAACCCCGATTATCGTGATTTTGTCTAGATTGCCGAAAAAGTGGCGAAAAAAAGTTATTCCTGTACCGCACCCGGTTCCTTGGACCAACCTTTGCGGCTCATGCCGCAGCC
>CAZEJS010000014.1:0-51254 GCA_964512645.1 uncultured Acidimicrobiales bacterium
TGGCGGAGGGAGTGGGATTCGAACCCGCGGAACACCTCTCGATGATCAACGGTTTTCAAGTTCTAAGTGGTTCGTGTCGTCCTGTCCGTTTAGTGTGTATGACGATACTGACGACTTCGATGTCAGGGGGCCGGGGAAGTCCGCAATCGGGTTATCGCGGGAGCGCATCGATGGGACCGGTGACCTCGGTTACCACTTTGAAGCCCTCGGCATCGAGCGGGATCTTTGACTTGAGTCCGGGGGAGTCGTTCTCGAGGTAGACCACTATAACAGGGCTGCCCTGCCTGCTGGATATCCCGTTGCCCACTACTCCCGGGATCGACATTATCTCGTCCCACAACCTGTCCCTGGCTCCTCCTATCCCGCTGTTCTCGAGGACCGTGATCTCCGCGGCCGTCGCCTGCACCGGGTACGATTCCATCATAGGTCCGGTGAACACGACCTCGACGAGCTGCCCTGCTTCGAGGTCCCCGAAGTCGATTTCCCTGCGGCCGCCACCGAATCCCTCGTATATGCGGGTGCTTTCCTTGATGGTCACGCTGGCCCTGTCGACGCTTGTTCCCGGTCCGGCTTCGCCCTCAACGAGAATCGAGCCGAGGTTGCCGCCCGGAGCCGGGTCTGCACTCACGCCCCAGGTATCCGAGATGTATCCGCGTACGTCCGGCTTGCCACCGACGGGCGCGCTACGGCCGTCACCCCCGCAGCCCACCGCGAACAGCACCGGGAGCAGCAGCGCCAGGACGGCCGCCAGGCAGGTTTGATAGCCCCGGTCTCTGGCTGTACTCAATCTGCGAACCCTCCGATAGTGTCCGTTCCCGCCCATGGCGTGTCTGGCCAGCGCGCTCCCATCCCTCTGCCCCATTACCGCGGGGAGCGGGAAACATCGCGCTTCGCCGACATTTCCCCGTTTGCCTTCGTGACACAGCAATTCTACCCCCTTCCCGACCGATTTCCATCGAGTCATCACAAAATCCCTCACCTGACCAGCCATCACACACCAACCGATGCTTTCGCGTCGCTCGCCAGCTGGTCTTGGGAGACGGTTGAACAGGACTCATCCTCTTCGCAAGCCAGCCGTTCTTCATCGCGTCGACGCCGGCACAAGACTGTTGATACGCTCCAGCGGCTCGGCGAAGAGTGCCGCAGTGACGGCCTCCTCACCGCAGCGGAATGTTGTCCTTCAAGAATGGCGACAACCCTTCTTGATCTGCTCCAGGAGGTGGTTCCACGAAAAGGGCCGGACGGTAAAGAGGGCGCCCGCTTGCGAGCGGGCGCTTCTCTTGAAACCCCCTCATTCAACTACCGCGCCGGCGAACAGGGATTACCGGGGTTGAGTCCTCACCTCCCGCCTGTGGGGGTTCGCCGTGCCGGCCCTCCGGCGCCACCAGCGGTGTGCGCGATGCCAAACACAGGCGGCGGCTGCTCGGGTGAGCGGCCGGATGACAAAGCCCGGCAGGCCCCACCCCGAAAGGCCACCCGGAACCGGCCGGAGAGTGGCTAAACCCCTGCCTGCGGTTATCCCCGTTAGCTTATAATTCATCCGAGACGTGAATACCTGCCGGCACGAAGCCGGCGCGGCGGGAGACGATCCTAACGAGGTGGTCCTGTTGAAGCTCGCTATCAGTGGAAAAGGCGGAGTCGGCAAGAGCACGCTCGCCGGAGGGCTGGCGAGGGCGTTCGCGGCGGAGGGGAGGAAGGTGCTGGCCATCGACGCCGACCCCGACGCCAACCTGGCGGTATCCATAGGCATATCCCCGGAGACCGCCATGGACATCATCCCGCTCTCCGATATGAAGGAAGTGGTCGAGGAGCGCACCGGCGCCAAGCTGGGCACCTTCGGCCAGATGTTCAAGATGAACCCCAGGGTGGACGACCTGCCCGACCGCATATGCGTTACCCACAACGGCGTGAAGCTGCTGGCGATGGGAACGGTGAAGGAGGGCGGGGGAGGCTGCGTCTGCCCGGAGTCGGTGCTGCTCAAGGCGCTGATGAGGCACATCCTTCTGGAGCGCGACGACGTGGTCGTGATGGACATGGAGGCGGGCATAGAGCACCTCGGCCGGGGGACTTCCGAGAGCGTCGACGCGATAATCATCGTCGCCGAGCCGGGACTGCGCAGCGTGCAGACCGCCACCACCACGGCCAGGCTGGCGCGTCAGATCGGCATAGAGAGGCTGTTCGTGGTCTTCAACAAGGTGGTGGATGACGCGGAGTTGGAGATGCTCAAGGACGGCCTGGGGGACATCCGTCCCATAGGCGTTATCCACTTCAGCGACATGGTGCGCAGGGCCGACCTGGAGGGCCGCTCCGCGTACGACGCCGACCCCGCGTTCGTCGGGGAGATCGAAGCCATCAAGGTAGAGCTCGAGCGCGAGCTTGAAGGGAAGGAGTGACGTGGCCGGTTTCGAGGTCCGCGAGAAGGAGCGATACGCCGCCGACGTATTCAGGATGAAGGTCCACGCGCCCCTGATCCCGCCGGCGGCCCGCGCCGGGCAGTTCGTGATAATCAGGGTGGACGAGCGGGGCGAGCGGGTGCCCCTGACGCTGATGGATTTCGATGCCGCCGACGGTACCATCGACATGGTCTTCCAGGTGGTGGGGACGACCACGGACAAGCTTGCGCTGATGGAACCCGGCGACTGCCTCCGGGACGTCGTAGGTCCGCTGGGGCGGCCGACCGAGGTCGAGGGACTGGGGCGGGTGGCATGCGTCGGGGGAGGCGTCGGCATCGCCGCGCTCTACCCGATCGCGCGCGCCTGCGTGGAGGCGGGCAACGAGGTGAGAGTGCTCCTCGGCTCTCGCGACCGGGACCACCTCATACTCCTCGACAGGATGGAGGCCCTCGACGCCGAGGTCCTCGTCGCCAGCGACGACGGTTCCGTGGGGATCAAGGGTTTCGTTACCGAGCTGCTGCTGCGCTCCATCGGGGACTGGGCCCCGGACCGGGTCATCGCCGTCGGGCCCGTCCCGATGATGCGGGCGGTGTCGATGCTCACCAGGGAACACGACGTGCCCACAGTCGTGAGCCTCAACGCGATAATGCTCGACGGTACAGGCATGTGCGGGACCTGCCGGTGCGAGGTCGGAGGGGAGACCAGGTTCTCCTGCGTGGACGGCCCGGAGTTCGACGGCCACCAGGTGGATTTCGACATGCTGGCGTCCCGGCTGGGCGCGTACACATCCGAGGAGGCGGAGTCCCGGGAGCGGTTCCGGGGAATGGCCGGGACATGGTCGCACCGCTGCGGGGAGGCGGGATGAGCCTCCAGGACTCAGGGCTCGCGGGCGCCCGCGTCAGGTTCGCGCCCAGCCCCACCGGGAAGCTCCACCTCGGCTCGGCGCGCACCGCGCTTTTCAACTGGCTGGTGGCGCGCGGCTCGGCCGGCGCGTTCGTGCTGCGGCTCGAGGACACCGACAGCGAGCGGTCCTCGGACGAGTTCGAGCGGGACATCATGGAGTCGCTGCGCTGGATGGGCCTCGACTGGGACGAAGGCCCCGATGTCGGTGGGCCCCACGGGCCGTACCGGCAGAGCGAGAGGATGGACCTGTACCTCGGTTACGGTGAGCGCCTCCTGGCCGAGGGCAAGGCGTACAGGTGCTACTGCAGCGCTGAAGAGCTCGACGAGCGCCGCCGCGCGGTCATCGCCGGCGGGGGAACCTGGCGGTACGACCGCAGGTGCCTGGACCTCGACCCCGGGGAACGTTCGGAGCTGGAGGCCGGGGGAGCGCCGTTCACGGTGCGGTTCAAAGTCCCGCAGGGCACAGTGGCGGTGGAGGACATGCTCAGGGGCGACGTGCTGGTAGACGCCTCGCAGATAGACGATTTCATCATCGTGCGCTCCGACGGCACGGCGGGGTTCCACCTGGCCGTGGTCGTCGATGACATCACCATGGAGATAACCCACGTGATCAGGGGGGACGACCACCTGACCAACGCCGTAAGGCACGTCCTGCTCTTCGAGGCCCTGGGGTCCCGCCCCCCGAAGTTCCTCCACCATTCGCTCCTCTTCGGGGCGGACGGCGCCAAGCTCTCCAAGAGGCACGGTTCCACCTCGGTATCGGACTACAGGGCCCTGGGTTACCTGCCGGAGGCCCTGGTCAACTACCTGGCGCTGTTGTCCTGGTCTCCCGGGGCCGGCGACGAGCGGGAGATTTTCACTCCCGGACAGCTCGTCGAGGAGTTCAGCATCAAGGGCGTATCGGCCAGCAAGGCTATATTCGATTTCGACAAGCTGAACTGGATAGGCAGGCAGCACATCAAGATGCGCTCCGACCGGGAGCTGGCGCGCCTCATGGAGCCGTTCCTCCGGTCAACGGGGCGGAACGAGCTGCTGGCCCTGCCCCCCGACAGGCTGGCCGTCGCCACGGGGGCGGTCCGCAACGCCATGGAGAAGCTCACCGACGGCCTGGAGCCCATGGACATCTTCGTCCGCCCCGCGGGCGATGTCTCCGCGAAGGCCGCGGCCGAGCTGGCGAAGGCGACCGACCTGGAAGAGGCGCTGGCGCTGTGCGTGGAGACCCTTCGGGCGGAGAGCTCCGCGGACCTGGAGACCGCCGAGCGCATCGTCGAGGAGCTGAGGCGGGCCGCCGAAGAGAGGGGCTGGGGCGCCAGGAAGGTCCTCTGGCCCCTGAGGCTCGCGGTGACCGGCATGACGGTAGGGCCCGACCTCACGTACCTTATAATGTTTTGGGGTCCGGGCGGGTGCGCGGACCGCATAGAAGCGACCGCCGCGGGCCTGGGGGACTGACCGTTCGCACGGCGGCCGCCCGGCGGGGTGAGAGACATGGAACCGCGGGACGCCGCGCCGCGACCGCCGGCCCGGCGGGGTCCCGCGACCTGGGAGAAACGGATGTCGAGAAGTGGGTTCGTCGCCAGAGCGCTGGGCCAGTTGCGCCGTGACGTCCAGGCGGTCCGCGACCGCGACCCCGCGGCCACCGGCACGCTGGAGATAGTGCTGACATATCCGGGGCTTCACGCCATCTGGGCCCACAGGGTGGCGCACTACCTGCACCGGCGGAACGTGCCGGGAATCCCCAGGGCGATTTCCATGCTCGCCAGGATGGTCACCGGGATCGAGATCCACCAGGGGGCGACGATCGGACAGGGGTTCTTCATCGACCACGGCATGGGCGTGGTGATCGGGGAGACCTGCGAGATCGGCGACGACGTCACCATCTACCAGGGCGTGACTCTGGGAGGCACCGGCAAGGAGAAGGGAAAGCGCCACCCGACGATCGAGAACGGCGTGGTCATCGCCGTAGGCGCCAGCGTCCTGGGAGCGATAACGGTCGGAGAGAACTCCAAGGTGGGCGCGGGGGCCGTGGTTATCGCGGACGTCCCGCCGAACTGCACGGTGGTGGGCGTCCCGGGGAGGATTACCGTGTACTCCGGCGAGAAGGTGAGCCCGATCGACCTGCACCACGAGAACCTGCCCGACCCCGTGCTCGACGCCTTCAACGGTGTCGAGCGGAGGATGGACCGTATAGAAGAAGCGATGAGGAAGCTGCGGGAGCGCGAAGGCGACTGACCCCGCGTACCGCCGGGGAGAACCGACATGGCAATACGCATCTATAACACCATGACCAGGAAGAAAGAGGAGCTGCTTCCCAGGGAAGAGGGAAAGATCTCCATGTACGTGTGCGGTCCCACTGTCTACAACCTCATCCACATCGGCAACGCGCGCACCTTCCTGAATTTCGACATTATCCGGAGGTACATGGAACACCGGGGCCTGGAGGTGACGTTCGTCCAGAACATCACCGACGTCGACGACAAGATAATCAACAAGGCGAACGAGGAAGGCGTGGAGCCGGCGGCGCTCGCCGAAGAGTACCGGCGGGCGTTCGAGAAGGACATGGCCGCCCTGGGGGTGAAGCCGCCCGACGAGGCCCCCAGGGCCACCGCGCACATACAGGAGATGCTCGAGGTGATCTCACGCCTGCTGGACGGCGGCTACGCGTACGAGTCCGGCGGGGACGTCTACTTCGAGGTCGAGAAATTTCCCGGCTACGGCAGCCTCTCCGGCAGGAACCTGGAGGAACAGCAGCACGGCATGGCCTGCTCCGACGCCGGGCTCAAGCGCGGGCCCTGGGACTTCGCGCTCTGGAAAGCCGCGAAGCCCGGTGAACCGTCCTGGGACAGCCCGTGGGGCCCGGGGAGGCCGGGATGGCACATCGAGTGTTCCACGATGTCGATGAAGTACCTCGGGGAGGGGTTCGACATCCACGGCGGCGGACTGGACCTGGTGTTCCCCCACCACGAGAACGAGATCGCCCAGGCGGAAGCCTCCTCGGGCAAACCGTTCGTGCGCTACTGGATCCACAGCGGGATGCTCAACGTGGACATGGAGAAGATGTCCAAGTCCCTGGGCAACATCAAGACGCTCCGGCAGGTCCTCGAGGAGCACGACGCCGCGACCGTGCGCATGCTGATGCTCGGCACCCACTACAGGAGCCCGCTCAACTTCTCCGACGAGAGCCTGCGGGACGCCGCCGCTTCACTCGAGCGCATCACCAACTGCGCCTTCAACCTGGAGGACCTCATCGCCAGGGCCGGGGACTGGGGAGGCGGGCTGGTCCGCACCGAGGAGCAGACCCGGATCGTCCACAGGCTCAACGACCTCCAGGCCGAGTTCCTCTCTCACATGGACGACGACTTCAATACCGCCGCGGCGCTGGGCGTCCTTTTCGAGGTGGTGCGGGAGATAAACACCCACAGCCGCCACGCGCTCGACATGAAGACCCCCTGCGCGAAGGTGGTGCTGCTGGAGTGCCAGCGCGTGCTGGAGGAGATGTGCGAAGCGGTCGGGCTCGTGCTACCCGTCGCCGGGGGGGCTGCGGCGCCGGGGGAGCCCGGTGCCGTCGCGCCGGGGGAGCCGGGGCCGACCCGGGACGAGCTCGTGGAGCTGCTGCTGGGCGTGAGGCAGGCCGCCAGGGAGTCGAAGAGTTTCGCCCTCGCCGACCGGATCAGGGACGGGCTTGCCGAACTGGGAGTGAAGGTCGAAGACGTCCCGGGCGGATTCCGCTGGCGGTTCGAGCGCCGGTGACGGAAAAGCGGCGACCGGGCCGCCGGCAAGGCCCGCGGGCGAGGTGGAGCGCGTGACAGGCAGGGCGCGGGGTTCCGGACCCCATGACCAGGTCGAAGGGCGCAACCCGGTAATAGAGGCCCTGCGGGGGCCCCGCGAGGTCCTCGAGATATACCTCGCCACGGTGGCCGACCGCTCTGATGAGGTGGAGGAGATCGTCTCTCTCGCGCAGACGGCGGGAGTGCCCGTGAGAGACGCGTCCAAGAACCGCATCGACGCGATGGCTCGGACGCGCGCCCCCCAGGGGGTCATCGCCATGGTCGAGCCGTTCAGGTACCTCGACCTGGCCGGGGCGCTCGAACTCGTAGAAAAGTCGCCGTGCCCCCTCGTCCTCGCGCTCGACGGCATCGAGGACCCGCAGAACCTCGGGGCGGTCATCAGGGTGGCCGAGACCTCGGGCGTCGACGTCGTGCTCGTACCCCGCAAGCGTGCTTCGGGCGTAACCGCCGTGGTCGCCAAAGCCTCGGCGGGGGCCGTCGAACACGTCGCGGTAGCCCACATCTCGAGCCTCCCCGCCGCGCTGGAGCGCCTCCGGTCGGAGGGCCTCTTCGTGGCCGGCGCGGACGCGCTCGGCGAGGCCCCTTACTGGGATGTCGACATGACGGGGCCCCTGGCGGTTGTCCTGGGGTCCGAGGGCAGGGGGCTGGCCAGGCTGGTCCGAGAGAAGTGCGACGTCCTGGCGAGCCTCCCCATGGCGGGCAGGGTCACGTCCCTCAACGTGGCGACAACCGGGGCGGTGCTCCTGTTCGAGGCGGTGAGACAGAGGTCGGGATGCTCGAAGAACCGGAGTTGATAGTTGACGCCTACAACGTGATGCACTCCGACCCGGAGCTCGAGGGCTTGATGCGGCTGGACCTGGAGGCGGCACGCGACTCGCTGGTGGAGCGGCTGGCCGGTTACTGCTCGCGCGAGGTCAGGCGGGTAACCCTGGTTTTCGACGCCGGCGGCAGTGAGGGAGCGGCCACCAGCGAGGACGTAACCGGTAACCTGAGAGTGGTCTACACGGCCCGGGGGCAGTCTGCCGACGATTACATCGAGCGCATGATCTACAGCGAGAAAAGACCGTTTGCTTCGGCGGTAGTGGTGACCGCCGACTACGCCCAGCAGCGGGTGGCTCAAGGGGCGGGTCTGGCGAGGATGACACCCGCCGAGTTCCTGGAGGTGCTGGAAGAGGCCAGGGAACAACTCGAGGAGGACATCTCTCCCGGGCGCCCGGCCCGCGGAGGAGCGAAGCTCGCCGACCACCTCCCGGAGGGAACGCGCGCGGCGCTCGAGGACCTCCGTGGTAGACAGAAACACCAGTAGGCAACATTCTCAACAAAGCAACCTATTTGTTTGACATATTCCCTTGACACCTTTCCCGGGGCACCATAGACTAACCTAACGCGCGGGCGAAAAAGCCGATAAACGGCATGAATTGTCGGTTGAAAGGTTAAAAATACACGATGAACGGAATTTCAACTCGGCTGGAAGTGCCGGCTCCGCGGGCCGACAGGACCGGGGCGCTCTACCTGGAGATGCCGGACACTGAGCTGGTCCGCAGGGCGCGGGAGGAAGACACCCGCGCGCTCGTCACGATGCTGGAGCGGTACACGGAGTTCGTGCGGCTCAAGGCGCGCTCCTACTTCCTTGTCGGGGCCGAGCGCGACGACATCGTCCAGGAAGGCATGATAGGCCTCTACAAGGCCATTCGCGACTACCGCGAGGACAGGGAGACCTCGTTCAAGGCCTTCGCGGAGATATGCATCACCCGGCAGATCATCACCGCCATCAAGACGGCCACCCGGCAGAAACACACACCGCTGAACTCGTACGTTTCGCTCAATAACCCGGTAAGTGAGGCTGACGACCCCGACAGGCTCTACATGGACTTCCTGGCCGACCGCGCTTACGACCCCGCCGAGATGGTCGTGAGCGCCGAGGAGGCCGAGAGCATGAAGACGAACTTCCGCGAAACGCTTTCCGGGTTGGAGACGCAGGTGCTCCTGCTCTACATCGAGGGGCGCTCCTACCAGCAGATCGCGGACGACCTTGACCGCCATGTGAAATCGATTGATAATGCGCTGCAGAGGATTAAGCGCAAGGTCGAGCAGCACCTGGCATACCGGGAGGACCTCGCCCGGGGAACAGTCCCGGAAGGGCACGGACGACGGCGCTCGCCACGCTAAGCCGGCGTAGCTCAGTTGGCAGAGCAGCGCACTTGTAATGCGCAGGTCGTAGGTTCGAATCCTATCGCCGGCTCCACCGGAGGGGTCGTTCATTTTCCACCTTTTCACTTCTTTCGCTGTATCGCGGAGAGGCGTTGTGCCGCAGACAGACGTTGTGCGATCGTGGGACGCCGCCTCCTCCACCATAACGTGCATCCTGTGACGGGCTTGTGTGGCGGAGGGAGGTTGTGCGACCGGGGGACGCCGTGCGGCGGATGTATGGGTGGCCCGGTCGAGAGACGGCGAACCGGCTAGCGCAGGAACTCCACCGCGAGGAGCAGGAGCAGGTAGGCCGCGCACACGATCAGCACCACGGCGGCGCTCGCCCAGGGGAGGTACCAGAAGAGCAGCAGTGCCGTAGCCAGCCCGGTAATCCTGAGCGGCCAGGCGAACCGCCGGAGAAGCGGCTCGCCCGCCGGCAGTCCGGGATTCATCCTCCGCCTGATGCCGGACATCGACGCGATCCCGTGCAGCTTCTCCGCCCAGCGGTAAGGTCCGCTCAAGGCCGCGGCGAGCACCGTCAGAACGCCGAGCACGAGCAGGCCGATGAGTATGGCGTAGAACGTCTGGAGCAGGTGGTTGGAAATGGCGGTGGCGGCACCCCGCGTAGACGCGCTCGCCAGCCGTCCGGTGAAGTGGCCGCGGGTTATCTCGATTCCGGCGTAGAGGAGCACGACCAGCGCGATCAGTCCGACAGAGGCGCCGGTCATGGCGCGCCGGGTGTCGTGGGCGACCAGAGCACCGAGCGTCAGCAGGACTACCGCGCAGATGGGCAGGATGAGGAACAGGTCATCGAGCGCGTTCACCGCGGTTTTCACCACACCGAGCTGGGAGTTCTGGTAGAGGACGACCTGGCCGAGGTCGCCGGGTATCTCGCGGTCACGGAGGAAGGTGATCCCGATCGAGGCCAGCCTGTTCTTGATGCCCGTCAACAGGTCGGTGATGTCGAGGATGACCTTGCCCTGCTCGTCCAGCCGCACCGCCCCCAAGGAACGAAGACCCTTGACGGCCTCGGTGTGCGAGGCGGTCAGTATGGCTCTCCATGCGCTCTGAAAAGCGTTGCTCTTGAGCACGTCGGTGGCCACCGTCACCGCGAGGCCCCTGGCGCCGGCGGAGCCGGTGGCCGCCTGGGATTTGAACGGCTCCGGAAGTCGCCCGATCTGCTTCTCGATTTGCTCCGCCAGGTGGAACTGCGCGAACAGCCGTTCGACCGCTTCCTCGCTCAAAGCCCTGGCGACCGTCTCGTCCCGTACCAGGGGAGCGACCGCTTCTACGAACCTGGGGGTGTCGAGCGCCGTGTAGTGGAGCCATGAGGCGAAGCCTGCGGCGACCGCCACCACGCAGAACAGGGACAGCAGCACCGTCGCCAGGGAGGACGCCCAGAAGTGGCCGCCGGGTTCGCCGGCGCGACCGCGGAGCTCCTCGTTCTCCGCGCGGAGCCGCTCCAGTTCCGCCGCCTGTGGTTCTTTCGATTCGTCGTCACCGCGCAATGATAACTCCTCCGGGCCGGGAGTAGATGATAGCAGAAAGAGGTCCGGCGTGCGCACGGGCGTCGCCTGGCGCGTCCCGTCTTTGCTATAGTCTTTGAGCGGGCGTTCGCATGCGCGAGGTCGGAGGGGCAGAGATGAACGGCGGGGAGACACGGATACTGTCGCACGACGTAGAGGTCGGGGGAGCCGTCGCTTTCACCAGGGGGGAGGCGGTAACGGTCGAGGCCGTCGAGCCCAACCCGGAACGCCCCGAGTACAAGTACGTCGTGTACTCCCGCGCCGTGGAGCGCCGCTACCAGCTCCGGGAAGAGGACTTCGAGGCGCCCGGGCCGCTGCATTTCGCCCCGGGAGACGCGTTCCAGCAGGGAGTGATGGCACAACCGCCGCCCGGACACGGCACCCCGGACCATGCGCCACGGCAGGCTGCCTACATGCCTCCAACGGTGACGAGGGCCATGACCTCGAGCGACGGCAAGATAATGTGGTTCTCGGCGATCACCGGCTCCTTCGGCCTGCTCATCCTTGCGGGCACCTTCCTTCCCTGGCTGTCTTTCATGGGTTTCCAGGGCGGGAGCGGCTGGGACCTGATGCTCCACGGGGGTTTCGGCGGGTTCTCACTTCTGATACGCGGTGAGGGCGCGATCATCTTCACCGGGTTCTGGTCCATCGCCGTCGGCATCGCGGTGACCGCCGGCGGTGTCCTCCTCTTCACCAGGCGGACCGTGGGGGGCTGGGTGGCGAGAATAGCCGGTGCCCTGGGCGGGCTGTTTTCCTGCCTGACCCTGATCACCATCTACATGCACGGCCTCAGGGCCGGGGTGGGGCTGTGGCTTTTCCTTCTCTCCGGCGTGGGTTCGGTTATAGTCGGCAGCGTGGCCATGAAGGCTTTCGACTAGGGAGCGCCAGCATGCGGAGGAGCTCATCGCTGTCGGGTGGCCCGGAGGGAGCGCGTTTCGCACGCCGGCGGTCAGGTTTCGGTGATCCTCGGCCGCTCGTGCGCCGGCAGTGTATACCTGCCGAATACCTTGAGACCCCATGAGTGCCAGAGCAGGGTCTCCCGGGAAGGCCGGTCCGGCGCCGCCTCTCCGGTCAGGCTGGTGCGCTGAACCGGTACGGGGTTCTTCTTCAGCCATTTCTGGCTGCGCCGGTGGGCCGCAAGCCACCCCGAGCTCTCCAGCAACGGCCTCGATGAATCATGTTCCAGGCCCACGCGCTTACACCTCCTCCTGCCCGGCAATCCTGATGGTTATCATTAGATTCGGTATCAACTTAATGTTCACCTTTAATGTCCCGCGCGGGAATGAGCGATACGTTCTCGTCTCCCGCAGGCTTCCGTTGCCGCTTGAGGATTAGTTCTCGGAGGGCCTGCGTGTTCCTGTCGTGTGCGGGAATCATCGCGCGGGCGTGGCGCGTGAACGCCGGCCGCGTATAATGTGTCTAAGGATCAAGCGGACACATGTCCGGCGTGCACTGCCCGAGAAAGGGAGACAGATGAAGTCCAGACAAATCGTCGTGCCGGCGCTCATCCTGGCGCTGGTGGTGGCCGCGCTAGCGATCGGGGGTTGTGGAGTGTCAGAGAAGAAAGACACCCGGGGAGAATCGAAGAGCACACCGTCCAGGAGCCAGCCGTCTGCGGCGCCGTCCTCGTCGGACCAGCAGTTGGGGCCGGACGGCAGGCCGGTGAAAACCATGGCCGACTTCCCTGACGGACAGGACGGGGCGAACGTCCAGGCGGTGATAAAGACCGACAAAGGCGACATAACCTTGAGTTTCTTCCCCGAGGTCGCCCCGGTGACGGTGGCCAGCTTCCTGCACCTGGCGAGGACGGGTTTCTACGACGGCACAACCTTTCACCGCGTGGTGCCCGGCTTCGTGATACAGGGCGGCGATCCCCTGAGCAAAGACCCCAACTCCAGCGACGTTGGGACCGGGGGCCCGGGATACTGCCTGCCCCTCGAGCCCGGCAGCAGGCCGCACCTGACCGGCACGCTGGCGATGGCCCGGTCGCAGAACAGAAACTCCGGCGGGTCCCAGTTCTACATCTGTCTCGGCGACCAGCCTTCGCTCGACGGGCAGTACACGGTTTTCGGGGAAGTGGTATCGGGCATGGAAGTGGTCAACCAGGTGGTACAGGGGGACGTCATCCGCTCGATAACGGTGGTGCCGAAGTCATCCTGACAGCCGGGTGAGGGGACGTCGCGGGGAGCCGGATGCGGCAGTGCCCGCTCCCGGTCAGCCGGCTTCCGCGGCGCAGCTCGTGCAGTAGCCGAAGATGCTCAGGCAGTGCGAGCGGACCAGGAAGTGGTGCTGCTCTCGTATCCGCTCCGCCATCTCTTCGACGACGCGCGTCTCGAACTTCTCCACCGCGCCGCAGCCGACGCACACCAGGTGATGGTGGTGCGCGCCGTCGTCCAGCTCGTAGTACTGTGCCGGCTCGTGCAGGTGTACTTCGAGCACCAGGCCCGCGTCGCGGAACAGCTCCAGGCTGCGGTACACCGTAGTGAGCCCGAGCCGGTGTCCGTTCTCCAGGCATGCCCGGTGGATCTCGTCGGGGCTCATCGGCGTGCCTTTCCTCTGGCACAGCACCTCGAAGACCGCCCTGCGCTGGGGGGTCGTCTTGTGCCCCAGGGCCTTCAACTTCTCCGACAGCCAGCTTGAATCCACCTTTTCTCCAGTTGAAAAGTGTTTTCATTCAGAGTAGCCTCTTGTCCACCGCCCGGCAAGGCACAGGGCCCGGCAGGGTCCCGGCCGCCCGGCGTTGAACCGGTGCGGCAGACGGCGATGGAACGGAGGCGCCGACGGTGAACGTTCTCCCTGGTCCCGGCTCGAGCGGACGAACGGTTACGCGTCTCTGCATCCTCGCGCTGGCGTCAGCCGTTCTGGCCGTCCCCGCGGGGTGCGGCGGCCATGTCGCGGATAACGGCGGCCGCATGAAGGTCGCGGCAACCATCGTTCCCCTGGCCGATTTCTGCCGGCAGGTCGGCGGTGACCTGGTGGAAGTCAAGACCCTCATCCCCCCCGGGGCGAGCGCCCACTCCTACGAGCCGACGGCCTCGGAGTTCAAGTTTCTGGGCGGCGCCCGGGTTTTCGTGATGAACGGCCTGGGCCTCGAGGAGTGGGCATCGGGCGTCATCCGCAAAGCGGGGCCCGGGTCGATGGTGGTGGTGGTGACCGCCGACGCGGTTCCGAAGGCCGAGCTCCTCCGGGCCGGCGCGTTCGGCGGGGAGAAGGGGTCCGGCCGGGAGTACGACCCTCATATCTGGCTCGACCCGAACGTCGCCGCCTTCCAGGTCGGGGCCATACGGGACGGCTTCATCGAAGCGGACCCCGCACACAGGGAACGCTACACCGCGAACGCTTCGCGGTTCATCCGGGAACTGGAAGCCCTCGACCGCGAGATCAGGGACGCCACCGCGGGCTTCACCCGGAGGAGCTTCGTCGCGCTCCACCCCGGCTGGGCGTACTTCTCCCGGAGGTACGGGATCGAGCAGGCGGCCGCGGTCCAGGAGGTCCCCGAGCAGGAACCCAGCGGCAGGCGGATCGAGCGGGTGGTCGAAGAGATCAAGGCGAAGGGCATCAAGGTCATCTTCGCCGAGCCGCAGGCCAGCGCCAGGGCGGCGCAGGTCATCGCCTCGTCGATACCGGGGGTCAGGGTCTTCTACCTCGACCCGCTGGGCGACCCGGGCAACCCGGAAGTGGACACGTACCTCGAGACGATGCGACACAACCTCCGGGTGATGAAGGAAGTGCTCCGGTGAGCCGGGGTCGCGCCGCCGGGCGCCAGTGCAGGGTCGCCCGGTTCTTCGACTCGGACGCCGGGGAGCGCCTGCTCATCGACCTGGAGAACGTAAGCGTCGAACTGGGCGGGCAGACGGTGCTGGAGGACATCACCTTCAGGCTGCGCGAGGGGATGTTCCTCGGAGTCATAGGTCCCAACGGGGCGGGCAAGACGACGCTCCTGAGGGTCATACTGGGCATTGTGAAGCCCCGCTCGGGGACCGTTTGCGTGATGGGCATGCAGCCCGGGGAGCTGAGGCACGAGCTCCACCACATCGGCTACGTCCCGCAGAACGTGCTGTTCGACCCGGTGTTCCCCGTCTCGGTATACGACGTGGTGATGATGGGAAGGACCTGCTGCATCGGCCGGTTCCGGTTCGCCCGCAGGGAGGACAGGCAGGCGGTGATGGAGAGCATCCGGGTGGTCGGACTGGAAGGGCTGGAAAAGCGCCTGATAGGGGAGCTGTCCGGCGGTCAGCAGAAGCGCGCCTTCCTGGCCCGCGCGCTGTGCCGGGAGACCAGGATACTGCTCCTCGACGAACCCACCTCCGGCCTCGACATCCCCGCGCAGAACGCGTTCATGGACCTTCTTACCGGGTTGAAGGAGGACCTCGGGCTCTCGGTCGTCTTCGTCTCGCACGACGTCAACGTGCTGGCGCAGCACGCCGACGAGATGGCCTGCATCAACCGCTCCATGCACCTGCACGGGAAACCGGGAGACGTGATCGGCTCCGCGAGGCTGCAGGAGGCGTACCGCTGCGAGTTCGATTTCCTCGTGGGGTCGCCGGCGCATCACCCGAAAAGGAAAGGGGGCTGAATGCTCTCCTATTCGTTCGGCCGGACGGCGCTCGTCGGCGGTGTCCTCATCGCGGTGGCCTGTTCGTTCATGTCGTTCTTCATAATAGTGAGGAGGCTGGCCTTCGCGGGCATGGGGATATCGCACGCGGCATTCGGCGGGGTGGCGATAGGCATCGCCAGCGGGGTCAACCCGATTCTCACGGCCGGCGCCTTCTGCGTGCTGGTCGCCGGGGGCATCGGGTGGTTCTCGCGCAAGGGCAAGCTGCACGAGGACACCATCATCGGGATACTGTTCTCCGCGGCGATGGCCCTGGGAGTCGTGCTGATCGCGGCGGCGCACGCCTACAACCAGGACCTCCTGAGCTACCTGTTCGGCAGCATACTGGCGGTCTCCTGGACGGACGTGGCGATACTGGCCGTCATGAGTGCGCTGGCGGTCGGGTTCATGGTGGTGTTCTTCAAGGAGCTGCTGTTCTTCACCTTCGACGAGGAGACGGCTACCGCCAGCGGCGTCCCCGTCCGTTTCGTCTACTACGGACTGCTGGTCACGATAGCGCTGACCATCGTGGTGGCGATCAAGCTGGTGGGCATCATCCTGGTGTCGGCTCTCATCGTCATACCGGGCGCCATCGGCCTCCAGCTCTCGCGCGGCTACCGTCATGCCATAGCCCTGTCCGTCGCCAGCGGTATCGCCTCCGTCGTCGTCGGGCTCCAGCTCTCCTTCAGATTCGACGTGGCCTCCGGGGCGACAATCGTCCTGGTGATGTTCGCCCTGTTCCTCGCCTCCGTCGCGCTTTCTCCCAGGCGTCGCTACGTGCAGCGCCTGCGCGCAAGGCTCGAAAGGAGCGGCACCGGAGGTGGATGAACAGGCGCGAAGGCCCGCGTACCTCGAGCGCGGCATCATCGACATGCACGCGCATTTCTTCCCGGAGAAGCTCTTCAGCTCCATCTGGAGGTGGTTCGGCGACCGCTGCTGGCACATCTCCTACCAGTACCCGCCCGCGGAGCTTGCCCGGCGGCTGCGCGACGAGGGTGTAACCCGGTTCGTCACCTACAACTACGCGCACAAGGCCGGCATGGCCGCCGCCCTCAACGAATGGACCGCGGCCTTCGCGCGCCGGGAGGAGGGCGCATTGCCTTTCGCCACGGTCGTGCCGCAGGACGAGGGAAACGTGGCCATGCTCGAGAACCTGTTCGAGCGACACGGATTCCTGGGCATCAAGCTCCAGCCCCTGGTGAGCGACTTCTTCCTCTGCGACGAGCGCATGATGGAAGTCTACCGCCTGCTGCTGGAGAGGGGAAAGATACTGGCGGTGCACGCCGGCACCGCGCCGGTCGCGAACGAGTTCGTCGGGGCCGACCACTTCGAGCCCGTGCTGGAGCGCCTGCCCGAACTCAAGGTCGTCGTCGCCCACATGGGGGCGTTCGAGTTCGACAGGTTCTTCGGCATGGTCAGGGACTACCCCAACGTCTACCTGGACACCTCGGTCAACTTCATCGATCCGCGGCTCATCGCCTCGCTGGTGTCCCAGGGGAAGTTCCCTCCCCTGGAGGTGCCCTCCGTCTTCGACGAGGGCGTTCTGCTGGAGTTCGCCGACAGGCTCCTCTTCGGCAGCGACTTTCCCAACATCCCCTACACTTACGAGGACTGCGTGCAGAGCATCCTCGCGCTCGACCTCGGGGAGGAGTTCAACAGGAAGCTCTTCTTCGAGAACGCGGAATCGCTCCTGCGGGGCGCGGCGTGAGCCTGTGCCCCACGCCGGGGCCTCCCTTCCGGGGCGCGGCGTGAGCCCGGAGGCCACTCCCGGCGCCGCTCGCGCGCCGCGCTGCGGGTCCTGGCGCTGTATTATAATCCGGTAGTCGACTCCGATATGGAGGGCGTTCACTTGCGCATCCTCATCTGCCACGGGTACCTCCTCCGGGGGACCGGCAGCAACCAGTACGTGCAGTCGCTCACGCGTGCCCTCTGCAAGCAAGGACACCGGGTGCTCGTCATGTGCCAGGAGAGCGACCCTACGCTCGACTTCGTCTCCTCCTACCTGAGGGAAGAGTCCCAGGACTCGGGGGCGCAGGTCGTCTGGCAGCAGGACACCCCGTACGAGGGAACCTGCATGGTGTACCAGCCCGATATCGGCGGCCTGCTCCCGGTATACGTCGCGGACAGCTATCCCGGTTTCACCGTCAAGGAGTTCACCGCGCTCGACGAGAACGAACTCGGGCGCTACGTGGACCGTAACCGCCGGGCGCTGGAGCGGCTGGTCGAGCAGTTCGCGCCGGCGGCGATACTGGTCAACCACGCGGTGATGCTGCCGTTCATAACCAGGCCCGTCGCCGGACGGGCGGGCGTCCCTTACTGCGTATGCATCCACGGCTCGGCGATCGAGTATACGGTAAGGAAGGACCCCAGGTACCTGCCTTACGGGGCGGAAGGGCTTTCCGGGGCGAGGAGGATATTCGTTCCCAGCGAGCACACAGCCAGGCAGGTCATCGAGGTGTTCGGGGACCTGGTCGAAGACCTTGGCCGGGCGCTGGCGCCGCTGCCCCCGGGGGTGGACACAGACCTGTTCGCCCCGGCCGGGGACGACCTCGAGGGCTCGACGGACGCGCTGCTCGCGGCGATCGAAGCCCGGACGCGGGGCGTGACGGTCGGCGATTTCGGAAGGCGGAGCGGCACCGCCGGAGCGGCCGCCGGAGCCGGAGAGCCCGACATATCCGCCGAGGTCGAGGCCATCAACGCCCAGCATCCTGACTGGCTTCCCGACGCCGATCTCGACGCCAGGCTCGACGCGTTTGCCCGCGCCGGCGGGCCGTTTCTCATGTACCTCGGGAAGCTCCTGGAGACCAAGGGGGTTCAGTGCGTGTTGCCGGCCCTGCCGCTGGTCATGGACCGGGAGCCCGCCGCCCGCCTGGTCGTGGTCGGCTTCGGGGAGCTGCGCGGGATACTGGAGCTGATGGTCGACGCGCTGGACGCCGGGGACATGCCCGCCCTCCGGGAGCTCTGCGAGTTCGGAAACGAGCGGTGCGAGCTGTGCGCGGGGAGCTTCGACCACGTGCTGGAGTTCATCCGGGACATGGAGGAACGCGGCGAGCTCCGCGGTTACGCGAGGCGCTGCAGGGAGGCGGGCGTGCGCGGGGCCGTGCTCTTCACCGGGTACCTCACCCCCGAGGAGCACAGGCATCTGCTGGGACACGCGACCGCACTGCTGGTACCGTCCCTGGCCCAGGAGGCCTTCGGCCTTGTGGCCACGGAGGCGATGGCCGCGGGCGTTCTGCCGATAGCCTCCAACCACTCGGGCCTCGAGGCGGCGATGGCGCCCGTGAGGGAGGTCTGGGGCGCCGAAGCGGCCCCCTTCCTCCTGGATACGGGGGGGCGGCTGGTCGAGAGCATCGCCCGGGCCTGCGCGGACGTCCTCGCCAGGCCGCTTCCCGAGCTGCGCGAAAAGGGCGGGCGCATGCGCGAGGTGGTACGGCGGCGCTTCTCCTGGGACGCCCAGGCCGCGCTGCTGGCATCCGAGATGCGCGAGGGAGCGGGCGGCGTACGGGACCCCGCGTGAGGAATCGACCCCGGAGAGAGGGGGAGGATGGAAATGCGGAGCTTCGGTGAATTCGACGAGGCGGTGAAGCGCCAGGTGGACATCTCCCGGGCGGCGCTCGCCGCGGACAGGGTGATGCCGCTCGAAGAGGCCATCGACAGGTTCGTAAGGCCGGGCATGCACCTGCACCTCGGGCACAGTTACGCCAGGCCGTGCGCGGCGTACCAGGAGCTCGCGCGCCGTTTCTGGGGAAAGGACCCGGGTTTCACCATCAGCACACTCGGTTTCACCGGAGACATGAGCAGCCTGTTCTGCGCCGGCGTCCTCCGAAAGGCCATCGCGACTTTTTACGGCGACTCCTACCCCATGCCCGGCCCGAACCCGGTCTACCAGAAGGCGTACCGGGAGGAAACCGTCGAGATGGAGCACTGGACCATCCTCACCTTCTCGCTGAGGCTTCTGGCGGGCGCCCTTGGCCTCGAATGGATACCGGCGAACTCGCTGAGAGGGACCAGCCTCGAGCGGGACAACGCCGCGGACTATTTCGAAACGGAGACCCCCGGCGGCGGCAGGATGGGCTTCGTCCGGGCGTTGAAGCCCGACATCACCTTCCTTCACGGCTGGGCCGCCGACCCCGCCGGCAACGTGGTCTGCGCTCCTCCGTACGCGGAGACGGCGAGCTCGGCCAGGGGGTCCAGAGAGGGTGTCATAGCGACCGTCGAGAAGGTCGTGGACCAGGAGTTCATCAAGCGCTACAGCCACTTCGTGAAGGTGCCGTCGTACCTGGTCAAGGCCGTGTGCCCCGTACCGTTCGGCTCTCACCCGGCGGGCATGTCCAACTACGGGCTGGAGTCCGAGGTAACCGGCTACGAGGTGGACCGGGAGTTCATCATCGACCTGCGCAACCGGTGCAGAGACCCCGAGGAGCTGCGGGAGTGGATGGACGAATGGATTCGCGGGTGTGCCGGACACGAGGAATACCTGAAGAAGCTCGGGCACGAGCGGATCTGGCGCCTCCAGGGCAAGTCCGCCCTCGACTCCTGGGAGGACGAGCTGCACGATGCGCTGGGCGGGATGAACGCCGGCCCGGGATACAACCCGGTGGAGATGATGATATGCGTCGGCGCGCGCGTTATCGCGCGCAAGGCGCTCCAGGAGGGGTACCGGACCGTGCTCGCGGGAGTCGGCGCTTCCAACCTCGCCGCGTGGCTCGCCTACTACGAGTTGATGGAGCGGGGGCACGACATCGATCTCATCGCCGAGGTGGGGTTTTACGGGTACAGCCCCCAGCCCGCCGACCCGTTCATATTCAACCTTCGCAACGTCCCCCACTGCAGGATGCTCAGCGACGTGAACGACGTCCTGGGATCCATCGTCGGCGCGGAGAGCAACAGGTGCATCGGGTCCCTGGGCGCCGGGCAGGTGGACAGGTCGGGGAACGTGAATTCGACGTGTATACCGGAGCACAGGCTGCTCCTGGTCGGCTCGGGCGGTGCCGCGGACGTAGCGGCAGGGGCGCGCGACGTGGTCATCATCATAGACCACGCGCCGTTCAGGCTGGTGGAACAGGTGCCCTACGTGACCTGTCCCGGCGACCGGATCAACACCGTCGTGACCACCAGGTGCGTGCTGGAGAAACGCGCCGGCGAGCTGGTGCTCACCGGCTACTTCCCGGCGGAAGGGGGGCGCGACGCGGCGGTGGCCGCGATAAAAGAGGGGTGCGGGTGGGACCTCGCGGTGGCCGAGGACCTGGAGGAGATCGCGCCGCCGGCGCTGGAGGAGCTCAAGAGCGTGCGGATTTTCGACCCCCACTCGTTTTTCCTCGGCAAGGGGGATTGACAGCGCGGGCTTGCTTTGCTATGCTTGGTTTGCTTGTCCGCCAGGACGGGCAGTCAATCTCGGGAGAGGGCGCTGCGCCAGGCTTCGGCCGGGGCGCGGCGCTTTATTTCTGGTCTTCCACGAACCGGGCGAACGAGCGGTCGTACGTGCGCTCGGCCGGCGCCGAGAAGGCGCACGCGGGCAGCTCTCCCTTGCTGACGTGGTAGCGGACGCACTCGCAGCAGCGTCCCTTCCTGGCACACGGCTCGTAGGTGCAGTTGCAGGCCGCGAGGTTTTCCTCCAGGTTTGGACAGTCCATGCTCAGGCCCTCCCTCCGTCAGATGGTATCTTCAGCCAGCATCTCGGGCCCGGCGTCCCCCAGCTTCATCAGCTTGACGCATCCGTCTATCTCGACCCAGGTGCGGCTGGGCGTGTCCCCGTCCGGCTGCTCCGTCCAGCAGCCGGTGTTCGCTACCACCGTCGGCAGCCCCGGGAGCTTTCCGAGTCCCGGCCGGTGGGTATGGCCGTAGACGAAACAGGCCGGCACCGCGTACCCGAGCTGCGGGAGAAGCTGCTCTATCTCGCCGTAGTTCTCACGGATGAGCGAGTCCCTCAGGGGAGACTCCAGGAGGTCCCGGGAGCGGAAGAGCTGCCCGAAGAAGTTGATGACTCGGTAGAAACGCAATCCCTCGTCGACCAGTTCCGGAACCCAGGGCCACACGGACATGGCCCCGCAGAACGGTATGTTCGCCATCTCGATGTCGTGCAGGGAGGCCTTCTTTCGCCGGCGCTTGATGATATGCCTCCCCAGCCAGAAGGTCTTGGCCCAGCCGAAAGAAGCCGTGTAGAAGTCCAGGTGGTGGCCGTGACAGAAGACGACGTTCTTGCCGTCCACCTGCCTGACGATGAACGGATACGTCATCGGGAAGCGCACTTTCGTCCCGGGGTGCGCCAGACCGGTCAGGGTGGTGTCCTCGTAGTGCCTGGAGGGCATGAACCTGGGGATGGAAAGGTCGCCCTGCATGATGCGCACGTCGACCTCCATCCGGAACGCGTCCAGGAACATCTGGTGGTCGTGGTTGCCCGGCACGTAATGGACCCTGGCGACGTTCGGAAGCCGGGAGAGCTGCCGGATGAAATACTTCGCCTGCCGCATCGCCGGCACGGTTGTTTTCATCCAGAGGTCGAGGATGTCACCCAGCAGTATCAGTTCAGACACCGGGCCGCGGTCCGCCAGGACCTCCATGAACCGGTCGACGAGCCTCTCGTCGTCGAGCATCTGGGTCCGGTCACCGAAGTGGGTGTCGGACATGGCGATTATCTTACCGGCTTCTTCCGGGGCTTTCTTGCGCACCACGGGCTCTCTCGACGTATGATTCGGGGACCGGCCGGCCGGTACGTGCCTTGAAGCGTCCGGCGCGGGTCTCGTCTGCCGGGGCGGGTGAACGTGACGCGCCCGACGACCGGGAGCATATCACAACGGCGGCGCGGGCCGCCCCTTGAAGTGCCGGACGGCGCCACGGCGGGGTGGATGCCGGGCCGCTCGCGGCAGTTGCCCGGGCGCGCGCGCCTGCGGCACTCGACAGGGGTGGCTTCCGGGCCCGACGCGGCCGGGTGCCCCGGCGGGGCGCCTGCCGGGCGGTTGACTGATCTCAATGCGGCCCCCCCGCTCCGGGCGTATCCTGAGAACCGATACGGGCCGCGAACGTCTATAAGGGTGATGGCGATAAAGAACATGAAATCGGGCAGAGACAAGAAGAGCGGAGGTTCGAAGGGCCAGGGAATGTGCTGTGGGTACTGCGCGGACTCCAAGTTCCCGTGTGTGACCATGGAGAAGCTGATGCGCACAGCGAAAGATGCCGACGAGCATGACGAGCCCTCGCCCGACAGGGATTGACAAGATAATAAGAGCTTCACTCCTCCCGGGTGCTGAACGCCGGGGCACCCCCCCCGGCTGATCGAGCCACGAGCAGCCCCCAGTGCCATCTCCTGCTGCCGGGCATTCGGGAGGAGTTCTTTTTTAGGGGTCGAACGTGGGGATGGGACCGCGGGATACCGCGGCGAAGAGCAGGAGGGTTGGGACATGGCAGGTAGCCCCATCGCGGGAGACGGGGGCGACACCGCCCGGCGGGAGGTTTTCAGGTTCAGCCCCCGGCCCAACCGCGCCTCGGAGATCAACTGGCTCGAATGGGGCGCCCGGCCGTTCGAGCTGGCCGAGGAACAGGGGAAGCTGGTGCTCCTGTCGATCTCGGCGGTGTGGTGCCACTGGTGCCACGTGATGGACGAGACCACCTACTCGGACCCCGGGGTCATCGATAAGATCAACAGCGATTTCGTGCCCGTCCGCGTCGACAGTGACAGACGCCCCGACATCAACCGCCGCTACAACCAGGGAGGATGGCCCAGCACAGTATTTCTCGTCCCCTCGGGGGCCGCGGTCACCGGGCTCACATTCGCGCCGCCGCCGCAGATGTTGACGATCCTCGAACGCCTCGGCGAAGGCTACGTCAGAGAGAAGGAGGCGGTCGACCTCGAGGCCGCCGAGCGCGCGGAGATGGAGCGCGAGCTCTACCTGAACTCGGAACCTGCCGGGGAGATCGACCGCCGGGCGGCCGCCGAGGTGGAGGGCTGGGTCCTTACGGCGTGGGACAAAGGTTACGGCGGGATAGGTTCCGCCCCCAAGTTCCCCCCGGTCGGGGCCGTCGAGTTCGCGCTGTGGCGTCACCTCGAAACCGGCAGTCACGCCCTGAAATCGTTCGTGGTGTCGACGCTGGACGGCATGCGCAACGGAGAGCTGTTCGACAGGGTCGAGGGAGGTTTCTTCCGCTACGCCACCGGGCGCGACTGGAGCGCGCCCCATTACGAGAAAATGCTCGCCGACAATGCCGAACTGGCCTGGCTCTACCTGTGCGCGTCGGTGGCCCTCGGCAGGGACGACTACGCCGGGACGGCGCGCCTGACCATCGATTACGTGCTGTCCAACCTGCTGGACGACGAGCGCAGGGGGTTCTACGGGAGCCAGGACGCCGACGAGGAGTATTACCACCGCGACGCGGAAGGCCGCGCGCAGATCCGCAAACCCCCGATCGACGAGACCATCTACACCGATTCCACCTCCCAGATGGTATCGACGCTGGTGCTGGCATCGGCGGTGTTCGGGGACCCGGGGCTGCTGGCCCTCGCCGAGCGTGTCGCGGACACTGTCTGGCGCTCCGGGTTCAGGCACGCCGTCGGCGCGTGCCACTTCTTCGACGCGGCTGACGGGCGGCCTCGGTTGTGGGGCCAGCCCTCCGACCAGGTGTACCTGTTGAAGGCGATGCTCGAGCTGTACCAGGCCACCGCGGGTGTCAGGTTCCTCGAGCGCTCGATCGAGCTGGCCTCCACCCTTATCGACCGACACGTGAGCGGGCACGGCTGGCTGGTCGAAGCCGGGACGACGGAAGGCGGGGTCGCCGCAACGGTCCCGGACGCCCCCGAGGACATCCCAGATATTGTCGTCAACGCCGTTGGGGCCAGGGCGCTGGCGGCGCTGGGGGAACTCGACCCGGAGGGCGGTTTCGGCGAAGCCGCGGGACGCATACTCGCCTCCTACGGAGAGAGGTACAAGCAGTACACGCATTTCTCCGCCGGGTACGCCATGGCGACGGAGATCTTCGCGGAGGGTTTCATCGAGGTGCGCGTCTCTCAGGACGCCGACGAGGAGTCCCGGAGGCGCGTAACCGCGGCGGCGGTCGCGGCCTTCAACCCCCGGAAGATCGTCCGGCCGGAGACGGTCGAGGATTTTCTGCAGGCGGAGGACGCCGACGGCGCCGCGCCGCCCGCGGCCGTCGTCTGCAGCCCCGGGCGCTGCGTGCCGGTGGGCGACGCCGGGGAACTGGCGGGAGTCCTGGGGACCATCGCCCGCTCCGGCAGGGCGGACGAGGGACTGCCGGATGGCGCCTGACCCCGGGGCGCCTTCCGAGCGTCTAAGTAGCAAATAAAGAACGTGAACGCCCCGATGGGGCGCTGAGGCTCGGGCTGGAGGATGGAGGCAAACTGAATACAGCGCGGTCAAGGGCTCCTGGCAACGCTTCCTCCTCCAGCCTCGGTTTCGAGGGTCAGGCTGCGGCCTGGCCCTCGATCGTTGTCCGGGGGAAACACCGCTGCGTGCCCGGGGCGCCCCGCCCGCCGCTGGCTTTTCGCGCGCCCCGGATTTACTCTTATGTCCACGTCCGGTCTGAGCGAGGCGGTTTAACGTGAGCACACTCCGCGCGGGAATAGTAGGGCTGCCCAACGCGGGCAAGACCACCCTTTTCAACGCGCTGTCACGCTCGGGGGCCCTCGTCGCGTCCTACCCGTTCACCACCGTGGAGCCCAACGTCGGGGTCGTCGCGGTGCCGGACCCGCGGCTGGAGTCGGTCGCGCGGCTGGCGGGGTGTGAGCGCAGGGTACCGGCGACGGTGCGGTTCGTCGACATAGCGGGCCTGGTCGAAGGGGCGAGCAGGGGGGAGGGCCTGGGCAACAAGTTCCTCGGCAACATCAGGGACGTTGACGCGGTCATCCACGTGGTGCGCGCGTTCGAGGCGCCGGACGCACCGCCGGCCGGCGGCGATACCGACCCGGTGCGGGACGCCGAACTCATCGAGACCGAACTCCGCCTGGCCGACCTGGAGGCGCTGGGGCGCGAACTGGGAAAGGCCAGGCAGGCGGCCAAGGGCGGCGACCGCGATTGCGTGGCCAGGGTCGAGTGCCTCGAGGGTGTCGAGGCCGGCCTGGGAGGAGACGTCGTGGCCGGCAGGGAAGAGCTGGCCGCCAGGCTCGCGCGCTTCGCGCCGGAGGCGAGGCTGCTGACGTTGAAGCCTACGCTGGTGGTGCTGAACGTGGGGGAGGGCGACAGCGGGCGGCACGCCCGGGCCGTCGGGGAGTGGGCGGGCGCCCGCGGACTGCCGGTGCTCAGCGTCAATGCCGGGATAGAAGCCGAGCTGGCGGAACTCGAGCCCGAGGAAGCGCTGGAGTTCGAGAGGGAGATGGGCATCGAGGAGGAGAGCCTGGCGCGCGTGGTCAGGGAGAGCTACCGGATGCTGGGGTTGATAACGTTCTTCTCGATCGATTCGGGGGAGTGCCGGGCGTGGTCCGTGCCCGCGGGCTCGACGGCCAGCGCGGCCGCCGGGCGCATACACAGCGACATGGAACGCGGGTTCGTGAAGGCCGAGGTCGTGCACCAGGAGGACTTCCAGGCCGGCGGCTCCTTCGCCAGGGCGCGCGAGGTCGGTTCCCTGCGCGTAGAGGGGCGGGATTACATCGTCCAGGACGGGGACGTCATCCACTTCAAGTTCGCGACGTAAGGTGGAGGTGCCGGAGATGAGCGGGCGGTGCGTCCTCGGGTACGACGTGGGAACGGGCGGCTGCAAAGCGGTGCTGGCTACGATGGACGGCGCCCTGGTCGGCTCGGCGTTCGCGCCTTACTCCGTCAGCCACCCCGGGGAGCACTACGCCGAACAGGAGCCCCGGGACTGGTGGAACGGCGTCTGCGCCTCGACCCGCGAGCTGCTGGAGAAGACGGGGACGCCGCCCTCGGACGTGGCGGGCCTGGCCTTCGCCTCGCAGATGCTGGGCGTGCTGCCGATGGCCGAGGATGGGACCCCGCTGAGGCCGGCGATGATATGGATGGACTGCCGCGCGGAGGAGCAGGCGCGCAGGGTGGTGAGAAGGCTTGGCGGGCCCCGGGTTATGATGCAGCTTTTCGGCGCGGTGGCCTCGGGCAAGGACGTGATGTGCAAGATCAGGTGGCTCGCCGACGAGGAGCCCGCCGTCTTCGAGAAGACCCGCTGGTTCGTCGACGTCAAGGGCTACGTGGTCTACAGGGCGACGGGCAGGTTCGTGACCGACCAGACCGCGGCGTCGGTCACCGGCTTCATGGACAACAGGACCCGCGACTGGTCACGGCTGGCTCCGCGGCTGGTGGGAGCCGGCACCGACAGGATGCCCGTCGTAACCGGGAGCTTCGAGGTGGTGGGAGGCCTCACCGCCGGGGCCGCCGCGGAGATGGGCCTCGCCGAAAGCACCCCGGTTGTCAGCGGGATGGGCGACGCGCCCGCGGGAGCCGTCGGGGCGGGCGCCCTCGCGCACGGAGAGAGCTCCATCAGCATCGGGACCTCCGGCCTGCTGTGCATCGCCAGCTCCGGGAGGGTCAAGCTGGGCCGCTCGGGCATGGCTACCATAGCGGCCGCGGACCCCTCGATGTGGCTGGTGGTGGGCGAGACCAACACCGCGGGCGCCTGCCTGGAGTGGTTCGCCGACAACCTGGCGAAGGAGTCGGAGAGGACGCGGGGCGGCGGCGGGGGCGGGTTGATGGAGGTGCTAGACCGAGCGGTGGAAACCGTCCCGCCGGGCGCGAACAGGGTGATCTTCGCGCCCTGGATGTACGGAGAGCGGGCGCCGGTGACCGACACCACCCTGCGGGGGGCGTTCGTGAACCTGGCCCTGGACAACACCCGGGAGGACATGCTCCGCGCGGTCTTCGAAGGCGTGGCGATGAACTTCCGTTGGATGTTCGAGGTGGCCGCCGGCAAGGGGCTGCCCTGCAGGAAGGTCCGCGCGATCGGCGGCGGCGCGAAGAGCGACACCTGGATGCAGATCTTCGCCGACGTCACCGGGCGGACCGTGGAGGCGGTCGAGAAGCCCCGGGACGCCGGGGCGCTGGGGGCGGCGCTGGCCGTTCCGGTAGCACTGGGCGTCTACGACGGCATCGGCGCTATCAAGGACGTGGTCAGGGTCCGCAGGTCGTTCGAACCTGACAGGGGCGGCCGGGCTCTACGGCGAGCTGTTCGCGTCGTTCCGCGCCCTGCACGCGGGGTTATCGCTCGTCTGCAGGAGGCTCAACGGGCGGGCTTGAGGGCATCTCGCGGCAACGCCCCTTCCGGATGTCGCCGTCACGGTGTAAAATATGCTTGTACTGCCAGCCAGGCCTCTCCCTGACAAGGCCATCCCGGCCGGGAAGGGGTAAGAGGTGTCCAGCACCCGAAACCACCGTGCCCTGATAGACACACTGACCGCGCGCGGGCCGCGGCAGCTCAGTGACCTCGACCTGCTCACCCTGGTGTTCGCCGGGTGCGTGCCGGTCGCCCGGGCGAGCGACCTTGCCGCCGCGTGCGCTCGGGAGGTCGGGCCTCCGGCCGCGCTGGAGGCTCATGACTGGGTGGAGCTGAGGCGCATCAAGGGCCTGGGCGACGTGAAGGCTGCCGCCATAGTGGCCGGCCCCGAGCTGGGCAGGCGTTCGCTGCGGGGCGTGCGCCGGGGGGAGCGCCTGGGTTCCAGCGCCGACGTCTACAACACCTTCTGGCCCTCCATGCTCAGCGAACGGGTCGAGGTCTTCTCCTGCGCCCTCGTCGACGCCAAGCTCAGGCTGCTCGCCACCACCGTCATCTCCAGGGGAACCCTGACCGCCAGCATCGTGCATCCCCGCGAGTCGTTCCGCCCCGCCGTGCGCAACGCCGCCTCCGGGGTCATCTTCGCCCATAACCACCCGAGCGGCGACCCCCTGCCCTCCGACGAGGACCGGCGGATAACCGGACGCCTCGAGGAGGTCGGGCGCATCCTCGGGATACCGATGCTCGACCACGTAATCATCGGCGCCGAGGGCACTTATTACAGCTTCGCCGACGCGGGCGACCTCGAGCCGCAGGCCTCCGGGTACCGTGGTATGGTATTGCGGTAGCAGGGCGCGTTTCATGGAGGTACGGATGGGCGAAAGGCCGGGGGCGCTCGGCAGGGCCGTTTGCTGGCTCAAGGAGCCGAGGGTGATGTTCAACTCCTTTTACCTTCCCCGCAAAGGGGTTGTCCTCGGCGAGGGCGCCTGGGTCTCGGGCTGGATAGATGTCGCCCTGGCCGCCGGAGCATCCTGCGAGATCGGCCGGGGGGTCTTCATACCGCGCACTATCGAGATACGCGGCAACGACAGCGGCAGGATCGCCGTCGGCGACCACGTCACCGTCGACACCGGGGCGCGGCTTCACGTCGCCAACGACGCCACGCTGCGGGTCGGGGACAACGTCGGAATCGGGCCATATAACATCCTCAACGCGTTCGACGACCTCACCATCGGCGACGACACCATGCTCGCCCCGTTCGTCAACATCAACTGCGCCGACCACGGCACCGCGATGGGCACGCTGATGCGCCTTCAGCGGGGCGCCTACGGCCCGGTGTCGATCGGCAGGGACTGCTGGCTGGGGGCCGGCGTCGTCGTCACCAGGGGCGTTACCATAGGCGACGGGGCGGTGATAGGGGCCGGTTCGGTGGTGACCCGCGATGTCCCCGGCTACACGGTCTCGGCCGGTGTCCCGTGCAGCGTGGTCAGCGAACGGAGGTAGCGCCTCGGCGACCATCACCAACGAGACCCGCGGCACCATCCTCGCTTCCCGGGCGAGATTCGCCCTCTCCGGCCGCGAGCGCGCCCGGGGGCTCCTGGGGCTCGACCGCCTCCCGGAGGGTGAGGCGCTGGTGTTTCCGCGCTGTTCCCAGGTCCACACATTCGGGATGCGCTTCGCCATCGACGTGCTCTTCCTCGACGGGGAGGGCCGGGTCGTCCACATGGTTCGGGGGATGGCACCGAGGCGTATCACCAGGTGGTGCGCGAGGGGCCGCACGGTCGTGGAGCTTCCCGAGGGGGCGATTGACGCCAGCGGCACCGGCCCCGGGGACACGCTGGCGTTGTGTCCGCCGGCCGGCTGATCACCAGACCAGGTTCTCCGGGTCCTCCGGGTCCTCGTTGATGACGACGTTCGATATCTCGCCCGAGTGCAGGTGAACGACCTTGTTGGCGATCTGGGCGATCGCGGAGTTGTGGGTGACCATCAGGAAGTTACAGTTCTCCTGGACCGCGATGTCCCTCATCAGGCGGAGAATCATGATTCCCGTATCGTAGTCGAGTTCGCCGGTCGGCTCGTCGCAGAGGACGACCGGCGGCCTCTTCGCCAGGGCCCGGGCTATCGCCACCCGCTGCTGTTCCCCCCCCGAGAGCTGGCTGGGGAAATGGTTCGCCCGGTCGCCCAGGCCGACCTGCTCCAGCACGTCCATGGCCGAACCGCGCTTCTCCCTGGGGACGAGGTCCAGGGCGAACTCGACGTTCTCCCTGGCCGTGAGCGTGGGTATCAGGTTGAAGAACTGGAAGATAAACCCGACCGTGTCCCGCCTGAACCTGGTCAGCTCCTTCTCGTTCAGGGAGGAGATGTCCTTTCCCCCGACGACGATCTTCCCGCTGGTCGGCGAGTCGATGCCGCCGATACAGTTGAGCATGGTGGTCTTGCCCGAACCGCTCGGGCCCAGGGCCACGATGAACTCCCCGCGAACGGCGGTGAGGTCCACCTCCTTGAGGGCTTTGACCTCCACTTCGCCCATCTGGTAGGTCTTGGACACCTTTTCCAGCAGCACCGTCACGTCGTCGTTCAAAGGTTACCTCGCTCGAAGGATCGCGTGAAACGCCCGAGACTCCGTGCTAATGCTAATTCTCACGTGGACAGGAATCAAGACAGCGGGGAGGGCGCGCGGTTGCGTTGCGCGCCGGCGCCCCGGGGGCCGTGCCTCCGGCCGGCACGCATTTTGCTGTAGAATTGAAAAACGGCACCGGAATGGGGGACGGCGTGGGCAATGCCTCCGGGGAAAACCCCGTGCGCGTAGTGATGATCGATGACGATCCCGACATGGTGAAGGCCATCAGGGGGATGCTCAAGACGGATGGAATCCAGGTGCTCGAGGCTTTCAGCGGCCTCAAAGGGTATGCCCTGGTGAAGCGGGAACTGCCCGACGCGGTGCTCCTCGACATCATGATGCCCGATATCGACGGCTTCGAAGTCATGCGAAAGCTGAAGCTCGACCCCGAGACCGGGCACATCCCCGTTATTTTCGTCTCCGCGAAGGGCGGGCTCGAGCACGTCCGCAAGGGCCTCTCGCTCGGGGCCCACGGGTACGTGACCAAGCCTTTCAAACCCGACGAGCTGCTGGCCGAGGTCCGCAGCGCGATCGGCGGCCAGCCCGAAACGCGCCGCTAAGCCGGCCCGGGGGACGGCGGCGCTCCCCGGCGTGGAGGGCGTCCCTGCGGTCCCCGGCGGTTTGTTGTATATTCAAGCCATGGCCGAATTCGAAGAAACAGGCTCGCAGCGGGCGCTCTCCAGGTTCGAAATCACCAGGTACCGCGCCGGAGATTATTTTTCCGTCAAGGACGTTGTGGCGCGGGAAGAACCGCTGGAGGTCAGGCTGAACGGCAGCACCCTCGTCCGCCTGATGCGCCTTCCCGTTCCCGGGGACGACGAGCTGCTGGCGGCGGGTTTCTGCCTCAGCGAAGGCCTGGTCTCCGACGGCTCGCAGATAGAATCGGTGCGGTGCACCCCCGGCGGGTCTCCCGCCGGTGCGGGCGAGGGCGAGCCGCGGCCCACCGGAGTCTCGTCCGGCGGATCGCCGGCGATGGACCTCGTAGAAATCCGGGCCAGGTTGAACGAGGGAGCGGGCCCCCGGCCGGAGGCGCGCACCGTACTCACCGGGGCCGGAGGCGCCGACCTGACGCGCGGGTTCGACCTCGCCGGCGTCACGGTGGAGAGCGACGCGGTCTTCGACGCGGGTGTGATCCTGAAGATGCCGGACGCGCTCGCCCGGCGGCAGGAAGTGTTCAGGGCCAGCGGCGGCGCCCACGGGGCGGGGCTGTTCGACCCGCGGGGGAACGTCCTGGTGGTCAAAGAGGACGTCGGGCGCCACAACGCCGTGGACAAGGTGCTCGGTTACCTGCTGCTGTCCGGAGGGGACCCTTCCGGGGTGGGGATGATGCTCTCGGGGCGCCTCTCCTGCGAGATGGTCCTCAAAGCGGCCCGCGCCGGCGTCCCGCTGGTCTGCTCGGTGTCGGCTCCGACCGCGCTGGGGGTCGAGACGGGCAGGCGGGCGGGGGTGACCCTGGTCGGTTTCCTCAGGGGCGAGGGGTTCAACGTCTACGGCAACCCCCGCCGGATAGGTGCGGGCGCGTGAGCACGCTGATAATCCTCGCCGGGGGGACAAGCAGGCGCATGCCCGGCGACAAGGCGTTCATGGAAGTCGCCGGACGCCGGGTCATAGACGTCCAGGTCGAGACGCTGGAGGGGCTGTTCGACCAGGTGCTTGTTGTGGGAAACGCCGAGCGCATGGAGCGGCTGAAGGTGTACAAGAGGCCGGGAATCCGCGTGGTCGAGGAGCCCGTCGCCGGAAAGGGCCCCCTCGGGGGGATCCTCAGCGGCCTGATGCTGTCCGGTTCCCGGGAGAACTTCGTGCTGGCCTGCGACATGCCTTTCATCAAGCGGGAGGCCGTGCTGTACGTGCTCGACAGGCTGGAGGGGTTCCAGGTGGCCGTACCCGGCACGCCCAAGGGACTGGAGCCGCTCCACGCGGCCTACGACGCGTCGTGCGCGGAGGTAATAGAGGAGCAGCTCGCCGCGGGAGACTTGAAGGTAACAGATTTCTTCACCACGGCGCGCGTGGACGTGGTCCCGTGGGAGGAGCTGCTGCGGTTCGATCCCACCGGGAGGCTTCTGACGAACATCAACGAACCGGAGGACATGAGAACGGCCGCGGGCGGGCGGCCCGTTCGCCGGGGGAAGTGAGGGAGGAATGCGGATCATCAAGGTGAGCGGGACCGCGCTGAAGCGGGAGCTCGCGGAGTACCTCCGGGACGGCATCGGGGATTCGTGGCTGTTCTCGCTGGAGAGGGGAGACAAAAACGAAAAGCCGGCGACCGGGGAAGAGATAGAGAGGTGGCTCTCCGGGACCGGCCTGCCGCGGGAAGCCACGGTAGTGCTGGAGACGAACGAGCCGTTCGAGGGGCTTCGAACGAACACCGGCGTCTTCATAACCGACGCGCCCATCGCCGTTCTGCCGGCGGGCGAGGCGGAGGCGGCCGTGGGAGCCGACCTGGTCGTCGTGCGGGCCGGGAAGTCGTTCGCGGCCGGCAGCAGGGGCATCGAAGCCGCCATGAAAGAAGCCACCGGCGCCGGCAAAGTACTCATCTACCGGGAAGAGGAAGGGCGGGACAGGGCCTTCGCCAAATCGCTGGACGTGGTCCTGGGCCGCCTGGGGGAGGACATGATGCCTGAAGACATGCCGCAGGGACTGATCGATGCCGTCAAGGCGGCGTCCGAGGACGGCAGGATGAGCTGCGGGAAGGCCCACGAGCTCGCCGCCGAGATGGACGTGCCGCTGGCGCTGGTCGGGCGCGCCCTCGACCTGCTGGACGTCAAGATCACCAACTGCCAGCTCGGCTGCTTCTGAACGTGGTCTTCGCGGGGTTGCGCCGGAGCGCTTACTGTTATAATCACATCGGCCCGCCAACCCAGTAAGGAGCCGTGATGAGCAGTAACTTCGGTGGATACATGGGTAGATTTCTCGAAATCGATCTCACCACCGGTACTGTCGGCGAATATCCTGTGGCGGACGAGCTCCTGGAGATGTACCTGGGCAACAAGGGGCTGGCTACCAGGATACTCTACGACGTCCTCCCGAGGGGCGTCGACCCGCTGGGACCGGAGAACGTGCTGATATTCAACACCGGCCCGCTCACCGGGTCCGGAGCGCCCTGCACCAGCAGGTTCAACGTGACCACGAAGTCCCCGCTCACGGGCGGGGGCCTTTCGTGCAACTGCGGCGGCAACTTCGGGATGTACCTCAAGAGGGCGGGGTTCGACGGCGTGATATTGAGGGGCAGGGCCGACAGGCCGACCTGGGTCCACATAGAGGACGGCGAGGTCGAGCTTCGGGACGCCTCACACCTGTGGGGCCTCAACACCGAAGAGACACAGGAGAAACTGCCGAAAGGCACCGGCAAGGCGGTAATCGGCCCCGCCGGTGAGAACAAAGTCCTGTACGCCTGCATCATCTCTCAGGAACGCGCCGCCGGACGGGGCGGGGTCGGCGCGGTGATGGGCTCGAAGAACGTGAAAGCCGTTACCGCGAAAGGCAAGGCAAAGGTGCCCGTCGCCTACCCGGAAAAATTCCAGGAGGATATCCGGCGCTGGGCCAGGATCCTCAAGGGCCACCCCTCCACCGGCGAGATGATGCCCTCGTACGGCACAGCGGCCTTCGTGAACCGCTGCAACGCCACCAACACAATGCCCACGCACAACTTTTCCCGGGGCACCTTCGAGGGCGCTGAAGCGGTCAGCGGAGAGGTCCTGGCCGAAACGCTACTCACCCGGAATTTCGGGTGCGTATCCTGTGTGATCAAGTGCGGTCGCAAGGTCATGGTCGGCGACAGGGAAGTCAAAGGCCCGGAGTACGAGACGCTGGGCCTTCTGGGGCCCAACATCGAGAACACCGATCTGCCGGCGATATGCCGGTGGAACTACCAGGCCGACCTCCTGGGCATGGACACCATCTCCCTGGGGAGCACCCTGGGGTTCACCATGGAGCTTGTCGAGAAAGGCCTCCTCGAAGCGCCCGTGGAGTTCGGTCGGACCGAGGGCATATCCGGGTTGATCGAGGACATAGCCTACCGGCGGGGGCTCGGGAACGACCTGGCGGACGGCGTCAAGCGCATGTCCGAGAAGTACGGCGGCCGGGAGTTCGCGATGCACGTCAAGGGCATGGAGCTCGCCTCTTACGAGCCCCGGGGCGCGGTCGGGCACGGCCTGGGTTACGCCGTGGCCAACAGGGGAGGCTGCCACATCGCCGGGGGGTACATGGTCTACTTCGAGTCGAACGGGCCCCTGACCATGGACCCGCTTACCACGCGCGCGAAGCCCCAGCTCACGGCGTTGCTCCAGATCCTCCTCGACTCGCTGTCGGTAGCCGGGAGCTGCCAGTTCACGGCCTTCACCGTACTGCCGAAGCAGGTCCTGGACCTGCGGCCCTCCGGGTTCCTGTACCGGGTCGCGGCAAAGGCGCTGGAATTTCTCGGGCCGAGCGTGTCTCTGCTCCTCAGGTACCCCGGGATGCTGGCCTTCGTGCCTCCCATGGAGCTGATGCAGCATCCGAAGGCTATCACCGACCTGACCGGGATGAAGATGACCTTCGGGAAGTACGTCCAGGCCGGCCAGAGGTCCTACCTGATAGAGCGGCTTTTCAATATCCGTGAGGGGTTCACCGGGGCGGACGACACGCTCCCCGCGAGGCTGCTGGAGGAGTGCCAGACCTCCGACCCGCGCTCGAGGGTTCCGCTGGCCAGGATGCTGCCGGTGTACTACCGGGCGAGGGGGCTCGACCGCACGGGCGCGCCCGAGCCGGGGACGCTGGCCCGACTGGGGGTGCGGGACTGAGGGCAATGCCGACAGTCAAGTTCTTCGCCACCCTGAGAAACGCCGCCGGCACCCGCGAGGCTCAGGTCCACGCCACCAGCGTGAAGGAACTGCTGGAGCGCCTGTCGAGCGATTACGAAGGCAGGCTCGACAGGTACCTCAAGATAAGCACGGTCCTCGTCAACGGCAGGAACGTCGCCCAGATGAAGGGCGGGAGGACCAGGCTCAAGCCCGATGACGTCGTATCGATCTTTCCGCCGCTCGGCGGCGGCTAGCCGGCAGGGAGTGATTGGTTTGGCCGAGCTGTTCGAAGAACTCGGGCTGACGGCAGAGGAGTACGAGGCGATCAAGTCCGTGCTCGGCCGGGAGCCCAACAAGGTCGAGCTGGGGATGTACTCGGTGATGTGGTCGGAGCACTGCAGCTACAAGAGTTCCAAGGAGCAATTGCGCAAGCTCCCGACCGAAGGACCGCGGATCCTGCTCGGCCCCGGGGAGAACGCGGGAGTTGTTGATATAGGTGACGGCTACGCCGTCGTGTTCAAGCTGGAATCGCACAACCACCCGAGCGCGGTCGAGCCGTTCCAGGGGGCGGCCACCGGCGTAGGCGGCATCGTCAGGGATATCTTCACCATGGGCGCGCGCCCGATAGCGAGCCTCGACCCCTTGAGGTTCGGTTCGCTCGACAGCCCCAGGACGCGCTACCTGCTCGACGGTGTCGTTTCCGGGATAGCCTCCTACGGCAACTGCCTGGGCATCCCCACTATCGCCGGCGACCTGTACTTCGAGGAAGCCTACGAGGAGAACCCCCTGATCAACGTGATGTGCCTGGGGATAATGCCCAGGGAACGGCTCGTCTTCGGCCGGGCCTCGGTGCCGGGGAGCGTTGGCGTCCTCATGGGGTCCAGCACGGGCCGCGACGGAATAGGCGGGGTGAGCGTGCTCGCCTCGCAGGAGTTCGACGAGACCAGCGCGGAGAAGCGCCCCAGCGTCCAGGTGGGCGATCCCTTCACCGAGAAACTGGAGATAGAGGCCTGCCTGGAGATGCTGGACAAAAACCTCCTCCTCGGGCTGCAGGACCTCGGGGGCGCCGGGCTCACCTGCGCCACCTGCGAGACCGCCGAGCGCGGGGGCTGCGGCATGGACGTGGACGTATCGAAGGTCCCTCTCCGGGAGAAGGACATGGAGCCCATCGAGATAATGATGTCCGAGTCCCAGGAGAGGATGTTCGCCATCTGCTCGCCGGACGACCTGGATGAGGTGCTGGGCATCTGCGAGAAGTGGGGCCTCGACGCCACGCCGCTGGCCACCGTCACCGAGGGCGACGACCTGCGGCTGCTGCTGGACGGAGAGGTGGTCGCCTGCGTGCCGGCCAGCTCGCTCGCACGCGGGCCCGAGTACCACCGTCCCTCGGAGCGCCCCGGGTACCTCGACGAGGTGCAGGCGTTCGATCCGTCCGTCCTGCCGGCGCCGGCCGACTGCGGCAGGGTGCTGCTGGACCTGCTGGGTTCGCCGAACGTCTGCTCAAGGCGATGGATAATCGAACAGTACGATCACATGGTGGGGCTGAACACGGTCGTCCTGCCCGGCGGGGACGCCGGGGTGCTCCGGGTGAAGGAGACCGGCGCCGGCCTTGCCCTCGCGTGTGACTGCAACGGGCGCTACGTCTACCTCGACCCGTACGCCGGCACCCAGGTCGCCCTCGCGGAGAGCGCGCGCAACGTGGCCTGCTGCGGGGCGACGCCCACAGCCGTGACCAACTGCCTCAATTTCGGCAACCCCGAGAAACCGGCCATCTACTGGCAGTTCGTCCAGTCCGTGGAGGCGCTGGCCGATGGCTGCAGGCGGCTCGATACCCCCGTGGTGGGAGGCAACGTCAGCTTCTACAACGAGTCGTTCGGTGAGGCGATCTACCCGACGCCGGTGATCGGCATGCTGGGCCTCATTCCGGACGTCGACGACAGGATGACCTCGGGCTTCAAGGCCGAAAACGACCGGATCCTGCTCCTGGGCAGGACCCGCGACGAGCTGGGGGGCAGCGAGTACCTGAAGGTGCTTCACGGCAAAGTCGCGGGAAAGCCCCCGGCGGTGGACTGGTCCGCGGAGAAGGCGCTCATCGAGTTCCTGGTGGAAGCGGCCGCCGCGCACTTGCTCTCTTCGGCGCACGATCTATCCGAAGGGGGGCTGGGCGTCGCCCTCGCCGAATCGTGCCTCCAGGGCGGCCTCGGGGCGCGCGTGGACCTGGGGGACGAGCTCCCGGCGCACGTGGCCCTGTTCAGCGAGTCCCAGGGCAGGGTGCTGGCGAGCGTCTCCCCGGACGACCTCAACGCCGTGCTCGGCCTGGCCGACAAGCACGGGGTCCCGGTGCGCGAGCTGGGTACCGTGGGGGGAGGCTCCATCCGAGCCACCGGGGTGATGGACGTTGCCCTGGGCGAGGCCCGGGAACTGTACGAGGGCGCCCTGGAGAAGATGGTCGCCGGGGCTCATCACTGACGGAGGTGTACGGCCGATGACACGGGAAGAGACGCGGGGTGTCCGCCTCTTTCATGTCGGATATCAATACGCGGCGGAGGTATCGAGGTGATAATCAAACCGTGAACGCAACAGAGGGCGACCCGGTGAGAAGCGACAGCATGGAGGAGGCCTGCGGGGTCTTCGGGGTATGGGCCCCCGGTGAGGAGGTCGCGAGGGTGACCTACTTCGGTCTGTACGCCCTGCAGCACCGCGGGCAGGAGAGCGCGGGGATCGCCGTCACCAGCGGCGACGGCATACTCGTTGTCAAGGACATGGGGCTCGTCTCGCAGGTGTTCGACGAAAACAGCTTCGTGAGCCTCAACGGGCACTCGGCGATAGGGCACGTGCGATACTCCACGACCGGCTCCACCTACTGGGAAAACGCCCAGCCCATGTACGACGTCAGCTCGCGGGGGCCGCACGCCTTCGCGCACAACGGCAACCTGGTGAACACTGACCAGGTGCGGGACTGGCTGTCCGGGCGCGGAGCCACTTTCACCTCCACCACGGACACCGAGGTGATGAGCACGCTGCTCTCCTACTCGGAGGCGCCAACGACCTTCGAGGCCGTCAGCGAGACCTTCGGAATGCTCCGGGGGGCCTTCTCGGCCGTGGTGCTCACCGAGGAGGGGCTTTACGGGCTGCGCGACCCCTACGGGATACGGCCCCTGTGCCTGGGCCGGCGCGACGGCGCGTTCTTCATCGCCAGCGAGACGGCGGCGCTCGACGTGGTGGGCGCGCAGTTCATTCGCGAGATAGAACCGGGCGAGATAGTCAGGGTGAACGGGGACGGTATAGAATCCCGCCGTTTCGCCGATGCGGCCAGGCCCAGCCTCTGCATCTTCGAGTTCATCTACTTCGCCCGCCCGGACTCGGTGCTCTACGACCGGGTCCTCTACGAAGTCCGCAAGGAGATGGGCAAACAACTGGCGAGGGAAGCCCCTGTCGAGGCGGATATCGTAATCCCGGTTCCGGACTCCGGCGTCCCGGCGGCCATCGGGTTCGCCGAGGAGTCCGGGATACCTTACGGGGAGGGGCTCATCAAGAACAGGTATATCGGCAGGACCTTCATCCAGCCGAGCCAGTCCATAAGGCAGCTCGGCGTGCGCCTGAAGCTCAACCCGCTCAACAGCGCAATAAGGGGCAAACGCCTGGTGGTGGTCGACGACTCGATAGTGAGGGGCACTACCAGCCGTAAGATAGTGGCGATCCTCAAGGAAGCGGGCGCTGCCGAGGTGCACGTGCGGGTGAGCTCTCCTCCCATCTGCGACCCTTGCTTCTACGGCATCGATACGGCGGTGCGTAGCGAGCTCATCGCCTCCAGGCTGTCCGTCGACGAGACCAGGCGGTTCCTGGGGGCCGACACTCTCCATTACTTGAGCATGGAGAACCTCCTGAGGTCGTGCGGCCACGGGAAAGACATGTACTGTACGGCGTGCTTCGACGGGTGCTACCCGCTGGAGGTGCCGGAGAATTTCAGCATGTCCAAGTCCAGGCTGGAGGAGAAGACCAGGGCCTGACACGCTGCCCGCCGGGAACGCCCGCCATCGGCGGGGGTGGTCCGCGGGCCGGACGAAGGGGCTGAGCGCCATGGCGGAGGACGGCGGGAAGAAAGATTACAGATGGGCCGGGGTGGACACCGCGGCGGCCGGCGAGGCCGTTGAGCTTATCAGGGAAAAGGTGTCGGCCACCATGCGCCCGGAGGTGATTGGAGGCATCGGCGGCTTCGGGGCCCTCTTCGAGCTCGACACCGGCAGGTACAACAACCCAGTCCTGGTCTCGGGCACCGACGGCGTCGGCACCAAGACCAGGCTGGCGAGGATGCTGGACAAGCACGACACCCTGGGCATAGACCTGGTGGCTATGTGCGTGGACGACGTCGTGACCTGCGGCGCCGAGCCCCTCTTCTTCCAGGACTACATCGCCATGGGGAAGGTCGTCCCGGAGAGGATCGCCGATATCGTGGGGGGCGTCGCCGAGGGGTGCCTCAAGGCGGGGTGTTCCCTGGTCGGCGGCGAGATCGCCGAACACCCCGGGGTGATGGACCCGGACGATTACGACCTGGCGGGCTTCTGTGTCGGCGTGGTCGAGAAGGACAGGATAATCGACGGCTCCAGGGTCCAGCCCGAGGACCGGATAATCGGCCTCGGGTCCTCGGGGCTCCACTCCAACGGGTACTCCCTGGCCAGAAAGCTCCTGTTCGAGGACGGCGACTTCAACCTCGACGACCACACCAAGGAGATCGCCAATCCGCTGGGCCTCGAGCTGCTCACGCCCACCTTGATATACGCCCCGGTCATCCTGAAGCTGATAGAGGAGTGCGACGTGAAAGCGGTCGCGCACATCACCGGCGGGGGAATAACCGAGAACCTGCCGCGGGTCCTCCCGGAGGACATGCACGCCGAGATCATCTACGGGACCTGGCCGGTCAAGAACATATTCAGCTTCATCCAGAAGGTCGGCGAGATCGACATATTCGACATGCTCAGGACCTTCAACATGGGCCTGGGGATGGTCCTGGTGGTCCCGCCCAGCGAGGTCCGCAAGGCGTTGCAGGTGCTTGACATGAACCTCTACAGGGCGTTCGAGGTGGGAGAGGTAGCTCCCGGCGGAGGCCCCGTGAGGTATAGCTGAGGGATACGCGGGCGCTCCGGTTCCGGCCGAAAAGAGAGCCCGGGGCCGGTGGCCCGGGGGCCGGGCACGGCCCGATAAGCGGGAGATGGCATGGTGGAAGACGGCGAGCCCCTGGTCCTTGGCGTGCTGGTTTCCGGCTCCGGCACGAACATGGACGTAATAGCGCAGGCTATCGAGGACGGCGACCTGCCGGCCAGGATAGCCCTGGTCGTCAGCGACAACCCCGACGCGTTCGCCCTGGAGAGGGCGAAGAAGAGGTCGATACCGACCCGGGTAATCGAGCTCGGGGAGTTCCCGGACAGGCCGTCGTTCGACCGCGCCGTGATCGAGGCGCTTGAGTCAGAGGGAGTCGAGCTGGTCGTGCTGGCGGGCTTCATGAAACTCATCGGGCCGGAGATGGTGGACGCGTTCGCCAACCGGATCATGAACATCCACCCGGCTCTCCTGCCGAGCTTCCCCGGCGAGCGGGGGGTGGCCGACGCGCTGGAGCACGGGGTCAAGGTCTCGGGGGTGACGGTGCACTTCGTGGACAAGGGCCTGGACACCGGGCCGATCATCGCCCAGGCGGCGGTCCCGGTCGAGGATACTGACGACGTGGAGAGCCTGCACCGGAGGATCCACGGGGCGGAGTACAAAATATACCCGCTGGCCATCAGGCTTTTCGCCGAAGGGCGGCTGGCGGTTGACGGGCGCAGGGTGAGAGTACTGCCGGCGCGGGCCGGCTGAAAGGAGAGAGGATGCCCAGGATCAAGCGTGCCCTGATAAGCGTTTCCGACAAGACCGACGTGGTCTGGCTGGCGGGCGAACTCACGGCGCTCGGCGTGGAAGTTGTTTCCACCGGTGGCACTTACAAGCTGCTCGGCCAGGAGAACGTCAAGGCGACCCCGGTGGCCGAGGTCACCGGCTTCCCGGAGATGCTCGACGGAAGGGTCAAGACGCTGCACCCGAAGATCCACGGCGGCATACTCGCCGACCGCGGCAAGCCCGAGCACATGCGGCAGCTCGACTTCCAGAAGATAACCCCCATCGACCTGGTGGTGGTCAACCTGTACCCGTTCGCCAGGACCGTGGCAAGGCCGGGGGTCACCTACGAGGACGCGATCGAGAACATCGATATCGGGGGGCCGACGATGGTGCGCGCGGCGGCGAAGAACCACGCCAGCGTCGCGATCGTGGTCAACCCCGCCCGCTACCGCGGCATCATCGACGAGATGAAGAGGCTTGGCGGCGAGATCTCCGCCGAGACCCGCAGGGACCTGGCCCGCGAGGCTTTCACCCACACCGCGGAGTACGACGCCGTGATCAGCGCCTACCTTGCCGGCCAGCAGGGGCTATCCTCGGAGTTCCTCGACTTCTCGGTGCTTCCGTTCCGCAAGGTTTCAGCCCTGCGGTACGGCGAGAACCCGCACCAGTCGGCCGCGCTCTACAGCGAGGCCGGCGCCGAAGGGGCGTCGCTGGCGACGGCGCCGCTCGTCCTCGGGGCCGCGGTGTCGTTCAACAACGTTCTCGACGGCGAGGCCGCCTGGGACTGCGTGCTGGAGTTCGACGAGCCGGCGTGCGTGATCATCAAGCACAACAATCCCTGCGGGGTGGCGGTGGACTCCGCGCTCGCGGAAGCCTACAACAGGGCGAGGGAGTGCGACCCGGTATCGGCGTTCGGTTCGGTGATCGCGGTGAACCGCCCGCTGGACAGGGAAACCGCGCTCGCCATGAAGAGCAACTTCATCGAGCTCCTGCTCGCGCCCTCGTACGACGAGGACGCCCTCGAAGTCCTGAAGGAGAAGAAGGACATCCGCGCCATCGAGATGGGTGACGTCGCCGGGCCCCGGGCGCTCGGCAAGGACTTCCGCCGCATCCGGGGCGGGATGCTGGCGCAGGAATACGACACCGACCCCTACGACAGGGCGTCCTGGAAGGTCGCCACCGGGACCGTGCCGACCGACGCGCAGTGTGAGGACCTCCTCTTCGCCTGGAAGGTGTGCAAGCACGTGAAGTCCAACGCCATCGTGCTGGCGAAGGACCGGGCCACGGTGGGCGTCGGCGCGGGACAGATGAGCCGCGTGGACTCGGCGACGATCGCCGTTTCCAAGGCCGGGGACAGGGCGCGGGGCTGCTCCGTGGCCTCCGACGCGTTCTTCCCGTTCCCCGACGCGGTGGAGAGAGTGGTGGGCGCCGGGGCGAAGGCGATAATCCAGCCCGGCGGCTCCAAGAATGACGACGACGCCCTCTCGGTGTGCGAGAGCAACGGCGTAGCGATGGTAATGACCGGCAGGAGGCACTTCAGGCACTAGGCCGCGCCCTCCTGCCGCCGGCAAGGGACTGATGCAAAGAGCAATCCATTCGAGTGAAGAGCGGCAGGTCTTCACGCTGCTCGATTCCTCCCCCGAAGGCCTCTCCCCGGAAGAAGCGGCCTCCAGGCTGGAGAAACACGGCCCGAACGTCCTGAAGCAGAAGCCGCCGGTGCCGTTGTGGCGCAAGGTGCTCTCCCAGTTCACCCATACCCTGGCTCTCCTGCTGTGGGCGGCCGGCGCCTTCGCCATCGTCAGCGGCCAGCTCCCGCTGGGCGTCGCCTGCTTCCTGGTTATCCTCATAAACGCCGCGTTCTCGTTCTGGCAGGAGTTCAAGGCCGAGAGGGCGGTCGAGAGCCTGGCGAAGATACTGCCCCGCATGGCCAGGGTGCTGCGCGGCGGCGAGGAGATGGAGGTGGAAGCCGACCTCCTGGTCCCGGGCGACCTGGTCCTCCTCGAGGCCGGCAACAGCGTCAGCGCCGACGCGCGGCTGGTCGAGGTGGTGGAGATGCGGGTCGACAACTCCGCGCTGACCGGCGAATCCGAACCCCAGAACAGGCGGGCGGAAGCGATCGATATGGACCGGGTGTCGCTGGCCGACCTGCCCAACCTGGTGTTCGCCGGCAGTTCGGTGGCGAGCGGCAGCGGGAAGGCCGTGGTGTACGCCACCGGCATGGAGACGGAGATAGGCAAGATCGCCGGCATGACCCAGGGGGTGAAGGAGGAGAAGAGCCCGCTGCAGCTCCAACTGGCCACCACTTCCAGGGTGATCGCCGCCATCGCGGTTAGCGTCGGCCTGGTGTTCTTTTTCCTCGGTTACTTCCTGGTTCACCTCCCGAGCTCCAGCGCTTTTATCTTCGCGATAGGGTTGATAGTGGCCAACGTGCCCGAGGGGCTGCTCCCGACCGTGTCGCTGGCTCTGGCGATGGGCACCCAGAGGATGGCCGGGCGCCACGCTCTCATCAAGAAGCTCTCCTCGGTGGAGACGCTGGGCTCCACGACCGTGATATGCACCGACAAGACCGGCACTCTCACCACCAACGAGATGACCGTGCGCCAGTTATGGGTGAACGGTGACGAGATACGCGTCTCCGGCGCCGGGTACGAGCCGGCAGGGGATTTCCAGTCCGGCGGCCGGGAGCTCGACGAGAGGCAGCGCCTTGCGGTGGCGCAGCTCGTCAGGGTGGCGTCTTTCTGCAACAACTCCAGGTTGAGGCCCCCGGGGCCCGACAGGGACAAATGGACCATACTGGGCGACCCGACCGAGGGGGCGCTGCTGGTGGCCGCCCGCAAAGCGGGCTTCGACTACGAGGCTGAGCTCGAAACCCACAGCCGGTGGTACGAGCTGCCCTTCGACTCGCACAGGAAGATGATGACGACCATCAACAGGGTCCCACCGGAGGGCAGAAAAATCGCCCCCGGTATCCCCGTCGAGGCTTTCGTCAAGGGTGCGCCGGGAGAGGTCCTCGGCCTGTGCACCAGGATATGGGAGCCCGACGGGGTGCGCCCGATCTCCGAGGCGGACCGCGAGCGCATCCTGCGCCAGTACGACACCTACGCCAGGAACGCTCTCCGGGTGCTCGCCTTCGCGACGAGGGACATGGGAGAGCGGCGGAAGCACTACGAGGTTGAGGATACCGAGCGCGACCTGGTGTTCGTCGGCCTGGCGGCGATGCTCGACCCGCCGAGGAACGAGGTCGCCGACGCTCTGGCGAAGTGCCGGAGCGCCGGCATCAGGGTCATCATGATCACCGGAGACTACGGGATCACCGCCGAATCGATCGCCCGCCAGATCGGAATGGTGAGCGGCCCTGACGTGAGGGTCGTCTCCGGGGTCGAACTGGACGGGATGTCCGATGAGGACCTGGAGGCCCTCCTGGGGAGCCCGGACCTGATTTTCGCCCGCGTCTCGCCCGAACACAAGATGAGGGTGGCCCTTGCGCTCAAGGCCCGGGGGGAGACCGTTGCGATGACCGGCGACGGCGTCAACGACGCGCCGGCGTTGAAGGCCGCCGATATCGGCATAGCGATGGGGGTGACCGGGACGGACGTCGCCCGTGAGGCGGCGGAAATGATCCTTACCGACGACAACTTCGCTTCGATAGTCAGCGCCGTCGAGGAGGGAAGGGGTGTCTACGACAACATCCGCAGGTTTATAACCTACTTCATCACCCACAACATAGCCGAGGCAATTCCATACCTCCTCTACGTCATCGTAAGGATCCCGCTTCCCCTGCTGGTGATGCAGATACTGGCCATCGACCTGGGGTCGGACATCGTCCCCGGCCTCGCGCTGGGCTCGGAGCCGCCGGAACCCGACGTGATGAACAGGCCGCCCCGCCCGAGCGGCGAGCGTCTGCTCAGCGCCCGCGTGATCGCCAGGGCGTACGCCTGGCTGGGGCTCATCGAAGGGTGCGCGTGCATGGCCGCCTACTTCTTCGTGTTTTACATGGACGGCTGGAGGTTCTCCCAGGGAGCGAGCGCCCTGCCGACCCGGGGACACGTGTACATGATGGCCACGACGGCCTGTTTCGCCGGTATCGTCGTGACCCAGATCGGCAACGGCTTCAACTGCCGGAGCACGCGCGAATCGGTGTTCAAGCTGGGTTTCCTCAGCAACAGGTTTTTCCTCGAGGGCATCGCAGTCGAGGTCGCGGTCCTGCTGGTGATCGTCTACGTGCCGGGCGTCGACAGGATGTTCGGGACGGCGGCGCTGGGCGGCTGGGTCTGGCTGTTCATGCTGATAGGCCCTGTGACGATTTTCTTAGCGGAAGAAGCGCGCAAAGCTGTGGTACGATTCACCCACCGGCGCAGGTCCGGTGTGCGGGCGGAACAAGGCGGCTCAGCCGGGGTGGTCGCCTGACGGAGAACGGTTTGTCCGGCGTCAAGGCACCGGGAGGATGAGAAGAAATGCACGTGGTCATCATGGGTTGCGGCAGGGCGGGCGCCAGTCTCGCGAAGCGGCTCGAGAGCGACGGGCACACCGTCGCGATCATCGACAGAGATCCCGCGTCCTTCCGCCTGCTCGGCCCCGGTTTCCAGGGCAAGACAGTGACCGGCGTGGGGTTCGACCCCAACCCGCTCACGGAGGCCGGGATCGAGCGCGCCGACTGCTTCGTCGCGGTTTCGAGCGGCGACAACTCCAATATCGTGTCCTCGATCGTGGCCAAAGACGTCTTCCGCGTACCCAAGGTCATCACCCGCATTTACGACCCCAGGAGGGCGCAGATATACCGGAGGATGGGCATACCGACCGTTGCCCCGGTGACCTGGGGGATAAGCAGGATCATGGACCTGATGTTCCTCGACCGCTCCCACTCCCGTGACACGTTCGGCAACGGTGAGGTCGAGCTCATGGAGCTCAGGGTGGGAAGCACCCTGTCGGGTCGCATGGTCCGCGAATTCGAGGTACCCGGCGAGGTGCACGTCGCCACCGTGGAAAGGCTCGGCTCGGCGTTCATGCCGGTGTCGGGCACGCGCTTCGAGGCGGACGATATCGTCAACGTGGTGGTCTTGCGCGAGAGCATGGAGAAGTTCGAGAAACTGTTTTTCATCAACTGACGCGGCCGCGCGCCAGGACAAGGGGGTTTCCGGATGCGCGTACTGATAGTCGGGGGAGGGATCGTGGGAGCGTTCCTCGCCGGCATACTCCACGAGAAGAACGAGGTCACCGTGGTCGAGCAGAGCCTGACCAGGGCGGAGGAGCTCGGCAGGACACTGCGCGACGTCAGGGTCGTCGCCGAGGACGGGTGCGAGCCCTGGGTGCTGGAGCTCGCTGGTGTCGAAAAGACGGACATGGTGCTCGCGGTCACCGGCGATGACGAGGACAACCTGGTGGTATCGTACCTGTCGAAGTTCGAATACGACGTATCGCAGGTCATAGCAAGGGTGAACAACCCGGTGAACCGCTGGCTGTTCACCAGGTCCTGGGGGGTCGATGTCGAGGTGTCAACGCCCGACATAATTGCGAAGATCATCGAAGAGGAGACCACCCTGGGGGAGGTCGTCACGGTGATGAAGCTCCAGTCGAGCGATATCGGCCTGGTAGAGATAAGCCTCCCGGGCGACGCCCTCGCCCTCGGGAAGAAACTCTCCAGCCTCGATCTGCCCCCGGAGACGCTGATCGTGACCGTGGTAAGGGAAGACGCGATGATGATCCCCACGGCGGACACGGTGCTTCGGGAGGGGGACAAGGTCCTGGCCATCACCAACGTCAACAACAGGGACGCCCTCGAATGCCTGCTGGGCCACCCCGGCTGGGCGGGTGTGCGCTGCCTGCCCGACACCGATGCCGGTGACTGAAGAACGGGCAGCCGCCGGCCGTAACGGACCGACCAGGTCCGGGCGCGGAGATGCCGCGGGGCCACCGGGCACCCGCCCCGGCGCGCGGCCCGCCGTTTGCGCCTCTCTCCCGCTTGACGCCGCCCGCGTCCGGCTGGACGCCCACATCCACCTGTTCGGTGCTGACGAGAAGAAGCACAAGTGCTTCGTGAGCGAGTCCAGGCGAAAGGGGTTCGTCTCGCGTTACCTGCGGCTGCTGGTGGGCGTGAGCCGGCGAGCCGGCGACGAGGTTTTCGACCTGGCGTACGCCGACCACCTCGCCCGCCTGGTCTCGGAGGCGAAGTACCTGGACCGGGCGCTGGTGTTCGCCCTCGACGGGCTCTACACGCCGGACGGGAGGCTGGATCCCAGGACCGAGATCGTGGTTTCAAACGACTGGGCCATCGAGGCCGTCCGGCGCCATCCCGACCTCTTCGTGCTGGGGGCAAGCATCCACCCGGCGCGGCCGGACGCCCTCGACGAGCTCGACCGCTGCGGCGAAGCGGGAGCGGTATGCGTGAAGTGGGTCCCCAACTCCCAGGGCATCGACCCCTCGGACAGGCGCTACACCAGGTTCTACCAGCGGATGCTCGAGCTGGGGATGGTCCTCACCAGCCATACCGGGTACGAGCATTCCGTGTTCGTCGTAGACCAGTCGCTGGGCGACCCGGAAAGGTTGAGACTGCCGCTGGAGATGGGGCTCACTGTGGTGGCCGGCCACGCGGGCACCAGCGGCTTCTACCACAGGGTGGAGTACTTCCCGAATCTCCTCCGGCTGGTGGAGGAGTTCCCGAACCTCTACGCGGACTCCTCCGCTATGGCGAACCCGGTGAGGTTCACCTACCTCCGCCGGCTGCTGGAAACGCCGGTGATCGACAGGCTGGTGCAGGGAACGGACTACCCCGTGCCGCCGGCGCCCGTCCTCTGGCCCCGCGCCATCGGTCCGCTGGAGGCGCTGCGCATCCAGGCTACGGCGAACCCGTTTGACAGGGACTGCCTGGGCAAGGCCGCCGCGGGTTTCCCGGTGGAGCAGTTCTACAGGGGATACGAGGTGTTCTGCGGGGGCGCGTCGGCTTCATGAGCCGGCAGCCTCTGAAACTCCGCCGCACGACGGTCTCCCGCAGGATCCGCGAGGCGGAACGCTCTGGGTCATTACCGGTCCCGCCGCGCCCGGACCCCCCGCCGGTCGAAAAAGAACGGGCGCCCTCGAGAGCGCCCGTTTCATCCCGTTGACGGAGAGGCTTCAGGCCGCCTTTTTCTTCACCGCGAACCATATGCCGCCGATGGCGGCGATGACCGCGCCCGCGATCAGCAGTATCAGCGGGACCCACAGTTGGGCGAGGTCGAGCAGCGCCCAGTTCTTGGCCGAGTCGTCGATGACCTGCGCCACGTTCTCCGGGTTCTGCGTGTAACGGACGTCCGCCAGCTTGATGTTGGGAAGGCCCATCGCCGAGGCATCTATGAAGTAGGCCTCGTGGTTCGAGGGGACCGAGACTATCGAGCCCGTCCTGGGCTCCCCGATGATCTCCGCGGTGGTCTGCTTGAGGTAGGTAATGGGGTACGTGGTGGCGTCATCCAGGCCCGCGATGCCCGCCGGGTCGAACCCGGGAATGCCGCCGGCGACCGCCTTGATCTGCGCTCCGGATATCTTGCCGGGGAGTCCGAGCGGCGGCTCGACCGTGGGCTCGGGGGAACCCTCCGCCTTGTACATGTAGCACTCGACGTCGTGGAATTTGAAGCCGTCGAGCTTCACAGTCTTCACGAAGTGGGCGGGCCCGGTCCTGCCGGTGTCCTGGTCCCAGAGTTGGTAGGTGATCTTCTCCGCGCCTATCGGCAGCAGCGGGTACCAACCGGTGCGGTCGGTGTCGCTGCCGTGCCCGGCGACGTTCTCGGAGGTCTTGCGGTCCAGCGCGAAGTAATGGGTGCTATTGATGAACTCCTTGCCCTCAGGCCCCCTGGCGCTGGTGGTTTCCTTGATCAGCGCCACCGAGCCGGTGCTCTTCGCGGGCTGGCTCATGTCGCGGCGCGTAATGGCCAGGGGCACCACCGCCGCCGATTCCTCGGAAAGCATCGTCAGCGAATCGGGGTCCACGTGAAGGGTCAGCGTACCGTCGTACCTGGAAGTGGTGTCGATGTTGTCGGGGAGCTTGACCAGCGCGGGCGCGATCGCCCACTTGAAGACCGGCGCCATTATCAGGACCACCAGGCCGATGATCATGATCACGAGTGCTGCCTTAGACCGTTTCATGTGGTCCTCCTTTGGTACTTACCCCCGCAACGCCACGTCTCCGGTCTGCATGTCTGGCCGCAACCACAGCCGGTACCGCCCGGATGTAGATCTTCACGATGATTATAGCACTTTCCCCACCGCCGGTGCCTCCGACGCCGTCCGGTGAAGCTGTGGAAAACGCCGTGTCCCGCGTGTAAGATGACTGCGTACCGACCCGGCGGAAGAGAGGTTCACATTCCCCTGTCAGGCAGCGCTTCCGAGAAAGAGACCGGCTCCGCGCCGGGCCCCGCCGGAGTCGTCCCACGGGCGTTCGGGAGGTCCCTCGACACGTTCGGGATACCCGTGGTCGGCCGCCCGCCGGGCAGGGACCTCGCCGCCGACGCCCTCAGAGGGCTGGCGATACTCCTGGTGGTCCTGGGGCACGCGATAAGCAACGCGATAGACCTCAACCACGCCGCGAGAAGCGACCCGCTCTTCATCCTGAGCAACTTCATCTACACGTTCCACATGCCTCTTTTCATGGCGGTGGCGGGATACGTGCTCTACGCCAGGAGGATTAAGGTGCCCGACAGGGCGACAAGGCTGCTGCTGCCGTTCCTCGCCTGGATTCCCGTTTACTGGTTCGTCAACCGCTACCTGCGCCACTTCCCCTGGCCGGTGCGCTTCGGGACGACGCTCAAGGACACCATACTGAGGCCCGGCGCCGGCCTCTGGTTCCTGCCGACGCTGTTCCTCTGCACCCTGCTCCTGCTGGTGGCGGTGCGCCTGGAGAAGGTGCGCTGGTGGCTCGGCGAGGTGTCCCTGGCGGCGATGTTCGTCGGGGTGAACTTCATCCCCTACGACAACCTCGGCCTCGTGCAGGTCAAGTACTTCTTTTTCTTTTTCGCCGCGGGGTACCTGCTGGCGAAGCACCGGCCGCGGCTGGAACGCCTGGGCGCCGGGCAGGTCAATGCGGCGCTGGCCCTGGCGTCCGCCGCTTTCCTGGGTCTTTTCGCGCTCTTCTACCGCAGCGGGGCCCTGAAGCCGTACCTGTTCCCCATCACGCTCCCCGACCTTTTCAAGACGCCGGGCACTTACCTGGTAAGGTACCTCATGGCCGTGCTGGGCGTCTTCGCCTGCGTCGCGCTGGTCCGCGCCCTGGGGCGGGGCACGCCTGGGAACGCGCTGGCCTGGTTCGGCCTGGTGACGATGGACATCTACGTGGCGCACGGGTTGATGGTCCAGCTCGCCTTCGGCGGCGGCTGGGTCAAGGTCCTCGCGGGGTTCGTCCTCGGAGTCGTCTTGTCGCTGGTGCTGACCCTGTTCATCCTGCGGCAGTGGTGGGTGACCGCGATGGTGTTCCTGGGGATACGGCCCGTGCGGAACGCCTCGGGCGGAACGGAGCCGCCGGCAGAGGAGTCTCCACCCCGGAAAAGCCGGCGCTTTGCTACAATTCAGTCGTCTTTCACGAGGCGGATTGGTGGTCCTGCGGGATGATCATGCACAAGCTGGCCCTGAGGTACGTCCGGCACCGCGACGACGAAGGATTCTACCGGCTTCAGGCGGCCGACACGGTCCGCTGGCTGCTGGCGAGAGGCTTCGCGCCCGCGCCCGGCACCCGTGTGCTGGACCTCGGTTGCGGGCACGGCCTCATCGGGGGGGCGCTCGCCGAGGGCGGGTGTGACGTGGTGTTCGCCGACGAGCACGATTGGCGCCTCCCGGAGTACCGGGGCGCCGACTTTGCCGTCGTCGATATCGAGAAGGACGACCTGGGACCACTGGGTACGTTCGACCTGGTGGTATCCTCCAACGTCCTCGAGCACATATCCGACCCGGACCTCCTCATCGGCGCGACGTCGAGGATGCTCGAGCCGGGCGGGCTCTTCTACCTGAGCTGGACCAACTCGCTCTCGCCGTGGTGGGGGCACGAGTTTTCACCGCTCCACTATCTGGGTGCCCGCCGGGGTGCCAGGCTCTTCGACCGCCTCACCGGCCGTACTCGCAAGCACGAGCCGTACGTGAACCTGTTCCCCTACGGCATCGGCCGCATCCTTGCGTTGGTGCGGACCGCGCCCGACCTCGAGCCGGTCGCGGTGGTGCCCAGGTACTATCCGGAGCTCGCCTTCCTGATGAGGATACCTTTGCTGCGCGAATTCACGGCCTGGAACTGCGTGGTCCTTGCCAGGAGGGCCGGCGGCGGGAGATGAACCCTCGATGTAAGCGGCGGGCGTTCGGCGTTGCGAGGTGACGGAGATGGCAGGCAAAGAGGATGGCCGGTTCAACCGGTTCAAGAAGAAGATCGCCCTCGGGGTCCTGAGGATGGGCGCCGAGCCTTACAAGTGGCTCAACGCCTGGGGCAACC
>CAZEJS010000014.1:51354-70643 GCA_964512645.1 uncultured Acidimicrobiales bacterium
GGCAACCACCGCACCGACTGGTTCGCGCTCTACCCGTTCGGGGGCCCCCGGTGGCCCGAGGCGGACGGCCTCCACGACGTCTTGCGCGGCAAGGGGGACGTGACCATAGGCAGCGACGTATGGATTGGCAGCAACGTGATCGTGATGTCCGGCGTTACCATCGGGGACGGTGCGGTAGTGGCCACCGGTTCCGTGGTCACCGCAGATGTGCCCCCGTTCACCATCGTGGGGGGGAACCCGGCCCGACCCATCAGAAAAAGGTTCGACGACGACGTCATCGAAAAGCTTCTGGAGTTGCGCTGGTGGGACTGGCCGGATGAAAAGATCCGCGCCAACATACACGTCCTTTGCGGCTCCGACAGGGAGAGGCTGTTCGCCCTCGAGTGACCGGACTCAGCGGTTGGTGCTGTCGTCCCCGTCCGGACTTGCCTGGAGGTAATGGTAGAGCTGCATCGCCACCCCCGCCGCCAGTAAGCAGTAGGCCCACATCGCGACCGTCCTCGCGGCATCTTCCTGGCCTACCAGCACCAGCAGCACGCAGATGAACAGGAACAGCAGGGAGATCCCGAACGGGAACACGGGGTCGATGTTCAGAAGAATGCCCAGCGCTATCAGCCCGAAGCCCACGGCCATCCAGATGTTCCAGAAGATCGCCGTCAGCAGGAGAGCCAGGAGTACCGCCAGCCACTTGACGACCACGGCCCCTTTCTTCATCGGCCTCTACCTCCAGCCGGCGGGCCTTGAATGAAAGCTCGGACCCTGGAGCCTCCGCGCCTGAAGGGGTGAGTCCATCTTCCGATCGTGCGGCCCCGGCTCCCGGCGCCCCCTTTCGGCGGGCGTTCCACCCATGACCTCGCCGCCGACAGGCAGTTGTACGCGATATCCTTCGCCGAACCGGGCCTCACCTTCCAGCAGTACAGGAGGATCAGCGCGCAGGTGAAGAGGGTCAGGGCGGTTATTGCCAGGCCGTACTGGAAGAACCTCTGGGGGCGGTACTCGAGAACGAGGTCGAAATCGCCGGTCCTGTTGATGGGGTATCCGTTTATCGTGGCGTACATGGGAATCGGCTCCGCGGTGCTGCCGTCGCTGAACCTGGCGACCCACAGTTCGTCGAACGACTCGCTCTGCACGAGCACGAAGGGAGAGGTTGCGCCGCGGACCCTCACCCGGTATTTTTCGGCGTTGATCTTTTTAAACGTGACCCTGGGAGCTTCGGGAGGACGTTGCATGATGGCCAGGTAGAGGGATTCCTCGACCCTGGATATCCTGATGTTGTCGAACCAGCTCACGGAGTTGCCGGAGCTCGCGTCCCTCACCCATCCTCCCGCCGCGACCGGCCGTATCTTCGAGATCCGCGGCGGAACGAGAAAGGCGCACCGGTACTTCTGCCAATTGGAATCGCCGGAGCTTATGACCGGACACTGCGCGATTCGTATCCACTTCCCCGCTTCCGAGTCGTAGCCATCGATGGACACGTTCGTCCAGTTGGCGTTCCTGTATTTGACGGTGGTATCCACCGTGTAAACCGTATGGGGTTCCACTGGCAGCTCATCGGAGATAGCTACCGCGACGTCCATGGTTTTCTGGGACCGGTTTTCTATCCTCAGGCTGCGCTTCCCGGTAGCTTTTTCTGTTGTGTCGGCGCTTATTTCAGCATTGGGGTATCTACCGTAGACGGCCCACTGAGCCGGCATGTCCCCCGTTCCCGGTTCCTCGAAGTCGGGATTCAAATTGACCGTTGTGAGGTGGTCCTCGATGTTGATTGCGCCGTATTCAGGGCTGAGGACGGCCGGCGCCCCGAAGAACGACCTGCCGTCGGTGAACGCCAGGTTGTCCTGCATCGGGCCGGGGAGCTTCTGGATCAGCGCGAGGTTGTCGTAAAACGACTTCGCCCGCACCGTCTTCACCGCCGGCCAGACGTAACCGGGGTCGCTATCCGTCTCGTACACCCTCAGGTACCGGGTTTCGTAGGCTTTCTTCAGGCTTGTGTCCGCGGAGAACGCGTTTCCGAAGTCGTACCCGAGAGCCGAAGTGTCGTGCACCAGGTATCTCGCCGAAAACGGCGTGAAGAGCCGGGACATGATGTCGTTCTTGAGCACCAGGTGCCTGTTCTCCAGGGTGACCTTCTGCTTGCCGCCCCTGACGAAGAGGGACTGCAACCAGTTGAAGTAGGAGTAGTAGTTCATGACTTCGCGAACGCTGCTCAGGGACGGGTTCGAGGTCATGACGCTGAACCAGGTGATCGTCTTCTCAGGGGCCCAGGCGTACTTGAACTGCTGTGGAGGGAAGAACGGGAGCCAGGCAACCCGGGGCTCGCCTTCGTGCCTGGAAAGGAAATCGTTGAACTGCCTGTAGTCCGCCGGCACGTTCGCCGGGTTGAAGGTGTTCCTGGAGAACGAAAGGGCTTTCGGGTACATCGACATCAGGACGGTGACGATCACCAGCACCGCGGCGACGGTCAGGTTCCTGAACCTCCTGGCCGCCATCGCCCGCTCCACGCGGAGCAGCCTCTCTTCCGTGGTCGGGTAGTCGAAGAGGCCGTCGGGCGCCGGCGTCCCGCCCCCGCCCCCGTCCGTTCCAGCGCCGTTGAACTTCAGCGTGGAGACTATGCTCTCGATCCTTCCCGCCCCGCCCTCTCTCAACGGCCTGGCCGGCAGCAGCCTGCACACCAGCAGCCCGAGCATAAGGGCGACGAACGGTGCTGCAAAGAAAAGGAATCTTTCCGGGCTCCGGAGGAGCCAGCCGAAAGTGGAGGAGCCCGGCGCCTTGAAAACCAGCCAGTTGTAAAGGCCGCCCAGGACGGTGTTGGTCCCGGTGGCGAGTGCCAGGGCGACGACGGCCAGCGCGCCCCAGAAGTTGATGGTGCTGTTCCGGCGCGCCTCCTTCCTCAGGAGGATGAGCGACAGGACCGTCAGGACCGGAAGGCTGAAGGTCAGCGCCTGCAGGAACTGGCCGCCACCGAGGATGTCCAGGTTCCACGACCAGATGGAGAGCAGCCTGAGGTTGTTCATCATGTGGGTGTTGTTCGACAGGCCGTCCAGCATCGCCCGGGTGAGGTCGGGAGAATAGAAAGGAAGTAGTGGTTTCCCCAGCGACGCGGCGCCGAGGTACGGCAGCGTCCAGATCGCGTTCAGGAACAGGTAGAGGACGGCTACGCCCCCGCCGACTTTCAGCGCGGTCTTCACGGAGCGGAGGGTGAATCTCTGCTTGAGAAGAAAAAACAGGAAATAGGCGCCGAAAAGCCCGGCCAGCCACGTCTGGTTGTGAGAGGTGTTTGCTATCGTGGCGAAGAGCGCCAGCAGCACGATGTTCCTGGCGCCGGGCGACCGGTAAGTATTGACCATGGCAATAAACAGCAACGGCATCAGGGCATAGATGGGGAAAGCGAAGTAGGGGCGGAAATAGTGTATCGCCCACGGGTTGTACATGTAGACGAGTCCGGCGAAGACGGCGCCGACATATGGAGCGTAGCCGGCCGCGTTCCGAAGGTTCAGCTCGCGGGCCGTCCTGTAGGCCAGGGTGTACATGGATATCCCGGCCAGGCTGAAAGTGAAGAGGAACAGGAGAAACATGTAGCGGGCGGCGGACAGGTGCAGGAGCCTGGCGACCATGGAGGAAGGGTAGATCCAGAAGAACCACTGCACGGCCGAAGATGCCGGGTTGCTCCCGTACGGGTACCAGGTGTTGACGGTCCTGTACTGCAGCCGCGCGAGGCTGTCGGGCCAGGTCATGTCCGGGGCCATCATCATCCCGGGCTGGGTGAAGTTCTTGTGGAAAAGGAAGCATGCGGCGGCGACGATGGCTGCCGCGCAAATAAGGTGGTACAGGGGCCTGTAGTCGCGATCTTCCAGGTATTGCTTTATGGAGGCTGCCGGGCTGCGCATCTGCTCCCTTTGCTGGTTGCTTATTCCGGTTGATTATCTCACAGGAACCTGAAGAAACGTGACGGCTCCCGGGTTACCCGGCGTACAGGTAGATGGAGTTCGCCCCGTTGTCATGCATCTTCCGGTAGCGGAGCGACGTTCCCGGCCCGCGCCCGTTTGTTATACTCGTTTGAGCCCCCGCGCGAAAGGCAGCCGTCGAAGTGGGACGATTCGGTTCCTACATCGCCAGGATAAGCAGGCCTCAGAAGGAAGAGGTCTCCGATGATATGCACTTCCGCCTTGCCGCAGATTTCATCGAAAGGACGATGGACCGAGGGGCGCCGTGCAGCATCCTTGACCTCGGGTGCAACGTGCCGCCCGCTTTCCTGGAGTACCTGACCGGAAGGCACCGCAACATCAGCGGGTTCGGATGCGACATCCGGGAGGGTACCGCCGCTTCCGGCCGCAGGGAGGACAGGATACGAATCGACCTCCTCGACATAAGCTCCTGCAGTGAGGCTTACCCACGGGAATGCTTCGATTTCATATTCGCCGGTGAGGTCATAGAGCACCTCAAGGACACCGACAGCCTCTTCGAGCAGTCTTCAGCCCTGCTCAAGCGCGACGGGTACCTGATAGTCACAACCCCCAATCTTGCCGCCTGGTACGAAAGTTTGATGCTGCTGTTCGGGCTGCTGCCGGTCATGGCGGAGGTGTCCGATTCGAGCCGGGTCTTCGGCAGGAGGTTCATCTACCGGCTCATGGGACGAAAGCAGTCGCGGGCGGTCGGCCACTTGAGGCTCTTCACCGCCGCGGCCCTGAGAGACCTGGGCGAGTTCCACGGCTTCGAGGTGGTGACCCGCAGGGGATACTGGACTCTCGACTTCTTCCTGAACCGCTGGATATCCAGGTTGCGAGCCAATCTCGCTCAAGGGATATTCATGGTCTTCAGGAAACCGGCGGCTTCACCTCTTGAAGTTGGGGTACCTCGCAAGCCGGGCGCCTGTTGAAGGAGAGCCGACCATGCCCAGGCTGTAGCGGGCGACCCTTGCGGTGAACTTGAGGTCGTCCCAGTTTTTTATCTTCTCCAGGAGCTTCCAGGGTTTCCGCGCGAGTTGACTGAGGAACTTCTCGGTGGCCAGTTGGCGGAACCTGCGCACTTCGTCCGCGCGGAGGTAGACGGTGTCGAACTCCCTCCTGTGAGGTGAGAGGGCGGTATCGATGCCTTCCTCCCGGCAGATATCGTACAGGTCGGTTGCCGGGTAAGGGGTTACACTGTAGAACATTGCAAGGTCCAGGCCCAGGCCCAGGGCAAAATCCAGGGTGTTCCGGATGTTTGTCTCGTTCTCGTACGGGAAGCCGAGGATGAAGGTCGCCACCGTCCACATCCCCAGCCTGTTTGCGTACCGGATGATCTCCTTCACGTGTTCGACGCTGTATTTCTTGCGCACGAAATCCCTCGTTTCGGGATCGCCCGTCTCCAGCCCGAAAACCAGCCTGTAACAGCCCGACTTCTTCATCAGGCGGAGCAGTTCGCGATCCAGCGTCCAGATGGCGATGCCGTTCGGGGTCGTCCACTTGATGTCCAAACCGCTCGATACGATGAGCTCGCAGATTCGCTGGAGCCGGGTCCTCGAAGCCGAAACGTTGTCGTCCAGAAAATCGATCTCCCTTATGCCGAAATCCCTGACCAGGTGCTCGATCTCCGCGACGACGTTCTCCGGAGACCGGGCCACCCATCTCCTTCCCCACATGCTTCGCGAGGCGCAGAAGACGCAGTTGCCCGGGCAGCCCCTCGAGGTCAGAATCGAGGTCTTGGGCACCCGCCTGTTGTTGATGTCCCCGGGGTTGGCCAGTTGCCTCCGGGAATAATGCTTCAGGGGGAAGAGATCGCGGCGTGGAAAGGCCAGCGAGTCGAGGTCCCCGATCCGGGGCCTGTCGGGATTGCCCGACACCTCGCCGTCGGGGCCCCTGTAGAGGAGCCCCGGGATCCCTTCAACCGGCGAGCCGGATTCCAGGGCTCCGCAGAACTTCACCAGGGTGTGTTCGCCCTCTCCCTTGACGATGAAGTCTATGTCCGGAACGCGCAGCACGTCGGCCGGGGAGTTCGAGCAGTGTGCCCCGCCAACGATCACCGGGACGTCACCGGCATAGCCGTCCTTGATCAGTCTCGCTATCTCGAAGCACTCCGGCGCGTGTACCGTGTAGGAGCAGGAGATGCCGACGACGTCAGGTCGAAAGTCCCCGACCCGCCGCAGTATTTCTTCATTGCCGTGTCCGAGCCGGAGAAGCCTGTCCGGGGTGGTAGCCACAGGCAGCGGACACGCGCTCGTGCAGTCCACGATTTCCACTTCGTGGCCCCCTTCCGCCAGCGCCGCGGCCAGGTATCCAAGGCCGAGCGGGGGGAGGATGGTCATGTTCTCCGTATAGTAATCCTCCGACATGTCGAGGTACGGATTGATCAGGCATATCTTCATGGTCACTCCGGGCCCGGGAGATCGCTCCCCCGGGGCTCGCCGGAACTTCGCAGGCGGGTTTCCGGCGCCATCGATTCAGCTCCTTCTGTATACGATGTTGTACTCGGTGAACTGGTTGTAGAGGTACCTGTGCGGCGGCGACATCCACACTGTCTGCATTCCCTGGCCCTCGAGCTCGGCGGATACCTCCTCTATCCTGAAAAAGGAGTGGCCCCTGAGGAACAGGCGCCCCGCGACTTTCAGGAAAGCGGAATAGGTGTGTTCGTTGATAAGGAAATACCCGCCGGGCTTGAGCACGCGCGCCGCCTCCGCGATCGCATTCCTCCAGTCTCTCATATGGTGAAGCACCATCATCGAGAGCACCAGGTCGAACCGGGCGTTCTCGAACGGCAGTTCCGTGGCGTCGGCTTCAAGAAACGCGGGCCCCCCGGCCGGCGCGCCGCGGGAAGCAAACTCGATCTCGCCGGGGTCCAGGTCCGTGCCGGTCACGTCGAACCCTCGCTCGAACAGGGCATGGGACATGTAACCGGGGCCGCACCCGACCTCGAGCGCCTTTCCTCCCGCGGGGAGATCGGCGAAGGACAGCATTTCCTCCAGCATAGGGAGTTTCTTGGCCGCGTTCTCGGGCCTGTTTATGTATCTCTTCTGGATCGAGCCCATCCGCATATGCCACCGCCTTGTCACGCATAGTCTACAGCAACGCGGCGCTCTGACTGCGCCCGTCATCATGCGCGATGCCGCTGGTCCCTGGCTCTCTATCCAGTATTCCTCTCCGCGCCACAGACGCTCTCGAGTTCAGGTCCGGCTTTCACTCGAACCGAAGGCCCCCGAGAGCCTCGAGCCGGCATCTTTCGAGAGCAACGCCGGGGGCATTGCTGTAATGTAGCTGTCGAGAGCATCGGCCGCTGATCGGAGAGCGATGAAATCGACGCGGGGGATTCCATGAGAGGGCAGCCGGCGTCCCGCTTCAGCGAGGACGGGATTGGCGCCTATGCCATGGTGTCGGGCGCGTACCTGGTGGTCTATGCCACCAGCTATATCTATGCGGTGGTCATTGCCAGGCTGCTTGGCCCCACGGATTACGCCGCCCTCGCATCCCTTCTGGCGGTAGGGACGATCGCCGCTACCGGAATCGGGGGGCCGCTGCAGTCGATAATCGCGAAGTACGTGTCGGCCGACAGGGCAAGCGGCGCTGAAAAGAACGCCAGGTACCTGGTGAAGAGAGCCTTGCTCATCGCGGTCGTCTTCAGCGGGGCGGCGCTCCTTGCCGGGGCCGCCCTGGCCAGGCCCGTCAAACAGTGGCTGGACATCGCCGGCTTTCCGCCTTTGCTGCTGCTGTCGCTTTATATTGCGATCTGGCTCATTCATCCGGTGACGTCCGGAGCCGTGCAGGGGCTCCAGAGGTTCAAGGTGCTCAGCGCGGGGTTCGTAGTTGGCGCCGTGGCAAGGGTGGCCTCAGGGATTGCCCTGGTGGCGGCAGGCCTCGGAGTCACGGGGGCAATGGCCGGGGAGGCTTTCGGGGCGGTGGTGGTAGTCCTTGTGCTGGGCGGTTGGACCTTGCGGTGGCTCGGCAAGGGGCCCGCGGAAGGCAGCATTGATGTAACACATCTGAAGAAGTTCGCACCGGCGGTGATAGTGAGCTCCGCCTGTCTCATGTCGTTCGTATACATGGACGTGTTCCTGGTCAGGGGGCTCATCGGGGGGTCTCAGTCCGGTTACTACGCGGCGGCGCAGAAGCTGAGCAGCGTCATGTATTTCATTCCCGGCGTGCTCGCCGTGGTGCTTTTTCCAAGGGCCAGCGCGAAGTTCGCCGCCGGAACGGAGCCATGGCGTCTTTTCTGGAAGGTCCAGGCTTCCGTGGCGGCGATCTGCGGGAGCGTCGCCATTGTGTTCGCGGTTTTTCCCGGATGGAGCATGAGGATGGTGTTCGGCTCGAGATACGTTTCGGGCGCCCCCCTGCTGCCGGTTCTTTCCCTGGCGATGTTCTGTTTCTCCATGCTGCCCGTCTGCAGCCAGTTCCTGCTGGCGACGGACAGGTACGGGTTCGTGTACCTGCTGGTCGCGGGAGCTATCGTGGAAGTCATCGCCGTTTTTCTGTTTCACGCCTCGGCCAGGCGGGTGGCGTGGGTCGTGGCCGCGGTGTCGGTTGCCACACTGGCTTCCATGGGCGCTTATGTGTCCTCTTACTGGCTCTCGTGGCAGAGCGCGCGGAAGAGCGAGTCTGCCGGGGAAGAGGCTACCGCCTGACGTAAAGCGCCCGTGTAAGGCGGACAACCCCTTCGGAGCGCCGATCCCTGAATGTCCGTCAGGGCCCCCCCACCTCTTCTTTGGTGGACTCGGCGATAGACCACACCGCGGGCACCTCTTCCTTCAACACGTAGCGCTTGCAGAGGTACAGGCACCTGGCCGCCATGCGATACGTTACCCAGGCGACCGCCCCCAACGGCTTTCGGCGGGCAAGATTTATCAGGGCTCCGACCTTGATGCCCAACGGCACGTAAAACTCGCTTCCCGGGCCCCTGTCGTGAAAGAACCCGCTGGTGTTGTCCGCCGAATACATGAAACGCACTGTCACCAGCAGGTAATCCCTGAAGGAGCGGGGGAGCTTGAAAAACACTCTCGCCTCGGGGTTCAACGCGAAGCGCTTCCCGGCCATGATGCACGAGTAGTACAGAAACTGGTCGGTTGACAGCACCCTGGCGCCTTTGTCCAGGCTGGGGATCTCTACCTGCCTGTAGAGCTCCCTGCTCAAGGCCAGTATCCGACCGTGCGCGCTGTAGATGTTGCTGCCGCCCTTGAAGTTGCACCTGATATAGTCGCGCAGGATGTCGCCGCAGGTGAAGATCATCGGGGCGAGGCCACGCACGTCTTGAGCCGGCAGGGGGACGCCGCCCATCATCCCGACGTCGTCATCCGGATCGTCTATCAGGGCGGCAAGCGTCTGCCGGCCCGCCAGCCTGGTGTCCGCATCGATGAGCACGAGGAAGTCCGAGTCGATATCGCGTTTGCCGATGTTGATGCAGGCCGCTTTGCCGCGCCTGGCGTCGTTCACGATCAGCTCCAGGCGCTCTTCGCGCTCCATCCTGGAACGGACCCTGGCTTCCGTGGAGTCGGTGGAACCGTCAGATACTACGACCACTTTATCGAGCGCGAGGCGTTCCCCGAGGTCCTGCCCGAAGATGTCGTCAAGCACCCCGCAGATGTTCTTCTCCTCGTTCAGCGCCGGAACCAGGACGCTTATCGACATGGGCTTCTCGCTTTTCATTCCTCGATATCCTCCGATGCGTTTGCCTCCGACCTTTCGCCTCTACCGACATCAGCTTTCAGCGGCTCACCCGCGGAATGCTCCGCCTCTGCCGGGCTCCCGGCGGCGCGAAGCCGGCCGGCCGGGCGCGAATGCCCCGCCAGGGCGAGACAGAGGAACCCCAGGCACAGCCCCATCGCGGCGAGCGACACCAGTAGTGACGCTACGAACCAACCCTGCGGCTGGTAACGGATGTTCATCTTGAAATCGCCTTTTCTGGCCATTTCGAACCCGTTTATCGTCGATATCAATCTCACCGGGTCCCGCGGTTCGCCCTCCTCGGTCGTGCCGACCCACAACCGGTCGTACGCCTGGGCGAACGCTATTACGAAAGGCCTGTCCGCTCCTTTCACCCGCACCTCGTAGTCCTCAGGGCTCCTCCGTTTCCAGGTGACGGCCGGCGCCTCGTCTCCCCGTGTCAGCTCTTCGTAGAAGCCTTTGCCGAGCCTGGATATCTCGATGTCGTCGAACCAGGTGACGGCCGGGCGGCGAGGGTTTTTCGCCCACCCGCCGATGAGGACCGGCCTCATCATGGATATCCCCTCCGGCATGTGGAAAGAGCACTTCTCGTTTTTCCACCCGGAAGTGCCGGACTGAACGACCGGGCAGTTCACCAGCGGGACCCAGTGGCCGGCGGCCTGGTCGTAGCCTTCGACCGACACTCGCGACCATTCCGCGTTCGCGTACTTGACCCAGGAGCTGATCCCGTAGATCTCTCCGGCGACCGCGGGGACCGCGGGACCCTCGATCGAATGTGTTTTAAACTGCTCGACCGGCGGGTTCTCGACCCTGATGCTCGCGGCCCCGCCCGCTTTCTCCTCGCGGTCGAGCGATGCCCTCGCCCCGCGGCCGGCATCCGACGGGTTGACGGCATCCTGCAACGGCGCTTCAACCGGCGCCCACCCATCGGGCATCCCGCCGGGCCCGGCCTTCTCGAAGCCCGAGTTGATGTCGAACGGCTCCATGTAGCGGTCCATGAAGATACCGCCGTGTTTCTCATCGACAGGGGAACCGGTACCGGCGAAGGCGAGCCTCGAGTACTCCTCCGGCGGCAGCCTGCTCGCCAGGGCCAGGAGGTCGTAGAAGTTGTTCACATTGACGGTGGCGGCCACCGCCTTCACCGGCTCGACGCTCCTGGCGAGTTCGAACACCTCCAGGTCCCCCGATTTGAGAACGCGCTCGAGGCTGCGGTCGTTTCTTATCGCTTCTCGCGACCGGAAGCCGGGCACCGAGGAGTCGAGCACCACGTACCGCCCGGCGAGCGGCATGAACAGGTTGGTGGCGACGTTGTCGGGGACCATCACCTTCCTGTTGAGCGCCTCCATCGGTCCCATGTCGCTGCTGGAGAGCACGTCCTCTACGAAGCTGTAGTAGTTCTCGGGGCTGAAGATATCCTGCAGGTTGTTAAGGGACGGGCCGGAGGAATACACCGCGAAAGAGCCTATCCGTTTGTCCGGCGCCCAGCGGTACCTGAACCCGTCCCGGGCGAAGGGGACCCAGATCGCCCCTCGCACGGGGTCCATTCTTTCCAGGGCCCTGGTGACCTTTGCGTAGTCGTCGGGGATCCTCGTCGGATCGTACACCCTGTTGGCGTAGCAGTACGCGATCGGCGCGAACGACGCCAGCATTACTGCGATGGCGCACGCGGCCAGTACGGAGCGAACCGTTTCAGCGTCTTTTAGCAGCCAGGACACCAGCAGTCCCAGGAGGAGCGCGTAGAAGAAGGCGGCGTAAACGAGCCACCTGTCGGCCGCCCTGAAGACCCAGCCCAGCGAGGATATCCACGGGGCGTCGAAGACGAACCACCTGTAAGGTCCCGCGATTATCCAGGAGGTGCCGGTAGCCAGCAACACCGACGCCGCGAACATGATGAGCCAGAACAGGAGGGTGCGGTCTTTGAAGACCTTCTTCCTGAGTATGACAAAGGCTGCCACAGCCAGGACCGGGAGCGTGAAACTCAGCACCGCCTGCAGGGGGCCGCTCGGTGTCGGTTCTACGGGCAGCCCCCAGCCGGAAGTGAAGCGGATGTTGTTTATTGCCGTGCCGTTCCTGGACAGGAGGTCGAGCGTGGAGCTCGAGAAGGTGTTCGCGTAAACGGGGGTGAACGTTTTGTTCACCGCTTCGGCTCCCGCGTAGGGGACAAGCCACATCGCGTTCAGCAGGGCGTAGAGCCCCACCAGCGGCAGCAGCACCTTGCCCGCGGACGCCAGGCTCGCGCGCTCGAACTTCCCCGCGGCAACGAAGAACAACAGGTAGCCCGCGATCATGAACCAGTACCAGACGACGTTTATCGGCCCCGTGCCCGCGACGGTGATGATGACCGCGAGAAGAACCACCTTCCAGGCTCGCGGTCGTTCCACGGCTTTCACGAGCAGCAGGAACACCAGCGGCAGGGCGGCGTATCCCGGGTAGCCGAAATACGGCCACAGGTGGCTGACCGAAAACGGGTTGTACATGAAGATGAGGGCGGCGAACACGGAGCCGGCAAAAACCGCGCCGGGAAGCACCCTCCGGACGTTTCGGGAGAAAAAGCGCGATATGGTGTCGAAGGCCAGCGCGTACATTGACACGCCGGCGAGCGCGAACGTGCTTACGAACATTGTCAGCAGGTACAGCTCCATGGGCAGGCGCACGGCCCAGGCCAGGCCGAGGAGAGGATAGGCCCAGAGGACCCTCTGCAGGTTCCATATGTTCTGGACGCTGCCGTACTGCCACCAGGTGTGGTTGTAGAGAGCCAGGTTCCTGTCGATTGTTGTAGGGAAGGTCATGTCCACGTGCATGAGCATGCCCCTGGACAGGAAGTGCTTGTAGAACAGGAGCAGGGACGCCAGCACCACGATCCCGACACATACGGCGTGCCATCCCACCCGGCGGTTTTGGTTTCCAGTGGCCTCCAGCTCTTCCACTGTTCTAATCCCGTTCTCTGCCCGTCTCCAGGACGAGTATCGCGTCTGCCCTGAAGGACGATTCCCTGTAGCGGCACCGCCGGACGGTCCCGGGGTCGACCTGCTCCCAGGTGTTCCCCGTCCGCCGCTTTAGCGCCCTGGTCTTCTCGAAGGGGTTGGCGGTGGAATACAGCACCCGGTCCAGCTCCTCGTTCAGCCCCAGGGGGACGGTGGCGATCATCTTTCCGCCCGGCGCCAGGAGCCTCTTGAGGTTCTCCACCGCCTCCAGGGCCGCACCGGGGCGGGCCGGTTCCTCGTCTGCCCCTATGTGCTCCAGCGTGGATATGCTGACGATAAGGTCGTACCGCCTGCCCGGGTCGAACTCAACGGCATCGACGTTGATGACGCCCGGCGCCTTCTCGTATTTATCGACGACATCGTGCGAAACGTCCACGTAATGCGACAGCACGTTGCCCACCTCGAGAACGCGCTTGCCGACGGAGCCCTCGAGAAAGCCCAGCGCGATGGGCACCTCCACCGCCCGCTCGTTTCTCCAGGCGAGGTTGTACGGGTGGTAGAAGTACCTGTAGGACCTGCCCTCGAAATCGAAGGTCCTGCCGGAGGCGAATGCTTCGCGGAACGCCACGGCTCCCCGCTTGAAAGCTTCCCTGAGCATCGCAGGAGGCATGTCGATGAACCGCTTCAGCCTCTGCCCGCCCGCCCGGCCCGGGTTCCCTCGGCCCGCCGCTTCGGGCCGCCCCCTGCCGTCCCTCCCGAGCGCTATCTCGAACTCGCGCCGCGCCACGCCGTCCCAGCCGAACCGCCGCACGAACGCGGGGCCGATGTCCGCGTACTCCCGGTAACGGGCGCCGTCCAGCAGCCGGACCGTTGCCGCGGCCATTCCCTGGACGTCTCCCTTCCTCTCGCGGAAGACGGCTTCACAGGGCGCGATGTTCTCCTGGTACACCGGCAGGTCGTAGGCGACGACCGGCAGCCCGCAGGCGAGCGCTTCCTGGGGTACGATCCCCCACTCCTCGACGTAGCTGGGGAACAGGCACACCTTGCTCCCCTTGATGGTGGCGTACTTGGTCCTGTCGTCCACCATGCCCAGGAGGGCGACATTGTCACGAATCCCCAGCGCTTCTATCGTCGCTTCGATCCGAGCCCTGTTGGTCGGGTTGCTGCTGCCCACCATGGCGAGCCTGGCGCCTGGGACGGATGCCGCGACCTCCGCCCAGATAGGCAGCAGGTCGAAGACCCCCTTCTCGGTGTCGTGCCGCCCGACGAACACCGCGTCGTACCGCTTCTCCGGCGGTGCGGGCACGGCGTCGATGGCGGCGCAGTCCAGCCCTACGGTGTTGATCTCGACTGGCGCTTTCACCCCGTGGCGCCGCAGCTCCCCGGAAAGGTGAGACGAGATCGCGATGACCGTGTCGGCGAAGTTATGGGCCCGCGCGATCGGCCCGCGCAGCGCTTCAGGGAATATGTCGATGTTCAGGTTGCACAGTACGAGTGGAGAGCGCAGGGCGTACCTGCCGGCGATGCCGGCGACGAGGGCGGGCAACTGCTCGGAGCTGGGCACGAGGATGGCGTCGAACCTCTCCCTGCGCGCCGCCAGGACGAGGCAGGACCACGTCATCATCGCGGCGGCCAGGGCCCACTCGATGGCGCGCTCCACCCGGAAGCACCGCCCCTCCAGCGCCCGGACCGGCCGGGGGATCGAGTATTCTCTCACCGATACCCCGGGGTTCGCGATGTCCAGCAGAAAAGAGGGTGCGTCGTCGAGGGCGAGCACCTGGACCCCGGGGGGCGTCCTTCTGAATATCTCGTAAGTCCTCCGGAAACCCCCCGCGGTTATGACCCGGTGCGGGGCGTGCCAGAGCAGCGCGAGCACCCTTCCGTTCTTCGGTTCTTCCTTTGCCGCGGTGGATCCAATCAAGACGACACTGTCCCGTCTCTATTAACCCGGCGCGCTACAAGCGCGATGCACACCAGCGCGCCCCCGATACTGAAAGCGTACCCCAACCACAGGAGAAGGTAGAAATACCGGATGGTCACCGTCGTCCCCGGCACCGCGGCGAAAGCCATCGTCACCCCGAGCTGACGCGCGGGGCACCCGCCCGTCTGCCCGGAGATGCTCCAGTGCCTGTCGTAAGGCTCGCCGACCAGCAGGCCGGGCGCCGGCATGGCCATGAGGTTGAGCTTCCCCGGAGCGCCGGTGAGGGGAACCCTGCCCACAATCCTCCTGCCCGAGGACTCCGCCGTCTTCAGGGGCATCCCCTCCAGAGGCGCTATGGAAGTCTGCGAAGAGGCGGTGATGCGCGAGCCGGAGAGGTTCGACCCCGAGGCCGCTTCCCCAACGGAGCCCCAGTCCTTGAAGGTGCCGAACCCCCGCGCCAGCGTCAACCTGCCGACCGGCACCAGGTTCTTCAGCAGGACGAGGTCGTCCCATCGCCCGACGACCTCCAGGTCCCGCTGCCGGTAGACGTGCTCGAACAGCACGCTGGCCTGGTTGCGCGCCATCAGGACGTATTTCACGTTCAGTGGCGCCAGCATGGCGCCCAGGTTGCCGCGTTTTCTTCCCGAGTCCAGCGCCGACTGCACGTAGCCGTCGAGCGGCTGTTGCCCCAGGCTCACCGCGCCCACGTCTATGGAGTTCAGCGGGAGCGCCCTGTTGGTGAAGTAGAAAGGCATCGGGTTGGTGATCGTGTAGTCGGTCCCGGTGAACTCGTAGCGCTGGTACCAGAACGTCGGAAGGTACAGCGCGTACCAGTCGCCCCTGTCCCTGTCCATCCGCTCCTGGGCCTGCGCCCAAGACCTGGGGTAAGAGACGGCCTTCGCCTGTCCCCAGAGCCCCCCGAACATCCGGAAGCTGTACAGCGCCACCAGCGCGATGAAAAGAACCGCAAGCACCGCGCCGGGTTCGGGCCCGGCCCGGGCTGCCCGGTGCGCCCCCGGTTCCTGCTTTGCGGCGGGAGACGCTGTGGACGGTGCACCTCCCCGCTCTCGGGAGCGCACCCCGGCGAGCAGCGCGTCCAGGCCCGAGGCCCCGACAACCGCGTAAGCCAGGGCCAGCAGGGCGACGAACTTCTGCGGTTCCCTGAAGAGCCTGAAGAACGCCACGTTATTGTAGAACCACGAGAAAACCCAGCCCGTGACCGGCGCCGTGGAACCCAGCGCCAGGAAGAACGCGAGCACCGCGAGTGCCGACAGCGCCAGCAGCCCCGGCCCGCGTCCCGGCTCGCCGGCGTAACGGCGCAGGCCGACCGCGCACAACGCGAGGGCAAGCAGCCCGAAGGCCGGCCAGGCAGGGACGTACCGTCGGGGCATCAGCCCGTCGAGCTGGGTCTTCCAGTGGCCGTACAGGCCCGCCACGGAAAGGGCGGTCCCGGCACGCGAGGTCGAACGCGTCGCGAACGCCTCCAGGTCCGCTTTTCCCATGTAAGATCCGGGCCCGCCCGGGTCGAGGGCCGGCATCAGCCAGAACGCGCTGACCACCGCGAAAAGCGCCAGCACGGAGATCGCGGCGATGGCCGTCCTTCCCGCGCGGGGCATGCGCGCCATCCCCGCCACCGATACCGCGATGAAGACCATGAGCGCCAGCGCCCCGGCATGCAGGCTCAGCAGCGCCGCCCCGGATATCCACAACGCGGTCCGCGCGACCCGCCCGGCCCCCGGCTCACGGAGGGTTTTAACGCAGGACGCAAAGACCACCGGGAGCAGGGCGTAACCCAGGATGAACCCCCACTGACCTACGAGCATCCGCGTGTAGACGAACGGGTTCAGCGCGTACAGGGTCCCGGCAAACACCTTCGACCAGCAGTCCGTCGCCGGCACGTTGCGGTACATCAGGTATCCGGGGAGGAACGCCATGAGGAACAGGACGGCCTTCTGAAGCAGCACCGCGCCGATCAGGCGGGAGACCAGCCAGGCGAGGTTGTAGACGAGCGCAACGTCCATGGTGCCGCGCACCGGGCCGAGCAGCGAAACCGGAGGGCGCATAGCCGGCGTGAACACCATGTCGCCGAGCAGCACGAACCCGTTCCCGAAGAGAGCAGGGGCCCAGACCGCCGCGGCCGCCGCCGCGAAATACAGGGGCGCCCACTTCCGGAACGCCGCCGCCCGCCCGTTCTTGCCGGTGTGATGAACCATTGCAGGTTCAGATGTTAGCGCAGGGAAGCGCGGCGTTACAGGGGAAACGGGATTAGTGGCGTCCGCCCTACTGCCTGCTGACCGCTTCCTCGAGCACTTCCAGTGAGCGGGAGGCCGTCGAATCCCAGCTGAAGCCGGCCGCCCAATCGGCGGCCCCGCGGGCCAGCTCGTCGCAGGCCCCGGGCGAGCTCAGCATCTCGGCGAGGCAGGAGACGAACTCGCGTTCGTCGGAAGCCAGCCTGCCGGTCTTTTCGTGGAGTATCGACTCGTTGAGCCCGGGAACGTCGAACGCGACCGCGGGCGTGCCGCAGGCGTTGGCCTCGATGACCGTGAGGCCCCAGCCCTCGACCATCGACGCCGTGGCCAGGACCCAGGCCTGCTGGTAGTAGCGCAGCTTCTCCTCTTCCTCCACGAAGCCCAGGAACTTGACGTAGCCGGTGGCCCCGGCCCGCTCGGCGGCCTCCCGCGCCTCGATGACCGCGTCGCCCCAGCCGACCACCAGCAGTTCGGCGTCCGGCACCGAACGGCGGACCTCGCTCATCATCGCGATCAACTTCGGAAGCTGCTTGTACTTCTTGAGACGCCCCAGGTAAAGGACGGTGGGACGCTCGAACTTCTCCCGGCATCCCCCCTTGAAGCGGTCCAGGTCGATGCCGTTGTGTATCACCGTGATGTCCAGCCTGTCTCCCCCGTGGAGCTTGGCGCGCATGGCGCTCTCCGTCGAACGGGAAACGCAGATGAACGGCTTCCCGCGGTAGAGTGCCGGCACGAGGTACTGCTCCACGAACCTTCCGAACCGCCCGACGACCGGCCCCAGCTCGATCACGAACATCTCCCGGTGGACGTGGTGGACGAGCGCCACCACCGGCTTTCTGGAGTAGGCGGGGGTGAAGAAAGGGATGCCGTTGATTATGTCCAGTATCACGTCGGCCCGGCGCCTCAGGAACAGCAGGTAGGCCAGCGGCGCGAGCAGGTAGATGGTGAAACGGCCTCCGGCCCGGAGCACGTCGACCCCGTCGATGCGGTCTTTCCTGGACATCCCCTTGAAGCGGGTCGTGAACATGGTGACCCGGTGTCCGGCCTGGACCCAGCGGCGCGCCTGCTCCTGGATGTTTACCTCCGAACCCCCGGCCCAGGGGTGCTTGATATCTTTCCAGGAGAAGACAAGGATCTTCAAGCCGTCAGTGCTCCTTCTTACGATTTCACCGGGCTCCGGTCATCGCGCCTGTCCGGGGCAGAAGGCCGAGCCGGCATGCGTCGGCCCGAGCGTGCGATATGCATGGGGTCGGCCGGTTGGTGTTTTCCGCCGGGTGCGGCCGAGACCGCACGGAGCCCTCAGTAACTGAACGGGGACGGCAGGACCCTGTCACCGCTGCGGAGCAGGTAGCCGCGCGCGGTGAACCCGTAGAACTGCACGAAATCCCCGACGTTCAGGCCCGAGACCTGGCTGGCGGAGCAGAACAGCTCCACGAAATCGCCGGGTTTGTAGCCGAGCTCGCGCACGACCTTGCTGCACTGGGATATCCAGACGTGGACGGAGCCGGTGTACTTGTTGAGGATGTAACCGGTAAGGGTCCAGGGCGCTCCGTTGAAAACGCCGCCACCGCCGCCCGCCGCCCTGGGGTTGTTGCCGAGCCCGGCGGCAAGAACGAGCCCCACGGTGAACTGCGGCCCCCGGAGCCCGGGGATGCCCGAATCGGCCTGGTCCTTCGCCGCGGACGTACCGAGCCTGACAGAAAGGACCCCGATAGCGATCAAGAGGATGACCGCCATTACTACCAGCGGGCTCTTCTTCCGGGACTTCATCTCTTGCTCCCCCTTTGATTCAGGAACCGCGCGGCCCGCGAACCGCCGCCGCGTCACGTCCTAGTCACTCTCCTCGAGCTCCAGGTCCTCGGCGGTGGCTATCTGGATGGTGGTCTTCCCCCGCTCGCCGGAGGCGGACTTCCTGACGATCACCGACTTGACGGACTCCTCGGTCTTGACCGAGAAAAGCCCTGCCATGCTGTCGCTGATGTTCGTCGACGTGTCGCTGAAGCCCGGCATGCCCGAGAGCTTGGACTTGTAGTAATTGACGACCGCGTCGACCTCGTCCTCGGTGAAGAACGTAGCTCCCAGCCACTTCTCGTCACCCGGCCCCGCGACCTTGACCGCGGTGCCTTTCACCAGCGTGGCGTCCGCGGGCACGGGAACCCCGAGCGCCTTTTCACTGGCGGTGGTCGCCGTCCAGGTGGTCTTCCTGGAGGCCCTGGTGACGGTGACCTTGTTGCCGGATTTCTCTATGGTTACCTTGCCTCGGGGGGTGATAATGCCCAGGCCTTTGGTGGTTGTCGTCCCGCATCCCGCGGCCATGACTGCCACCAGGCCCGAGACCATCGCCACCGCTACCAGCAACCCTACCAGTCGTCTCATCGCCTGAACCCCCTTGCAGGATGCGTGAACGAGTCCATGCAGACGCAAACCAGACTGCTCAAACAGATGAATCCCGATTCTCGCTATGTATAACGTAATACTATCCCCATTCCCCTGCAGATGCAATCTGCCCCGGACGCCGTTCGTGTAAAGACCCAGTAGGCGGCTATCCCAATGGAAACACATCATACCGCCT
>CAZEJS010000015.1:0-62912 GCA_964512645.1 uncultured Acidimicrobiales bacterium
CGCCGGCCTCTCCAGCATCAACCTGTGGTCGCAGGTCAGGAACGGCTCGCATTCGCAGCCGTTGATGATAACGATGTCCACGGTCTTGTCCTTGGGGGGGCTCAATTTAACGTGCGTCGGGAACGCCGCCCCGCCCATGCCGACCAGGCCCGCCTCCCTGGCGATCGCCTTGATCTCCTCCGCGTCGAGGTCCTCCGGCGGCTTGCCGGACCTGCCCTCGAACGCCGGCTGGTCCGGGTCGGCCGTGATCACGACGCTTCTGACCGTGGCTCCCGCGAAGTTGACGACGTCTTCAATCGCTTTGACCGTGCCGGCCACCGACGAGAACACCGGCGCCGATACGAAAGCGTCGGTCTCGCCTATCTTCTGTCCCACCTCAACCCTGTCGCCCGGTGAGACGAGCGGGCTGTTCGGGGCGCCGATATGCTGCGACAGGGGGATAACCACTTCAGCAGGAATCGGCGCCTGTTCAATAGCCCGCGAGGAGGCAAGTTCCTTGTTGTAAGGTGGGTGAATGCCTCCCTTGAAGCTCTTCAAGCGTTCTTTGCCCAATCAGACCACCTTCCTACTCCGTCTTCTTCGCGGTTATCCCGGGGAACCTCTCGGATTTCGCCCAGCGCGCGTACAGGTAGATCACGTTGAGGAGCAGCACTATCCAGAGGAAAGCCTCGTACACGTTCCAGGTTCCGGCAATGCCCCCGAACGCGTGCACCATGCCGCTCAACCACCCGTAGGGACGGTTGACCGCATACGTCAGGAACCAGAACCATATGGCCACAAGCCCCAGAACGATGCGGAACGCCCCCAGCGGTTCGTTCCAGCTCCCTTTCCGTCTCCCGAGAAGCGCGTAATAGACGTAGACCACCGACAGCAGCGCGAACCCCGAAACCACGGTCCAGTTGAAGCTGATCATCAACGCGTAGCTCCAGGGGTACCTCCATCCCGAGGTGAAGATGTGGAACCTGTAGAACCCCGAGTAGAGCACGAGCGCCAGCAGCGCCAGGTATGTCCAGTACATGACCTTGGCAGGGCCCGGGATCAGGATCTTGTCCTTTTCCTTCATGCGGACACCCCCTAAACCACTCGGAATTCTTTGACGCCGTTGTGCTCCGGATGGATGACGTGGATCGCGCAGGCCAGGCACGGGTCGAAGGACCTGATGCACCTGACCACGTTTATCGGGTTGTTAGGGTCGGGCACCGGGATGCCGAGCAGCGCGGTCTCGATCGGCCCGCGTACGCCGTTCTTGTCGCGCGGCGCCGCGTTCCAGGTGGTCGGTACGACGGCCTGGTAGTTGGCGGTCTTGCCGCCGTCGATGGTGATCCAGTGGCCGAGCGACCCGCGGGGGCCCTCCACGAGGCCCATGCCTTTCGACTTATCGGGTATCTTCTTCCCGCTGGAGTCCCAGATGTTGGAGCCGATTCCTTCGGTCAACTGGTCCAGCCATTTCTCCATCTCCAGCGACAGGAGCAGCGCCTCCACCGCGCGCGCCCCGGTCCTGGGGATGATCCCGAACTTGACCGGCGGGGTAAGCACCCCGAGCTTGTTCGCCAGCTCCATGAAGACGGGGTCCTTGTTGACCAGCTGGCGCGACAGCGGCCCGACCTCCATGGGCTTGTTGTCGTAGCGCGGGGCCTTGATGAAGGAGTACGCCCCCTGCTTGCCCACGTCCGGCTCCGTCTTGCCGACCGCCGGCTTCAGGCCCTCGGTCGAGTCCTTGTACCAGGAGTGCTTGACCGATTCGGTCACCCGGTCAGGGTCGAACTTCTCCGGGGAGAGGGCTTTGTAGTCCGTGATTACCCCGGGCTTGAAGTACTTGTCCGTCCCCGCCTGGTTCTGGTCCATCCCCCCGTAAGCCAGGAAGTTGCCGCCGGAGTCGCCGGCCTTGATGAACGCGGAGTATGCGTCCTGGGTGGCCACGTATTTCACGTCGGCGACGTAGACGTCGGCTATCCACTTCTGGAGCTCGTTGAGCCTGGAGCGGAACGCGGCTATGTTCGCCAGGGTCGGGGGGGTGGTCACACCGCCCGGTATCGTCCCCACGGACATGGGCATGCGGCCGTAGAAAACCGCCAGCATCTCGTGCGCCTTCTTGCGCATCTCGAACGCCTGCACGTAGTGTCCGACCAGTTCCGTTGCGATGCCGGGGTCCCCCGGTCCGCCTTCCCCGCCGATGTAGTCGGGGGATTCGTAGCGCGGCAGGAACGGGTAGAGGTCGCTGGCAGCGGCCAGTCCTGTTATCTTGTCCCGCAGCATCTTCAGCGCGGGGTCGGGGCCGTCGTACTTCGTCACCGCGGTGACGTCGACGTAGTCGAGCGCCTGAAGGTGGTAGAAGTGGAGTATGTGAGACTGGATGAAGTTCGCGCCCAGGCAGAGGTTGCGGATCAACCGCGCGTTGTCCGGGAGCTTCACCCCCATCGCGGTGTCGAGAGCGTAGGACGCCGCGGTGCCGTGCACCATCGGACATACGCCGCAGATGCGCTGCATGACCTGCTGCGCGTCCCAGGGATGCTTCCCTTTGATCAGCATCTCGTAGCCCCGGAACATCGTTCCCGAGGACCACGCGTCTTTGACGACGCCACCCTCGACCTCGACGTCGATTCGCATGTGACCTTCGATCCTGGTCACCGGGTCTATACTGATGAGTTGCGCCACTATTTCTCACCGCCTTCAGCCTCGTCGGGCTTGCTCCCCAGCTGCTTGTACAGGTAGTGGGCTCCGATGCCCACCGCGGTCGCTCCCGCCGCGACCCAGCCAACGACGTCCGTCGCGGGCGTGATGCCGCCGAAGCTCATGTTCGGGAGAGGCTGGTAGAGCGGGGTGAGTTCCTTGTAGTAGGAGGGGGAGGCGCAACCGCTGCACGGCGCGTTCGCTCCCACACACCAGTTGACGCCCGAGTTCCAGCGCCGGATCGGGCAGTCCGCGTAGGTCACCGGGCCCTTGCACCCCTGCTTGAACATGCAGAGCTTGAAGTCCGGGCTCTGCTCGTTCCAGTCCTCGAGGAAGAGGCCCGCGTCGAAAGCGCCGCGCCGCTCGCAGTTCTCGTGGATCAACTGGCCGAAGAACGTCTTCGACATCTTGTTCTCGTTGAGGTTCAACTGCTTCCCCCCGGGAAGCACGCCGAGCGCGATGAGCGCCTGGAGCGCCGTCCCCACGAACCAGTCGGGGTGCGAGGGGCAGCCGCCGACGTTGACCATCGGCTTCTTGGGGTCAATCTCCGCGACGATCTTACTGACGGGCGTGGCGCCCGTGACTGCCGCGTTGGCCGCGGGGATGCCGCCGAACGAAGCGCAGTTGCCGTTTGCGATCACGGCCGCCGCGCCGGGCACGAGCTCTTTCATCCACTCGTGAATCGTTTTATCGCCGGGGACCTGCACGTTGGTGTCGGCCAGTGCCTTCTTCTTGTCGGAAAGGCCGAACGTGCAGTACTCGCCACCTTCCTTCGTCGGCACCGCGCCCTCCACGACCAGCACGTAAATGCCCTTGCCTCCCTTTGCCGCGGCAACGGTATCGTTGATCGCGGCGATCGCGGCCTGCCCCGTGCCCGCCATCACGTTGGGCTGGTAGCGGACCGACAGCTTGTCCAGCACCAGCTCCGCGACCCCCGGGTAATTGGAGTTCAGGAACGAAACAGAGCAGCCCGTGCAGTTCTGTCCCTGAATCCAGATGATGGGGGGCTTCCCCGCGGCAAGAGCCTGGAGCGCCCTTGCCATCTGCGGGATCAGCGTCTCGGAGAGCCCCAGCAGGGCCACCGTCGCGCCAGCGTGCTTCAGGAACTGGCGCCTGCTAACCGTTTTTCCCGCCAAGAACCTTCACCTCCTGTAGTTCTCCTACAAAAAAACCTGTCTTCAGACAGGTGTCACACCGATACCTTGCGCGGTTCGCCGGGTCAAAATGAGCGTCAATTCCACTGGTCTCCAATGGGTTCCAAAAAGCACGGCCCCGTGAGCATCTACTGTCCCCTCTCAGCCGTGCTACTCAACCCGATATTCGATTCGGGAAATTATAACTGCCACCTGCCTGTTTTTGTCAAGCCTTTTCATAGATTTATGGCAATTTTGCGGGCGGCCACTGAAGACGTTTCGCCGGCATGAGTGGACACTTCACCTCAGAAGGGCATTCCCTTGACGTTCGCCGCCGGCGGGAGGCCCGTTTTCCCGCGGTTATTACGATACCCCTGCCCGGCGAACCGGACCCGGCCGGCAGACAGCGGAACGAGAAATGGAAAACGCCGGCAGTTCTAGACGGGAGACATCAATAAACATTTCAGATAGAATCAATTAACAATGTTGATATGGTGGTATGTCGGTCGTGGCGAAAAAAGAATGCGGAGTGTTCGTGTTCGAATCGACGAGCCGGGCACTGAAAGGCGAAAGGGAAATACGAGCCGCGGGGATCGCCTGTTCGGTTATCCCTACGCCCGTGGAGTTCAGCGCGGGCTGCGGAATCTCGTTGCTGCTGGCCGCGGCGGACCTCGAAGCGGCCCGCAGGGCGCTGCGAGGCTGTGAGGGGCACCGGCTGGTGTTCCCCTATCCGCGGCCGGCACGCGGCGCCGGAGCGAGCCCGGGAGGTGACAGTGCCTGACGACCTGAAGCTGACCAGTTACTCGCGCAGGGCCGGGTGAGCTGCCAAGATGGGTCCGTGCGACCTCGAACGATTGCTTGCCGGCATCCCTTCTGATGCCGAGCCGCGCCTGTTGACTTCGCTCCACGCGGGCGAAGACGCGGGTGTTTACCTGATGGAGGACGGATCCGCGCTCGTCCTCACGGTGGACTTCTTTCCCCCGATCGTGGACGACCCCTACGACTTCGGCCAGATAGCCGCCGCCAACGCCCTCTCGGACATCTACGCGATGAACGCCAGGCCGCTGGTGGCGATGAACCTGGCGGCGTTCCCTTGCGGCCTGGGAGAAGAGGTGATGGGCGCGATCCTCAAGGGAGGGTACGACAAGGTCCGCGAAGCCGGCGCTTTGCTGGCGGGCGGCCACACCATCGAGGACGACGAGCCGAAATACGGCCTCTGCGTTGTGGGGAGCGTCCACCCCGACGACATGACCACGCTGGGCGGAGCGTCGCCGGGCGACGTCCTGGTGCTGACCAAGGCGGTGGGGACCGGAATAATGACCACCGCGCTGAAGGCGGGCGTCTCGCCCCTGGCCATGAGCCCTGTCATCGAATCGATGCGCTCGCTCAACGGTGAAGCGTCCGAGATCATCTCCTCGCTGGGGGTCAAAGCCATGACCGACGTGACCGGCTTCGGGCTTGCCGGGCACGCCTACGACATGGCCCGGGCCTCCGGGCTGGCGATCGAGCTGTGGGCCTCCGAAGTGCCGCTGTTCGCCGGCGCCGTGGAGATGGCCTCCATGGGGATGGCCCCGCGCAACTGCGCCGGGGAGTACGTCGAGGCGGGGAAGGTGGCGCTCGCCACCGGGGAGATCGACGAACTGCTGGTCCAGTGCATGTTCGACCCCCAGACTTCCGGAGGGCTTCTGGCGGCCGTACCCTCAGCGCGCGCGGCGGAGCTCATCGCGTCACTGCGAGAGGGGCCGGCGCCGCGGGCCGCGGCGGTCGGGGTCGTGAGGGGCGAGGGGCCCGCGCCGGTCTCCATCGTCGCCGGCAGGGGGCGGTCGTGAAAATCGACCTCGACTGCACCGGGCTCGGCTGCCCCGTTCCGGTGCTCAAGACCCGCGAAATGATGCGGTCAGCCGCCGGTGAGTTCTCGGTCCTGGTGGACAACCCGACCGCCCGGGACAACGTCGTCAGGTGCGCCGCGAACGCGGGCGGTGAATCCCGGGTCGAGGACGTCGAGGGCGGATACCTGGTCCGAATCACTCCCCCGGCCGCCGGCGCCGCCGTGACGCCGGAGGCGGAAACCGCGTCCCCGGCGCCCGTGGCGAAGCGCGTCGTGCTGGTTACAAGCGACGAGTTCGGAAGCGGCGCGCGCGAGCTGGGGACCACCCTGATGAAGATGTTCCTTTACACCGCGGCGGAAGGGACGAGGCAGATAGACACCATCGTCTTCGTCAACAACGGGGTAAGATTGGTCACCGAGAACGAAGAGGCCTGCGCCCACGTGAGGACCCTGGAAGAAGCCGGAACCGAGGTGCTCGTCTGCGGGACGTGCCTCGATTACTACGGCTTGAAGGAGCAGTTGGGGGCGGGGCGTGTGAGCAACATGTACGACATCCAGTCAGCGATGATTGGCGCCGACACGCTCGTTTCCCTATAATCACAACCATGACAGGCGATTCCCCGAACGACAGGCATGAGCTTCTGCGCCTCATCCCACAGGTGAACGAGCTTGTGGAGGCGGTATCGGCGCTTCCCGCCGGGCAGGACGTTCCCAGGCGGGTGATGACGCGCGCCGCGCGCGAGGTCGTTGAGGAACTGCGCGCGAAGATCCTCGACCCGGGCGTGAACGTCGGCGAGGGCGAGCTCGCGATGGAAGCGCTGGCGAACGCCGCCGCCCGCAGGGCGGCCGCCCTGGCGAGGCCGTCACTGCGACGGGTCATCAACGCCACCGGTGTAGTGCTGCACACCAACCTGGGGCGTTCGCCGCTGTCGGAACCGGCGCTCCGGGCGCTCGCCGCCACCGCACGGGGCTACTGCAACCTCGAGTACTCGGTCGAGGCGGGCCGGCGCGGCTCCAGGCAGGAGCACCTGGAAGACCTTCTCTGCTGGCTTACCGGCTCGGAGGCCGCTTTCGCGGTGAACAATAACGCCGCGGCGGTCCTCCTGGTCCTGTCGGCACTCGCACGCGGAAGGCAGGCCGTGGTATCCCGGGGCCAGCTCGTCGAGATTGGCGATTCGTTCAGGCTCCCGGACATAATGAACCTCAGCGGGGCGGAGCTGGTCGAGGTCGGCACGACCAACCGCACTAAGCTGTCGGACTATTCGAACGCGATCGGCCCCGACACCGCCCTCCTGATGAGGATCCACCAGAGCAATTTCAGGATGGTCGGATACACCGAGGAGGTTGGACTGGCGGAACTCGTGGCCCTGGGCCGCCAGCGCATGCTCCCGGTGGTCGAGGACATGGGCAGCGGAAGCCTGGTCGACCTCGAGCGTGCGGGCCTGGAGCCGGAGCCTACCGTCTCCCAGAGCATCGGGGCCGGCGCCGACCTGGTCACCTTCAGCGGGGACAAGCTCCTGGGCGGACCGCAGGCGGGCATCATCGTCGGCTCCCGGGATTATGTGGAATCGGTACGGAAGCACCCCCTGGCCAGAGCCCTGCGGCTCGACAAGCTGTGCGTGGCCGCGCTGGAAGCGACGCTGCGCTCCTACCTGGAGCAGGACGAGGCGTCGCGCGACATCCCCGCGCTGCAGATGCTCTGTGAACCCGCCGAGTCGGTGAAGGCGAGGGCCAACAGGCTCAAGCGCAGGCTGGACGCGGCGGCGGTACCCGGCCTTTCCTGCGAGGTGGTCCGGGAGTCGTCCCGCGCGGGTGGCGGTTCGCTTCCGACCTCGGAGATACCGACGTTCTGCCTCCGCGTTCTTCACCGCCATCACTCCGCTGAAGAGCTGGAGAGGCTGCTGCGCTCCTGTGACCCCCCGGTGCTCGCGCGGGTGAAGGGCGAGCACGTCCTGCTCGACCTGCGCACTGTCGGCGGTGCCGAGGTGGCCGAGCTCGCCGCTCTGCTGGCCGGGCTCGATTGATCGAAGCGGAGGCGCGATGGCCGGCGATCCCCGTCCTCGAAACCTGATCATAGGCACGGCAGGCCACATCGACCACGGCAAGACCGTGCTCGTCAGGGCGCTGACCGGACGGGACACCGACCGGCTCGCCGAGGAGAAGGAGCGCGGCATATCCATCGACCTCGGCTTCGCTCCGTTCCACCTTTCGGACGGCTCCACCGTGGGGATTGTCGATGTGCCGGGGCACGAGAACTTCGTGCGCAACATGATGTCCGGCGCCACCGGCGTAGACCTCGCGCTGCTGGTGGTGGCCGCCGACGACGGGGTCATGCCCCAGACCCGGGAGCACCTGGCGATCCTCGAACTGCTGGGCGTCGGACGCGCGGTGGTGGCTATAACCAAGACGGACGTCGCCGAGGACGACCTGGTGGAGATGGTGGAGGAAGAGGTGCGCGAACTGCTGGAGGACACCGCGCTCGGCGGCTCGCGGATCGTTCCCGTGTCCGGGGTGACCGGCCGGGGCCTGGACGAGCTGAAGAGCGTCCTGGAGGAGGAAGCGGCCGTGGTCAGGGTGAAGGACGAGGCGCTGCCGGCGAGACTCCCCATCGACCGCGTCTTCACCCTGCGGGGCATCGGGACCGTGGTGACCGGCACCCTCTGGAGCGGAACGCTCGTCGAGGGACAGCGCCTGGAGGCGCTGCCTTCCGGCGGAGAAGCCAGGGTCCGAAGCCTGCAGGTACACGACGAACCCAGGGAAAGAGCCTGTGCCGGGGAACGGGTGGCGGTGAACGTGGCCGGGGCCGCCAAGGAAAGCATCGAGCGGGGGGACGTGCTCGTCGAGCCCGGGCTTCTGCGGCCCACTTTCATGGTCGACGCCAGGGTCAGGCTGCTCCGCGGAGCCCCCCGCGCCCTTCGCAGGGGCACGCGGATCAGGTTCCACCACGGTACCCGTGAAGTCCTGGGGAGAATATACATGCTCCAGGGGGCGCGGATGGAGCCGGGGGATTCCGCGCCGGCGCAGTTGAGGCTGGAGGAGCGGGTGGTCGTTGCCCCCGGCGACCAGTTCGTCCTGCGCAGCTACTCTCCGGTCACCACGATCGGAGGGGGTACAGTGGTGGACCCCCACCCGGTCAAACACAGGGTGTCCGACCCGGAAGCCGTGAGGATGTTCGGGCTCCTGGAGAAAGGCGACGACGCCGACCGCGTCGAGGCATGCCTGGGCCGGTCGGCATCCCCGCTGGCTCAGAAGGCGCTTGTCCTGGAGTGCGGACTGCCCCCGGCCGTCGTCGACAGGGGGCTGTCCTCGCTGCTCTCATCCGGTCGCGCGGTCGCCCTGCCGCGCAAAGAACCCGCGGCGTACCTCGACTCCGGGGCCGCCGAGCGCTCCCGCTCCGCGGTGCTCGCCGAACTCACCGACTTCCACGCGACCCAACCCCTCGCGGGGGGGATGGCAAAAGAGACGCTGAAGAATAAAGCGCTCGCGAAATGGGACGGCAGGTCGGCCGACGCCCTGCTCGAACGCCTGGAGGCCGCCGGCGAGATCGAGGTACTGGGCAACAACGTCAAACTGGCCGGCAAGAGACCCGCGGTCACCGCCGAGCAGGAACTCCAGCTGGCTTCCATCCTCGAGGAGATCGGGGCGAACCCGGTATCGCCGCCCACCGTCAACGAGATCGCGGAAGGAACCGGACTGTCCCGCCGGCGGGTTTCAGAGCTGCTGGCGCTCGCCGAGAACGACGGAAAGGTCGTGCGGGTGTCCCCGGACCTCTTCTTCACCGGAGAAGCGATACGGGACATAGAATCGCGGCTCCGCGCCGCCACCGGGCCGGACGGCATCACCGTGAGCGACTTCCGGAGCGCGATCGGCACGAGCCGGAAGTTCGCGCTCCCGCTCCTGGAGTACTTCGACCGCGCGCGCGTCACGGCGCGGGTCGGAGACGTTCGCAAGCTCCGTTGAGGTGTTATGATTGGGCGGTGCGAAACCGCGGAGGTGGATCCGTCCTGGTGGGCGGCGCGGTCTTCAAAACCGTTGTGGCGTCCTGACCGGCGCTGGGTAAGTTCGATTCTTACGCACCTCCGCCACACCCTGAAGGAAGGTCGCGTGGGACTTGATCTTTCGCTGCTCGAAACCTTCACCCTGGTCGCCGACCTCGGTTCGTTCAGCGGCGCCGCCAGGCGCCTGGGCCTGACTCAACCGGCCGTATCTTTCCAGGTCAAAGCCCTGGAGAAAGAACTGGGAGCGTCGCTTATCGACCGCTCGGGCGGCAAAGTGCTCCTGACGCCCGCGGGGCGGACCGCCTACTCCCACGCGAGGAAGATGCTCGCCGGCCGGGATGAGCTCATCGCCGACATCCCCCGCACGACCGGGGAGGTCTCCGGCGTCCTTCGAATCGGCGCCAGCACGGTCCCCGGGGAATGGATGCTTCCGCAGGCGTTCGCCGTGTTCAAGGAGCGTTACCCGAGAGTGCGGGTCTGCATGGAGATAAGCGAATCCGAACGGGTGATCAGGATGGTGCGCGACGAGCGGGTCGAGCTCGGGTTCGTCGGCATGGAACCGGACGCGGGGCTCGAAGCGCGGAAGTTCGGCCACGACAACCTGGTCGCAGTCGTTCCCCCGGCCCACCCCCTGGCGGGGACGGGGGAGGTGAGCCTGGAGGCGCTTGCGGGAGAGCCATGGGTCGTACGCTCGGATTCCAGCGGCACCAGGAAGCGGGCGTTCGAGGCGCTGCGGGCCGCGGGGATAGAGGAAGACGACCTCGAGGTTGCCGCGGAGCTCGGCTCCACCAGGGCGGTGCTCTCGGCGGTAGCAGCGGGGATGGGCGTAACGCTCGCCAGCGACAGGGCGGCCGGCCCGGCGGGCGAATGCGGCCAGGTCGCGGTTGCCGGGATTGCCGGAGCGGACCTGCGGCGCGAGTTCTACGCGGTGCGCTCGCCGGACAGACCTCTCTCGCGCGCGGCCGAGGAGTTCCTGAAAGCGGCCTGCGGTGGCTGACCGCAGGGAGCGCCCGCTTCTCGTCGCCGTCGGGTCGTCGTCCAAGAAGGCCGGCAAGAGCACGCTGGCCACCTACCTGGTGCGCGAACTCGGCGCCGAATGCGCCCTGAAGATCAGTGCCGGCACACACGGCCCCACCGGCATCATCACCGAACCGGGAGTGATAGGCCGCGAGGGCACCGACACGGGTTACCTCCGGGAGGCGGGCGCGAGCACGGTAGTATGGGTCAACGTTCCCGTCGAAGACGCCCCGGACAAAATCCGCGAGGCGCTCGAGCTGTTCCCAGGCGGCGGGGTGCTGGTGGCCGAGGGGAACAGCGCCGTGACCTACCCGGATACCGTCTTCTCCATCTTCCTCGCAACCGTCCCACTCACGGAGTTCAAGCCCAGCGCCGTCGAGGCGCTTCCCCGGGCCGACCTGGTGCTGGTGGACCTCCGGGGGGCCCTCTCCGGCCGGGACGTGACGGTCATCCGAAGCGAACTCGAGGAGAGGGCGCCCGGCGCCCGGCTGATCTTCTTTCGCGACGACCGCGGGATGGCCGAAGCACGTCTCGAGGCGGCCGTTGCCGCCCGCCGCGCGCTCTGGGTGGCCAGGCAACCGACCTGAAAATAAACAGGGGCCGGAATTCCGGCCCCTGTTTGGTATCGCGGCCTCGGATTCTAGTCGGCGATCTCCTTCACCGGCGCCGCCTTCACCTGCCCGAACTTCTTTCGCTGGACCAGGCGGTTGAATACCGGGGTCATGGCGTTGCCTATCAGGATCGAGTACGCGACGGCCCCGGTGGGAGCCGCGTACATCCTGATCACGACGATCAGGACACCTATCAGCACGCCGTACAGGATCTGAGCCAGCCTGTCGTCCGGGCTGGTAACCCAGTCGGTCGCCATGAAGAACGATCCGAGCATCACGCCTCCGACAAGAATCATGTACAGCGGGTTCGCTCCCAGGATCGCCGAGAGCACGAACACCGTCAAGATGATCGCCGTCGGGATGTGCCAGGTGATGTGTCCCTTGTACATGAGATAGGCGGCGCCGATCAGTATCGCCAGAACCGACACCTCACCCATCGCGCCACCGGCACGCCCCACGAAGAGGTCCCAGTAGCCGGGCCTGATGCCGTTCAGCGCCCCGGCCTTGATGAACGTGAGCGGTGTCGCCGAGGTTACGCCGTCGATGCTGCCCAGCCGATACGTCACGTTCGCGAGCGCCCAGAACCTGGAAATAACCAGGAGGGACACGAAGCCGAACAGCGCGGGGTTGAACACGTTGTGGCCCAACCCGCCCATCAGCTCCTTCACCAGCGCTACGGCGATGATCGTGCCGATCATCGCGTACCAGAACGGTATCGTGGGCGGCAGCAGAAGGGCCACGAAAATCCCGGTGACGATCGCGCTGAAGTCGCCGATGGTCGGCTTGCGCCCCATGATCTTGCGCATCACGTACTCGGAACAGACGGCCGCGAGAACGCACGCCGCCAGGTTCACCAGCGCGTACAGCCTGAAAAAGCCGATCGCAACCGCAATCACGGGGATGAGGGCGATCGCCACGTCCCTCATGGCGTTGCCGATCTGCTCCTCGCTCCTTATGTGCGGCGGAGCCGTCCAGATGAATTCACGGTCTGCCATGTACTCTCGCCCCCTTTCCTATTTCTTGCTGGCGGCGGCTATCTCCGCCTTGGCTTTTCTTACGTACGCCACGTGCTGTATAAGGGCCGGGCAGACGTAGGAGCAGCAACCACATTCGAAGCAGTCCCTGGCTCCGTACATGTCGGCCTTGTCCCACTGCCCTCTCTTCGCGTGCTTGACTATGAAGTTGGGCATCAGGAACATCGGGCAGACGTCCAGGCACTTGTCGCACCCGACACACTGCTGCTCCTCGCCCTGCTCCACGGCCTCCCTGGTGAGCACCAGGATTCCGCTGGAGCCCTTCTGGCAGGGGGCGGTGAGGTCTTTCTGGGCGAAACCCGTCATCGGGCCCCCCATGATGACCTTGCCGGTGTCCCCGACGAGCCCGCCGCACTGCTCTATCACGTGCGAAATGGGCGTTCCCACCTTCACCATGACGTTGCGGGGCTCCTTGATGCCCGGGCCCGTCACGGTGACGACGCGGTCGATGACCGGCTTTCCCGTCGCCGCCGCCTCGTACAGCGCCACGGCGGTCTGCACGTTCTGCACCAGGCATCCGACTTCCGCGGGCAGCTTGCCCGGCGGCACCCGGCGCCCGGTAACGGCGTCGATGAGCATTTTCTCGGCGCCCTCGGGGTACTTGACCTCGAGCAGGACCACGTCGATGTCCGGATCGCCGGCGACCGCCGCCGACATCCTGTCCGCGGCGTCCATCTTGTTGGCCTCGATGCCGATAGAGCCCTTCTTGGCCCCGACCGCCTTCATCATCAGTTTCAGACCGGCCACCAGGTCTTCGGGCCTCTCCAGCATCAGCCTGTGGTCGCAGGTGAGGAACGGCTCGCACTCGCAGCCGTTGATGATGACCGTATCGATCGGCTTGTCTTTGGGCGGCGCGAGCTTCACGGAGCAGGGGAAGGCCGCCCCTCCCATGCCTACGAGCCCGGCCTCCTTGGCAATCTCTCGTATCTCCTCCGGGCTGAGCCCGGACACGTCTCTCTTCTCGGTGAATCGCTGCGGCTGGTCGGCGTCGACGTCGATGACAACGCAGGTCACGTTCGCCCCGGCGAAGTTCTTGCGCTCCTCTATCGCCTTCACGGTACCGGCCACGCTCGAATGCACCGGCGCCGAAACGAAGGCTTCGGTCGCCCCGACCTTCTGTCCGGCGTCGACCTTGTCGCCCACTCCCACCGTCGGGCTGTTGGGAGCCCCGACGTGCTGCTGCATCGGGATCACCACTTCAGAAGGGAGGGAGATCTCTTCCGTTGCCTTTCCGGCGGTGGCCTCCTTCTGATAAGGGGGGTGTATCCCGCCCCGGAATGTCTTGAGTTCCACCTTATTCCCTCCTTTCCTCAGCTTTCCAGCTTGTATTTCTCTTCGAGTCCCCGGTTGCGCGCGTTGATGATGCCGTTGACCACCAGCGCCGCCGCCAGACCGATTGCCGCCAGCCCGCCGTACGGCTTGGCCAGCACCTTCCAGACGGTGACCGACGCGGGGATTTTGGGCTCCTTCGGGAGTCCGTAGGCCTCGGGGGACGATGTCAGGACGTACAGGTAGCGCAGCCCGTTGAGCTGGGTCTTCCCGTAAACCCGGGCGTCCTTCACCCCTTCCTTCTTCAACGCGGCGACCCTTGCCTCCGCCTTCAACAGCAGTTCGTCCCTGTCGCCGAACGTGAGCGTTCCCGGAGCGCAGACCTTGACGCAGGCCGGGATGTCGAATCCCGGTACCGCGTTCGACACCCTGTCCACGCACAGCGTGCAGCGCCACACTCCGCGCTTGGTCTGGCTGTAACCCGGGACGTCGAAGGGGCAGGCTACCCTGCAGTAGTTGCAGCCGATGCACTTCTTGGGATCGGTGAAGACCCTGTTGAGGGTCGAGCCGTCCTTGAGCGCCACGGTCTGGTGCTGGGTCGCACCGCTCGGGCACACCTCGACGCACGCGGCGTCGGTGCAGTGCATGCACTGGTGCTTGGTGAACAGCCACTTCATCTGGCCGTCGTACTGTTCGTTGAACAGGATCCGCATCCAGGTGTTCGAGCTCAACGTCGGCGGGTTCTCGTAGGAACCCTGGTTGATCGTCTTGTCGAACGAGTTCTCGTTCCACTGCTTGCAGGCGACCTGGCAGGCGCGGCAAGCGGTGCATTTCGTTGTGTCGACTAGTATTGCCTTCTCTTTAGCCATGCCACATCACCTCCTATGCTTTCACGATGTCGACGAGGAAGGCTTTCGACTCCGGGATCGCGGTGTTCGCGTCTCCGACGTTGGGGGTCAGGACGTTCCCGGCGTAACTGATGTCCTTGGGGCCGCCGGTGCAGTAACCGGTGTACCCGTAGTGATACGGCATGTTGACCACGTCGGCCTTCTTGCCGTTTATCGTGAGCACCTGGATGCGGTCGGTCACCACCGCCACCGCCTCGGTCTCTCCCCTGATGCTCTTGATCTTGACCCAGTCGCCGTTCTTGATCCCTTTGCGCTTCGCCAGGTCCTTCGACATCTCCACGAACATGTTCGGCTGCATCTCCACCAGCCACGGCATGTTCCTGGTCATCGTCCCGGACTGGAAGTGCTCGGTCACCCTGGAAGTGCCCGCAATGATCGGGTACTTCGGGTCGCCGAAAGTGGCGAGCTTGTCCATGGAGCTGTCCGAGAAGATCTTGGCCATCGGGTTGTTCTGGCTCCCGTTCATCTTGTTCTTGAACAGCGATTCGATGGGCTCGTAGTGCTCCGGGAAGGGGCCGTCCACCAGCGCGGTGAGACAGAACAACTGGCCCATGCCGAAGTTGTTCATGATGAACGGGTTTGCGGCCGACTCGTTCGGCGGCGCCGGCGGGTTCCCCGGCAGGGTCGCGTCCGTAGCCTTGAAGTCCGCGACGTCCACCATGACCCACTTCGTCCCGTTCCATTGCGCGATGTTCTTGGCCGGGTTCCACGGCTGTCCCGCGGGATCGGCCGAACAGCGGTTGTACACAATCCGCCGGTTCAGCGGCCAGCACCAGCACCACTTCGGATAGATGGCTACGTTGCCGGTATCCTCGTTGTTCTGGCGCTTGGCGAGGTTCCCCTTGGTCTTGGCGAAGCTCGCCTTCGCCGCGGCCACCTTGACCGGGTCCGGGTCCGTCATGCCGGGGTAGTCGGCCTCCTCGGGGTAGACGCCCGAGTAAACCCAGTTCCCGCAGGCGGTCGAGCCGTCGTCCTTCAGCACGGTGAAGTTCTTGAGCCTCTTCTTGTCGGCCCAGGTGTAACCGTTCATCTCGGCCAGCACCTTCTCCAGGTCGACGTCGAGCCCGTACGGCCAGTTGAGGTTCAATACGGCCTCGCGGTTGGGGGCTTTGGCGTCGGTCTTGTACAGCTCGGCGAGCTCTTTCTGGAGGGCGCTGAGGATGTCGGCGTCCTTCTTCGACTCGCCCTTGGGGTCGGCCACCTTGTAGAACCACTGGACAACCCTGCCGGTATTGGCGAACGTTCCGGCGTACTCGCCGTTAGCCGCCGCCGGAAGGAGGAACACCTCCGTCTTGATCGAGCTCGGGTCCGCCCCGGGCCTCCTCCAGAAGTTGGGCGTCTCTGTGTTGAATATCTCGGAGACGACCATCCACTCCAGTTTCTCCATTGCCTTGGTTTCCATGTTCGCGTTAGGACCGCCCACCGCGGGGTTCTGCCCTATGCAGAACAGGCCTTTGACCGTACCCTGGTACATAGCCTCGAACAGCGCCATGTGCGAGTAGTTGGCCCCCTCTTTGAGCCTGGGGAACCACTTGTATCCGAACTCGTTCTCGGGGTTGCCGGCCTCGCCGTACATCGCCCTGAAGTAGCTCGTGCTGAACTTCGGCGTGTTGCTCCAGTACGCGCTGCCCACGGCCTTCACCCTGGCCTCGTTGTAGGCCTTGAGCGTCGGGTTCTTGGAGCTTACCGGCATCGGGTTGTATCCCGGGAAGATGTGAAATAGCAGCGCCTGGTCGGTGGAGCCCTGGACGTTGGCGCAGCCCCTCAGCGCATCGATCCCGCCACCCGGTATCCCCATGTTGCCCAGGATCAACTGGAGCATCGCGAAGGTGCGGATGTTCTGGGTGCCGTAGGTGTGCTGGGTAAGGCCCATGGCGTAGAGCAGCACACCGCTCTTGCCCTTCTCGTGGGTAGCCAGGAAGGTGTCGGCGACTTCCTTGAATTTCGCGCTCGGTATGCCGCAGACCTGCTCGACCTTCTCGATGGTGTAGCGGCTGTAGTGCTTGATCAACTGCTGCCACACGCACTGGGGATTGGAGAGCGTGGGGTCCTTGAGCGGCTTACCGTCGGGGCCCATCTGGAACGACCACGTCGCCGTGTCGTACTTCTTCTTCTTCTTCCCGGTCTTCGGGTCCACCGTTTCCGAGAAGCCGGAGAACACACCGGTCTCGGGGTTGAAGCTGAACCCGGGGTTAACCAGGAAGGAAGCGTTGGTGTAGGCCTTCAGGTAGTCCCAGTTCACCTTGTTGTTGTCGATCGCGTACTTGATCAGTGCCCCGAAGAACACGATGTCGGTTCCCGGCCTTGTCTGCGCGAAGATATCCGCCTTCGACGCGGTCCGGGTGAAGCGGGGGTCCACCACGATCAGCTTCGCCGGATTCTCGGGCCTGTTCATGGCCTGTTCGATCCACTTGAAGGTGATGGGGTGGTTTTCCGCGGCGTTCGAGCCGCAGGCGATGATGCAGTCACTCATCTTCATGTCCTGCACCTGGTTGGTCATGACACCACGACCGTACGTTGCCGCCAAACTGGAGACAGTGGCGGAGTGTCACAAACGAGCGTGGTGCTCGATGTACACCACGCCCAGCGAGCGCAAAAACTTCTGGTACAGATATGCGCCCTCGTTACTCAGTTCCGCGCTGCCGAGCGCACCGATCGCCTCGGTACGGTTGGCCGGGACTTTCTGACCCGTAGGATTGCCGTCCGGCCCGAGCACGTCGTCTTCGGCGATCCAGTTGGAATCGCGGGCGGCTTTGATCTTCCGGGCGATCTTGCTTATCGCCTCGCCCCAGGAGATCTCTTTCCACCCCGACGCGCCGGGCGCGCGGTAGAGCGGCTTCGTCAACCTCTCCTTGTTGATCTCTCCGTCCACGTAAGACTTCTGGATGGTTGCCGCGCCCTTGGAGCACAGCGTACCCAGGTTGATGGCGTTGTCGGGGTTGCCCTCGACGTTGACGACCTTGTGATGGCCGCCCTCCTCCATGGTGGCTACGATGGTGCCGCAGCCTACCGCACAGAAGGAGCACACGCCCGAAGTCTCGGTGGCTTTGATGATACGAAGAGGCTCTGTTGCCGCGCGCTTCGGCATCTTGATCCCGAGGTTCACCAAAGCCGCGGCACTGAGGCCCGTGCCCGATAGCTTCAGGAAATCTCTGCGCGTAAGTTCCATGTCCCCCCTCACTTTCCTCGGCTTCCATGAGTCCGGCTCGTCATGCCGGACCTCTTAGACACTATTTCACCGCTTTCTTCTAGACCCACCTCCCGGAACTAACGTGTCCAACTGACCCACGATTTCCATGAACCCGGCGCCCGGGCCCGCGCTTCAGGCGGCCGACGCCGGGATAAGTCCTTCGCTCTTCGCGGCTTCGTCAACATCGATGGTGACTATGTCTTCCAGAGGAAGCAGTATCAGCCCTTCGCCATCGCGCAGATCCACCGTCTTGATGTACCTCCTGCAAGCTTCGCAGTAGTTCGCCCGGTGCGAAACGTCCCCTTCAATATATATGTATCTCAGCGAACCCACGGACTCGTCGCAGAACGGGCACGATGTCCTGAGCAGGTTCCAGCCCGTGTGGCAGAGCGAACACTCCACCACCCAGAGCCCGTCCTCCTCACGGTACTTCCCCATGAGCGGCGCGGCCCCGCATACGGGGCAGCGTGCCCTCTGCCAAAAAGACTGCCCTATATTAATCGAAAGAATCCTACCACAAGAGCGGTAGAAAGGCACAAGCCCCTCCCACAGAACGCTGTTCACCAGCGTTTCTTCTTCTTTCGACAGGGACGCCTCCGCCGAAAATCCCGCATTTTCTCCGGCCAGCACCAGGTCCCTGGTGCCCGTCAGCATCTCGTCCGAGAGGCCTTCCCATTCCACCAGTTTCCCGCAGAACGGGAGCCTTTCTTCCCTGGCATCGCCGACGGCGCGGCATATCCCGGCGACCAGGTCGCGAAAGAGGGGACCGTCCAGCGGCAGGTCTCCCGGCTCGAGCAGCGTATCGCCGAGCGTCAGCTTCGCTTCCACCACCTCGTCGGCGAGCGGCTGGAGCGGGCAGTCAACCAGCTCCAGGGCACCCTGCTGGAGCTCCATGATCTTTCCACGCAGCTCCAGGGCCCCGGCGAACTCGGGGTATTTCTCGACGTAGTGGCGCACCGATTCGCGTACGCCGTCCACGCCGGGGTCGACCGTCTCGATTCTCATGTTCACTCCTCCGGGTCTCACCGGCCCGTGCCGGAACTAAAGCGCGGTCGGGCCCGCCGGCGGCGGGAGAGGTCAGCTCTCCATGCCCGCCGCCTCGATAGCGGCGGCCGCCGCGGTCTTCCTTTTAACGGTCAGGCGCGCCAGCATGATGCTGATCGCGTAGAGAGCCGCCATCGGAGCGGCTACCAGGGCCATCGTGACGGGGCTCCAATCCGGCGTGATAACCGACGCGACGAACAGTATTACGAGCACCGCCCAGCGCCACTGCTTCTGGAGCTGCTGAGGCGTCACAACGCCCAGCACCACCAGGAACCAGATGAACACCGGGGTCTCGAACGAGGCCCCCAGCCCGATCATGAACCAGCCCGAGAAGCTGACGTACTGTGTGGCGGAGATGACAGGGTTCATCTGCCCTCCCGCCACGTTGAACAGCCAGCGGATCCCGGGCGGCATTATGACCTTGTATCCGAAGAATACCCCGATGACGAAGAACGCGACGATGAGCACCATGACCATCACCGTGTACTTGCGCTCCTTGGCTTTCAGGGCCGGGGACACGAACGAGAGGATCTCGAACAGGACGACCGGCATGGCCAGCAGCGCTCCGCCGAACAGGGCCAGTTTGAAACGAACCAGGAAAGGTTCCATGGGTGCCATGTAGTTCAGGGTGAGGGACCCGGCGGGAGCCTTGAGGACTGCGAGGATGTCCCATGCGAAGATCCAGGCGACGGCGAACGCCACGACCAGCGCGATGGCGCAGACGATTATACGGCGTCTGAGCTCCTCCAGGTGGTGGAGGTAGCTCATGGTGACAGAGGCCAACTGGACTCCCGTCCGGGGTTATTCTTTCGGGGGGGTGGAGGATTCTGACTTCGCGTCGGCCTGGTCAATGCTCTTCTGGACTTCCTCCTGGACCTTGTCGGTAGAGTCACGGAAAGCCTTCAAGGCCTGGCCTACCGACTGCCCCACCTTCGGGAGCCGCGACGGCCCGAAAATCACCAGCGCGATTATCAATATGATAATGAGTTCCGTCGGTCCCAGTCCAAACATCAACCAATCCCTTCGTTCGAGACGCACCAGACACCCACAGGCCTTTGATGTTAAAGCTGCGCCACAGCACTGTCAAATGACGCACCACCGGGAAGCGCGGACGCTGTCGCGACGGGGCGGCGCGGCGTCCGGGCACATCCGATGCGAGCGCGCGTCCGGCACCGGGGCGGAACGCCCGACCCCCCCTGAGGCCGGCTAGGCCTTACGGTAGACGAAATCCGCAAGCTGCTTGAGGTTGCGGCACTCGGTGACCGCTTCGCAGTGGCCCTCGTACGCCCCGATCACGCTGTCCCCCGTGTCCCACTTGTCGCGAGGCTCCGGGTTCAGCCAGTGGACCTTTCCGGCGCGCTCGCTGGTGCGCGCCAGGGCCGGCGCCCTGGGGTCCCTCGCGTTGTTCCTCGCGTCCGAGAGTATCAACACGGTGGAGCGGGGCCCGAGCTCCCCGGCGTACCCCGCGTCGAACATCTCCAGCGCCCGCCCGATATCGCTGTGCCCGTCGCCGTCGACCACCACGGCATCCCGGTACACCCGCTCGATGGCATCGTCGGCGTCGTGCTTCTCGAAGCAGGAGGTAACCTCGTCGAGGCGGTCGATGAAGACGAAGCTCCTGACGGCCTTGAACTGCTGGTGCAGGCTGTAGACGAGCTGGAGGGTGAAGTCGCTGAACGTGCGCACCGAACCGGAGACGTCGCACAGCACCCATAACTCCGGTTTCGCGGGAACGCGCTTCCTGTACTTCACCTCCAGCGGCACGCCCCCGCTGGAGATGCTGTGCCTGAGGGTGTTGCGCACATCGACCCTGCCGGCGCGGCCGGCGCTGTGCCTGCGGGCTATCCTGGCAGCCAGCTTCCTGGCCAGCGCGGGGAGCACCCGCCGCATCTCCTCTATCTGCCGGACGGACGCGTTGAGAAAATCGACCTCCTCCGGACGGGCGGGGAGGCGCTTGCGCCGCCGGGCGGCTTCCTCTACCCTCCGCAGCGCCAGGAGCCTGACGACCTCCCGCTCGAATTCGCGTCTGAAAAGCTCGATGGCCTGGAGCAGCCGCTCGGTCGCCAGCGCGGGAGGAACGTCCCCCGCCAGCTCTCCGCGCTCGGCCCGCGTTCGAAGATCGCGAGTCATCCTGGCGAAATCGAGCATCTCCATGCCCTTGAAGACGTAATACCCGGGGCCAGCCATCAACGCCAGGGGCCTGGAACCGCCCCCGAAGCCGCCTTCCATCCTGCCGATGGCCGCGGCCGCGCCCCTCGCCAGTGCCACGATGTCGGCGGCGTTGCCCCCTGAAAGCGCCATGCGGACATGTTCGGAAAGATCGCCGGGGTCTGCGCCGGCGGCCGGCTCTTCCCCGCCGTCCTCGGGCCGCGCCAGCAGCGCTTCGGTGCCGCAGAAAAAGCTGTCGAATATCGCGTCGAACAGGGGGAAGTCGAGCTCGCTCTTGACCAGGGTGGCCCGGAGGGCGTGCCTGAACGGCTCCATGCTGTCCAGGGGGACCACTCTCAAGGCCTCGAACGCGTCCATGCTCTCGGCGATCGAAACCTGCAGTCCGGATTCCCTCAGCCTGCCTATGAACGTCAGCAGCTTCTGGTCGACGGGCATTTTCTCAACAGGTCTCCCGGCCCGCCTGGCGCATTACCTCGGGCAGCGTCCGGCGGACCTTCTCCAGGTCTTTCTGTTCTTTCACCAGCAGGCTGAGCGTGCTCGACAGGAGAGCGCTGTCCAGAGTGTCGCCGCCCATGACCTTCACGGCGGACGCCCAGTCCAGCGTCTCGGAGATGCTGGGGACCTTCTTGAGGTCCATCCCCCTGATGTAACGAACCACCGCCAGGACCCGTTCTGCGAGCCTCTCGGAGATGCCCGGGACGCGCAGCCTGATTATCTGGAGCTCGCGGGCCTGCTCGGGAAAATCGATGTAGAGGTACAGGCACCTGCGCCGCAGCGCCTCGGAGAGGTCCCGGGTGCGGTTCGAGGTCAGCACCACGAACGGCATGCGCTTCGCGCTCACGGTGCCGAGTTCGGGCACCGAGACCTGGAAATCGCTGAGAATCTCCAACAGAAACGCCTCGAACTCCACGTCGGCCTTGTCGACCTCGTCAACCAGCAGGAGTACCCGGGTGTCGCTGGTTATCGCCTTGAGCAGTGGCCGCGGCAGGAGGAACTCCTCGCTGAAAAGGTCATCCTCGAGCTCCCGCCAGGAACCCTCCGGGTCCCTGTCCGCCTGGATGCGGAGGAGCTGCTTCTTGTAGTTCCACTCGTACAGCGCCTTGGCTTCGTCCAGCCCTTCGTAGCACTGGAGCCTTATCAGCGGGAGCCCGCGGTAACGGGAGTACGCCTTGCCCAGGTCGGTCTTTCCCACACCGGCCGGGCCCTCGGCCAGTATCGGCTTGGAAAGCCTGTCGGCGAGAAACAGGGCCGTCGCGATACCGTCGTCGCAGAGGTAGCCGGCCTCCTCCATGCCTTTCTTGATTGCCTCGACCGGGGCAGAATCGACTGTTTCCATCGTGTTCACTCCGGCTCAGCTGGGCCGCCGGGAACATGCCCCCCGGGGTTGCCTCCGCCTGTCTGCGCGGCACTCCCCGCCTCCAACAGGGCGGCGAGCTCCGCCACCCGGAAAGCCAGCGACCGCGCGGACGCCATGCCGATGGGGTCGACTTTGACCAGGTGGTGGTCCCCCCGGATGGTGCGGCCCTTCCCGTCGAGACTGGAAAACGCTCCGCCCCCGTGAACGCCCAGGTCCGGCGAGGCGGCTACCATCCCCAGCGCGGAGAAGGCGGTGTTGAGCGTTATGAGGGTGAGCTCTATGCCCGCGTTTCTGAACCACGCCACCGCGAGGGCCCCGCCGACCTTGTTGCGCAGCGCCCCCCCGGTGAGGTTGCCGTGTACGAAAACCCGCAGCCGGTCGATGAAGTCCGCGGTCGTCCCCGAAAGGCGCCCGAAATGCACCGGGGTGGCGACAATCACCCCCGAGCACCGGAGCAGTTCGGGGTACACCCGGGACATCGAGTCGTCCACGGCGCAGTATTTCCCCGGCTCCTGCTTCTTCATACACCAGTTGCAGTGCCGGCAGGGGCCGACCTCCATATCGCTGAGGTCGAACCTCACAACCTCGATCCCCTCGTCGCCGGAGTACTCCTCGAGGGCGTGGTCGAGCAGGTCGCCGACGTTCCCCTCTTTTACCAGGCTCCCGTTTACCGCTACTACTCTCAAAGCCTCCCCCGTCCTCAGTATCCGAGCTCGCGCAGCCTGCCGTCGGGCAGCCCGAAGTGGTGAGCGATCTCGTGGAGCACTACTTCTCGCACCAGGTCGTCGAGCGCCCTTCCGGTCTCAACCGCGTAACGCTCCACGGGTTCCCTGTATATTGTTATGGTATCAGGCAGGACCAGCGAGTACCCGGTGCCGCGCCTGGCCGGAGGTACACCGTGGTACAACCCCAGCAGCGTACCGCCCCTGGAGAGCCCCAGGGAATCGAGCTCCTCGGGGGAGGGCCTGTCCCGCACCGTGACCCCCACGTTTCCTCGCTCCAGCTCCCCGGCGAAATCCTCCGGAAGGGATTCGATGACGGATTCGACCATCTCTTCGAACCGCGAAGGCCCCATCACATGCCGGCGAGGAAGGGGTTGGTCTTCTTCTCCCAGCCCACGGTAGTCGATCCCATGTGCCCGGGGTAGATCCTGGTCTCGGGATCGAGCACGAACACCTTCTCCTTCACCGAGCGCACCAGCGTGTCGAAATCGCCACCGGGGAAGTCGGTCCTGCCTATCGAGCCCCTGAACACCAGGTCACCGTCGAAGAGCGCGTCGCCTATAAGAAAGCTGACGCCGCCCGGCGAATGTCCCGGAGTGTGGAGGACCTTGATCTCCAGCCCGGCGATGTCAAGGACCTCGCCGCCGGCGAGCGGCTTCATGTCACTGGGTTTGTTCATCTCCTCGATACCGAGCATGGCGAGCATCATCTGCGGCATCGTTTCCACCGCCCGGATCTCGGTCTCGTGCAGGTACACGTCCGCCCCCGTCCCCTCCGCGAGGTCGGCGACGCCGGCAATATGATCCGGGTGGGCATGGGTAACCAGTATCGCTTCGAGCTCCAGCCCGTTGGTCTCGAGGTAGTCCCGTATCATGTGGGTGCCCAGCCCGGCGTCGATGAGGACGGCCCGCCGGCCTTCCTCGGCCCACACCAGGTAACTGTTGGTGCCGAACGACAGGTCCGTGAAAGTCTCTATGTTCAAGACGTCCCTCCTTTGGCGCGTGCACCAGTATAGCAGACGGCCGGACGGCACCCGTCCGCGGGTCTGGAGAGCGCCGGCCAGGCGGCCGGCGGAAGAAAACGGCACGTCGCCGGAGGGCGACGTTCGAACCGCGAACCGGCTTCTGTCGCGGCCCCGGGACCTCGCTCACGCCTTCGGGTTGGGCTTTGCGGGAACGGCACGCCGCTCCCGGAGCAGTGGCGACGAGCGAGGCCCCGGCGCCGCGAAGACCACGCGCCGGCCCCGCGGGCCTGTCATGGCCCCGGGGGGAGGTCGATCACGTTGACGCCGCCGGCCAGCCGGTCGTAGCGGTCGGTGCAGGTGAAGAGGAGTACCTGCTGCTCGCGGGCGACCTCCTCCAGCTCCGCCCACAGGGCTTCGAGCCTGGCGTCGTCGAAGTACGAGAACGAGTCGTCGAAGATCAGCGGCGGGCGGCGTCCGGCGGACAGGAGGCCGACGAGCTCCAGCCGGGCCGAGAGATAAAGCTGGCTGGCGGTGCCCTTGCTGAGGGTGGACAGCAGTTCCCCGGCGGGTATCATCTCGCCTTTCTCGGGCGAATACACAGACATGGAGAGGTCGCCCTCCCTGACCTCGACCGTGTCGTACCTCCCGCCCGTCAGGCGCGAAAAAGTCCGTCCGACTCCACCGGCCAGCACGGGCACCGACGAAGCGAGCATCTCCTCCGAGGCCTCGCGCATGGCGTCACCGGCCAGGGCGACCACGCGGAGGCGTCTCCTGGCGGTCTTTTCCGCCTCCCAGAGCCATGAGACGACCTCCTCGATCTTCAGGGCGTCCTCGGGGTCCGACGCCGTCTTGGCCAGGTGGAAAACAAGCCCGTCCCGCTCGGTTTCGAGCTCGTCCAGCTCGGCCAGCAGGGTACGGTGCTCTCTCACGGCCGCCTCCAGTTCCCCCGGGGAAAGCCTGAAGGCCGCCAGCTCGGCCAGCTCGTCGTCGCAGGCGGCAACCGCCACCGCCGCCTTCCGCCTGTCGGCCTCGACCTCCTCGGCCCCGCGCCCTGCCAGCAGCGCCTCGAGCGCGGCGGCCTCCTCGGCGCGGGCGCTTTTCATCTTCGAGAACTCCTCGTGCTTCTCGAAAAACTCTTCGGAAGTTTCACAGCCCACGCTCCGGAGGAACTCCCGCTCACGCTCGTCGATGCGCTCCACCTGCGCCGCGGCGCGGGCCAGCGGCTCCTCCAGAGGCTTCACCTCCGGTTCTCCGGACGGCTCCTCGGGGGAACCGGCCTCACCCCGGCGCGCGGCGAGCAGCCAGGAGCCGATGCCGGCGCAGATGAGCCCCGGGACCGTCGCGGCCGCGAACGCCGGGCTGACCGCCGCGCCCAGCACGATACCAAGCACGACGAGCGCGACTCCGGCGAACAGCAGCGCTGCCGCCGCGCCCTTCGGCCCTCGCCGGACCTGCCGTGCCGGCGGCCCGGCCGCGGATTCATCCGTCTCCCGGTCGGCCTCCTCGCGTATCTCGTCCTGGAGGGACTTCAAAGACCGGCGGACCTCGATCGCCCTGCGCAGCTCGGAGGCGGCCCCGGGCGGGAGCTCCGGGAATCCCTCGAAGTCGGCCGCGATACTCCGGTCGGTCTCTTCCAGCCTGCGGGCGGCCTCCTGCGTGCGGTCGGCCAGGTCGAACCGCGACCGGGCCTCATCGTAGCGCCGTTCGGCGTCGGCCAGGCGGCGGTTCTTCTCGACAAGGGCCTGGAGGTCCGCGGCCCGGGGCGACTTCTCCTCGATGAGCCGCTCGACCTCGTCCAGACGCTCGTTCTGCTCCAGCAGGTCCGTGGCGCCAACGCTCAGGTCTTTCTGGCGGGCAATGTACATCTCGCGTTCGTCCTGCAGGCGGCGAATGGTTCCGGGGTTGTTCGTGGGCCGCTCCATGCCGCGCTTCAGCTCGTCCAGCTCGGCGGACATCGCCCGCGCCGCTTTTTCCATCCGGGCGTTCTCACGGCCGCCCACGACGACTTCCCTGAGCATCGCCGCGAGCTTCCTGGCGCTGGCGTCTTCCCCGAGGCTCATCATCTGGTCGTGGGTGACGCAGGCCGTCCGCAGGTACTGGCCGGAATCCCTGAAGCCCAGCAGTTCGGCCACTCTCGCGTCCACCGCCTTGGCGCCGCTCAGCGCCCTGCTTCGATCCGGCGTCTGGAGGAGGACCTTCTTCTCGCCGAAGTCCTTGACCAGGTGGTATCCGCCGCCGGCGTCGCTGAAATCCAGTTCGAGGCGGGGCTCCACTTCGGCGCCCCAACGCCGGTGGAAACGGGACCGCGCGCTCGAGGCGGCGGGCCTTTCGAAGAGCACGGCCATCAGCGCCTGCACGATCGTCGACTTACCCGATTCGTTGGGGCCCCTGATCAGGTTGAGGCCCGGGGCGAACAGGAGCTCCCGGTCGGAGAACCGTCTGAAGTTGACGAGATGGAGCCTCTCGAACTTCACGGCGCGTCCCCCCCGTCGAGATAGGTCAGCCCCAGTTGCATGGCGTCGATGATCTCCTCCTTCTCGGAATCCGTGGCGTCCTCGAGCCTCCTCTTGAGGACCCCCAGGAAGTGCCGGGCCGCCGAACCTTCCGGGTACGAGGACGGCTCCAGGTCCGACGGGGCCGGCCACGACCTGTCCACGCAGGAGATGTCGAAAAAGTGATCTGACAGGGAAGCGACGAGATCGTCGATGTCGGGGAAGGGGCCTTTCCTCACCCCTTCGATGAAGATCCTCAGAACCTTGTTGACGTCGGCGCGGGACTCGATCATCGCGGCCATGCCTGCCGCGCCGGCGTCTTCGGCTTTCACGGTGAGCTCTTCGTAAATGCGCTTGCCGACCGTGACCGACTCCACGGTGACGCCGTCGTCGAACTCGACCAACAGGACGTACCCGAAATCGCCTTTCTGCATCCTGACCATCTCGGGGCTCCCCGGGTAGAAGGCGCCGACCCCTCCTTCGGACCTGTCGGAGAGCGAGTGGTAGTGGCCGAGCGCCAGGTAATCGAGCCCGCAGGCCCGGACCTGTTCGGCGGTGACGACGTATGTGTCGTCGATCACGTCGGGGATCTCGAAACTGGCGTGGAGCATGCCCACCTTCCACCGCGCATCAGCGTTCGGCTCCAGTCGCGCGAGGGGGTATTTATTGGCGAACGGCTTGACGTTGGCGTTGCCGTAGACCACGCAGTCGAGCTCGGGGAAACTCGCCGGCAGCATCTCCTCGCTCTCGAAGACGGTCAGGCTCTCTATGCCCGCGAGCTCGGGCGCGCGCCAGATTGACCTTTCTCCGTACGGGTCGTGCGTACCCGGGGACACCAGGACCGGTATCCCCACGGCTCCCAGGTCGCGTACGCGGTACGCCACCCGCGCCAGCAGGGACCTGGAGACGGCCGGGCTGTCGAAGAGGTCGCCGGCGACGAGGAATAGGTCCACCTTTTCACGGATCGCCAGGTTGACCGCTTCGTCGAAAGCCTGGAGGAGCTGCTCCCGCTGGTGTTCGCCCTTGCGCCCCAACCCGAGGAACTTCGCCCCCAGGTGGACGTCGGCCGTATGAAGGATCTTCAATGACATGCGAGCCCGCCAGTTCGAAAGGCGCGGTACGGTCGTACGCCCGTAAGTCGCCACCAGCAGAGATTATAACAAAGCCCCGCGACAGGGCGCGGGCGCGGCGCCCCGGCGCCTACCGGCGCTTCCCGTGCAGCGGCGTGCCGCAGAACTGGCAGGTGTGGAAGCCCGACGGCACCGACTGGCGGCAGCCCGGGCACTCGATGATCTCCGGCATGTCGTACTGGCGGCCGGCCCCGTGCCTTATCCTGCGGTAGCGCTCACCCGAGAACCGGAAGTAGAGCCAGGCGAAGAGCAGGCCCAGGGGGCCCGTCACCAGGCCGATGAGTAGCCAGAGGTTGTAGCTCTCCCCGTTCGATCGGGCCTGGGCGGCCGCGCTGAACGCGCAGAAGAGCCACACGAGCACCCCGGAGGCCACCAGCGCTATCACCATGACCGTGTTCGAAGCGAAGTACACCCGCTCCTCCTTCTCAGGAACCCTCGAACCGGGCGCCTTTCAGGCTGACCCTGCATCCCTCGTAGGAGCCCAGCCCCGGCAGTTCGACGTCCATGACGAACACCATGCCGTCGTATGCCCCTGATTCGACCCCACCCTGGATGATATCAACAAGCAGCGAACGGTCAAGGTGTTTCATCACCCCCAGGGTGAACTCCGGGCAGGCGTTGAAGATGCCGGCGAAAACCGCCGGGTCCAGCACCCCGAAAAGGCCGACCATCCAGTCGCGGTTCCGCTCGATGACCTCGCTCACGAAGCTGTGGTCGTACCGCTCGAGGACCTGCGCGGCCCAGTCCGCGTTCTCGTTGACGACCGCCGCGACGGCCGCGGGGTCCAGGTGTTGCAGGAGCTTCGCCACCCAGCCCATCGCGCCGTTCGCGATGCGGGCGAACGTCTCGGGGTCCAGGAAGTTGGTGACCGCGACCATGAACTCGGGAGTTTCGTTGACCACGCCGGCGATGAACCGAGGGTCGAGGTTGCGCAGGTAGTCGATGGCGAACTCCGGGTTTCCGCCGGAAGCGCGGGCCAGCACCACCGGGTCGAGCCGGCTGAGCAGTTCCTCGAGGAACTCCGGGTTCTCGTTGACCGTGTTGGCGATGACGTCGGTGGAGAGCTCGCCGAGCAGCCGCGCGTAGAACTCGGGGTTCTCGTTGATGGCGTCGGCCAGGACCCTCGGGGACAGGGTGGACAGGGTGCCGGATATCATCTCCTCGTTGGACATCACCTTTCCGGCGGCCGCGCCGACCGCCTTGAGGACCATGCTCCGCGGCGGCCTGCCCCCGCGCCGCGGCGCCTGCTCTTCCTCAGCCATGTCTCCTCACAATCATTCCGAGCCCCAGCGTCTGGAGCCGCCGGGGTCCGTCATCTCCTCCGGTCCTCCAGCAACTTCCTGATGTCCAGGGGCTCCCCTTTCGTGGGATCGAGCCGCAGGCCGATGGCCCCGGCCTCGCAGGCCCCCTCGCACACCCCGCATCCCATGCACTTCTCTTCATCGACCACCGCCACGTCCTCGACCACGATCGCTTCGAACGGACAGATCTCCTCGCAGTCGCCGCACCCGGTGCACTCCTCGCTCACCGCCGCGCAGTACCCGCTGGCGCATACCATCGGCAGGCGCATCTTGTTCCACGCCTGCATTCCCAGGCAGCAGCACGAACAGCAGTTGCATATCGCGTAGAACCGCCCGTCGGCCACATCCTTGAAGTAGGCGCCGTGCACGTGCCCCCTCTTGTGCTCCGCCCTGAGTATCTCCACGGCTTCCTCGGAGGTTACGCTCCTGGCGTTCGCGACCCCGTGTTCCACGACGTAAGAAGCGAACGGCTCGCCGACCACGAGGCAGACGCCAAGCGGGAGGCACGGGTCCTCCTGGAGCGAGCGGCAGGCACAGTCGAAGACCGCTATGTTCAGCGGGTCCTGGAGCACGATGTCGCGGGCTATCGGGTAGGGGATGATCGACTCGGAGAGGTCCCTGATCTCGATATCTTCCTCGACTGTGACGAGCGCCTCGGCGTGCTCCAGCGGCACCACCTTGCCATGGTAGGTGGAGGTCTCGACGGCGACTATCTCGCGCAGCACCTTGTTGGCGTAGATCTCGAGCATCTCCTCCGCTTCGGGGGGTATTTCCCCCTGCGGCTTCTTCTGGACCAGCCCGGTCCTCTTGCCCATGTGATAGATGTAATGGGGTATGTAGCGGAGGTACATGCAGAGGTGGACCGCGGCCTCCGCGTTCTCCGTCCCCAACAGCTTGGACAGCCTCTTCGTCGAATCCCGCATCTTCACCTCACCCGCAGAAGGCGTCGTTCACTTCCCACTTCTCTCCGCTTTTTCGCGGTCCGGACAGGGCGCGCCTAACGGACGACGCCCTCCTGCCGCAACCGCGCGACCTCGTCCTCCGAGCAGCCGAGCATCTCCAGGACCTCGTCGGTGTGTTCACCCATGGAGGGCGCCGAGCGGCGGATCCGCCCCGGGGTGCCCGAGAACTTGAAGGGTATTCCAATAGTCCTCGTCTTCCCCAGCTTGGCATCTTCGACCTCGGGCATCATCCCGCGATGCGCGACCTGCGGGTCTCCGGGGACCTCGTCCAGGTCGAGGACGGGCGTCACGCACGCGTCCTCGCCGGCGAACACCTCCATCCACTCGGAACGGGTCTTGCGCGCGAACTCCCCGCGCAGCCACGCGAACATCTCGTCGAACTTGTCGAAGGAGAACTGCTCCCCGGCGTATTCCGGGCGTCCCAGGATCTCGCAGAGCCGCTTCCAGAACTTGCCTTCGATGGCTCCCACGGCCATGCAACCGTCGGCGGCCTCGTAGACGTTGTAACAGGGCGTTGCCCCCCAGAGGAGCTGTGAACCCCTTGCCGGGGGAGGTCCGCCGGTTAGCAGTTCCCCGGTGTTGATCGTGAGCCAGGAGAGGCTGCCGTCCATCATCGACACGTCCACGTGCTGGCCCTCGCCGGTCCCCAGGGCGTGGACGTAGGCCATGAGTATGGAGAGCGCGCCGAACATGCCTCCGCCCCCCAGGTCCGCTATCTGCACTCCACAGAGAACCGGGGGGCCGTCCGGGGACCCGGTCGTTCCCAGGACCCCGGAGTAACCGAGGTAGTTGATGTCGTGACCGGGCGCGTCGCGATACGGCCCGTCCTGCCCGTAGCCGGTGATGGAGCAGTACACGATAGAAGGGTTCGCTTCCCTCACGGTTTCGTAGCCTACCCCGAGGCGCTCCATAACGCCGGGCCTGAACTGCTCCACCAGCACGTTGGCCCACCCGCCCGCAAGCTCCAGCAGAAGTTCGCGCCCCTCCCTGCGCTTGAGGTCGAGCGCGATGCTCCGCTTGTTCCGGTTCAGTACGTGGAAGTGGATGCTCATGCCGGAGGCGGCAATGGGCGGGTTGAACCGCAGGTAGTCCCCTCCCGCGGTGTCTTCGACCTTGAGGACGTCCGCCCCCATGTCGGCGAGAAGCACGGTGCAGTAAGGACCCGGCAGCAGCCGCGTGAGATCGAGTACGCGCATGCCTTCCAGTGGCATTGTCAAAATAATCACCCTCCGGGCGGACGGCAGAACGAAATCAGTATTTCAGAAACGGTCCGGCCGTTCAATTGGAGCGCCGGCCGGCCCCTGGACTAACTCCGGCGGCGACGCCCTGTGGAACGCCTTCCTCCGGCGGCTCAGCCGCGGACAATGCGGACGATGCCGTAAGCGACAAGCCCTGCAATAGCGAAGTCCATGGGAACGAGCACGATTTCCGGGTTGAACTCCACCCTCGGCGGGCGCCACAGGTACAGGATTACCGCGACCCCGGCGACGGCCAGGGGGGTACCCGCCCCGGTGGCGAACCTGTACTGCCAGGCGGCGGAAGTGTCGAGAGCCACCAGGACCCCGATGGGCACCATCGCCGCGACCAGGGGCACCGTCGAGTAGAGCAACCTGGAGGCGCCGAAGACGACACCGGACGTCCGGTACCCCGCCGCCTCGTCGAAGGGAACGTCGTTCACCACCGTGGGTATGTAGACGACGGTGACGAACAGGCCGCCCCACACCAGGAAGAGCACCGGCGGCAGGTAGCTCACGCTGAAAGAAAGACCCGCCAGGAGCGTGAAACCCATTCCCGCAACGTTCACCAGGATGTCGGTCACCGGCCTGGCCTTGAGCCTGAACAGGGGATGGCTGTACAGCAGCCCGACCACCACGGTGAAGGAGACGATGAATATCGCGAACCTGTGGTTCACCGCCAGAGACAGACCGACGCACCCGGCGAGCGATATGGAAAGGGCGAGCCAGGTCTCGAGTCTGCCCATCTCCCCTTTGACGAACGGCTGCTCCTTGAGGTCCATGTCCTTGAAGGGCCCCCCGTACTCCCTGTCCGCCTCTACGTCGGCGTAAAAGTTCATGGTGCTGGCGAAGAAAGACGCGCAGAAGTACGCCACGAAACCCGCGGGCAGTTTCCACCACGCGATGCCCGGGTCGGCGTCGGCCGCCACTGTGAAGCCGAACGCCAGGGGGAAGAAATACGCCAGCGAGATCTTGATCTTCAGGAGAACCCAGTACTTGTGAAGCCGGGCCATCGCCTATGCCATCCCCACTATGCTGACCACGAAATAGAACAGGAGCAGACCGGCCAGCGGCACCAGGTACAAATCGGGGTTCAACTCGATGTGGGGAGGGTTGTAAAGCAACCAGACGGTCGCCGTGGCCATCACCGCCGCCACGGTGCCCAGCAGGCAGAAAAGCCTGTACTGCCAGTTGAGGGCCGTCGAGAGCGCGCCCCAGACGCCCACGGGCACCATCAGCGCGACGGCCGGCAACATGGCGAGCACCAGCCTCCGCTGCCCGAAGACCACCCCGGACGTCCGGTACCCCGCCGCCTCGTCGAAGGGGACGTCGTTCGCAACGCTGGGCATGTACATCGCCGAGGAGAACAGCCAGCCGAACAGCATCGGGATCATCGGCGGATAGTCCTTCGACACCACGGACATCCCCGCGACGAGTATGAGGACGGCCCCCGTGGCGTTGGTGACGATGTCCAGCACGGGCTTCTCCTTGAAGCGGAACCATGGGTGCGAGTAGAGCACTCCCAGCAGGAGGACCGCCCCGAGCATGAAAGCCGCGAACTTCAAGTTGACCAGCAGCGAGAAGGCGATACAGCCCGCCCCGGTCACCGCGAAAACTGCGTACGCGTGGCGCCTGCCCAGCTCGCCGGTCACGAACGGCTGCCTGGAGATGTCCTGGTCCTTGTAGAGACCGTCGTGCAGGCGGTCCGCGGGAACGTCGGCGTAGAAGTTCAACGTGCTGGAGAAGAACGAGCCGCAGAAGTATGCGAGGTAAGCGAAGAGCACCGTGTACCACGTGTAAGATACCGGCCTCGCGGTCCCCTGGTTGGTCTGCTGCACGCCGACTGAGAGAGCCAGGACGAACGGGAACAGGTATATGAGAGTCGATTTCAAACGGAATATCCTCACGTATCTCATGGCGCGCCCCCGGTACCGTCTTCAGAGTGTCCCTGCCCAATTCTACTGTCATTTGCCACGTCTTTGCATTACATTGGAGTCATGGCGCTGGAAATCGAGGTCACTACGGACGCGTCGTTCTGTCCCGGCGTGGACAGGGCTTTCCGGATAACCGAGAAAACACTGTTCGGTGACAGAAGCCGGTGTTACTCGGTCGGACCGCTCATCCACAACCCCGAAGTGGTCAGGCGGCTGGCGATGCTCGGGCTGGGGGTGCTGGACCCCGACGGTGAGGAGCTGCCCGACCTGCGGGAGGCGACGGTCGTGGTCAGGTCCCACGGTATCGACACCGCGAGCCAGGAGAAGCTCGAATCCCTGGGCGCCAGGCTCGTCGACGCGACCTGCCCCACCGTCGAGAGGGCCCAGGCGGCCGCCCGCGAGCTCTTCGAGAGCGGGCACAACGTCCTGGTCCTGGGCTCGGCCCGCCACCCGGAGGTCCGCTCGATCGTGGGGCGCGCCGGGGGCGAGGTGACCGTCCTGCAGGACGCCGCCGAAGCCGCACGCTGGGCCGCGTCTCACGCCGACATCCCCGGGCCCGTCGGCATTGTATGCCAGACGACCGTTCCCCGGGACCGCCTGGAGCAGGTGATCGAGGCGCTGGAGCCTTTCTCGGGGCGTCTCACCGTCAGGGACACTATCTGCGAGTCCGTCTCGCGCCGCAGGGAAGAAGCGCGGGAAGTCGCCGGCAGGGTGGACGTGATGTTCGTCGTCGGAGGCCGGGACTCCAGCAACACCGCCGAGCTCGCCCGTACCTGCGAGGGCGTCGGGGTGGCGACCTATCTCATCGAAGACCCCGAGGAGATACGCCGCGAGTGGCTCGAAGGAGCCCGGCGCGCCGGCGTCACCGGAGGGGCTTCCACTCCCGACTGGTTGATAAGGGAGACCGTCGAAAAGCTGGAGGATCTGGACCGGACGAGGTGAAGGGCCTCGGGCGCCCTGGCGCGAAGGACGGCTTCAGCCGATGTCCACCCCCGCCTCGATCCGCCTGGCCAGCTCACGCTGGTAGTCGGCGCCGGGCTCGATCCTCACCTCGATCGCGCCGCGTTCGCACACCCGGGCGCACGTGCCGCACCCCAGGCACCTGTCCCCGATGCGGGCGGTTGGACCATCGAGGGTGATGTTTCCCACCGGGCAGACCGGCACGCACACGCCGCACCCCGCGCAGCCTTCCCCGACTTCGACATGGATCCCTTCGAGCTTCACCAGGCTCCGCGGGTAGGCGTCGACGAGCCCGCCCATCTCCGAGCGCACCACGCAGCAGCACCGGCAGCAGAAGCAGACCGTCAGGAACCGCGAGAAATCCTTGATGCCGAAGATAACCGTGTCTATCCGGATATGCCCTACCAGCGGCAGGAGACCGCTGTCGAGCGCGCGCTCGATGTGCTCGAGCGCCTCCTGGACGCTGGCGCTCCTGCCGACGTCGGGATGCACGTCCCGGGCACCTTCGCCCAGCAGGATGCAGCCCAGGTCCACCGGGTGGCTCCGGCAGCCCTCGCCGGCACGGCAGGCGCACTCGTGGATTATCGTCCGGTGTGCCGCCCTGGTCACGTAGTCGACCAGCAGTTGCTTCGGCGCGACGGAGCTCGGGGGGATCTCGATGAATTCATCGACGGGGACAAAAGAAGCCTTGAAGGAATCCTCTGAGGCCACCGGGGCGGCCAGGCGGCTGAACGGCGCGTAGCGCCCGAGGCGCTTCGCCCAGTGGGTGAGCCTCCAGAAACGCAGCGCCGCGTCGATGTGCCACTTCCTGCGAACCATGGTCCTCCTCCGCGCTCGACCTTCCCCGCGCCCCGCATTCCGCTCCGGACGGCCCGGTCGGCGCTGTCCCGGGAGACCGTCCGGATGGCGCGTCCTCTACTTCCCGGGGGTGAGCGCCCCGGGGGTGAGCGCGCCCCGGATATCGGAGAGGGCGCCTTCTCCGCAGGCCCGGATCGCCCCGACGGCCTCTTTCGCGCCGTCCTCGCCGAGGTAGGGGGAAGACTCCCTGACGAACTTGTCCGCGGCGACCCCGGACCTCCCCGGATCGCCGGGCCCTCCCTTCGGGATGTGCTTCTCCGCCTCGAGCAGGGTGCCGTCGCGCAGCGTCAGGTGCACCCGGGCGCCGAAGGGCATGCGCAGGTCCTCGAGCCTGCTTCGCCCGAGGTCGTAACCGGGGGCGGCGCGGAAGAACCCCGAGAGGGACACGAGGCTCTTGAGGAAGGTCCTGTCCTCCAGGTCCAGGTCCCGCCAGGCATCCAGCGTTTCGCGCAGGCCCATCGTGGCGACACTCCTCATGTGCCTTCTCAGGCCGTGCCGCGCACCCAGGAGCGTGCGCCAGTCGAGCTCCGCCAGCATCGCCTCCAGGTCCACCGCCTCGTCGATCGCTCTGATGAACCGCACGGTCAACCCCGCGCTGTGCTCGAGGCTCACCCTCGAGGCCAGCGAAAGTATCTCCCGCCGGTTCTCCTCGAGGTACTCGTCAGTCAGCTCGGCGCCGGTCAGGCGCCCGGCGAGGAGGCCTATCGCGACGCTCACGGAAAGCGAGAAGTTGATGTTGGTGGGCGAAAGCCTGGCGGTGTCCATGTAACCGCCGGCCATCGCGTTCATGGCAACGGTGAGCAGGCTGGCCTCGACCCTCACCTCCTTCACCTCCGCGGGCTCAACGGGCCTGCCTTTCTCCACGGCGAACCGTTCCAGGACGTCGAACAGGGCGTCCATGGCGGTGTCGATGTAGGCGCACCCCGGGTATGCCTTGAAGGCGATGGTATCCGTTACCCAGGCGCTCCCCAGCCCGGTCATCATGAACGGCAGCGGGACGAACGAGAAGTGCGACCAGAAACCGTGCGGGTCCTCGAGAATCGCCCGGGGCCCGGTCATGCCCTCGGCGGCGAGGAACGCCGCGAGCGTGCCCGTGACCGACGGAACGGAGGCCACCAGCAGCTTCGACTGCGGGCCCATGAACCCCGGGAACAGCGCGTACACCGGCTCGGCCAGAGCGATGCTCATGGCGTTCGCCGTTCTCTCCCCGTCGAGGCCCAGCACCCTCGAGGCGGCCGCGGCGGCCCCCAGCAGGTGGATATGAGCCCACATCTGGCCGTTGTGCGGGCCGAGGACGACGGAGGCGCCCAGCCTGCCCCCGATCTCGTTGGCCGCGACCTGGGCCAGCAGGACAGTGTCCACATCCGCCCCCACCGCTTCGCCTACGGCGAGGGGGACGCAGACCGCGCTGTGCCCGGTGTGCCCGAGGAAGAGGTAGTCGTCGTAGTCGAGGGCCATCGCCAGCGAGGCGTTACGCAGTATAGCGTTCAACATCGGGCCGCCATCCCCGCCGGGGTACATGCCGCAGGGCCCCTCCCCGCCAATGGTCTCCGCGGCGTCGATGACGGACCTGCCGCCGGCGCACCCCGCGCCTGCGTGAACGGCTCCCATGACCGACAACACCTGGTCCCGCGCGATGTCGAACACTCTTCCCGGAACCTCTTCCGCCCTGAGACCGGAAGACCAGCCTGCGATATTCTCGATGACAGTCAATGCCGACACCCCCGACGTGAGCCGCGGTTCACCGGCGGCGCCGCAGCCGGCTGAGCCGCGGTCCGCTCTTCCTTCACCATGCCGGCAGCCGGACGGACCTCCGGCGGTCGGCGGGCCGGGCGCAGCCGCTCCGGTTACCCGTACTTCTTCCCCAGCATCTGAATCTGCCGGACGGCCTGCCCGATGTACCCCTCCACTTCGGCCATCTTGCCTTCTATGCCCATCTGTACCCGCGCCCGTGCGAGCTCGGCGCCGATCTTCCCTTCCAGGCGCCCCCACTTTTCGACGACCGGCTCGACGTGGGGCTCGATCTTCTTGATCTGCCTGAGGTTCTCGCGGTTGACGGCCTCCTCGGGCGATTCCGCGTCGCCCTCCTCTTCGTCCCGCCCGGAACGCCTTTCATCCTCGGGCACGTACGTCGGAACCTCTCCGAGCACCTCCTGCGCCCTGGTGAGGCTCTTGACCATCCCGGTCGCGAACTCCTTGAACGTCTCGGTCGCGTCCTGGAACGCGGCGTTGGGAGGCAGGGTGTAGACGGCGGCCTCGAGCTTCCCGGCCTTCTCCGCCAGGTTGGCCACGGTGGACGGCACGTACTGGCTCTTGTTCAGGGCCTGAAGCTGGACGACGATGTCCGAGGCCTGTTTCGCCAGAGGCGCCGTCACAGCGACAAACTCGGCGTAAGGCGCGGCAAGGTCCGCCAGTACCCTGCCGGAGTTGACCGCCTTGCTCATCAGGTCGTTGAGAGGCCGCGCCACCTCGGGGCTGTCGGTCGAATCAAGCTTCTCCTGGCAGACGGCGAGCGCCTTCCTGAAGCCCGCAAGGGTCTCTTCGATGTCCCCCTGCTCGGAAAGCGGCTTGAGCCAGTCCGCCCTCATGGCTATCTTCGCGTTATTGAGCTCGGCAAGAACCTCGTTGGCGTGCTTGTTGAACCTGGACACAGCCCCGCCGTTCCCGCAACCTCCCCCCGCGACCAGAGCGAGAGGCAGCGCCACAAGAGCTGCCAGCGCCAGCGCGCCGACCCCGCACGGGCGGCGGTTCCTCTCCGTGCTCCACCTGCCGGGGCGCGGAGCGCTCCCGCCGGAATACTCTGCAGTCGTCCTGGCCACCTTTTACCCCGTTTCCGCCTGCTGGGATATCATTATAGCGATTAACAGGCGGGTCTTCGGCAACCGGAGGTACCGAGGGCGTGAAAAAAGGGCTCGCGGCAATGGCGGTCATGGTGCTCCTGATAGTCGCGGGCACGATGTTCATCGCCGTATGGATGACGGCCGGGCCTCGGCGCCCCGGCACGTGGTCGACCCCGGACCTGTCCTTCAAGCCGTTCACCCTTGACGAGCTGCTCCACAACAAGACCAGCGTGGACCTCGCGACGAGCGGCAGGAAGATACATTCCGCGAAGTTCGAACAAATCAAGCGGCGCACCTCCAGGCTCCGCGGGCTGCCGCTCAAAAAGGACGTGCCCCTCGTCGAGGCCTCCGAAGGCCTGGTGAAATACCAGCTTCTCCAGTCGTCACTCGAGGACGAATCGGTCCGCCAGACCCTCGCCAACGAGAAGGTGCTCAAGGCGCTGGGGCTGCTGGCTCCGGACGACAGCCTCTCCGACATAATCACCGCCGTGCTCACCGAACAGATCGCCGGCACTTACGACACCGAGACCAAGCAGATCACGATAGTCAAGGGGAAAGTGCTTTCAGGCGCCTTCGATGAGATAACCATGTCGCACGAAGTGTGCCACGCCCTCCAGGACCAGACCTTCGACCTGGAAAAACCGCCGCTCGAGGACGAGGCGTACGACAGCGACCGGGATACCGCGGTGCAGTGCCTGATAGAAGGCGACGCCACGGACACCATGTACGCGTACGCGAAGGCGTACGTGAGCGCCGCGGACCTTATCAAGATGCAGCGGGAGGCGTCGAAGACCGAGTCCCCCGAGCTGGACCGGGCGCCCCCTTATATCCGCAAGGGCCTTCTCCTGCCGTACGACGCGGGCTACGCGTTCGTGTCCGCGATAAAAGAGGACACCGGCGGCTCCGTTGCGACAGTGGACGGCGCGTTTCGAGACCCCCCGATGAGCACCAGGCAGATCCTTCACCCCGAGGAGTTCCTGAGCGGGAAGCGGCCGCCGGTCGAGCTGGACCTCCCGGACCTGGAGAACTCGCTCGGGAAAGGCTGGAAGAACGTCAACACCGACACTCTCGGCGAATGGGATTTCCGGGTATGGTTCGAGCAGTTCACCACCGAGGCCACCGGGGCGGACGTCGGCGACGGGTGGGCGGGCAACGAGTTCGACTACTACCAGGGGCCCGGGAAGAACTACGTCCTGCCCATGCAGACGGTGTGGCAGGAGGCCGGCGACGCGCGGGTGTTCTTCGACGAGTACCCCCGGCTGCTGAAAGGGCGCTTCGGCGCGAAGCTCGAGAAACTCGGTGAAACCCCTGCCTCGTACGCCTTCAGGGCGGACGGTGTGACGTTCTACTGCGGCATGAGCGGGAACACGACGCTTGCTCTTCAGGCGACCGACCCCTCGAAGCTGGAGGCGGCGCTGCGTGCTTTCCCGCAGATGGCGCCGGTCTCGCTGACGCCGCCGGCGCGGGGCCCGAAGCCGGGGAGCTTTCCGCGCGGCGGGGTGTTCCCCGGGACTTGCGCGTACGCGGGGGCCCTGCGCCCGGGTCCCCGGGACTCAGTCGAGCCCGTAGCCGTTGACGTCGTGGCCCCCGGTTATCCCCTGCCCGTAGTTGAAGTACATCGGGCGCTCCATGACCACCGGAAAGTCGGCCGATATCGAGCCGCTGACGTGAGCCTCCCTGGCGATGGCGTCGCGGACGTTGACCGTAAGCCTGGAGTGGGGGCTGATCAGGTACTCGGCCCTGTGGGTTGACCCGTCCCCGAAGATGTACTCGACGGACACGCGGCAGGGCCTGTCGTCCCTGGGGTTCATGAACGTGTAGTACGTGTCGAAGTTCGAGATCGTGGTGCCCTCGGCCAGGAAATAGGAGGCGCTGGGCGCCGGGTTTCCCACGACCGAATCGCCGCCGCACCAGTTCTTGCCGGAGTCCATCCCGTAGATGTAGTAGATCGGCCGCTCGGCGATGACCGGCACGTCGGATTCCATCCTGATGGAAACGTCCTGGTTGTCGCCCACGTGGGCCAGCACGTCCACCGTCTCGCGGCTGTTCGGCCGGACCTCCCTGGTCATGTCGGTCACCCTGCCGGCGCCGGTCAGGTACTTTATCCGGCACGTCGCGGGAACGCCGTTGGGGTTCTGGATAGTCAGCCACTCCTGGAAACCGGGCCTCGTGCACCCCTCGGCGAAAGACCACGAGGTGCTCGGGCCCGTCGCCCCCACCACGTTGCTGCCGTCGACTGCGAAGCCGTGGTAGTTGAAGTACATCGGGCGCTCCACCGCGATCGGCACGTCGGACACCAGCCTGGCAGAGACGTCCTGGTTGACCCCCACGTCACCGGCGACCTCTACGGTGTACCTGGAGTGCGGCGCCACCGAGTAGACTTTGCGGACGTTCTGGCCGGTGGCCAGCATGTACGTGACGGTAACCGTCGCGGCCCGGGAATCGGAGGGGTTCTGGATCGTCAGCCACTCCTCGAAGGCGTTGTTGTCGGAGTCGTTGAACCTGGTGGTGCCCTCGGCGAAGTACCACTCCTTCTGCAGCACGTTGATGCCCATGACGTTGTGCCCGCCCTTCCAGGAGTAGCCCGGGACGCCGTTCTTGTAGACGAAATACATCGGGCGCTCGGCGATGACACCCTGGTTGTCCGAGTGTATTCTCACCGAGACTCCGGTGCGCGCCTCCCCGATGTAGTCCTTGACCTTGACCGTGTCGCGCTGGCGGGGGTTCATGGAGCGCTCGTAAGTGCGCACCTCCCCGTTGTCGAGCATGAACGAGAGCTGGTACCTGGCCGGCCGGTCCCCGGGGTTGAGGACGCAGAGCCATTCGTCGAACTCCGGGAGGGTGTTGCCCTCGGCGAAGTACCAGTCCCTGGCGACGTTGCCGACGAAGACGTTCTTCGAGGTTCTGCCCTGATTGCCCGCGCGGTCCCTGGCCTCCACGGTGATGTTGTGGACCCCCTCGGCCACGCCGGCGAGCTTCCAGGTGTAGGCCATGTTGAAAGCGCTGGTCGTCTCGTACTTCTTGACGCCGTCGACGTAGATGGCGGCCCGGGACAGTCCGTTGGCGTCCGTGCCGGTGCCGTTGATCCTGAAAGCCTCGTCGGAGTAATACCCTGTCTGAATGGTGTCCCTGGACGGTCTTACCACCGCGCACGCCGGCGGCGTCCTGTCCACGTTGACCAGGCCCGTCTTCATGACCTCCACGTTCCCCGCCCTGTCGGTTGAGCGGTAATGGACCTTCCAGTGGCCTTCACCGAGCGTGAACGGCTTCGAATAGTTGGTCCAGTTGCCGTCTTTCATCCCGGTGTCGAGGTTCTCGATGGCGTACTCAGAGTGATCGAAGGTGTAATCCCCGCAGTTGATGCTCACTCGAGCGTCAGAACGGTAGAAGCCGTTGTCGCCCTTCATCCCTTCCACCGAAAGCCGGCTTATCGGAGGGTTCTTGTCGATGTAAATCCAGCCCGGGGTGACGTATTCGCTCGTGTTGCCCGCCGAATCCTTGCCAACCGCCTTGATCTTGATCCTTTTCTGGTTGAGACTCTCGGTATTGACGGTCGCAGCATACGGCGGGTCTTTCACTACATTGCTTCCACTAGCACATGGCAACCCCGCCCAAACGCTCTCATCCTTCGAAAAGAAATATGTGACGCTCTCCATGCCCACATGGAAGGATATATTCGTCTTGATATCCGTCCCATCGACTGCGAAATCGTCGGCGGCGCCCCGGCACTCCACCGGGAAGTCCGCCCTGGCGTGGACCGGCGCCCTCCCGTTGAACGCGGGGGTGGTGACGTCCGCGGCCGGCGCCACGGAGTCCTTGCGGCGAAGATACACTTTGCCGTCGGCGGCAACGGCGGCGAAATAATCGACCGCGCCGTCGGAGCCGAAATCGGCGGAGGTGGCCGAGATCACGTGCCAGCCCGAGCCCACCGTCACGGCGCCCAGCACGTCGTTCGCGGTTCCATGCTGGGAAAGCCTGCTTGAGCTGTTCTTGTAGAAAACATCCGCAGAGAAGCGGCCAGTAACGGAAGGATAACAAGATGCCTTCATTGTCTCTTGATACACGCTGTCCTCAACATTATCCGGCGACCAGTTGTATCCCATCGTCGTGCAGTTGAAGCGGCCCACGAAGTACGTCGAGTCGCTCACGCGCTGTCCCACGCAGGTGACGACGATAGCGTTGATGTCCCAGGCTACGGCGGGGCACGTCAGCCTGTAGGAAGGCTCGTTGTCGGCGTCGGGGATGTGACGGCGGACCCAGCTTGACCCCCCGTCGCCGGTGTGGCACTCCAGCAGGTGGGAGCGGTTGTAGCCGTCCCCGGCGTCGTCCTTCCAGACGATGATGGCGTTCGCGTAGTCGTTGGCGGCGATGGCCGGCTGGCTGCTGGCGATGCCGTCGTCGGAGCTCCTCCTGGTCCCCGGCAGCACCGTGCCGTCGATGGAGATCTTGCCCCAGTACACCTCCGCCACGCCGGAGGCGTCGCTGGTGTAAGTATAAAAGATGGTGTTACTGGACGGGGCACGCGCGGTGTCGGCCTGCTGCTTGTTTTCGGCGCCGCCGGACACGTAAGTCCTGCTCCAGGAGGCGCCCCATGAGGATCCCTTGTACAGCTGGAGCTGGTAGTAGCCCCCGCCGTCTCGCTTCCCGCCGAACATCACGTACACCAGGTGCCCGGTGGTGGAACCCACCGATACCGAGGGGTCCCCGTTTTCATACGCTCCGTTATCCAGGCAGACCGCCCCGTCCCAGCGAACCCCCCGGTCCGCGGAGTGCCTCACGTAAACGGCGCCGGTACTCGCGGTCCTCCATGTCACCCATACGTGCGGCCCGTACGCGGCAACGTCGCAGGCCGCGGCGTCGCCGCCGACCACCGTCCTCTGCAGGGTCCAGCCCAGCGGATAAGCGCTGGCCACCCGGGGAACGAGCGCCAGCGAGACCGCCACAGCGGCGGCTATCGCGCCGGCCAGGCCGAGCGCCAACAGTCCCTTTCCCGTCTTCATCGTCTACTCTCCTAACCCGTCCGCTCAGATGACACGGACGCTGATCTCGCCTCCACAGGAAGCTCCTCTGCTGTCGGTTCCGGTGACCGACAGACGGTAAAGCCCGGGGGTGCTCCAGCACATAACCTTCACGGTCCAGCTCAGCGACACCGCGTCGCCGTCGGGGTCTGAGGCCGACGCTGTGTAAGTCGCCGTCTCACCGTGCACGACCTGCGTGGGGCCGGAGATGCTGACGCTGGGCGCCCGGTTCTCCCTCGCCGGCGCAGGCTCCGCCTCGGGCGGCGGAGTGTCCGGCCTCGCTGCCGGCTGCGGCGAGACGGGGTCGTTCGCCGGGGACTTCTCTCCAGCGAGTGCCGTGCTGCCTGGCGAGGCCGGCGCGGTGGCGGGCTGCGCGGCAGCAGGTGGGGATTGGGAGCCGTATCCGCCGGGAACGCTGAAAAGAACGCCGCCCCCGGAGGAACCGGCCTTCGGCGTCTTGCGACCGGCCGAGGCCGCCTGCTTTCTGACGGGCTGCTTCTTGAGCGGCCCCCATGCGAACGCCCAGAAGCCTACGCAGACCACAAGGAGCGCCATGGCAGCGACCTTCGCCCAGTGCCGGCTTGCGTTCCCCGGCGGACGGCCGGCGGGCTCGTGAGTGAATGCGAATGCGGATCTCCGGGAAGGTGCTTCACCGCACGCCTGAGCGTTCTCCCTTTCACCGCCGGTGTCCCGGCCGAAGAAATCGCGGGGGTCGACGTCGCGGGCCTCCGCATCCTCGAGTTCCGCCGCTGGTTCCGCGGCTGGCTCGTCCCGGGGGGAAGGCTCCCCCTCGGCCGGGCCGTACTCCGCCAGGCGCAGCACGTTGGCGGGCTCCCGGTCTTCGGCCCGTAGGTGCGAGAACACGTACGGCAGCTCGCCCGGAGCGCTTTCCCTGTTGATGAACATGTCCACGGACCAGGCCTCGCAGTCCTCGTCGCGGTTGCCCGTGAGGAGTATGACGCCCGCGGGCGGCATGAGCTGACGGTCGTGGCGCAGGTGCTTGAGATAGGCGTGCGCCTGCGGCACGTCGGCGTCTACGAAGTAGTAATGAAAATCGGTCTCGGCCATCAGGAACAGCGCCCGGTTGATGCCCTCGGCGTAGCTTACGGCACCGTACCTGGCGAGAGCTCGATGGAACGCCCTGTCCCTCGTCCGGCTTATGTAGAGTATTGACAGCTTCCTCATGCTATTGCTCACAGTATTCTAACAATGCAAGTTCGAGATAATCCGCTTTTTCCGCTTGCCTGTCAAGGGCTTCCCGGCTTCGGAGCGGCGCCCCGGTTTTCCGGCGTTCTGTTTCATGGGGTTCCTCACGTTAACCTGTCTGATATTAGACAAGAAAATTATCTTGTTCAAACGACATTATAGGAGGGCCGGCGGCGGATGTAAAGAGATTATTTCGGCGATCCGCACCGGGGAGGGCGTCCGGTGCGCCGGGGTCGTGTTTGACCGGCCACTCTCCGTTTGCAATATGATTAGACGCACCGCCGGAGACTGGAGGTAACCGTGCCAGGCAACATGTCCGACGCCGAGAAAGTCGCAAGGAAGCGCCTCGCGCAGGGGGCCGCGCTCGCCGGTGCGGCCGGCGCCGGCTACCTGGCGGCGAAGGTCCACTCTGTCTTCGCGGGGCTCTCCGAGCGAAGGCCGCCTTTCAAATGGAAGCCCGAGAGGGGCCGGACCGTCTTTCTCAAGGGCGCCAACGTCGTGGACGTCAAGCGGGGCCAGGTGCTCAAAGAGCGCGGCGTACTGTACCGCGACGGCCAGATCACCGGGCTCGTCGCCACCCGCGACCTGGAGAAGGTGGAGGCCGACAGCGTCTTCGACTACCGGGGCAGGTTCATCATCCCCGGCCTCATCAACTGCCACGCCCACGCGCTGATGCCGGGCGCGGGCCTCATCGACCTCCCGGTGCTCCTGTCACTCAAGAGGCAGGCGGTGCGCAACATGGAGGAGTGCGCCTTCAGCGGCGTGACCACGGTGAGGGACGCCTCGGGGGTGGCGGGGCTGCTGCGCGATCTGTCGGACGCCGTAGAGAACCACCGGGTCCTGGGCCCGAGGATAGTCGGGTGCGGGCCCTGCCTCAAGCCCCGGGGAGGCTACCCGGAGTTCAGCAGGAAGCTGCCGGGCAAAGCGGCGGAGAAGGCGGGTGACACCTGCCTGTACGTCAACTCGCCGGAGTCCGGGCGCGAGGGGGTGCGCCGGGCGGTGGAACAGGGGGCGCGGTACATCAAGGTCTTCCTGGACGACGTCTCGCTCTTTTACGGCGCCAGGCCGCTTCCGGTCATAGACGACGAGTCGCTGCGGGCGGTCCTCGACGAGGCGCACAGGCTCGGCAGGCGGGTGGCGGCGCACCAGTCACTGCTCTCCGGCTTCCGCAGGGCGGTTCGATTGGGGATCGACGATTTCGAGCACCTTCCGGTGGACGGCCTCCTGGAGGCTCCGGACATCGAGGCCTACATGGAGGGCGACCACCACTGCACTCCCACGGCCTGTGTCAGCATGGCCCTGGGCATCGCCAGGGAAGGGCACCCGCTGGGGGACGACAAGATGGTCGCGGACATGCAGGCGGAGCGCCGGAGGCTGACGCGCGATCTCCAGCCGGTGGTCGCGGAACTTCCGGTGATCCGCTCGAATGCCAGGATGGTGCGGATGTTCGAAAGCGGCAAGGCCGAGAGGAGCCTGGCCGCGAGGTCGCTTTCCGACCCCGAGCGCTACATCAGGTCGTTCAACAACCGCAACCCCAACATCCACGCCATGTACGAAGCCGGCGCCAGGATATGCTGCGGCAACGACGGTGGGACGCCGCTCTCCTGGCCGGCCACGCTCTCGGTGGAGATGAGGATGCTCAAGTACCTGGGGATGTCCGACATCGACATCCTGCGGAGCGCCACCGTCAACGGCGCCAGCCTGCTGGACATGGCCGGCGAGCTCGGGTCGGTGGAGCCCGGAAAACTCGCCGACCTGGTGGTTCTTTCGGCAGACCCGACAAGGGACATCCGCGGCGTGGAGCGCGTGGAAGCCGTCTTCCGCTCCGGCATCCTCCTGTAGCCCGCGAGGCCTACTCCCGCTCCGTGGAGGGCCTGCTGAGGTCGAAGCGGATGGATTTGATGACCTCCGAGGGCGCCCGGGTGGAGCCCCCGGGCTCTCGCGTGAAAAAGGTGAAGAGGTAGGCAGTCTCCTCGTGGATGAGCAGGACCCGCTCGACGAGCGCCTTGCCGCCACCACCCCGGACCTCCGCCTTCATGCCGAAGGCGGGGTCCTCGCCCACCATGAATTCCCGGTAAGCGACCCTGGACGCGCCCGCTCCGCTTTCCGCGACAGGGGATTTCGCGTCCTCCAGCTCCGAGACGAACCTGGACTTGAACTTCGACTTGACCGAATCCCAGGACCCGGAGTAGGTGTTCGGGCCGCTCTGCAGCGACATCACCTGCGCCGGTCCATCGGCCGCGGTGCCGCCCGCCTTCACCGTGAACTCCGCGCTCGACAGGAGCATGCTCAAGTTCAACCCGGCGACGCGGGGGACCTCCCCCGCCTCGACACGCTGCCAGCCGCGGGGGTAGGCGAACTTCAGCGTCCCCATCTGACTCTTGTAGATGCGCCCCCCGGTGACGGCGCCGACCAGGAGCCATATCCCACCGGCCAGGCAGGCCGCCAGCACCCCGATCGCGACCCACCTCCCGACAGGCCCTCCAGGTCCCGAGCCGCTCCTCGCCGCTCGCGGCGACGGGTCCGCGCCGGGCGGCGGTTCGCGCGGCGGAGAACCGCCTGGCCCTTGTGCTTCCCCGGACGCTCCGTCCGCCGGCGCGGGGGCCGCTGCGGGGCCGGGGATCTCCGCGTCGATTTCCGTGCCGGGGCTCACGGGTATCTCGACATCCGCGAACGCCGTCACCGTAGCGGCGCCAGTCCCGGCGGAGGCCTCCGGCTCCACCGGCTCCGCCGGCGCGCCGAACTTTTCCAGGCAGAGACTGCAGTATTCAGCATCCCGCGGGTTGTGCGCCCCGCAACGAGGACAGTCCATGCGCTTGCACCCTTCCCGGACAAATATCGGCCGACGGCCCGCCCACGACGCTCGCTACCCGGTGCGCCGACGCGCTCTTTCAACTTCTAACGCGTCCGCCTCCGGTTGTGGATACGCCGTTCGGCTATAATGTTACTCACTTCTGGCCCTGTTTTCTCGGGAGTGGTACTGATGGACGCGAACCAGATGCTCTTTTACGAGACCCTGCGTTTCCTGGTGGGCCCGTACATCAAGATGCGAATGCGCCTGAAAATAGAGGGGCAGGAGAACATCCCCGACGGCGGTCCCGCCGTCGTAATCTGCAACCACAGATCCAGCCTGGACCCGTTGATACTGGCCTACTCGGTCCGCAACCGTTACATCAACTTCGGCGCGGCTTCCTGGTCGTGGAAAATACCCGGCTACGCGCAACTGCACGAGTGGACCGGCGCGTTCCCCATAACGCTCCAGGGTGGGAAAGACGCCACCGCCGAACTCGACCGGGGGCTCGAGCTGCTGGAGAACGGCGAGCTGGTAGGCATCTTCCCCGAAGGCGGGGAGACCATCATGGACCCTGGCAAGGTCGACCGCATCAAGAAGTTCAAGACCGGTTTCGCGAGGCTCGCCCTGAAAGCGCGGGTCCCGGTGATCCCCTGCGCCGTCATCGGCCTGGCCGAACGCCGGCTGCCCACGCTGCCGTCTCCCCTGGTGGAGAAGATAACCAGGATGCCCGACGCCGGGAACGGCTACTCTTCGGTGATGTACAAGCGCGCGATGTGCCGCATCGGCAGGCCGCTCGACCTCGGGGACCTGTGCGACCGGCCCGTCAACAAGCAGCTCCTCGACCTGGTCAGCAACAAGGCACGCCGGATAGTGATGAAGCTGTACAACGGCGAAGACCTGGACCGCTTCCTGACCGGCGAGGCGCCGTTCGATTTCGCCTACGACCGGGTCGGCGGGGGGACCAGGAAACTGCTCTGAGGGCCACCTCCCGGTGGTTTGGCGGGGCGCGGAAACCCGCGGCGCCGCCCCTGGAGGCGCGAGAAGAAATTCCCGGCGGCGTAGACCGGTCGCGGAAGCCCGGCGCGCGCCGGGGCGGACACCACCGGGCGAGGAAAGCCGCGCCCCTGGCGGGACGCGGCTCTGCTCCTTCTCGCGTCTTCCGGACTAATCCCTGCCCACAATGGCGATGCTGCAGACGTTCTGGTTGGGAACGCCGCCGAGGTTGTGGGTCAGGCCGTACCTGGGGTTTTTCACCGCGCGATCCTCGGGCCAGCGGCCGAGCAACTGGCTGTACATCTCGTAGAGCATCCTCAGGCCGGACGCGCCGATGGGGTGCCCGAAGCACTTGAGACCGCCGTCCGGCTGGCAGGGAACCTGCCCGTCCAGGTCGTAGAAGCCCGCCAGCACGTCGTCCGCGGCCTTGCCCGGCTCGGATATCCGCAGGTCCTCCATCGTCGCGAACTCGGTTATGGAGAAACAGTCGTGGACCTCCATCATCGAGATCTCCTCGCGGGGGTTCTTGATGCCCGCTTCCTCGTAAGCTTTAACGGCCGCGCGCCGGGTCGTGAGCATGCCGGCCCCGTCCCAGTCGGTGAACAGCGCCTCCTCGCCGGAGGAGACCGAGACCTGAAGCGCCTTGACCTTCACCAGGTCCTCGTTCGGCTTGAGCTTCCGGGCTATCTCCGGGGTGGTGACGATCGCGCAGGCGGAACCGTCGCTGACCCCGCAGCAGTCGAATAGCCCGAGGGGGTAGGCGATCATCGGCGCGCCCACTATCTGCTCTATCGGGATCGGCTTGCGCAGGTGCGCACGGGGGTTCCTGGCGCCGTTCTGGTGGCTCTTCCAGGAGATGTGCGCCATGGCTTCCTTGATCCTGTCCATGGGCACTTCGTACTTCGCCGAATAGGCCGTGGCCAGCTGCGCGAACATCCCCGGCGCCGTGGCGTTGGGGCCGAGCATCGCCTGCAGCTGGCCGAACGCCGGCGAGTCCGGCAGGCCCCCGTACCCGGTATCCTTGAGCTTCTCGACACCCAGCGCGAGCGCTACGTCGTACGCACCGCTCGCCACGCCGTAGCACGCCCCACGGAACGCCTCGGTGCCCGACGCGCAAAAGTTCTCTGTGCGGGTAACGGGCACCAGGGGGAGCTTGAGCGCTCCGCCGAGGAAGTTCCCGCCCTTGCCGATGTTGATCTCGTCGATATGGCTGCCCAGCCATGCCGCCTCGATGTCCTTCTTCTCCATGCCTCCGGCGTCCTCTATGCACTCCTTGAAGGCTTCGACCGCCAGGTCCTCGGGGGACGACTCCCACTGCTCGCCGAACCTGGTGCAACCCATCCCGAGGATCACTACCTTGTCCCTGATTCCTTCTGCCATATCTCACGCCCCCTCTGCGACCGGAACGGCTTTCCAGAAATAGTTGGTGATGTCGTGTATTTGGTCACGGTGCTTGATTCGGAAGCTGAACTCGACGTCCCTGCCGACCGCCATGTCCTCGATGCTGCAGTCGGTGAAGTCGAACACGTAGCGTCCGCCCCCGTTGAAGTCCACAACCCCGTAGATGGCCGGCGGGTTGATGGAAGCGGCCAGCAGGTCGGAGGTGAAGCTGAATACCTTGCCGCCTTTGTCGGAGAGCACGACCGGCTCCATTTCGTCGGCCGCCCCGCACGCCGGGTTCACGCAGATGCGCTGGGGTGGGAACTGCGGTTCCCCGCACTTCCCGCATTTCGAGCCGGTGAGGCCGAGTATGGCCCTATGCATCCTCCACATCAACGTCCAGCGCGTCCACTTATGCTCCTCGCTGCGCAGCCCGAGCTCGGCCGGGATCATCTCCCGCCAGAGGAGGTACTTCTGGTAGTTGTCGAGGTCCGCCCGCCTGGCGAGGCATCCGGAGACCCCGCGCCTGGGCGCGAGCCCGGTTATGGCGTCGGTCACCTCGAAGGCCAGCGCGTCGCAGCCGCTTCCGTAGGAGACCACCATGATCCTGTCTCCGGGCTTCGCTTCCTCGAGGGCCTTGGCGAACATCAACAGGGGGTGGGCCGCCCCGGTGTCACCGACCGCGGCCTGCATATTGTCCTGCACTTTCTCGGGGTCGAGTCCGAGCTGCTTGTTTATGGACCTGCGCGCCCCCCCGAAATAGGTGGGGTAGATGATCTTGTCGAAGTCGCCGACGGCCATGCCGAGCTTGGCGCACAGACCGTTTATCGCCTCGGGGATGAACCTCCCGATGCCGATGTCGCGCATCCAGCGCTCCTCCCACTGGCGGTCGTAGCGGGTGTCCGCGCCCCTCATGTGATCGACGAAATCGTGCCCGGTGGAGAAAGAACCCTTGTACTCCGCGATGACGTCGTCGGTGCCCACCAGGACCGACGCGGCGCCGTCTCCGAACATCAGCTCCTGCGCGCTGCCCATCTTGCCCAGCCGGCAGTCGCCCGCGGTGACCACCACGTTGTTCGTGCTGCCGGCCGCCGCGGCGTCGAGCGCGGCGAGGAGCGCGCCGGTGCCGGCCTTGAGCCCGCCGCCGAAATCGGCCGTCCGGATGTCCTCGTCCGCCGCGAGCGCGCCGGCGACCAGGTTGGCAAGCAGGCGTTCACGGTAGGACGCCGTGGTTGTCGCGAAGTAGACCCCTCCTATCTCCGACCGGTCGAAGCCCCTCGCGCAGTCGATGGCCGCCGCGGTCGCCATGGTGAGGGCGTCCTCGTCGAAGTTCGCCACCGCCTTCTCCCCCTGGGCGTTCAGGATGTTGGCGGGGTTGAGCCAGCCCATCGATCCGAAGATCACCATCCTGTTCAATCGATAGCGGGGTACGTACCCTCCGTATGAACGGATCCCAACCATTTAATCACTCCCTTTCCCGTCAGCCAGTACCGTTTACCACGCATGAGCCGGCGCGGGAGCTCCGGCCGGCGTCCATCCCGGGCCGCCGCCCCTGGCGCGGATCCGGCCCGCCCGGGGCATCTCCGGGGTGTCAGTCGAACTCGAACACATCGATGTAAGAGAACTGCTTCTTGAGCAGGGATTTCACGCGCTTGCGGGTTTCCGTGTCGGTGATGTGCCGGACATCGGTGACCGCAAGGCCGTCCTCGTTCTTCTCGAACTTCCACCGCTGGACGTATCCCGGCACCGACACGAGACCGACGCCCCTGGCGCCGCAGCATGACGTGTCGGCGTGAGCGCCCTTGAGCACGAAGAAGATCTTTCCGCCCTCGTAGTCGAGGACGCCTTCCTGGAGCACCTTGTAGTAGCCCCCGATGCTCCTTATTTCCTCGTTCAGCGGATGGTGTACGTACAGCGGCAATCCCGCCCCCTGCTGGAGGTACCGTCGCGCCTTCCGTCAAGCCCCGCACATTATATACCACGGTCGGGCGCAATGCGGCGCAACACCGAAACTGCGCGGCCGGAGGCGGAAGGCTTCGCGCAAGCCCGGCACGCAACGGAAACGGGAGGGCCGTCGAGGCCCTCCCGCCAGCGTCCGTCCCGGCCATTGGTGGAGCGGCGCCTACTCCTTGCCGAGGTACTTGAACGAGACCTTGACCCTGGCCCGGTACGCCACCACCTTGCCTTCCTCCAGCTTCATGTCGAGCTCGGAGATCTCGGCGATGCGGAGTTCCTTCAGGGACTTCCCCGCCATCTCGACCGCGCGCTTCGCCGCGTCCTCCCACGAATCCGGGCTCGAGCCTACGAGCTCGATCACCTTGTAGACGCTTTCCGCCATGGCACTCCCCTCCTGTTCGTCGCCGCTTGCCGCTCCGTTCATTGTAACAACTCACCGCCCGATATTCACCATTTGCCGGCAGATTTCCCACGTACGGCGGAGCGGTCGAGCTTGACTGTGCGGGAAGTGAGCCTTATATATATAGCACCGACTTATTCCGAACCACGGCTTTGTCTCCGCCGCGGCCTGAAGCCGGCAGGCTCGCTGATGGGAGGTCGATCTCGATGAAGTACTGCAAGAGCTGCGGGTTCCCGGTCCCGTACGGCAAGTTCCTGGGCTGGACCAACGACGGCACGATAATCGGGCGCGATTCGGCCCGCACCAGGCTGGTCTACCTGGAGGTCGACGAGCTCCGCAGCCTGTTCGACGGCGTGTCCAAATGGATGGACTTCCCCATCGACTCGATAATCTACCGGGCTGAGAAAGAGGTGGGAAAGAGGTTCATCAAGACCCTCCTCCCCGGATTCATCGCCAAGGTCCCGCGGGGCAAGCTGGCGCGCCCCGGCTCCATGGTGCGCATTTCCAGCCGATTCATCTTCAACTACATGGCCGGGCTGGGGATGGGCCGGGGCCAGATGCTCGATTACACCAGCGGCCAATCCGCGCGAGTGACGCTCATGAACCCCCACTCCGTGCCGCTGATAGCCGGCGACGCCGGCGGCGTCTTCGAGTTCCTGGAGAGGGTGGGCGTCGAGGTCGCGTGGGACCGCGTAAAATCGGACGAGTTTATAATGACGATCGACAAATCCAGCGACGAGCCGCCCGTCGAGGAGGAACTCGCGCTCGTCGAGGATACTTACAGGCCCGGGACCGTGGAGCTGAACCACTGCCCGAAGTGCGGCGTTCCCCGGGAGGTCACCTCGAACATCTACCTCGACTTCGAGAAGGGCATACTCAGGCACACCCAGACCGGAATGCGGTTCGTGGCGCTGCCGGTGGCCAGCTTCATCGCCGTGCTCAACGGGCTGGAAAGCGAGTTCGGAGAGGAGCTGCCGGGCCTGATGGAGGGCCTGGAGCAGAAGTACATGCGCGAGACGTCCGCGGTCAGGTACACCATACCCCGGGGCAGCCACATGAAGGACATCATGCGCGACTTCCCCTGGATGGGCATCGGGAACCCCGTCGCCGCATGGCAGGACGAAAAGACCGTCAACTTCGTAGTGGACAACCCGTTCCACGCAGGGATCGTCGCCGGAAAGGTGACCGGCCTGTACGAGGCATGGACCGGGACGATCGTCCGCACCGGGTGGGAGGAGCCCGAGCCCGGCCGGGTCCAGGTGACCCTCGAGCAGGTTACCTGAAAGCCACCGTTTTCCGGCACGCCTTCCGACTCCGCGCGACTTCAGTCGGAGACCATGGTCCCCGGGTATCTTCCCTGGGCTACCCCGCGCCGCCCGTGCCGTGACTCCCGGACAGGCGCGGTTCGCCGCACCGCCAGCCCCGGTCGAGGAAACGCCGGACGGCAAGCCCCAGCTCGCCGGGAAACTGCAGCAGGAACCCGTGGCCTCCACCTTCGACCGTAACCAGCGTTGAGTCCGGTATCAGCTCGGAGAGGACCCGGGCGTTCTCCGGCAGTATCACGATATCGTCGGTGCCGGTGATGACCAGGGTCGGGTTGGTGATCCCGGGGAGGCGCGCGCAGGCGCCGCTCCACTCCCTCACCGCTTCGGCCTGGCGCTCGAGCCCCGGGCCGTCGGGTTCGCGGCCCAGGGTCCCGAAGATGTCACCCGCGCTGCCCGGGTTCTCTTTCAGCCACTCGGCGGTCAGGAAGAACGAGCGGCGGGCGGAGCCGGGCACCGGCGGTTCGCCGCCGTGGAATTCGAAGAGGACGCCCGGCTCGACCCTGATCCCCTTCGCGCCGCCGCACTCGGTGCTTACGAGTACCAGCCTGTCCACCACCGAGGAGTGGTCGAGCGCAAGCTCCTGGGCGACGTATCCACCCATCGAATACCCGAGGACGTGCGCGCGGCCGATGCCCAGCGAGGCCAGCAGCCCGGCGGCGTCGTGCGCCATGCGGGAGATGCCGACCGGGAGGACTCCCAGGTCCGTCTGGCCCATTCCCCGGCTGTCGAAGGCGATCACCGCGTAACGGTCCGCCAGCGGCGCTATGAACTCCCGGCTCCACAGTTCCTTGACGCCCCCCAGCCCCATCACCAGCAGTAGAGGACACCCTTCCCCGAAAATCTCGCAGGACATGTCGATGTCCTCAACGCGCACGGTCTTTTTAACTGAAGGCGGGTCGTTCATCATGACAAAACGTTCCGGAAAGCGGCCTTACAACCTGCCCGCTCGCGGTCAAAAGAGGCTGATCTTCTTGATTCCGCCGGTGTCGTAGTCCCACCGGCGGTTGGCCACGTTGTTAGGATCGACCGACATCTTCACCAGTGTGAACGCGTCGAGCAGCGGAAGAAAATGCGGGCGCGCCGCCGACAGGGCGAGTTCCGCGCCGGGGGTGCCCTTGATCAGGGCGGCGAGGCCGGCGGCGAACACCATCCCTTTCCCCATCGCGCCGCCCGTCGCCCGGCCGTACCCCATCAGTATCCGGATCAGGTCGTCCTTGTCGGCCTGGTTGGTGTACATGTCGTATTCCAGGTACGCGGAACGGCCCATGTGGTACGGCTGAAGGTACGTCGAGGCGTCGTCGGGGGCCAGAGGATCATCCGTCGTGCCGACCTGGTTCGTGCAGGCGACCCTCATGCTCTTCTCCACCGGCGGCATGTTCTCGATCTTGTCGATCAGCGCGCCGATGTAGAACGAACCCCGCACCCTCATCACTCTGCAGGTCACGTTGAAATACTTGACCCACCGGTCGAAGTTGACGAACTCGTTGTCCTCGGTGAGATCGACGAGCGCCTCGTACGGGAGGAAGTCCATCGCCGGGAAAGCGCGCTCCAGCGCCCGCCGGGTCACTTCGGCCTTGAGTTCCGCCTCCTCGCGGGTCTCTCCGCCGAAGATGGTGAGGAGGTTGTGCCTGGGCATCATCTCCGCGAGCTTGCTGGCCTCCGCGTTCGTCTCCCCCATGAAGATGCCGTAGAAGGAGTTCATGAGGTGGGCGAGCTCGAGCGAGAGGTTGTCCTGGGCGACCAGGTACAGCGCGTCGGCCAGCACGTCGAGCCGGTCCTCCTCGTAGCAGGGGAACACCTGCGCGTGATGCGGCGCTTCCGGGTACAACCTGACCGTCATTTGCGTCACCGTGCCCAGGGTCCCCATGGCGTAGCGCCAGAGCGTGGATACGTCCGGGCCGGGGCCAGCCACCTGTCCTTTGACGGCTCCGTGCGACGCGGCGCCGGTCCTGACCACCTCCCCGGTGGGGAGGACCGCTTCGACGTCGATGATGTTGTCCATCCCGAACCCGTACTTCGAGGACATGGTGTTGATGTTGCAGAAGAGGTGATTGCTCAGGACCCCGGCGGTCGCGGCCGTCGAGGGGTTAAGCAGACGGCAGCCGACCTGCTGCGCGGCGGCCTGCAGCTCGAGGAAGTTCACGCCCGGCTGTATGACGGCGAACATGTTCTCGCCGTCGAGTTCGATTATCGCGTCCATTCGCCTGAGGTCCATCAGGAGGCCCCCGTGCAGGGGGAAATGCGAACCGGCGGTGGAGAGCCCGGTTCCGTAAGGCATTACGTCGATGAGGTATTCGTTCGCTATGCGGTAGACCGCCCTGACGTCCCCGGTTGAGCCGGGAAGGCAGACGATGTGGGCGTATGAAGCGGGCTGGAATCCCTGGTCGCGGGCGTAGCCGCAGAGGATCGAGGGCGAGTCGGACACCCACTCGCCGCCAAGCTCTTCGGCGAGTGCCTCCAGGGCGCGGGCGAGGTTCTCCTCGACGTTGTGCACCGGGTCTTTCTCCATGACCCGCGGCCTGGAGACCACGCGGCGTTCTCTCGCGGCCCTGCGCAACCTGCCGGAATCGGCGATCCCCCTGCTGACCCGCACCACGACCTCCCCGTGCCTCGACAGAAGATATTCTAGCATGCGCGCCTGCGCGGGAACGAACGCCCTTTCGGCAATCGGGCTCGCCGCCGAGGTGGCCGCGACCGGGGTGCGCGCATGCCCCACCACAGGTACTGGCACGACCCTTCACGCTTCATCGAAGCCCGCGTCCGGCCGACCCCCCGGCGGGCGCGGTTCCCCCCGGCGAGAGCGGCTCCTCCGGCGGGCGCGGTCCCCCCCCCCGCGGTCGCGGTTCCCCCGGCGGGCGCCTACTGTATAATGGCCCAATGGAACTTGGAACGTTTGCAAGAGACCTGGACACCGTCTTCAACCCGAAGTCCATCGCGGTGGTCGGCGCGTCGAACAGCACCGGGAAATGGGGCTTCATAATCCCCATAAACATAATCGGGGGCGGTTACCGCGGCGAGCTGGTCATGGTCAACCCCAGGGAGGACTGCGTCCTCGGACGGCCGACGTACCCCTCCCTGTCGGAGGTGCCGGTTGACATCGACCTGGCCATACTGACGGTGCCGGCGAAGAAAGTCGCCGGGGTCCTCGAGGAAGCCGTCGCCAGAGGGACCAGGAACCTGCTCGTCGTCGCCTCGAACTTCAGCGAAGTCGGCGCGGAGGGAGCCGCCCTCGAACGAGAGCTCGCGCGGGCAGCCAACGAGGCGGGCGTTACCATCGTGGGCCCGAACACCATGGGCATATACAGCTCCCCCGCCTCCCTCTGCGCGATGGGAACGCCAGCCGTGCCGCTTGTCGGCCGGGTGGGTTTCGTCTCCCAGAGCGGCAACCTGGGCGTGCAGCTCCTGGACTGGGGCAAGGACAGGGGGGTCGGCTTCAGCAAGTTCGTCGGCAGCGGCAACGAGGCCAATACCAGCGTCACCGATTTCCTGGAGTACCTGGGGAACGACCCGGATACCGACGTGATCGCCCTTTATATCGAGGGCATAGAGGACGGCAAGCGCTTCCTGGACGCCGCCCGCGCCATCTCCGCGAGAAAACCGATCATCGCCCTCAAGGGCGGCAGGGGGGAACAGGGAAGCCGCGCCGCTCTTTCTCACTCCGGGTCGCTCGCCGGCATGACCGAACTGTTCGAGGGGATGTTCGACCAGGCGGGCATCACCACCGCGGAGACCTCGGAGGAGTTCATCGACCTGGTGACCGCGTTCACCAGTCTGCCCGTGCCGACGGGCGGGCGGGCGGCGATCATCACCCTGGGCGGCGGCTGGGGTGTCATCGCCGCGGACGCCTGCGACAGGGAAGGGGTCGAGCTGGCTACGCTCGGCGGTGACCTGATCGACGAGCTGAGCACTTTTCTCCCGATGTACTGGAGCCACGGGAACCCCGTGGACCTGGTGGGCGGGCTGCGCCGCACCAGCCACTTCAAGGCCATCGACCTGGTCGCCAGGAGTGACGACGTGGACATGGTCATCATCATGGGCGCGATGCTGGGCAGGGAGTTCTTCACCAACAACCTGGTGCACACCATGCTCCGGCCCGTATACCAGCTCCTGGCGCATGAACCGTCCAGGCTGCCCGCCTTCGTGCGCTCGTTCTGGCGCGGGTTCTCGAGATCCGTCAGCGACCGCAAGGTCCAGAACCTCGAGGGCTCTGTGGGGGTCAACCCGACGGAGTTCTGGGGGTGGACCGACTGGGCGCTGATACGCCACCTCCAGAGGCTCATCTCCGAGACCGGCAAGCCGATCATCGTGGTCGCGCTCAGCGAGCAGCAGCGCGCCACGTCAGGCAGGCTGGAAAGTCACGGCATCCTGACGACTCCCACCCCCGAGAGGGCCGTATACGCCGCCGCGAAGCTCGCCCGCTACGGAGCTTACCTCCGGGCCCGTGATGGCGCCCGGCCGGGCACGGCCTCCGGCCGGTAGGCTGCCCGGGAGGGGGACCGGGCCACGGCCGATCGAAAGCGCGGGGCGTGGTCACTTATGCCCCATGCGGCAGGGGGACTCACCGGGGCCGCAGAGAATTACTACAAGATACCGGTCGAGAAAGGAGAACGCCATGCCCAACGTGACCGTAGAAGGACCTTCGCTCAGCCTCGACAAGAAAAGGGAGCTCTCCGTGGAGATCACGGACACCGCCGCCCGCGTTTACGGCCTGCCCATGGAAGCGATCGTGGTGGTCATCAAGGAGAACCCGCCGGAGAACGTCTGTGTCGGAGGCCGCATGATCTGCGACAACCGCGCGATCCTCAAGGAGGATTGAGACGTCTAAGAGCAGGACTGCGCTCCCCTTCCAGCAGGTGGCCCCGGGTAAGCGCACGGCCCGCCGGGAGCCGGCGGGAAGGTGGCGCCGCTGTTTCGCTGGTATAATCTCCCAGGGATCGGCAATGCGGGCCGGGAGGCGGTTCCACCGCTGAAGTCGCGGCGGATCGGGCGCCCGGGATACGGACGGTGCGATGTTCCTGCTCAGAGACATTAAGATATGGCTCGTAAACTTCGCCGGAGACCTCCGGGAGAAGACACGGGGCTGGCTGCCGGTTTGGGGGTTTCCCGCCCTGTTCATCTTTTTCGGCCTGGTTTTTCTGACGGTTCAGATAGTCGTGGCGGACAAGGGGCCGGCCCGGCCCAAGCACGAGTACAAGCCTGAATGGAACAGGACCGCGAAGGTCGAGGAAAGCCCTCCCGTGGTGGCCCAGGTTGAGACCACCGCCCCTTCCAGCGTCCCCGTCCTGAGGATACCGGTCCAGGGCGCGGTGGTGGTACCCGACGCCGCCGCGCCGGTGATGAGCCCCGGGTCGGAGGTCCCCGGCCAGGACGCCGTTTTCGTTTTCAAGTGCTATGGGCGGGCGCACGGGGTCGGGCTCTGCATGGACGGCGTCAGATACCGCGCGATGGCCGGCCAGTCCGCCCTGGAGATCGTCAACGCCTACTACACCGGGGTTACCGTCGGAGCGGTGGACGACAACCAGATAATCAGGGTAAAAGGGCGCAACGGCGCGATCCGCTCCCTCACCATGAAAGAATACATGTACCGCCTGGCGGAGGAGCCGGAGGACTTTCCGCCGGAGGGGCTCAAGGTACTCTACATGGCGGCGCGCGCTTACACCCTCTCTGTAATAGCTCGCGGCAAGCACGCCGCGGCCGGCTACGACATCTGCTCGAGCGGCGATTGCTGCCAGGCCTTCGACGAGAACAAGGACATATCCAAGTCACCGAACAACAAGGCGGCAGTCGACGCGACCTCCGGTCAGGGCCTCTTCTACCAGGGCCAGCCGATTATCGCCGCGTACTGCGGCTCGTGCGGAGGACACACCGACAACAACGAGGACGTGTGGGGCGGGGGGGCCATACCCTACCTGAGGGGGCGGGCCGACTCGTACTGTTCCAAGTCCCCGCGCTATCTGACCGTCAAGGAGATATCCGCTCGCGAGCTGGGAGACCGCCTCGGCGTCAGCGGCCTCAAGTTCCTCGACCTCTCCAACCGGACTCCGGGCGGTCGTGTCAAGACGGTGCGGATAGTGAGCTCGGGCGGCGAGAAGTCGATCTCCGGGAGCTCACTGGCGAAGATCCTCGGGTTCAGGGGCAACCGTTACGAGTACAGCTTCCGTTGACGGCGAGAGGTTTCTTTTGAAAGCCAAGCTTTCGCTGAAGTCCAAGTTCTATATCCTGCTGCTCCCGTCGGCCGTGCTGCTCGTCGCCTTGATTACCCTTCTGATGCTCCCGCTGGGGGACATCCGTTCGCAGGTGCGACAGGTCGACGAGCGGCTGTCCGAGGTCCTCGCGGCGGAGAGCTTCGCCCGCCATTACGAGCGCCAGCTCAGGGAGTGCGCCGCGTTCATCGCCACTGGGTCTTCCGGGCACGAGCGGTACTACGAGCAGAGCCAGGCCAGGGCCGTGGTGGACATCGGCGCCTGGAAGAAGGCGTGCCGGACACGCACGGGCGAGACGCCGGAAATACACAGGGAAGAACTCAAGAAGCTCGAAGCCGCTCGGATGGCTTACGGGAAGGTGACCAACGACTGCGACTGGGCAATCGCGGTTGCCAGGTCGGGCCGGACGGTCGAGGCGATGAGACGCCTCGACGCGGCCGCCACCGGCGTCCCCGGAACGGTGGTATCGTCGAGCTTCGACGAACATCTCCCTATAGAGGAGTCGCAGCTCAACAGGCATCTCGACACCCTCGAAGGCGCGATCAGGGGCGTCGCGGTGATGAGGCTTCTGGGGGCCGCCTCCGCCGTCGAGAGCATGCGGGACCACGTCGCGACGATGATGCTGGCCGAGCGGTTCGCGAGGTACTTCAACGAGCAGGTCAGGGAATCCCTCTCGTTTCTGCTGACGGGGAACCAGGAGGACGAACGGCAATTACGGGAGGCGAGGAGCAGGGCGGAGGTCGCGCTGGAGCTCTGGTCCACACGAGCCGCCCGGCTGGACGGCGATGCGGGAAATATAGACTCGAAAGCCGCGGTCGCCAGGATAAGAAACGGGTACGACATGGTCAACCAGGCCTGGGCCACTTCTCTCGCGCGGGCGCGGGCCGGCGATCTGCCGGGGGCCGTGGCAAGCCTGGAATCGAGCATAAACCCGGCGATCCAGAGCAACCTTGCCGCCACCATCAACAAGGACGTCGACGCGCAACAGAAGGCCGTGCTCGACGACGCCGGTTACATCTCCTCGAGAAGCGCCACCACCGGCTGGGGGATGGGCGCCTTCGCAACGCTGTTGTTGCTGGTTGCCATCGGCGGAACCCTTCTGGTCTCCAGGATGGTCGTGGGGCCGGTGGTCCAGCTCCAGAACGCGGCGAGGACATTCGGGGAGAGCGGCGGCGGCGTTGCCGTCCCGGTCAGGACTCGCGACGAGATCGGTGAACTGACAGAGTCGTTCAACGAGATGGCCGCCGCCCGCGTCAGGGCCGAGGACGACCTGCGGAGGGCGCGTGACGACCTGGAGGAACGGGTGAAGGAACGCACGGCCGAGCTCGAGCAGCTCAACAGCGAGCTGCTGAGCACGAACAAGGAGCTCAACGACTTCGCCTACGTGGTTTCGCACGACCTGAAGGCTCCCTTGAGGGGGATCGGGTCGCTGGCCTCGTGGCTGGCGACCGATTACGGTGACGTCCTCGACGAGGAAGGCAGGAGACAGCTCGAGCTGCTGCTGGACCGGGCGAAAAAGATGGAAGGGCTCATCGAGAGCATCCTGGAGTACTCCCGGCTGGGCAGGATCAAAGGTTCGATCGAGACCGTGGACGCCGGCGCCCTGGTGGAAAACGCCGTTCAGATGATCGGGCCGCCGCCTACGGTCAGCGTCACGGTCCTCGGCCGGCTGCCCAGCATACGCTGCGACCGGACCAGGATGCAGCAGGTCTTCCAGAACCTGATAGGCAACGCGGTGAAGTTCATCGACAAGCCGGTCGGCGTCATCACCGTGTCCTGCAGGGACGCCGGCCGGATGTGGGAGTTCGCCGTCGCGGACAACGGCCCGGGGATCGACCCCAGGTACCACCGGCAGGTCTTCCAGATATTTCAGACCCTGCGCGACGGAGACGATAAGGATAGCACGGGCATAGGTCTGACGCTCGTGAAGAGAATCGTGGAGATACACGGAGGGACCGTGTGGGTGGAATCCGAACCCGGTGAGGGTTCGACGTTCTTCTTCACCGTTCCCAGGGACTGAGGAGTCGCATATCGAACTGGAGGCTGTCTTGAGATCTAAACGGCCGATTCTCCTCGTGGAGGACGACCTCGTCGACCGGATGACCGTGGAGCGGGCGCTCAAGGAGATCAAGGTCGCGAACAAGCTGGTGATGGTTGAGAACGGCGAGGAAGCCCTGGACTACCTGCGCGACCCCACCAGCGAGAAGCCCGGCATCATCCTGCTGGACCTGAACATGCCCAGGATGAACGGGATCGATTTCCTGAAGGTGGCCAAGCAGGACCCGGCGATCAAGCGTATCCCGGTGATAGTGCTGACCACCTCGCGTGACGAGCGGGACCGCGTGGAAAGCTTCAACCTCGGCATCGCCGGGTATATGCTGAAGCCCGTGGACTACCTGCAGTTCGTGGAGGTCGTGCGGGCCATAGACATGTACTGGACGCTGTCCGAGCTCCCGGACTGACCACCGGGGAGGAACCCTGATGAGACTCCTTCTGGTAGAGGATGACGCCGTCGACCGGATGGCGTTCGAGCGGTTCGTGCGGCGGGGCGGCCTGCCTTACGAGTACGTCATCGCGGACTCCGTCGCTTCGGCGAAGGAAGCCCTGGCCGGACAGGAGTTCGACGTGATCCTGCTCGATTACTCACTGGGGGACGGCACCGCGTTCGACATCCTCGACCTGGCGCCTGACGCCCCGGTCATCCTCATCACCGGAGCCAGGCAGATAGACCTCGCCGTTACGGCGATGAAGTCCGGGGCTTACGATTACCTGGTGAAGGACCAGGAAAGGGACTACCTCCACGTGCTGCCGCACGCGGTGGACAGCGCGGTGCGCCTCCGGGAAGTGGAAGCCACGTCGAGGATCCTCTCCCACGCGCTGATGAGCGCCCCCGACAGCGTCTTCATAACCGACCTCGGCGACTCCATCACCATGGTAAACACCGCGGCCCTGGACACCTACGGGTACGCCAGGGAGGAACTCCTCGGGCGGCACATCGGCTTCATCGGGGAGACCGGCCCGGACGGTGAGTACACTCACCGGAGGAGTGACGGCTCGGAGTTCCCGGTCCTCCTGTCCTGCTCCGCGGTCGAAGACGGGAAAGGCAGGGAGATAGCGCGCGTGATGATGGTGCGCGACATCACCGAGCAGAAGCTGGCCGAGAGGGAGCTCCGGCGCATCAACCGGGAGCTGGACGGCTTCGCCCACACGGTGTCTCACGACCTCAAGGGCCCGCTCTCCTCCACCGTGCTCGCGGCGTCCACACTGGAGAAGCTGCTGTCCGGGCAGGACGGTCTATCCTCGCCCCCGCAGGTCGGCGACCTGCTGGAGGTGATCGAACGGAACGTGTGGAAGTCCGCCGCGCTCATTGACAACCTGCTCGCCCTCGCGGAGGCCGGGCAGGTGCCCAGGGACGTGGAAGAGGTGGACATCGGAAAGCTGGTCGACCGGATCGCCGAAGAGAACGCCCTGCTCGTGGAGGAGAAGGGGGCGCGGATGGTCGTCGGCGAGGACCTCGGGCGCGTGCTGGCCTCGTCCACGCACATGTACCAGCTTTTCGCCAATCTCATCGGCAACTGCCTGAAACACAACCTGAGCGAGACGCCCGAAGTGCGCGTGGAGAGGCTCCAGGACGGGGGCGGCGGCGCGATTACGTACCTGGTCAGGGACAACGGGGAGGGCATCCCCCCGGGGGATCTCGGCGACATCTTCACCCCGTTCTTCAAAGGAAGGAGCGGGGGCACCGGCATCGGGCTGGCGACCGTCGAGAAGATAGTCAAGCTGTACGGCGGGCACATACGAGCCTACAACGACGGCGGGGCCTGTTTCGAGTTCTCGCTTCGCGACTTGCGTCCGCCGGCCGAAGCCGGGGCCTGAGCGCCTCTTCGCTTTCGCGCCTTCCAACCCTTAGAGCCCACATTCCGCAGATAGCTGACGCCACTCCTCGAGTTTTCCAGAGTGCGATATTTCCTTTTACCAAGCGGTGAATCAACCCTCACGCATTATTGACCT
>CAZEJS010000016.1:0-61265 GCA_964512645.1 uncultured Acidimicrobiales bacterium
CCAGGAGCGCCTTCGCCCACAGCGGCACCGGCCGGGAGGCGGGGCGTGACCGCGCCGCGCCCGCCCGGCGCGCGCGCCCGGGCGCCTCCTTCGACGGTTTCCGCCAGGCCACGGCGGACACATTGTCGTCGCTTCCGCGCTCAATGGCCATGTCGACGAGGGTGCGGCACGCCGCCTGCAGGTCCGGTTCCGACCCGATCACCTGGTAGATGTCTCCAGCGGTGACGGTAGAATGAAGGCCGTCGCAGCACATGAATATGACGTCGCCCCGCTCGACCCGGATTTTCAGAATGTCGATCTCCACGCTGATCTCCGGTCCAACGGCGCGGGTCAGCACGTTCCTCCTGGCGTGGGTCCTCGCCTGGCTCTCGGTCAGTATTCCTTCGGCGACCATCTTGCCGGTCACCGAATGGTCTTCCGTTACCTGGGTGATGCCCGAGGGCGACACGTGGTAGGCGCGTGTGTCCCCTACGTGCGCGATATACGCGTCGTCGAAACCGATCGCGGCGCAGGTGAGCGTTGTGCCCATGCCCTCGAGTTCGGGGTTCGCCGCTCCGAGATCATGAATGTGGCTGTTGGCCGCGGAGAAGGCGTTCCAAAGCACGCTTTCGGCCCTCTCCTCGAAGTCCGCGGGGCCCTCGAACACGGTGGGGCTCATGTGCTGCTCGAGCAACCGCACCGCCGTGCTGCTGGCGACCTCGCCGGACCGGTGCCCGCCCATCCCGTCGGCTATCGCCATGAAGCCGAGGTACTTGGGGCGGCGGCGCGCGGAGTAGTCGTGGACGGCGCAGTAGTCCTCGTTGTGAGACCGGCGGCCTTTGTCGGAGGCCGCGCCGAAACGCGATTCGGACTGAACGTGCCCCACCTCGAGTTCCTGCAACTGCCCGCACCCCTCCAGCCGTGGATGTCGCCGCCTGCCGATCCGCCGCATTAGCTTCTGAAGATGGCTTCCGCCCGACAGGGCGATAGAAATTATCTCATATTTTCAACATCAAACGGGCCGCCGGGCCTGCGGCGGCATAAAAGCGGTGCCGGTGATAACATTGTCGGCAGCCTGTAGCTGGGGCCCGGAGGCCGGCAGCCGGAGAAAAGCGAGGTCTGAGATGGATTTCTTCCAGGGAAAGAACGCGGTCGTCACCGGCGCCGGTTCGGGCATCGGCAAAGCGCTGGCCCGGGGGCTGGCCTCGAAAGGCTGCCGGACCATCGTGGTGACCGACATCGACCAGGGGCGGCTGGACGCCACCGTCGAGGAGCTCGACGGGCTCGGGGTGCGTGCCGAGGGTTTCAAGGTCGACCACTCCAGCAGGGACGAGGCCTCCGCCTTCGCCGACGCCTTCTTCGCCAGGTACTACCACTGCGACGTGCTCTGCCAGAACGCCGGCGTGGGCCTCGGCGGCACGTTCCTGGAGACCTCGCTCGACGAGTTCGAATGGGTCATGAACATCAACCTCTGGGGGGCGATCTACATGCTGCACTTCTTCGTCCCCAGGATGGCCGAGCGGGGCCGGGGGTCGGTGCTGGCTACCGCGAGCGACGCGGGTCTCGTCCCCCTTCCTTACATGTCCGCCTACAACGTGACCAAGTTCGGGGTGGTGGGGCTGGTCGAGACCGTCCGCACCGAGCTGGCCGACCGCAACGTGAAATTCACCCTGCTCTGCCCGGGCGACATCAAGACCAACATCATCAAGGACAACCCCCTTCACATCTACGACCGGGCCGGCGTCAGCAACAAGGACGCCGTGGAGAAGTACTACGAGGAGAAGGGCGAGGACCCGGCAGTCGTCGCGGAGGCGGCCCTGCGGGGCCTGGAGAAGAACAGGCCGATAGTAATCGTCCCCTGGGCGCACCACGGATACCTCTGGGACCTGCACCGCCTCTCGCCGGCGCTCTACCACCGGGTCATGGCCGCGGCGCTCAAACTGGGAGTGTTCCACCGGATGATGGGAATGCGGAAGTAGGCTCGCCGCCGCCCGGGGCGCGCCCCGGGCTATAATCTTCTGGCGCAAAGTGATCCGGCAGTCTATCGCGGGGGAGTCCAGGCTTGAAACCGGAAACGGGAGGCGCCGCCAGGCTGATCGTCCTGCTCGTCGTCGCCCTGCTCGCGGGCGCCGGCGTCGGATTGCTCTCTTTCTCGCTTGCGCGCCGGCCGGCCCCGCCGGCGGTCGCCCCGAAACCGGAAAGACCCCCCGACGTCGGTAGAGCGGGCGGAGTCGTCTGCCTGGACCCGGGACATTCGCCGGGGCCCTTCCCCTCGACGATCGACCCCGCCAGCGGGCTCGACGTCGCCGACTCCGGGGGAGAGGATGGAGAAGTCCAGACCAACTGGAACATCGCGGTAAAGGCGAAGGAACTGCTCGAGCGAAAAGGATACACGGTCAGGCTGACCCGGCCGGCGGTCGAGGCCCCGGCGAACCTGCGGGAGAGGGCCGACATCGGCAACGCCTGCGACATCAACGTGCGGATCCACTTCGACCCCTCGGTGCACGCCATACTGTTCCCCGCGGCCGGACAGACCAAGTCGCACGGCAGCGCCTCGCTGTCCGTCGGCGAAGAGGTTTCCGCGTGGAGCCGGGTCCTCGCTGAGGCCCTGCTCCCGTTTCTGCTGCCCCTCGGCGTCACCAGGATCGACAACGACATGGGTGGCTCGTCGAACAACGCCGGCCCCGCCTACGTCGGCTCCGTTCTCTCCACGGTCCCGGTCGTGGTGATAGAAAACGACCCGGCGGTGGTCAGGGACAACCCATCCGGGCAGGAACGAGCGGCGGCGGCTATCGCCGAAGGCATCGATTCATATTTCAAGCAGGCCGGAGCGCGGTAGCCTGCGTTCACGGCCCCGACGGGCGCGGTCGACCCCCGACCGGCGGGCGGCTCAGGGCTGGCGGCCGATGAAATGGAGCTCGGAGATGCTCAGGTCGCGGGAGGCCGAGTGGCCCCCTCCCTGGCTTTCTCCCGGGTAGATGCCCGTAACCGCCACCCGCACCGTTGTCGTCTCGACCGGCTTGTCCAGGCGCCTTTCCTGCCAGCCCAGCGCCGCGGCGCCGGGGGCCCGGTCGAAGTTGACCACCTGGCTCGACCCGTCGTCGAACGTGAGCGTCAACTGGCTCGGCTTGGGGTTCTGCAGGTAGCGGTCGACATCGCTGAACTTCTTGTACCCCGGTATGGCGCGCACCGAAGTCACCACGACCGACCCGCTGAAGGTGAACGTCAGTACGGGGTTGGGGTCCCTGGCGATGTCCGCCGCCCAGCAGGTCACCTCCTGGTTGTCGTGTATCTGCTGGGGCGGATAGCTTTGGCCGCTGCCCGGATCCACGGTGTAAGGCCCCAGGACCGAGGCCAGCATGCCGGTCAGGTCCTGCTCCTCGGCGGCGGGATCCTCTTCAGCTTCGACGGTGACGGTCCTGGCGCCCAGCACCCTGTTGCCCTTGTCATAAGCGCTGACCGTTATTGAGTGCGTCCCGGCGCCGGTCTTCACCGACGTCTCGAAAGGCGCCTTTTCCAGCGTCTCCCGGACCTCGTTATCGACCGCCACCTCCACCCTTGCCACCCGTGAGGGGTCCTTTACGTCCACCTTGACGTCAACGGGACTTGTCACCCGTCCGCTTCTGGGGCTCACCAGGTTCAGCGCCGGGCCGCGGGTGAAGAGAAGGAGCAGCGCTACCGCCACGCCGGCGAGGACGAGCGCTCCGCCCACTGCTCCGATGGCTATCCACACCTTCTTCGCGGAGTCCGTCCGGCCCGCGGCCCGCACCGGAACGGGCGGCGCCTGGTACCCGGCGGCTCCGGGCGAACGCAGCACGGTGCCGTCATGCGCGGACCTCTCTTCCGGGGCCGGAGGCATGGCCCCGCTCTGGATGTCCGCCTTCATCTCCGACGCCGACGCGTACCGCAGCGCCGCGTTCTTCTGCGTCGCCCTGGCGATCACCGCCTCGAGGTTCGGAGGTATCCCGGCGTTCAGCAGGTGGGCCGGTTTCGGTTCCTCGTGCACTATCTTGTACATGATGCTGGTCGGGGAGGTCGAGGAGAAGGCGGGCGCGCCGGTGAGGAGCTCGTAGAGGAGCACCCCGGTGGAGAAGATGTCGCTGGCGGGGCCGACCGCCTCCCCTTTGACCTGCTCGGGGCTCATGTATCCGGGGGTCCCCATCACCTGCCCCGCCTGGGTCATCGTGGATGAAGAGGTGGTGCGGGCGATACCGAAGTCGGCCACCTTCACCGTCCCGTCCGGCAGCAGGAATACGTTGTCGGGCTTGATGTCCCGGTGCACCACCCCGTGGGAGTGGGCGTAGGAGAGCGCGGACAGCACCTGTTCGATTACCGCGGTGGCCCGGGGTATCGTCATCGGCGCTTCCGCCGCCGCCTCGGTCAGCGTAGCACCCTCCAGGTACTCCATGGCTATGTAAGGGACGCCGTCCCGGTCGCCAACGTCGAAGACCGTGACGATGTTCATGTGCGAGAGCTGGCCCGCCGCCGTGGCTTCGCGCTCGAAGCGCGCCCTTATCTCCTGCTGTTCGTCATCGGGAAGCCTGTCGTCGATGTACAGGGATTTTATCGCCACGTTGCGTTCGATCCTGTCGTCGCGCGCGAGGTAGACCACCCCCATTGCGCCCCTCCCCACCTCGCGGAGCACCCGGTAGCGCCCGAAGGACTCAGGGAGGGGGCCCCGGGAACGCCCCGTGCCGGCACCTGTCGCCTCGCCGGAGACGATCACGGTGTCGGGGGTGGCCCCCCGGCGGTCGCCATCCGGCAGCTTCGCGCCGCAGTTGACACAGAACGAAGGCGAACCCGCGATGCTCTTCCCGCATTCCGGACAGACCCTCTCGATCATTCCTCACTCCCCTGTGACTTCCGCCCGGGCCGCCGCCCCGGCTCGCCGCTCATATGCCGTACAGCAGGCGCATCCTGCCCGTGGGGTCCTTCAGGTCCGCGGCCTGCTCCCCGTACCAGTCGTGCCTCGCCGTCGTGCCCGGCGCGTACTCCTCGAAATGCAACTGGCTGGTGCCGCTGACCGTCCCGATCTGCTGCCCGCCCCTGACCACCTGCCCGACCGACAGCCATGACGGGCCGGTCAGTTCGCCGTAGAAACCCACGAAGTCCCCGTGGTCTATGAGGATGCCGCAGCACACCTCGCCGTCGGCCCTGGTGTAGAAATCCGGTATGACCTGCAGGACGGTGCCGTCCTTCATCGCCCGGACCGGCGCCCCCCTTCCCCCCGGCGGGTATATGTCGATCGCGCCGTGGAGCCTGCCGCCCCCGCGCGGCGCCCCGAAGTAGGGATAGTCGGTCGAGCCGGAGGACCACCGCCCGCAGGCTATCGACTCCTCTTTTGTGAAGGGGCAGACGGGAAGGCCCTCCGTGGGGGGGACAGTGGACGGCTTCTGCTCCTTCCTGTTCGGCGTCTTCACGAGCCTCACCGTCACCACCGAGCCCTTCTCCGCGTCGGCGCCCGCCCTCGGGGTCTGGCGGTCGACAGTCGCGCCTTCGAGAACCACGTTGGCCGTGTCCCGCTGCCGGTCGGTCCCGATCTCCAGCCCCGCCTCCTCGAGGCGCGCGGCCGCCTCCGGGCGTGTGAGCCCGAGGATGTCGGGTACGACCACGGAATTGCCTCTTCCCCCGGCGAAGAGGGCGTAGGACGCGAGCCCCGCCGCCACCCCGACGAGGAGCGCGGCGGCGCCTGCCGCCAGCATGCGGCCGGTGATCCGGCGTCCGCCCGGCTGCCGCGTCCCCGCGCGGCGACCGTCGCGTACATGTCGATGTCGTGAGCCGGCTGCCATCAATCACACCCCCGGGTGCAGGGTGAGGTTATTATAGCCCACATGCCGCGCGCCACGCCGGGAAGGAAGAGGCCCCGCCCGCAGGAAAGTCGGGTGCGACGCCGGGGCCGCGTTCGCCGGCGCGGGGGAGCAAACCCGCCGGACGAAGGCGCCGCCTCTCACAGAGAAGGAATCCACTGCCGTCCCAGGCATGTCTGGACCGCCCGGGGCGAAGAAGGAGAAGCTCTCCTCCCGGCCAATAAGAGGGGCGGCTGCCGGACGGCGGCCCTCGCGTCTGGCTCCATGTGGGAGGCGGTCATGAACCGGTACGGCGTCGCGGTGGTCACGGGAAGCATCAGGAAGGACTCCCTCAACATGAGGCTGGCAAGAGCTCTGGTGCGGCTCGCGCCCGGGGAGTTCGACTTCGATTTCGTGCGCATTGACGATCTCCCGCTCTACAACGCCGACGAAGACGACAGCCGTGCGGAGCCGGTGCTGCGCCTGAAGCGGCAGATCGAGGGGGCGGACGCGGTCCTTTTCGTGTCGCCGGAGTACAACCGCTCCATCCCCGGCGTCCTCAAGAACGCCATCGACCAGGGTTCGCGTCCCCCGGAGCGGAACTCGTGGGCCGCCAAGCCCGCGGGGATAATCGGCGTCTCCACCGGGAGGCTGGGAACGGCGCTGTGCCAGCAGCACCTGCGCAACACCCTCGCCTACCTGGACATGCGCGTGATGGGGCAGCCGGAGGCGTTCATACAGATGGCGGAGGGGCTCTTCGACGAGGACGGCGGCGCGGGGCCCGCCAGCGGGAAGTTCCTCCAGGACTGGGTGGACCACTTCGCGGCCTGGGTGCGGGAGCACGCCCGGGCGGGGTGAGCGCCTGGCGGTTGCGGTAGAATCGGGCCGTGGCGGGCCGGGCCGCGATCGGCCGGCGCCGCCGGCAGCAGGGCCGTTCTCCGCCGGCGCGAACGTTCCGGGGTGAAGGACGCCGTGCAGAACTGACCGCTACCCGCAGGGAGGGACTCTGATGAGCTCGACGAAATGCAGGACGTCACCGTCCCCGAACCTCAAGTCCGCGGGCATCATCGGGAAGCCGGACCTCGAGGAGCTTCCGGCGTCCGACCCGCCGACCACCCCGTTCGACTCGGCCCTGAGGGAGCCCTCGGGCCTCGAGGACCTGCGTGACTTTCCTTTCTCCATGGGGGAAGTGTTTCAGAACGCTGAGGCGGTCCGTTCCTTCCCGGCGGGTTATTTCAGGAAGATGAAGAGGATCCGGCGGGACGCCATCGATTTCAGGAACAGGTACATCCTTCCCAACATCGAGGAGATCGAGAGGAAAGCCACCGCCGACCCCGGGTACTTCTCGCGCGAGCTCTTCGACAGGGGGCTCGAGTACAGGTTCCCGACGCTGATCATCCCCGAAGGCTTCGGGGGGCCCGGCTACCTCTCGTGCCACATCGGGATCATGTGCGAGGAGCTGGCGGTGGGGAGCGGAGGGTTCGCCACGACCATCGCGGTCAACATGGCCCAGCTCGTCACCCTGTTCGACATGCACCTGTTCGGGGTCTACTGCCGCGAGAGCCTGGAGGCCGAGAAGCGCGGCGAGACGTTCATCTGGAGCGGCGCGGTGACCGAGCCCAACGCGGGCACCGACCGCTGGGACGAGGACTTCCAGAACTGCACCAGGGCCGACATGGTGGCGCGCAAGGTCGAGGGCGGCTACGTGCTGAACGGCACGAAGTGCTTCACCTCGAACGGGTCCGTCGCGCAGAGGACGGCTATGTCCGCGGCGCTGGACCCTAAGGACCCCGCGGGCTCCGGCTGCTTCTTCGTCGTGCCCACGGACAGCCCCGGCTTCTCGGTGGGTCGCGTCGAGAGGAAAATGGGACAGAAGGCGTCGGTGACCAGCGAACAGGTCTGCGAGGACGTCTTCGTGCCCGACAGCCACAGGGTCGGTCCCGAAGGCGTCGCCGCCCACCTGACCACCCTTTACCTCGCGTCCTCCCGGGGCCCGGTCGGGGCAATAGGCGTGGGCTGCGGGCGCCGCGCGCTGGAGTCCCTGTTGAAATGGGCGGCGGAGAAACGTAACGGCCGGGGCCGGCTCATCGACCAGCAGGCCCTCCAGGTCACCATCGCCAACATGGCCAGGGAACTCCTGGCCGCCCGCGCCGCTTACATCCAGGCCTGCATGGCCTTCGACCGCGCGGTGTGCAGGCTGCTGTCTCCCCTGCCCGTCCGGCTCCTCCTGCGGGCGCTCCCCCTGTCGGTCCTGTGCTCGGAGAGGTTCAGGCGGGTCGCGCAGTCCCCCGCGGGCCGGGCGCTTACCGCCAGGGTGTTCGAGTGGGCGTGTCCCGGAGACCGCCTGATGCACATCGCCGGCCTGGCGGCCAACGCCAAGGTGCTCGGGAGCAGTGCCGGGAGGAAGGTCGCCGGCGAAGCCATGCAGATAATGGGACCCGACGCCGCGGACCCCCGGTGGGGCGTGGACCGCGCCTACCGCGACGCGAGGCTCACCGAGATCTACGAGGGCACCAACCAGGCGTGTTCGATAACCGCGTTCAAGTCCATCGCCGGCAGCCTGGTCGAAACCCTCGACGGCGGGGGGCGCTGACATGGAATGGCTGGATACCGGGGAGCTCCCGCTCGTCGATGAGACCGTCAGGCGCTTCGCCGCCGTCGAGCTGGAGGGAAAAGTCTTCGACCTCGACGCCTCCAGCGCGCCGGCCTTTCCCCGTGCCGCCCTGGACGCCCTGGCGGACCTGGGGTTCCTCTGGGGCCCCGCCCCGGAGGACGCAGGAAGCGACATGGAGGACCTCGCCTGCGTGGTGGTCCTCGCCGGCCTTGCGAGGACCTGCGCGGGCTTCTCGGCGATAGTGGCGTCGCATTACGCGGCGCTCCGGGCGCTCCTGTCGCTCCCGGGAGGCGCCCTGATTTCCAGGCGGCTCGCCGGAGACCGGGGGGCGGGGCTCCTCGGGATCGCGCTGGAGCGGGGCGTCCGTCCGTTCGACGGGACGGGGCCCTCGGGGGGTCGGGGCCGCGCGCCGGGGCACGGCCCGGCCGAGTTCCTGGCACTGCCCGCCCCGGAGCTGGTGGACGCCGTGGTGCTCCCGGGAGCGGGAGCCGCGGGCGGCCCGCTCTTCCTGGCGGATGGCGCCGCCCTGGCGGGAAAGCGGGGCGCGCCCGTGGGCCTGTCCGGTTGCGAGGAGATGCCGGTGGCCCGGCTGGAACTGTCGGCGCGCGACCTCCAGGAATACGAAGAGGTCGCCCCCGGGACGAGCGCCGGGGCCACCCGGAGCGCCGCCGTATCCTCCCTCAAGCTCTACTACTCGGCCATCATGTACGGCGCCGCGAGGGACGCCGCCGAATGCGCCCTGGGGTATTCGCGGCAGCGCAGGCAGACGGGACGGCCGATCTGCATGCACCAGAACGTCCACAAGAAGCTCCTGGAGATGGAGGTTTCCAACCAGGCCATGGCCTCCTTCCTCTACCGGGTGGCCTCCGGCGGCGAAACCGGGGGCTCCTTCGGACTGGTGGACATGCTCTACGCGTTCGTTCGCGAGCGGTCGGAGGTCGTGGTGAACGAGGCGATGCAGAACATGGGGGGCTACGGCTACGTCCGGGAGTACGGGATCGAGAAGAAGCTGCGCGACGTAAAAACTCTGCAGGCGCTGCTCCCGACCGCGCTGACCGACTGGGCGGCGGCCAGGGATTGAGCCCCGCGGGCGGCCATCGTTTCTCCAGTGACCGGGAGCGTTATTTCCGCCCGCTCCCGGACTCCCCCTGACGGCCCGCGGGTCCTTCGTCAAAAAACCGACAAAAACGCTGTCACACCCCCTCGATATACTTACTCACGGCAACATCCCCTCGACGTCCCCGCCGCTTCCGGTACGCCGGGAACCCCGGGGCAGGCTCCCGGCAGCGGCGGCCGGGGAGTCGAGATGTCATTCGACGGGGGGCCGGCGGACGGGCCGGGCCGCGAGCAAGGAGGTCGATCATGAGCAACAAGAAGAAACCGATGGGCGTATACATCCTGCTGGACAGGACGGGCTCCATGGCCCCGATTTGGGACGAGGCGGTATCCTCCGTCAACACCTACGTGAAAGAGCTCGGGAAGGACGGCGCGTCCGACCGCCTGACCCTGGCCGTCTTCGACGCCTTCGACACCGGGATGCAGTTCGACGTGCTCCGCGACAAGGTGAAGATCGACGAATGGAAGCCGGTAGGCGCGGAGGAGGTCCTTCCCCGGGGGATGACCCCCCTGCTGGACGCCCTGGTGAGGCTTATCGCCATGGCCGAAGAGGCCGGGAACCCCAAGACGGCCATCGTGGTGATGACCGACGGCTACGAGAACGCCAGCCGCGAGGTGAGCTGGAAGGCGGCGAAGGCGGCGATCGACAGGGCCGTCGCCCGTAAGTGGCAGGTCAACTTCCTCGGCGCCAACTTCGACGGCATCGCCCAGGCGGAGAGCGTCGGCGTGTCCAGGGAAAGGTCGATGAACTACGCGCGGGGCCACGGGGGCCGGGCGATGCGGTCGACCGCCGAGCGCCACCGAGAGTACCGCTACGCGGAACGCGACATCGCCTACCAGGAAGAGGACCGGGCCGAGGCCGGCGAGGACGAGGTCTGAACCGCGGCGCCGCTTGACCTGGCGGCCTCGAAGCGCAGAATGGACATGGCGCGACTTGCGCCATGTCCGTTCTTCTTTGAGGGGACCGGCGGGCGGGCCGGAAGGTCCGTCGCCCGGCGAAGGTGGTGACGTGATGGAAGCGATGCTCCTGCTCTGCGATTACGCGGAGGCCGTCAACGGCAAGCTGTACATCATGGGAGGCGGCTGGACGATCTGCCCGCCGGGGCCCAGGCTCATGGCGGTGGCGGTGCGCGTCAGCGTCCCCTGGGACCAGACCAACGTTAGGCACCGGCTGGACCTTTTTCTCCAGGACGCCGGGGGCAGCCCGGTGAAACTCGGCGACCCGCCGCAGCCCGTGGTGAAGACCGGCGACTTCGAGGTCGGGCGGCCCGCCGGCGTACCCGCCGGCACCGAGATGGAGTTCACCGCCGTCTTCGGGTTCGTCAGCCTCCCCGTCGAGCCGGACACGGGCTACCGCTGGCAGCTCGAGATAGACGGAAAGCCCTCGGGCCACGCGTCTTTCCGCACCACCCCCTCCTGACCGGCCCGCCCCGGCGGACTTTGAACGCCCGGGCACCGCGGGTTATCCTTGACCTGCCGGGCGAATCGCCGACGGAGCGCGAACCGCGCCCGCGCGTCCCGGCGGCGGTCACGATTGGGGGACGAGATGAGCCGCAAGTACATCCTGGTCAACGACGTTGGAACAACCGGCACCCGCGCGGTCATCTACGACACCGACGCCAACGTGGTCGGTGACTGCTACACGGAGCTGGAGCAGATCTTCCCCAGGCCGGGCTGGACCGAACAGGACCCGTTGGACATCTACGACAAGTGCGTGGAAGTCACCGTCGGGGCCCTCGAGAAGGCGAGGCTGGAGGCGTCGGACATCTCCGCGATGGGGATCGCCACCCAGAGGACGACCAGCCTGCTCTGGGACAGGAAGACGGGCGAGCCGGTCTACAACTTCATCACCTGGCAGGACACCAGGATGTCGGATGTCTGCGAGCGGATCAACCGCTCCGGCCTCTTCCGGGCCCTGCACCTCGCCGGCGGCGCCTTCCAGCGCCTGGCGTCGGTCAGCGGCGGTCTGAAGCACAGCCCGCTGGGCAAACTCCTGATAACCGCGGGCCATTTCACGGTGACGCCGGGGATGTCCTCCGCCCAGGCGCGCTGGGTGCTGGACAACGTCGAAGGGGCCGCCGGGAAGGCGGAGGCCGGCGACCTGCTGTTCGGGACGGTCGACACCTGGCTGGTGTGGAAGTACACCGGCGGCGGCGTGCACGCCACCGACTTCTCGAACATCAGCGCCACCGGCATGTACGACCCGTTCGGGATGCGCTGGAGCCCGCTGCTCCTCAAGCCGTTCGAGCTGCCCGGCGGCCTGGTGTTCCCCGAAATCCGGGAGACGAACGGCTATTTCGGATCCACTGACGTCTTCGGGGCTGAGATCCCCATCAGGTGCGTCGTCGCCGACCAGCAGGCCGCCCTCTTCGGTGAGACCTGCTTCGAGGCGGGCAGCGTGAAGTGCACCAACGGCACCGGGACATTCATCGACATGAACACCGGTGACGAGCCGCTGGCCTCCATCAACAAGCTCACTCCGATGATCGCCTGGAAGATGGACGGCAGGACCACCTACATGATGGAAGGCATAATCTCCAGCGCCGGGTCGTCCATCCAGTTCCTACGCGACAACCTCGGTCTCATCGAGAAGGCCTCCGACTCCGAGGACTGCTCGTTCCGCTGCGACGACACCGGGGGCGTTTACGTCGTCCCCGCTTTCACCGGGCTCACCGCGCCGTACTGGGACCCCTACGCCCGGGGGACCGTCATCGGCCTTACCCGGGGAACCACCAGGGACCAGGTGGTGCGCGCGACCCTGGAATCCATCGCCTACCAGTGCAAGGACGTCGTCGCGGCGATGGAGCTCGACACCGGCATCGAGGTGAAGGACATCAAGGCGGACGGCGGGGCGTCGGGCAACAACTTCCTGCTGCAGTTCCTCGCCGATATGCTGGACACCGTCGTCGAGCGTCCGGAGGCGCTGGAGGCGACCGCCCTCGGCGCCGCCTATTTCACCGGCATCGCCACCGGCCAGTGGAAGTACCCCGACGACATCGTCAGGGTCCACCGGGTGGACAGGCGGTTCGAGCCCCGGATGCCGCCATCGACTCGCGACGCCCTGTACGCCGGGTGGAAGAGGGCCGTCGGCAGGGCCCGGCGGTGGGCCGACGTCGGACCCTGTGACTGAGGCCCGGAACGGCGGTCAGTCCCCTGGCGGCCGGGGCCGCGTATCGCCGCCGCGACGGCTCAGCGGACAGGGCACGCCGCTCCGGACCTGCCGGTGACTCCCGGGGGGGCGCCTGTGCCCGCTGTGAGGTTTTTCCTTCCCATGCGTGAATCGTGGAGGTATAATCCACTCCACATTTTTCAGGAACGAAAGCGGGCGCCGGCCAACCACCACGGCTCCATCCATCCGCGAGGCGGCAGCGGACCCGCGAGGAGGAGGCGCCCGTGGACATCCAGATGAGCCCGAACAAACTGGTGCAGTTTCTCGGCAAACCGCCCGACGAGTTCACCAAGCGGGACATAATCCGCTTCATCGAAGCGAACGAGATACGAATGGTGAACTTCCGGTACGTCGGCGGTGACGGCAGGCTCAAGCAGCTCAACTTCGTCATCAACAACAGGGCCCACCTCGACACCCTGCTGTCCGCGGGTGAGCGGGTTGACGGCTCGAGCCTCTTTTCGTACATTGACGCGGCGTCCAGCGACCTTTACGTCATCCCCCGGTTCAAGACCGCGTACGTGAACCCGTTTTCCCCCATCCCGGCGCTCGATATCCTCTGCTCCTACTACACTCACGAGGGCGTGCCGCTTCCGAGCTCACCGGAGAACGTGCTCCGCAAGGCGCACCAGGCCCTGAAGGAAAACACGGGGCTCAGCCTGGAGGCCCTCGGGGAGCTGGAATACTACGTCTTCTCCGACAAGCAGGAGGTGTACCCCAGCGACCCCCAGAAAGGCTACCACGAGTCGTCCCCGTTCTCGAAGTGGGAACTGCTGCGCCGCGAAGCCATGGAGACGATCGCGCAGTCCGGCGGCGTCATCAAGTACGGGCACACCGAGGTCGGTTTCGTTAGCGGCCAGTACCAGGACATGGAGCAGCACGAGATCGAGTTCGCCCCCGTCCCCCTCGAAGACGCCGCCGACCAGATCGTCATCGGCAAGTACATACTCAGGATGACCGGCTACAAGTACAAGGTGCCCATAAGCTTCGCCCCGAAGATCGTGGTCGGACACGCCGGAAGCGGACTGCACATCCACTCGAAACTCATCAAGGGAAAAGAGAACATGCTGGTCCAGGACGGGCACCTGAGCGATGTCGCGCGGCGCAACATCGCCGGATACCTGAGGCTCGCGAAGTCACTGACCGCTTTCGGCAACACCGTGCCCCTGTCGTACCTCAGGCTGGTGCCCCACCAGGAAGCGCCAACCAACATATGCTGGGGGGACAGGAACCGGTCCGCCCTCGTCCGGGTACCCCTCGGCTGGCTTGGCGTCAACAGCATGGTAAGGGACGCCAACCCCCAGGAGACGGAAGAGTTCGAGCAGGCTTACGACAACCAGACCGTCGAGTTCCGCTCCCCGGACGGTTCCGCGAACATCTACTTCCTGCTGGCCGGCCTGGCGGTGGCGGCCAGGCACGGGCTGGAGATGCCCGACGCGATCGAGTACTCCAACAACCTGTACGCGGACGTCAATATCTTCGAGGACGAGCATTCGGACGTGAGGGGCAGGCTGCCCCAACTGCCCGCGTCGTGCTGGGAGTCGGCCGACCACCTGCTCGAGGACCGGGAGATCTACGAGGCCGACGGGGTGTTCTCCCCGGTGCTCATCGACGGCGTGGTAAGGATGCTCCGTGGTTACAACGACCTGGACCTGAGCGAGAAGCTCTACGGCAGGGACCAGGAGATCGAAGCCCTCATCAAGGAGTACCTGTACTGCTCGTGAGATGGGCCCGCTCGCTCCACGTCCGGGAGACCGTTCACATCCCGAAAAGGGCCTGCATGACGCCGGTCGGGTCCAGCAGGTTAGAGGGGCGCTCCCCGTACCATCCGCCGGTCCAGGTGGTGGTGCCCGGCGCGTACTGCTCGAGGTGGAGCTGGACCGTGCCCGACACCACGCCGATGACCTGGTTTCGCGCGACGCGGCTGCCCACCGACAGCGAAGGCTTGCGGACCTCCGCGTAGTTGATGACAAAATCTCCGTGGTCGATCAGCAGGCCGTAGGTGACCTCCCCGTTGGCCCGGGTGTAGAAAGGCGCGACCTTCACCACGGTGCCGTCCTTCATCGCGTGAACCGGCGCCCCTTCACCGCCCGGCGGGTATATGTCGACGCCCGCGTGCAGGCGTGCCCCCCCGTTGCGAGGAGCCCCGAAGTACGGGTAGTCCTGCGAGCCCGCCCCCCAGTGGCAGCAGGCGATAGATGCGTCCCTGGTGAACGGGTACAGGGGGGCTCCCTCCAGCGGGGCGGAAAGGCCCCCGTCCGCGGGGGCCGCGGGAGCCGGCGTCGGCTGTGCCTCGGGGGGCGCAGGCTCGTGGCCCTCCGCGGGAGGCGGCGCCGGCGCGGCGCCGGCCGGCGCGTCCTTTCCCTCTTCCTTGAACGGCACGTCCAGCAGGGCGATGGTGACCGACGAGCCCGCGCGGGCTTTCGCCCCCGTCGCGGGGGCCTGGTATCCGACTTTTTTCCCGCGGGCGCCCGCCGCCGTCACGTCCTGGGTGGGGTCGATCTCGACGCCGAGGCCGGCGCTTTTCAGCCTGGCCCTGGCCTGTTCGAACGTCAATCCCTCGACCCGGGGGACGCTGACGTAACCGCCGGACCCGCCCGGCAGCAGGACCACCAGCAGGACCACGGCCGCTGCCAGCAGCGCCGCGGCGCCGGCGCAGGCGGCCGCGATCGTCCACTTTCGCCGGTTTCTTCCGCCGCCCCTGCCCCTGTACCGGACGGATGTCCTCGATGCCGCGCTTATTTCTCACACCTCCAGCGCCGTGCGCGTTCGCCCCGGCCCCACTGCAGCCGGACAGTCCCGGCGCACCCCGTTGCTATCACTGACGCGCACCCGGTCTTCGGGGATCCACGGTGGGGACGGCTTCACGAACTCCCCCTCCCGCGAGGCGTCCCGGGCCACCCGGGATTCGCCCCGTGCCGGGTCCGTCGGTCCTCTTAGATGATTCAATGCCCGCCGCGCGCGACCCTGCCGGTTCCCCGGGCCCGGGTTACCCTGCGGGGCCCTCGAGCCGCGCCGTTCACCGCGGGCGCATCCACCGGGGCGTGGCGCTTCAAAGCGGGCAGGTCAGGTCGTCGGCCGGCGGCTTCCCCGTGAGCGCGCGCCGCACGTTCACCAGGAGGTTGGTGCAGAACATCGCCTTCATCACCGCCAGCACACACTCTATCTCCGCAGACGTGAACGCCGACTCGAACGCTTCCCTGGAGACCGGGCCGACCCCCTCCCTGCGGGTCAGGAACTCCCTCACGTAAGTGAGCGCGGCGTGCGTCCGGGTGTCGAAAGATCGGGGGTCCAGCCGCGCCAGGTCGGCTACCTGCTCCCTGCTCAGCCCCGCGGCTCGACCGAACCGCTTGTGCGCCATCAGTCACGGGGCGCAGGAGTTGGACATCGCGGTGACGATCATTATCTGCTCCCGGAAAGCGGGTTCGATGGCGCGGAGGAGGTAGACGCGCGCCAGCGGGACCACCATCCCCAGCAGCTCGCGCTGGTGGTAGGCGAAATGCGATAGCCCGCGGTAACGCCGGCCTCCGGAGGGGACACAATCACCTTCCCAGTCGAGCTCGTGCATGCCGACCGCGCGCTCGCCGCGGGCCGCCGCCGCGATTATCGCTGCCGCGCCGATGAGCCCTGTGCCCGCGATCTTCCAGGCCTTCACGGTATCTTCGCCTCCCACGTTCGCCGACCCGCCGAACGATTCCGGTTACCACACTATAGTAAGGCCCCTTGCGGCCCCGCAAGGGCCGCCGGACCGGCTTCCGGCCGGCAGCACGCTTCACCGGGGGGGAAGCCGGGGTCCGGCTGCGGTTGGAAGGGGTCGGCGCCGGCGGCAGGGTAAGCGCCCCGGTTGGCAGAAATCTTCACTGGACGGATAGCAAGAAAGGACGCGGCGATGGAGTTCCATACCGTCATGGAGAACGTCAGCAAGGTAGTCGACGGCATGGGGGTGACGGTCATCGTCATCGGCCTGGTCGCCTCGTCGCTTATGTTCCTGTGGAGGCAGATGCGCCGCCGCGAGAAAGAAGGGACGAAGCAGCTCGAAAACCCGTTTCGCTGGTACCGTCAGAGCCTCGGCCGCAGCATCCTGATCGGGCTGGAGTTCCTCATCGCGGGCGACATCATCAGGACGGTGGCCGTCGCCCCAACCTTCTACAACCTCGGCACGCTCGCGGTACTGGTGGTCATCAGGTCGTTCCTGAGCTGGGGCCTGTCGATGGAGATCGAAGGCCGTTGGCCCTGGCAGACAGGGCGCGGCCGCTCCCGGCCCGTCGGCTTCGGCAAGGACACCGGGTAGCGGGCGACAGACGTCTCCCGGCTCTCCGGCTCGCCGCCGGTTCCCTCAGAGCAGCTTCTCCCCGAAAGCCCGGACCTTCTCCATGTCGACCTCGATCCCCAGCCCCGGCGCGTCGGGAAGCCTCACGTAACCTTCGTCGTCGATCTTGAACGGCTCGGCGAGCATCGCGTCCCGGGCTTCAGGCACCCACCCCGGCGGCTCGAACGGGAACTCGCAGAACGTGCAGTTGGGGATGGCGCCCATGAGCTGGAGGTTGGCGGCGAACCCGATGCCGTTGGTCCAGGTGTGGGGGTTGACCACGAGCCCGGCCGCCTCGGCCATGCCCGCGACCTTGATCCCGTTGAGTATCCCGGTGGCGAGGGTGACGTCCGGCTGCAGTATGTCGTAACAGCGGCGGTAGACGAGCTCGCGGAAATCGTATATGTCGTTGTTGAGCTCGCCGCCGGCGATGTTTATCGAGGTCGACGCGTTGACCACCGCGAGACCGTCGTAGTCGTACATCCCCAGGGGCTCCTCCAGCCAGGTGACGTCGAAGCGCTCCAGTTCTCTCGCGGTGATGACCGCGCGCTTGGCGTCCCACGACGGGTAGTTGGCGAACCCGTGGATCGGCCAGGCCTGGTTCGCGTCCACCATGATCTCCATGCCGTTGCCGACCGCGTCCCTCACCGCTTCGACCACCGCGAGGTCGTCGCGTATGTCGTCCGACCTGATGCGGAGTTTCAACGCCTTGAACCCCATCTGCTTGAGGCGCTGGGCGTCCTCGACCCGGCGCGGCGGCGGGCGCAGCTCGCCGGTGGAGGCGTACGCCAGGACCCTGTCGCGATAGCCGCCGAGCAGCTTGTACACCGGCAGTCCGGCCGCCTTCCCTATAATGTCCCAGAGCGCGATCTCCATGAACCAGCCCCGGACCCCGACCGCCTTCGCGGAACGGAAGACCTTGATGAAATCCTCGACCTTGAACGGGTCGCGGTCGATCAGGAACACCTTCAGCAGCTCGGGAACGCCCTTCAGTTCCCCGAGGAATGCGGGCGCGGCGGCGTATCCGTCGAGGCCCTCGTCGGTCATCAACCTGACCAGGAGCAGGGTGTTGTTGCTCTCGGGCAGCCCCGGTATCCACGACGGCCAGAAAGGCTCCGGCAGCGGGAATCGGCAGAGGTACGCTTCGACGTCGGTGATTTTCATTGCCCCTCCAGTTCTCCTCCGTCCGGCCGTCCGGCCCCGGCGTCGGGCCGGGACGCGCCGCCGACACTTCCTTACCGGGCGGTCCCGGCAGCGGCGCCGCGGCGTCCCGGTCCGTGACGAACATCAAGCCTCGCGCCCCCGGGCAAACCGGGAGCCGGGGGACCGCTGCTCTCGCTTAACCTATTGCCTGGCGCCGGGGCAAGTCAACGCCGGGGAAGCGCCGGCGGCGGGCCAGGCCCGTTCCGGACCTGGCGGCAAACGGGCGCGCCGCAAGGTGAAGCGCCGCCCCGCCGCGGTCCGCCCGTCACCGTCTCGGGCGCAGCAGGGCGCGCGCCGGCGCCCCTTCCGCGCCTTCAACCCGCAGCGGGAGGCAGATGAGATCGTAGTCGCCCGCGGTGACCTCCGCGAGGTAGAGGCACTCGATTATCCAGACCCCGCCTTCGAGAAGCCTTATGTGCGTCGACGCCGCCCGTTCCACGTCGGGAGGGCCCACCGACAGGTAGTCTACGCCCACGCACCGGACCCCGCGCGACACCAGGTACCCGGCGGCCTCGGGAGTGAGAAAGACGTAATCCTCCCGGAACGGAAGGTCGGGCCACGGCCTGTCGGAGTTCGCCGTCCTGAAAAGCAGCCTCTCGCCGGGGCGTACGTCGAGGCCCTCCAGCTCGGCGGGTTTAATCGACTCCGTATCGGATATCCCGACGACCCGCGCCGGGCCCACCACGGCTTCGAAATCGATCGCGTCGATGCTCCTGCCGCCCGGAATGTAATGCAGCGGGGCGTCCACATGGGTTCCGGAATGGGCGCTGAGCGCCATCGTGGTCATGTTATAGGGGGACCCCCGGCCGATGGTCGCGCTCCGCGCGACCTCTACCGGAGCGTCGCCGGGCCAGCCCGGCCCGCCGTTCCGCAGGGGCATGCTGATGTCGATCCAGTCCATCGTCCCTCCCGTCCCCCGCCGCCCTCCCGCGTGGGAACCCGTCCCGCGCCCACGCACGGTTCCGGCAGACTATCCCGGGCCAACGCACCGGATGCTCAGGTCGCGCGCCCGGCCCGTTCCGGACCCGCCATGACGTCGAAATCGAGCGTACCGATGCTCGTGCCGTACGGGCTAGCGCGCCGGGGGGACCTCGACGAGCGCGGCGCCCCTTACGAAGTATAGCGCGGCCTGCCGAACTTTCTCGCCGGTGCACTCCTCGAACGCCCGCCGGTAGATGTCGAGCTGCGGGGCGTACTTCGCCGCGAGCGCTTCGAAATCGCCCGCGGCGGGCGGCGTGTCGGTCTTGAAATCGACAACGACCCAGCCGCCGTCCTCCTCGAAAGCGAGGTCTATGGCCCCCCGGACCAGGGTCCGCGCTCCGGGGTCGGCCCCGGGCGCATCCTCCATGACCAGCTCGAAGGGAACCTCGCTGAGGCGGCGTTTCGCCGACAGGGCCCTCGCCCACACCTCCGACTCGATCACCGACCGCGCCGTGCGCACCAGGAGATCGGTGTGGCGGCGGTCGATCCCCGCCTCGTCCAGCGCCGCGGAGGCGAACTCCTCGAGCCCGGCCCCGGGCGAGCGCATCGCCAGCTCCAGGAGGCGGTGCACGGCGGTGCCCCATTCGATCCCGTGCTCCCCTTGATGGTCCGGCGCGGGGACCGCTCCCTCGACCGGGGCGAACGAGACCGTTCCCCTTTCCGGGGGCACAACCTCGCCGCCGGCTTTCAGCGCCAGCTCCTTGGCGCCCCTGACCGCATAGCTCGGGACGGCTATCGCCGTGGTGCGTCCGCTCACCGCGGAGGCGGCTTCCTCCACCTCGTGTACGGTTACAGCCCGGGCGTCTGTCACGGCCGGGGAGACCTCTCCCGGGTCGCGGAGCTCCGGGAGGTCGTCCACGAACGGTCCGAGAGCGTTCCAGATGCTTCTGCCTTTTCCGTCGCTCTTCCTGGTTACCACCACCAGGGACTCCGCCCGGGTGGCCGCCACGTAGCGCAGGCGGGTCTCCTCCGCCTCCTCGAACGCCTTTTCGACCTCCTTCAGCTCCTCCCATCCCTCCGGCACGGCCCTGAGCGTCTTCGAGTTCTCGTTATCCCTGTATATGCCCATGCGGCCGACCACGCGATCCTCTTCCGACCTGTCGATGCAGGCGTCCACCACCCCGCTCCTGCTGGTCTTGTGGCCGGCCAGGAAGACTATCGGGGCCTGGAGGCCCTTGGCCTTGTGAAGGTTCATGACCCTGACCACGGAGCCGGCCTCGGGCAGCGCGGAGACCCCGTCGAAGCCTTCTGACCCGCCGGCGCCATCGATTATCTCTCCGAGGAACTCCACCAGGTCTCCGGCGGTCGGCAGGTCGGACTGGGCGCCCCGCATCAACTCGATGGCCTTGGCGACGCTGCCGGCCTGGACGTCACCCCCGGGGCGGCATGCCGCCATGGCGGGGAGGCCCAGGTCCGAGGCGATGAGCTCCACGGCGGTGACGGGAGGCATCCTCTGGAGCAGCCGCGAGTATTCCCGGAGCCTTTCAAACGTGTCCGCGAACGCCGCGGCGAGGCCGTCGTCGAGAACGGGCGGCACCTCCCGGTTGTAGTCGAACCTGCCGCCCGCTTTCTTGAACTCGTAGAGGCCGGCGTCGCTGATCCCGAACAGCTCGCTCCTGAGCACGCCCACCAGGGCGACCGGGTTGTCGGGCTGGCTGACGGCGTTCAAGCACGCGTACAGCAGGTGCAGCTCCCGCACCCCGGCGAGCGCGGCCCCGCCGGTGACCCGGTGCGCCACGCCGTAGCGCTGGAGGGCGCCCGCGTACGCCGCCAGGGCGCGTTTATTGTAAGCGATCACCATGAAATCCCCCGGGGCAACCGGGGCCGGGCCCGCATCCCCGGGCCTGGTGATCTCCAACCCGCGCTTCAACGCGTCGGCGATGAACCTGGCAATGAGGTCCGCCTCGTACGCCAGTCCGGAGGCGTCGCCCTCCTCTTTGCAGAGGGCTGCGGGCACGCGCAGGACCCGCACCCCGGCCAGCTCGCTCTCCTCCGGCTCCGCCCTCCCCTGCACGAGCTCCACGTAGGCCGGCGACTCCCTGGTCGCCACGGGGGGAAACTCGCCGCGGAACGCCTGGTTCGCCCAGTCGATAAGGCACCCGGCGGACCGGAAGTTGGAGGAAAGCTCCACCACCCTGCCGACGCGCGAGATTATCGACTTCACGTCGTTGTAAGTGACGATGTCCGCCCTGCGGAACCTGTAAATGGACTGCTTGGGGTCGCCCACGACGAACAGGGAGCCGGGACGCGGGACGCACTTTTTCCAGTCGCGCTCCCAGGCGTCGTCGGCGGTGAGGAAGAGCATGACCTGCGCCTGGATCGGGTCGGTATCCTGGAACTCGTCTACCAGCAGCCTGGTGAACCTCCTGGCGAAGTACCGCCGGACGTGGGGCCTGTCCCGCAGGAGCCCCGCCGCCTTCATCAGCAGGTCCTGGAAGTTGAGCACCCCGGCATCGGCGCGCATCCGGTCGTACAGTTCCCTGGCGGAGGCGAAGGCGTCCATCACCAGCCGGTAGCGCAGCTCCATTACCGCGCGCATGAAAGGCGAGGCCACCTCTTCCCTGAAGCCCTTCCACCTCTCCTTCTCCGCGCGGTCGAACTCCGCCCACCCCGCCTTCTTCCGGCCTTTGCTCATCGTCGGAGCGTCCCTGTCGAACTGCTCCACTACGTCGATAAGTGAAGGCGTGTCGGTGAGGTCGGACCTCCTGACGAGCCACGGAAGCCTCACGTACTCCTCCAGCAGCCGCCGGCCGCCGCTGGGCGGCCTGGGGTCGGGCGGGTAGGGTCCCATGGAACGCATGTGCTCGGCGTAGGCTTCGACGGCCTCGGCCACCGGGCCCGCCGGGGGCAGGTCGAGGGAGCGGTCGGGCACCGGCCAGAGGTCGACGTCGGGGAAGTCGGCGAAACGCACGAAAGCCCCTTCCAGCTCGGTAGCGGTCATCGCCAGCCTTGCCATCTCGTCGAGGACGCCCCCCGGGTCGTCGGCCACCAGGCCCGCGGTGTACTCCTGCCAGGCGCGGCGGCGCAGGCGCTCGTCCTCCTCCGGCTCGATCTCCCGGAAGGCGAGGTCGATCTCCGCCTCGACCGGCCGCTCCCGCAGGAGCCTTGCGCAGAAGGAGTGTATAGTGCCGACGAAGCAGGCATCGATGTTGGCGAGCGCCTCCGCCAGCAGCTCTCGCTCGGCATCGGAGGTTTCGGACTCGCTTTCGAGGGCCGCCACCTCGGCCTCGAGTGCCGCCTGGAACCTGGCCCTGAGCTCGGCGGCGGCCTTCCTGGTGAAGGTGACCGCGGCGATCGTCGATACGTCGCTCAAGCCCCGCCTTACCAGCTCGACCATCCTTCCGACCATGCTGGCGGTCTTTCCGGTCCCCGCCGCCGCCTCGACGAGCATGCAGGTTTCGAGGTCTTCGAGGATGGCCCGCCTCCCGGCCCCGTCGGGCGGGTCCCCTTCGAGGCGTCCAGCGCGCCTGTCAGTCATCGCCCTCGCCCTCCCTTCCGGCGCCTCGCAGGCCCCGCAGCCTGCGGTACGGCTCCAGCATCACGTTCTCCGGGTTGTCCAGCTTGCGCCGGACGGAGGCGAGCGCCCCGGCGATGTCGCCGAACGCCCCGGTGTACTCGCTGTACTTCAGGTCGGCCTCGTCGTCGGTGAACGGGAAGCAGCCCGAAGCCATCATGTCGCAGACGAGCCCCACGAGGTGGAGCCCGTCGGCGAGCTCGTCGGTTCCCCAGGACAGCCGCCTCGCTTCCCCGGGAGCCGGAAAGACGTACTCGAAGCGGACGACCCTCGGTTCCCCGCCCAGGCGCCCCCGCAGCGCGAACTCCGCCAGTACGGGGTACAGCGTTCCCTGCATGAACCTGCCGTTGTGGAAAGGGCCTCTGGAGTGATAGACGGTGCTCGAGCCGGTCTTGTAATCGCAGACCACGTATTCGTCCGTACCGGGGACCAGGGCGTCCACCCTGTCGATCTTGCAGCGGACGCGCACCGTCCTGCCGCCGGGGAGGCCCAGGGCGTGGGGTTCGGCGACGTCGAAGGCGGTGCCCATCCCATCCGGCCTTACCCCTACGGCCAGCTCGCAGGCAACAGGCACGCGGTCGGCGCAGGCGACCTCTTCCATCTGCAGGAAGACCTCCGCGGTGCGCTTGAGGGCCTCGCGCTCCCGCGCGAACACCCCCGGGTCGAGCGGCGCCGGCTTCTCCGCCCTCATCCGTTCGACGTGACGGTCCACCAGCGAGCGCAGCCTGGCTCCGTCGCGGGCGAACTCCGGCGGCATGAGTTCGGAGGAAGCAAGCTCCCGCATGAAGTCGCAGAACACGGCGTGGAGCAGGCTGCCCCGCTCCAGCGGGTCCAGCCACCCGGCGGGGTCCGTCTCGTATTCCTCGGGGGGCTTCACCCCGAGTACATTGGCGAAGAAATACTCCAGCGGACACCTGGCGAACGTCTCCAGCCGGCTCGGGGAGAGGACGGGCCCTTCGTCGGCGGCGCAGTCGTGGTCGGCCCCGGCGGCGGGCACGTAGCCGTCGTACTCCGTGAACGCGTCGCCGGCGCGGGCTTCGAGCGCGGACATGCCGCGGCCGAGGTTGGGGAAATGGATGCCGATGGCGTCGGACGCCCCCGGCGCCGGCCCCGACGAGCAGGCGCGCCACACCCACCACTCCGTCATGTCGATGCACCGCTCGGCCCGCGAAGGCGCGAACGACGCGGGGGGCCCTCCGGTGGTGTCCACCGTGGTGACCGGCCTGCCCTCCAGCACCCTGCGCGCCGACTGGAGCACCCGGCCGGGGAACATCTCGCGGTCGTCGGTGAGGTTCCTCGAGCAGTGGCTCAGCACCACGGTGCCCCTCAGGCGCCCCACCGTGCCCGCGAAGGCCCGGACGCGTTCGTCGAGGCGCCCCGAGGCGGTCGCGAGAGACTCCGACAGCGCGGAGCGCTCGCTGTCCAGCAGCAGGGGGTCCTGCATGCCGGCGCCGGGAAAGCGGGTGTCGTCCATGCCCAGGATGAAAGTATGCGGCCTTCCCGCGTGACCTCCGCTCCGGAGGCTGGCGACGTGCAGGCACCCGGGGCCCGGCCCGCGCCCCCCGACCCTCTCCCCGTCAGGCAGGGTATCGAGCCAGCCGGACACGTCGAAGGCGCCGGCGCCGCCTTCCTGGAGGCAGGCCTCGAGCTCGGATATCCTCTCGACGAGCCGCTCGGAGCAGTAAGCGTCGTGCATGTTCACGGCGCGCGCCGAGCGCTCGAGGAAGCGCCTCGCGCGCTGGAGCAGGGCGATGCGCTCCCCGGACTCGACCGGCACACCGGCGGTGACCTCGCCGATCATCGCGGTGAGCGCTTCCAGTGCTTCGAGGCGCGTGGTCAGCGCCTGGACCTCGACGGACGAGGCAGAACGCTCTCCGAACGCACCCGCCTCGCCGGACCCCGCAGCGTCCTCCAGCCTCCGGGCCGCGGCCGAAGCGGCTTTCTGCAGCTCGGGTACGTACCGGTCGGCGCCCGCGCCCACCGGGACCGTGCGCAGGACTGCGGCAAGCCTGGCGAAGCTGAGACTCGGGGCTTCTCCTTCCGGAACCCGGAGCAGCCCGTCCCTCACCATCCTGACCGCCCTCTGCTGGGGAAACCCCTCGCGCGTCCACGAGAGCCAGGCGGCAAGCGCCCTCCCGGGCCTGGAGTACCTCGCCGGGATCCCATCGGCGAACGTCACCGGGAGGCCCTCCCCGGGGCCGGACGCCATCCCCGCCGCTATCTCGTAGAAAAGAGGGACGTAAGTGTCGGTGTCGGTATAGAGGACCTCCACTTCGTCCAGGGGCGTCCCGGTGGACGCGCACCACCTGAACACCTCGCGGACCTCGTTGACCTCGCCCACGGCGCTCTGCACCCGGGCGGTGCCGTCGCCCCGCGGCCGGGGGGCCGACCGCGGATCGGGCGACCATCTCAACAGCATGGCGTCGGCGAGCTCATCCCGTGAGAACCCCGGGGGGACCTCGCAGGGCCGGTCGACCGGGAGGACCAGGACGCCGCCCTCCGGCAGCGACTCGAAGAGCGCCCTCTCCAGGGCCGCCATCTCCGCCACCATGTCCTCCGGGGCGACGACCAGGCGGCCCTCCATGGACGATGGGTCGGCGGCGAGCGCGCCCGCGGCCAGCGCCAGCACGCCCGGGAAATCGACCAGGCCCCGGTCGGCGAGGCTCCGTTCGAAGGAAGCGAGCATCGCCTTCATCTCCAGGCCCTTGCGCTCGACCTCGAAGGAGCCGGGAGTGAGGTCGTCCGGGCCCAGGCCGGCCATCCGGAGCTCGCCAAGCGCTGTCGAGACCATCCGGGTGAAACCGGCGCCGGGCCCCAGCGCCGAAAGGTAGCCGCGAGCGCCGGGCCCATCGCCGCCGTTACCGCCGTCGCCGCCGGCCATGTCGGCCACGACCCCGTCGGCCAGCACGGTCAGCTCCAGCTCCGTGGCCAGCCTCAGGCCCCGGGATTCCAGTTCCGCGGAGGCCAGCGACATCGCCAGCCCCTTGAGCATTTCGGCCCTGGCGTTGAAGACCGGCCGCCCGGAGCGCGCGACCGCGTCAAGCCACTGGAAGGCGGTGCGACGGGACGGCGCGAGCACCAGCTTATCCTCGAAGACGCGCTCTGCCAGCACCTCGCTCAATGCGGAGGTGAATGTATTGAGGCTGCCGCTCACGCTCGTTCTCCTCACCCGAAGGACCCGCTGCGACTCACGGTGCAATATTACCAGTTGCCTGTGACAGTGGAAGCGGGCGCCGGCGCGAAGCCCCCACCCTCAAATGCCGTCACCCGGCCGTGCTAGAATCATCTCCACGCGGGCAGGGGGCCCCGGGAGCCAGGACGGGGCGCACCCGCGCGGGCCGTGGTCCCCGGGCGTCCGGCCGGGTCGCGCCCGCACACGGAAGGAGGGCATCGTTGACCGGCAACAAGCTCGCCGCCAGGGACGACTCGACCCCGGCGCTCGTCGAACGGGCCCGCCTGCACGACGACCCTTCGGGCCCGCACCGCGGCCGCTTCCAGATAGACCGCGACCGCATCCTCTACAGCAGCTCTTTCCGCAAGCTGCAGTACAAGACCCAGGTGTTCGTCACCCACGAGGGCGACCTGTACCGCACGCGCATGACCCATACCATCGAGGTCATGCAGATAGCCAGGTCGATCGCCTCCATGCTGGGGCTCAACGAGATGCTCGCCGAGGCCGTCGCGCTGGTCCACGACATCGGCCATCCGCCGTTCGGGCACGGAGGAGAGGACACCCTAGACGACCTGCTCGCCGGTTACGGGGGCTTCGACCACAACATCCACGGCCTCCGCCTGGTCGACGGCCTCGAGCGGTCCTACCCGCAGTTCCGCGGGCTCAACCTCTGCTGGGAGACGCGGGAGGGCCTCGCCCGTCACTACACCATCTTCGACAACCCCCCGCCGCAGGCCGAGTTCGACATCTACCCGCAGCCGTCGGCGGAGTGCCAGGTGGTGGACATCGCCGACACCATCGCCTTCTGCACCCACGACCTAGACGACGCGCTGCGCATCCGGCTGATACGGCCCGGCTGGCTGGCGCAGGTGGCCGCCGAAATTCCGCTGATCGGGGAGTTCTCCGCGGTAATGGACGACGCGGTGTCCGACCCCGCCTGGGAGCTCGGCGCCTCGGGGCCGGACGTCGCCAGGATGCGCGCAGTCAGCAGCCTCATCAACCGCCTGATACTGGACGTCGTCGAGGCGACGGAAGCCCGCGTCGCCGCCTCCGGCGTAGAGAACTGCGAGGACCTCCGCGAGCTGGACGGCCCCCTGGTCGATTTCTCGGAGGAGACCCGCGAGGCCGTCGAGCGAATGGCGCGGAGCATGCTCGACGAGGTTTACACCAACCCCGTCGTCGGCAGGATGCTCTACAAGGGCGGCCGCATGCTCAGGGGCATCCACGACGCGTTCTTGGAGGCGCCGGAGCTCCTCCCCCGCGTGCTTGCCGAAGACCTCCGGGCGCAGCCGCTCGAGCGCGTCGTCTGCGACCACCTGGCGGGCATGACCGACCGCTACGTGATGGACCTCTACGCGATGCTCTACCAGCCGTACGCCAGGACCACCGACTGGTTCTGAGCGTGCGCGGACCGGCATCGGGCGAGGCGCCCTGCGTGGGCACCGGGGCGACCATGGGCCTGCGCCCGCGCTTCGCGGACCTCCCGCCGGCCGGCATCGGCCGGTCGCTTCAGCCCCTGGAGACCTTCCAGTCCCTGCTGTGGACGACGAAGAGCAGGTGTCTGGCCCTCGATACCGCCACGTACTGGTTCGACCGGCTGCAGTAGGGCTCGCCGCCGTCCACGTCGCAGAATATCACCACGTCCGACTCCAGCCCCTTGGCCCTGTGGAGGCTGGAGAACGCGATGGTGTCCTCCTCGCCGGGGGGGTCGTAGTCAACCAGGGGGTATCCGCCCAGGCGGCTCACCCCGGCCATGCATGACCTGGCCCGCCGGCGGGAGGATATGACCATGATCTGGCGGGGCTCCACACGCCTGGACACCAGGTCGCCGACGATCTTCTCGACGATCGCCACCTGCTCGGCCGGTTCCCGGTAACGATGGAACCTGACCTTCTCTCCCTCCATCCAGTCCTCTAAGCACTCGATCCCCACCCCCCCGACGCGCCGGGTCAGCTCGCAGATGTTGCCGGTGCTCCGCAGGTTGTATCGGAGCGAGTGGGGCGGGGCCTCGAACGGGAAGCGCAGCTCCTTGCCGTAGACGTTCTGCTGTTCGTCGTAGTAAACGTGAAAGACGTCGCGCCCGCCGGGGTCGAGGAGCCGCTCCAGCGCCTGGAGCCACTCCAGCCTGAAGTCCTGTCCCTCGTCCACCAGCACGCGGTCGAACCGGTCCGGCACCACCTTCAGCGAATCCTCGAGGAGCATCGGGGCGATCTCCTCGTAGAACTCCATCTGCTCGGAGACGGCCTCCGGCACCTGGTAGTCCAGGCACGCCCTGCGGGCGAACTCCTCGCAGAGCCCGTGGAAGTTCCGTACGGTCACCGAGCCGCCTTCCCCGCCGGGGGCCTGGCAGGAGGCCCACAGGCCGAGCTGCACGGCGAGCGGCTGGTTGTAGCACACGACCAGCACCCGCGCCCCTCGAGCCGCGGACCTGCGGGCCCTCTCCATCAGGAGCTGCGTCTTGCCGGTCCCGGCGAACCCCTTGAACAGGGCCCTGCCGGTCTCCGGTATCGCCTCCAGGAACCGGCACTGGGACTCCGTGAGGCGCACGAACACCTCGTCCTCCTCGCCGAAGCGCAGGTTCAAAGGCACGGTCACCTCGTACCGGGCGAGCAGGACCTTCTGCAGCAGGTCGTCGTACTCGCGTCCCGCGAACCCCCTGGAGCCGCTCCTTTTCTTGCGCCAGGCGTCGAAGAGCTCCTCGAAGCGGGACTCGATCCCGTCCCTGTCGCGGCGGTCCAGGACTATTCCGCGGTCGGCGTGAAGCGGCAGGTCCCTGTCGGGGGCGACGCCGTCCGGGAAGGCGACGGCGTAACCGCAGGTCACCGGGAGCGGGCCCGCGCCGGCGCCGAAGACGCGGCTCTGCCGTATCCTGCCCACCAGGGTGTTGACGTTCCCCTCCGCCTGGAGGAAGGGGTCCTTGATTTCGTGCTCGGTCCCGTCGTGGGACATCGAGATCCAGCGGTTGCGCGAGGCCGCGCGGCGCACCTTTCCCCCCTTGACCTCCACGACCAGGAAACCCCTGTCCCTGTGGACCACCAGGAAGTCGGCTTCCCCGCGTCTCATCGCGCCCGCTTTCCGCGACAGCAGGTGTACGCTGTGGAAGACGCGGTAGTCGTCGGAGAGCCCGTGCTGCAGCCACCTGTAGAACAGCGCTTCGCCGTGGGCCCCGGCCCCGACCTCGTATTGAGGGATCATCTTCGCCATCGTGCCACCCCCGGGGAACGTCCCCGTGGCCCGGCCCGCTCAGCAGCCGGGCTCGAGCGTGACTATCCTGGTTATCCTGTCCAGCCTGAAGGATCGCGTGTACCCGTCGCCGCACGCCGCCTCCAGGTAGTAGATTCCCCTGGCGGAGAAGACGCAGACCGGCCGCACCTGCGTCGGCCGCGGGGGCTTCCTGCCGCCGTCGTAGGTCATCAGCATCCCCGCGCCGCGGTCTATCGCCTCCTCGATCGCCAGTCGCGCCTCCTCGACCTCCCCGGGCGCCTCCGGGCCGCGGCCCGCCCCGGAACCGACACGGGGGGAGGAGCAGTGCTCGAGCACCCGCGACAGGGGAGTTTCCCGCCAGGCCGGAACGTTCGTCACCGCTTTCTCGAATATGCTCCTGGCCGACTCCGCGTCGGACAGGGCCCTGTGCGCATTCCCGGGGTCTATCGAAAGCGCCTCGGTGACCGTCTGGAGGCGGTAGTTCGGCAGGCGGGGGAGGAAGTGCTTGGCCGCCTTGATGGTGCACACCACGTCGTTCGGCGGCATCTCCATCCCCGCCCTCTCCAGCTCCGTGGACAGGATCATGGTGTCGTAGCGGGCGTTGTGGGCGACGATGACGCCGTCACGCGCGAAGGCGAACAGCTCGGCCAGCACCTCCGGCGCCCGGGGGGCGTTCGCCACCATGTCGTCGGTTATCCCGTGGACCCGCCCCGCGCCGTAAGGTATGGAACAGCAGGGGTCGACCAGCCGCTGGAAGCCCTCGCCCTCCTCTCCTACCCGGAACCGCACCGCCCCCACTTCGACGATCCTGCTCAGGGAAGACAGGCCCGTGGTCTCGAGGTCTATGGCGCAGAAGACCGTGTCTTCCAGCCGCTTTTTATCCGTTCTCTCGCCTGCGGGGGTCCGGGCCAATCCACACGCCTCCCGGGACGTTCCTGCTCTTCAGACATTCTACCTGCCGGCGCCCACTCCGTCTCCGCCGTTCCCCGGGGGTTCGCCGGGTGCCCGTGAAGGCAGCTCCGTAACCACCATCCCCGCCAGTATCAGGGCGCATCCGACCCAGCCGCGGGGCCCCAGCCTCTCACCGAGCAGGATCATGCCGAAGGCGAGCGAGAACACCGGCTCCATGATGAGGACCATCGAGGTGCGGGTCGGGCTGAGCACCCTCTGGGCGTAAGCCTGGATGTAGAACGCCAGCGCGGAGGCCAGCACCCCGCAGACGGCCAGCGACATCCAGACATATCCCGTCGCGGGCGCCTTGACGGTCTCGAAGGCGAACCCCGCCCCCGTGTTGAGCGCGAACAGGGTCCCCATCTGGACCAGGGTCAGCAGGGAGATGTCGTACCTCCCGGCGTACCTGTCGAGCAGGATGATGTGGATGGAGTAGCTGAAGGCGCAGACCAGGACCATGGCGTCCCCGGGGTTCACGGTCAGGCCGGGGGACAGCGAGAGCAGCGCCAGCCCCACAAGCGCCAGCGCGACGGCCAGGACGGCCTTCAGCGACTGCTTCTGCCCCAGGAACGCCCAGGCCAGAAGCGGCGTGAAGACGATGAACAGCCCGGTGATGAAACCGGCGTTGCCCGCGCTGGTGTGCTCGAGCCCGAACGTCTGGAACGCGTACGAGGAGAAAAGGACGGTCCCCAGCAGTGCGCCGGCGCCCAGGACCCCCCGGCTCATCTTCGTGTACCTGGGGATGCACAGCAGCGCCATCGCGCCAAACGCTATGGCGAAGCGCCAGGCCAGGAACACGAACGGCTCCAGCTCCTGGAGGCTTTTCTTGGTGAACACGAAGGTCAGGCCCCAGATCACCGTGACCCCGATAAGGGCCAGCTCCGCGCCCCTCTTCCTGTCGAACAACCGGCCTTCGCCCCTCACGCTCCGTCCTTCCACCCGTTCCTGCGACCGTCTCCGCGACCGTACCCTTATACCACAGAGCCGGGCAGGCCGCGCCGGCCGGCGGGCGCGGGACGCGGGAGGGCCCACCGGACGGAGAATGACGGGCCGCGCGCCCCGCGGGATGAGCGCGGAGGCGGCGCACACCTCCGGCGCCGCCTCGCCCCTTGTTGCCCTCGAGCTCACCTCGAACATATAATGCCCCTGTGTCCTGTCCGGTCCGCCGTCGCGGGCCGGACCGGCACGGGCAAGGTCGGCTGGGGAAAAGGAGGCAGAATGGACAGGTCTAAGTGGCTGAAGGCCGCCGTGGGGCTGCTGCTCGCGGCGCTCCTGGTGGTGCCGGTCGTCGCCGCGGGATGCGGCTCGAGCGGCAAGACCCTGACGCCGGGCAAGCTGACGATGGGCAGCGACACGTCTTACCCGCCGTTCGAGTTCATGGAAGGCTCGACGCCCGCGGGGTTCGACGTGGACGTAGCCGGGGCCATAGCCAAGAAGATGGGCCTCACCCTGGAGGTCATCTCCACCGCCTGGGACGGCATCATCCCCGGCCTCAAGACGGCCAAGTACGACATAATCATGTCCGCCATGACCATCACCCCGGAGCGCCAGAAGAAGATCGACTTCTCTGACCCCTACATCGACAGCAACCAGTCGATAGCGGTCGCCAACGACTCCGCCATCAAGACCGAGGATGACCTCAAGGGCAAAGTCGTAGGCGTGCAGATCGACACCACCGGACAGACCAAGGCCGAGGAGCTCCAGCCGAAGGTGGGCATCAAGGAGATCCAGAAGTTCGACACCATCCTGGTGGCCTTCGAGGCATTGGAGCAGGGCAAGATCGACGCCATCATGAACGATTACCCCGTGAACATGTACGTCAGCTCCAAGCGCGGCAAGACCAAGGTCGTCAAGACCATCGTGACCGACGAGCAGTACGGCATCGGGATCAAGAAGGGCAACACCGCGCTGCTCGACAGCGTCAACAAGGCCCTCGAGGACATCAAGAACGACGGCACTTACGCCAAGATCTACAAGAAGTGGTTCGGCGTGGAGCCGCCGGCCGGCAAGTAAACACGAGCATCTGACAGGCATTGCGCTCATGGGCCTGCGTTCTCAACGGATGCGGGCCCATGCCATGAATACTGCGCGTTCGATCCCCTGGAGCATGGTTTGAACGTTGAAGACGGCCCGCCCGGCACAGACCGGAGCGCCTCCGAATTCGAGAAACCCCGGCTCAGCGGCTGGGCGAAGGCTTCGCTCGTCCTGGGAATCCTGGGGCTCACGGCCCTCCCGGTCGTCGGCGCGGTGCTGGCGATCGTATTCGCCCGTGTGGCCAAGAAGAAGATACTCCACAGCGACCTCGAGGGCGACGGGCTGGCCACCGCCGGCCAGACACTGGGCATCGTCGGGCTGCTCCTCGCGGGGGCGGTGCTGTTCGGCTTCCTGATGCAGGACCGGATCAGGAACCTCGTGTCCGACTTCTTCAACTGGGAGACCATCAAGTTCTGGTGGCCCAAGGTCGCCCGGGCGTTCCTGTCGACCTTGAAGCTGGCGGTAGTATCGGAGTTCTTCATCCTCATATTCGGGCTCGCCATCGCCCTGGTCCGGCTCTCCAGGTACAGGGTCTTCCGGATCATGGCGATTGTGTACATCGACGTCATCAGGGGCCTGCCGTTGATCCTGCTGATCTTCATCATCTACTTCGGAGGGGCGTACCTGGGGCTCAATTTCAACCGTTTCACCGCGGGAGTGGTCTCGCTCACCGTCTGCTACGCGGCGTACGAAGCGGAGATCTTCCGTGCGGGGATAGAGTCGGTGCACAAGGGCCAGATGGAAGCCTCGCGCTCGCTGGGCATGACCTACATGCAGTCGATGAGGTACGTGGTGCTGCCGCAGGCCATCCGGAGGGTCATCCCCCCGCTCTCCAACGAGTTCATTATGCTTACCAAGGACACCGCGCTGGTCGCTTTCATAGGGTTCTCCGAGGCGTTCCTTATCGGCAAGGAAGGGATGGGGAGGGACGCCAACGTGACCCCGCTGGTCGGCGTGGCCCTCTTCTTCCTGATCGTGACCATCCCCGCGATGCGGGTGGTGCAGTACCTCGAAGTGAGGCTTTCTCAAGGTGACTGATCGAAAAGAAGCAAACAGGAAGACGTCAGCCCCGAGGCTCGAGCCCGGCATGCCCCTGATCAACATAGCAGGGCTGCACAAGAAGTTCGGGGACTTCGAGGCCCTCAGGGGCATCGACCTCGAGGTGCTGTCGTCGCAGGTCGTGGTCGTCGTGGGCCCGAGCGGCTCCGGCAAGAGCACCCTGCTGCGCTGCGTGAACGGCCTCGAACTGGCCACCCGCGGGAACATCTCCATCGAGGGCGTGGACGTCACCCACAGGGCCACCGACATCAACAAGGTGCGCGAGAAGGTCGGCATGGTGTTTCAGAGCTTCAACCTCTTCCCCCACCTGACCGCGCTGAAGAACGTCACCCTGGCGCCGCTCAAGGTCAAGAAGACCTCCCAGGAGGAGGCAACCGCGCGGGCGTTGGCGCTGCTGGAAAAAGTGGGCCTGAAGGGCAAGGAGAACGAATACCCCGCCCACCTCTCCGGGGGGCAGCAGCAGCGCGTCGCCATAGCGCGGGCCCTGGCCATGGAACCGGACGTGATGCTCTTCGACGAGGTGACCTCGGCCCTGGACCCCGAGCTGGTCAAGGAGGTCCTCGACACCATGAAAGGCCTCGCGCTCGAGGGGATGACCATGATGGTGGTGACCCACGAGATGGGTTTCGCCAAGGAGGTCGGCACACGGCTCATCTTCATGGACGAGGGCCTGGTAGCCGAAGACGGCGAACCCACAAAGGTCTTCAACGACCCCCAGCACCCCCGCACCCGGGAGTTCTTCTCCAAGATCCTCTCCCACACCTGAGAGGCCTCGCCGGCTTTTCGCTCCTCTCCACTCATCGCTTCCGCTTTCACGCTTATACTGTTCACATGGACATCGAACGACCGCTGCTGGAAGCGGTAAGGAAAAAGCGGCGAAGAGTGCTCCTGCAGGAGGCCGGGGTCCTGGCGGTGCTGGCCGCCGGCGCGGCCGCGCTGCTGGCGCTGGTCATAGTCCCCTTCGCCGCGGGGTCCACCAATTTCAGCCCCCTGGTCAGGGCCCGAGGGATGTCCGGGCTTGTCTGGGCGGGGCTGGTCATAGCCCTGGCGGCGGGCCTGGGAGGCGTCGCCCTGTACTTCGGCGGCAGACGCCGTGACAGGGCCCGGTACGCCCGGTTCACCCGGCGCACCCGCTCCTACGACCTCGGGCAGCTCGGCCGTTTCCTGAACGCCCTCGAAGGGGTCGCCGGAGACGCGGGCCTGGAGGCCCCGTACGTGGCGGTGCTCGACGACCCCGTTCCCAACGCGCTGGCCTTCGCCGGGGAGGAAGGGCCGGTCATCGGCATCACCTCCGGCGCGCTGAAAGCGGATCTCGAGTACTCCGAGGCGGAGGCGGTGATGGCCCACGAGCTCGCCAGCGTCATGACGGCCGACTACCTGAAGCGCCCTGGGTCCGGCGTCTTCGAGGGCGCGGCGCTGGGCATGCTCTGGCTGGTGGCGGTGCTGGGGATCATCGCCGTTCCCGTCACCCGGAGGGGCAACGGCCCGCCTGTCGCCTTCGCCACGGCGGTGGCGGTGGTGGGCCTGCTGACGCTGGCTTCGCTCTGGCTGCGGCGCATCCGGACGGCCCTGGAGCACGACTACACGCTCGTCGACTCCATCGCGGTCTCGATGACCGGCGACCGCGACGCGATGGTAAGCGCCATAGAGACGATGGCCTCCCTGTCACGAAGGCGATGGGTACCCTTCCCGGAAAGCGAGCTCGGCTTCAAGTACCTGTTCTCTCCCCCCCGGCGTTTCACCGAGAACGCGGCGTCTTACCTCGAGCGCAGGAGCCGCGAACTGGGTTACACGCTGAACGAACGGGGCGGCCGCCGCCGCGCCGAAGCCCTGGAGCAGGAGATGCAGGAACTCCTTGAATGGTCCGCCGGGCTCTTCGACGACCGTCTCGCCAACCTCCGCTAGCCCGTTCGCTTTCCACGTGTTCAGCGCAAGCCGTGGGCGTGGAGGGGTCCCGCCCCGCCGCGGTCCCGCGTCGAGAAGGTGGGGGACGGAAAGCGCCGGGCGCCTCAGGTGAGGGCGGCGAAGGCTTTTACGGCGCGCTCGGGGCCGGGGTAGACGGGGATCCCCCGGTCGGTGAGCAGGGCCAGCGCGTCGTCCTCCCTGCCCCAGAACGAGGAGACCAGCAGCGGCTTGCCGTATTCGCGGGGAAAGCGCGCGAAGCGCTCCAGCAGCTCGACGAACATGGGCATCATGCTGTCCAGGTCGTACTGGATGCGGTCCCCCAGCGCCCGCTGGATGGTGTCGAACAGCAGCGACCCGAACACGCCGTACATCACGATCCCGTCCACCTCGTCGCTCTCCATCAGGGTCCGGGGCAGGTCGTCGTAGAGCCACTTGAAGTTGAGCAGGAAGGTGATGTCCACCGGGTTCGCCGCCGCCGCGGTATCGGGCAGGAACTCCCTGAGCTTCGCCTGCAGCCCCTCGGAGAAGACCGGCACCTCCAGCCCCAGCCTCCCCGCGGTGTCGGCCATGCTTGCGGCGGGGCCGCCGGAGTTGGTCAGCACGCACAGTCTCCTGCCCGGCGCGCGCGGCTGGGTCGAAAGCGCCCACGTCCAGTCCAGCAGCTCCTCGATCGACTGGGCCCTGCGGATGCCGACCTGCCTGAACATGCCGTCGTACACCGCGTCGTCCCCCGCCATCGCCCCGGTGTGCGACTTCCCGGCGCGCGCCCCCGGCCCGGTTCCGCCGACGTACAGGGCGACCACCGGCTTGCGCGCAACCGCCCGGCGCGCCGCGCTGATGAACCTTTCCCCGTCCGGTATGCCCTCTACGTAAAGGGCTATCGCCCCGGTGCGCGGCTCGTCGGCGAAGTACTCCAGGCACTCGCAGAGGTCCACCACCGCGGAGTTCCCCACGCTGACGGTGTGGCCGAGACGTATGCCGTTCCGCCTGGTGTGCCCGTAGATGTGGCAGGAGTAGGTGCCGCTCTGGCTGATGACGCTCAGCGGGCCGGGCTCCTGGAGGTACGGGAAGTAGGTGGTGTTGAGCCCGTGGTGGAAGTTCGAGACCCCTATGCAGTTGGGCCCCACCATGGCGATGCCGTGCCTCTCGCAAATATCGACGAGCTCGCGCTCCAGGGCGACCCCCTCGCCCCCGACCTCGCGGAACCCTCCGGACACCACCACCGCCGCCCGCACCCCGGCCCTGCCGCAGTCGTCGAGGAGCCCGGGGACCAGGCGGGTGGGCAGGACCATCACCACCATGTCGGGCGGCGTCTCCACGTCCTCGATGCGCCTGTAGGCCTTGAGCCCCAGGACGGTGTCCTCTGACGGGTGGATCGGGTATATCGGGCCGGCGAACCCCTGCATGATGAGCGTGGCGAGCTGGCCGGTGCCCATCTTCAGCGGGTTGTTCGACGCCCCGTAGAACGCTATGGAGCCGGGGTTCAGGACACGCTCGAGCCTACTTCCCGCCCCCGCCGGCCCTCTTCGACCCCGGCTTTGCCCGTGCCGCGGACCCCGCGGCGGGCTTGCGCTTCGCTCCGGCTTGTTTGTTCGCAGGGACGGCCCCTTTCTTCGCGCTCGAGGCGCCCCGGCGGGCCTTCCCCGCCGCGCCGTCCGCCAGGACCTGCGCCATTATGGCGTCAACGGCTTTGACGAAGGAGAACTCCATCTCCTCCTTGACGAAGTCGGGCACTTCCTCGAGGTCCTTCTCGTTCTCCGCGGGCAGTATAACCTTCTTCACCCCGGCGCGGTGGGCCGCCAGCACCTTCTCCTTGATGCCGCCCACCGGCAGCACCTTCCCCCTCAGGGTTATCTCCCCGGTCATCGCCACGTCCTTCTCCACCGGCTTCCCCGTCGCCGCGGACACCAGCGCCGCGGCCATGGTCACCCCCGCCGAGGGGCCGTCCTTGGGGATGGCGCCCGCGGGCACGTGGATGTGAACGTCGTTGCTGTCGAAGAACTTCTCGGCGATGCCCAGCTTCTCCGAGTTCGCCCGCGCGTAGGTCACCGCGGCCCGCGCCGACTCCTGCATCACCTCGCCCAGCTTTCCGGTAAGGGTCAGGACGCCTTTGCCGGGGTAGGTCTCCGCCTCGACGAAGAGCACGTCGCCCCCCACCTCGGTCCAGGCCAGCCCGGTCGCCACGCCGACCTCGTCTCCCTCCTCCAGGACCTCCTGGCGGAACTTGATCGGGCCCAGCAGCTCGTGGAGGTCCCCGGCCTTGATCCTGAACGGGCCTTTCTCGCCCTCCGCGACACGCCTGGCGACCTTGCGGAGGACTCCGGCTATCTCCCGCTCTAGGTTCCTGACCCCCGCCTCACGGGTGTAGCTGCGGATAACGCTCCGCAGCGCCTCCCCGTCGATCTTGACCTGTTTGGCGGTCAGCCCGTGCTCCTCTAGCTGTCGGGGAATGAGGAAGCGGGTGGCTATCTCCACCTTCTGCGGCTCGGTGTAGCCGGGCAGCTCCAGGACCTCCATCCTGTCGAGCAGCGCCGGCGGGATGGTGAACATCACGTTCGCGGTGGTGATGAACATCACCTTCGAGAGGTCGAACGGCACGTCCAGGTAGTGGTCGCTGAACGAGAAGTTCTGCTCCGGGTCCAGCACCTCCAGGAGCGCCGCCGCGGGGTCGCCCCGGAAGTCGATGCCCATCTTGTCCACCTCGTCGAGCATGAACACCGGGTTGTTGGTCCCCGCTTTTCGCAGCCCCTGGATTATCCTGCCCGGCAGGGCGCCCACGTAGGTGCGCCTGTGCCCCCGGATCTCCGCTTCGTCGCGCACCCCTCCGAGGGAGATGCGGTGGAAGCTGCGCCCCAGGGCCCGCGCTATGGAGTGCCCCAGCGAAGTCTTGCCCACCCCCGGGGGGCCCACGAAGCAGAGTATCGGCCCCTTGGTGTCGTGCTTGATGGTGCGGACCGCCAGGTACTCGACTATCCTCTCCTTGACCTTCTCCAGGTCGTAGTGGTCCTCGTCCAGTATCCGCGCCGCCCGCTGGACGTCGAGGTTGTCGTCGGTGCCCTCCTGCCAGGGGAGGTTGACCATCCAGTCGAGGTAAGTCCGCGCCACGGTGTACTCCGCGGCGGCCGAGGGCATGTTCGCCAGCCTGTCCAGCTCCCGCTCGGCCTCCTTGCGGGCCTCCTCGGGCATGCCGGACTTGTCTATCGCCTCGCGCAGCTCGTTTATCTCCATCGATTTCTCGTCGAGCTCGCCCAGCTCCTGCTGGATGGCCTTCATCTGCTCGCGCAGGTAGAACTCCCGCTGGCCCTTGCCCAGCTCGGACTGGACCTGGCTCTGGATCCTCGAGCCTATCTCCAGCACCTCGACCTCGTGGTTGAGGAAGACGGTGAGCCGGCGCAGCCGCTCCTTGACGTTGAGCTCCTCGAGTATTTCCTGCTTCTGCCTGGTCTCCAGGTTGATATTGGCGGCGAGGAAGTCCGCGAGGTCGTTGGGGTCGCTCACGTTCATCGCGGCGATGAATATCTCCTCCGGGAGGTACGGCGCCAGCGAGACCGTCTTCCTGAAGAGGTTCAGGGCGTTGCGCGCGAGCGCCTCCACCTCGACCGTGTCCTCGAGCACGTCGTTCAGGCGCTCCACCCTCGCCTTGAGATACGGCTCGGTCTGGACGAACTCGGAGGCCTTTATGCGGGCGATGCCCTGGACCAGCATCTGCATCTTGCCGTCCGGCAGCTTGAACATCCTCGCGACCGCCACCGCCGAGCCGACATCGTAGAGCTCCCCGGGGGCGGGCAGTTCGGAGGTCACGCCCTCCCTGGCGGTGAACACGGCCACGATGCGGTCGCCTGCCAGCGCGTCGTCGATGAGCTTGATGAGGGGCTCCTCGGTGATCAGCAGCGGGGCCACTATGTGCGGGTAGATGACCGTGTCCTTCAGCGGGAGGACCGGCAGCACGTCGGCGATCTCGATCTTCTCCACCGGGGTCCCCCCGTCGTCACCGCCCGGCCTCACCGACTCGATTATCTCCTCTATCGTCGTGCCCCCGTCCTCGTCGTCGGCGTAGAACGCGGGAAACTGACCCGCCGGGCTATTCGGTGGCAACATCTATCTCCACCTCCCTCGGGGGCGCCTTCAGGACCTTGGGCAGCCGTATCTCCATGAACCCCTCGGAGTAGGTGGCCCTGGCCTCCTCGGCCCGCACCTTCGAGGGGAGCTGTATCTCCCTCTCGAAGGTCCCGTAGCTTATCTCCATCTGGTGGTAGCGCCTGCGCATCGTCGAGGTCGGCTCGCGCCTGATCCCGTGCACGCACAGGCATTCTCCGTGAACGCTGAGGTTGACGTTGCCGACCTCCACGCCCGCAAGGTCGAGGACCACGACCACCTCTCCGGCGGTCTCGGACACGTCGGCGAGGGGTTTCCAAGCTTTCTCGAAGAAGAACACCGGCCGCTTCCACCGGTCGAGGTGCTCGAAAAAGCGTTCGACCTCCCGGTACATGTCGTCCGGCCCCACCAGACGGACTTCCTCCTCCATGCCGTCCTCCTTCTCGACGAGACGGTTGCGCCCCGGATGTCCGCGCCATCCTCGATCATTCTACTAGAGCATGCGCTGCTTTTCTTCTACGGGCGGGGCGGGCGCCCTGCCCCTCAGTGCCGGTAATCGGCGCCCAGCACGACCACGACCCGGGCCTTGTAGGCCGAGGTTATGGGGTCGGAGCTCTCCAGGACCGGATGCTCTGCTCCGGGCAGGTCGCCGGCGACGACCCCCGCGGCGGCGCTCTCCTCCCCGGCGTAGTAGACCGTGGTCCTCTGGTACTTCTCCGCCGCGTTTCCGACGGCCACCCGGGCGTACCCCAGTCCCGAGAGCCTGTCGCCTACGCTCCTGGCCAGCCCCTGGGTGCCCGAGCCGTTGAGGACGGCGATCTTTAAGGAGGCCCTCTCCCCGGCCCTCTCCTTCGGCCCGCCCCCGGTCCCGCTCCTGAACTCGGTGAGCATCTGCTCGAGCGCCTCCCTGTCGGCGATGTAGTACCACACCCTCCCGACAACCCTGGGGGTCCCGGGCGCGGTAAGCATCTCCAGGTTCGCGCCCTTGAGCCTGCGGCCGAGCGAGAACATCTTCCAGAACGACAGGTCCGTCTTCACGTTGCCGGAGACGGCGTCGACCACCTTCATCGCCTTGAAGGGGTTCCGCTGGCGGGAGACCGTGGACAGCATCGCCTGGAAAAACTTCCGCTGGTTCTTGACGCGGTCGAGGTCGCCCTCCGGGACCGCTTTGACGTCGTGCCTCGCCCGCACCAGCGCCAGCGCCTGGTCCCCGTTGAGGACGACGCCCTGCCCGGCGGGCACGTCGCCGGCGTACTTGTCGTGAATCGCCCTCTCGATGTCCATCCTCACCCCGCCGAGGGCGTTCACGATCTCCTTGAACCCGGTGAAGTCGATCTCCACGAAATGGTTCACGGGCAGGCCGGTGAACTCGCGCACGGTCTCGACCATCAGTTCCGGGCCGCCGAAGGCGTGGGCGGCGTTGATCTTGTCGTAACCCCTGCGCCCGGGTATCGTCACCCGGGTATCCCGGGGAATCGAGATGACCGCGGAGCGCCTGCCGTCGGGGCTTACCGTCACCAGCATGATTATGTCGGCGCGGGTGACCTCTTCGCCGGGGACGCTTCCCCTGTCCACCCCCATGATGAGCGTGGTCTCCGGCTGGCCCCCCTTCTTCGCGTCCAGGACCGCGGCCACAGCCGGCGCCTTCATCCTGCGCTCTTTCCCCTTGAGCCACACCCAGCCCCAGACGCCCAGACCGAGCAGGGCCACCAGCGCGAGCAGGCCCCCCCACTTGAGCCACGCCAGCCGGCGCCGCCAGCGGCGGCTCCTGTAGATGGTCGGCTCGGGCTCCTCCGGGGCGCTCCTATACGGTTGTTTCTCTCTGCGTTCTCTCATGGATGGACCCCCGGGGGCGCCTGGGGGATCGGCATCGGTGCTTCATGCCCTGGTTGACGTTCGGCCCCAAGTCTACCCCTTCTGGTAAGATGTTCCCAGCCGGACGGCGCGCGTCCCGGCGCCCGCAGGCGTGACGACCGTAAGATCGAGGAGCGCGTGAAATACCCTGATTCATTGCTGTCACCGGACGAATCGGTGATATTCGACGTGCATCACCACCCGTACGTGCTTTTCGGTCCCGCGGTCCTGTTCGTCGCGGCCCTTGCCGGCTGGCTGGCGGTGTTCTTCTCCTGGAGGGGCCGGCCGGGCTGGTTCGTCTACGGCGGGCTGGCCCTGCTCCTGGCCCTGGCCGTCCACCTCGCCTGGAAGGTCCAGGTCTGGGCCCACACCGGCCTGGTGCTCACAGATCAGCGCCTCGTGTACCGGTCCGGGGTGTTCGCCCGCCACTCCCGGGAAGTGCCCCTGTCCAGGATAAACGACGTATCGTTCCACAAGATGGTTCGCGGCCGTGTCCTGGGGATGGGAGACCTCGTGGTGGAGACCGCCGGCGCTGCCGGCCCCTTCGCTTTCTATCACGTCCCCGCCCCGGAGCGGCTGAAAACGCAGATGCTGGAACAGGTGCGCGCCGCCGCCGAGGTCCCGGACGGCGTCTCCATTCAGAAGGAGGTGGCCACGGCCATGGAGCGGCACCAGCCCACGTCGGAGATGCCCCCGCTCCCCCCGGAAAGGCCTCCCCTCTACGCTGAGATCGTCGACCAGATAGAACGCCTGGACGCGATGCGCGAGCGAGGCGTGCTCAGCGTCGAGGAGTTTCAGCAGGCCAAGGACGCCCTGCTGGCCAGGCTCTCGAAAGGCAGAGAAGTTGATAGCTGATTACCACGTGCACACCACGATGTGCGGGCACGCCACCGGCACGCTCGACGAGCTCGCGGAGGCCGCCGCCGGCCGCGGGCTGGACGAGGTCGGCATCGCCGACCACATGCCGCTCCTTTACTGCGAAGACCCGGAGCTGGCGATGACCGTGGAGGAACTTCCGCTGTACGTGGAACGGGTCCTCGAGCTGAAAGAGCGGTTCCGTGACAGGATAACGGTCCGGCTGGGAATCGAGGCCGACTACCACCCGGGGACCCAGGACGAGAGGCGGCGGATGATCGAGGCGCACCCCTGGGACTACGTGATCGGTTCGGTGCACATCCTCGACGGCTGGGTGTTCGACGACCCCAGGCGCCTCGAAGGGTACCAGGGGCTGGACATCGACGACTTCTTCACCCGCTACCTCCGCACTGTCGGGGAGATGGCGCGGACGGGGCTCTACAACACAATCGGCCACGCCGACCTGGCCAAGAAGTTCGGCCACCGCGCGCGGATAGACCTCACGGAGATCTACCGGGAGGTGCTGGAAGAGATCCAGGCCGCGGGGATGTGCTACGAAATCAACACCGCCGGGCTGCGGTGGCCGGCCGACGAGATGTACCCGGACCCAGGGTTCGTGCGCCTGGGGGCGGAGATGGGCGTCCCGGTAACGCTGGGGTCCGACGCCCACTCCCCTTCCGACGTCGGGCGGGACTTCGACCGCGCCCTGGCCCTCCTGCGCCGGGCGGGGTACCGCGAGATGGCGTTCTTCGAAGGGGGCCGCATGAGCCTGCGGTCACTGCCGGAACGCTAGCCACCACACCACCAGGGCCAGCACCCCCAGGGCGAGCGCGACCCAGGGGAAGAGGCGCGCCGCCACGGCCTGCCGCCGGGCGCCGGGGTCCCACCCGGCCCGCTCCGGGCCGACCGGGCCGTCGCAGGCCTGCACGTCGAACAGGTCGGAGTCCAGCTCCCTGAGCCTCGCGGCGACTGTCGGCCTTCTCAGCCTGAAATCACGGGCGATCTCCTCCTGGAGCCTGCACACCGGGCAGTCTCTGAAAGCCGGCGCGGTCTGGCCCGCGGCGCCCGCGGAACCGGCAAGGAGCTCGCCGGCGCTGCCCGGCCTGGAGCGGGGGTCGCCGTCGAGGCACTGCCTCAACCTGCCGGCCATGAAGCCCTCCCCGTCAGCGGGCACCTCCCCTCCCGCCGCCGCGTCCGAGGCGGCGTCGCGGCCCCGCACGGCCGCCAGGTAGAGCAGGGCGATAGAGTAGACGTCCGCGGAGGCCCCGGCGCGGCGGGTAAGCGCCTGCTCCGGCGCGGAAAACGCGCCGCGGGGCTCGAAGGACTCCGGGAACTCCGAGGCCACGTACCAGAGCCCGAAGTCGGAGACCATCACGCTGGAGTCGGGGCAGACCCACACGCAGGTGTCGCCCAGGCCCAGGTGGAGAACCCCCATTGCCCGGGCGGTCTCCACCGCGCCGGCCACGCCCGCCAGCGCCGCGTCCGGGTCGGCCATCGCCGCCGGGCCTTCACGGCGCAGGCAGTCCCGCAGGAGCCTCCCCCGGGGCATCTCCATGGCCAGGAACGCCCCGGAGGAAGTGTTGGCCCAGTCCAGCGGCTGCACCACCGAGGGGTGGTCGAGCCTGGCCCAGGCCTGGATCTCCGCGACGGCGAGTTCCCAGGGCCCGGGCTCGGCCATCCTCGCGTCGAACGCCCTGAACAGCACGGTCCGGCCGTGGGAGACGTACCGGGCGCGGTACAGCTCTCCCCAGGCGTCCCTGGCGACGAGTTCTTCCAGCTCGTAACCTTCATCTTCGAAGCCCATCTTCGCGCCTCCATTGGTTGCTCTGCTTATCTTACAGCAGAGCAACCACAGCGGCAACGGGCTTCCTCGGGACGTAGTGAACGGGGGCGGGAATCCTCAGATGGCGCTCGGCGGCATGTCCTGCCGCTGGTGGCTGAAGCACTCAGTGGAGAGGTAGCGGTCCCCCCTGTCGGGGAAAACCACCAGCACCGTGCCGCCGGTCATGCGGCTCGCCTGGTGGACCGCCTCGCACATCGCCGCGCCGCTGGATATCCCCACGAAGAGCCCTTCTTCGCTCACCAGCGCCCGCGACATCGTGAACGCCGAGCGGTCGTCCACGTTGAACTTCTCGTCGATGACCGAGACGTCCATTATCGGGGGCATGTAATCCGAAAGGTTCCTCAGGCCCTGTATGCGGGAGCCGGGGAACGGCTCGACAGCCACAACCTTCACACGGGGATCGCGCTCGCGGAGCTTCCTGGACACACCCATCAGCGTCCCCCCGGTGCCCACCCCGGCGACGAAGACGTCCACGGAGTCGGTCTGCTCCAGTATCTCCTGCCCGGTGCCCTCGTAGTGGGCGCGGACGTTGTCCGGGTTGGCGAACTGGTCGGGCATGTAGTAGCGGGGGTCATCGGCCATCGCCCGCCCGAGCTCGATGGCGCCGTTCATCCCGTCCGCCCCGGGCGTCAGTACCAGCTCGGCCCCGAACGCCTTCAGCGCCTGCTGGCGCTCCACGCTCATCGTCTCGGGCATTATTATCCTGACCGGGTAGCCCTTGACCGAGGCCACCATGGCCAGCCCTATCCCGGTGTTCCCGCTGGTGGGCTCGAGGATGGTCATGCCCGGCTTCAGCTCGCCCCGCTCCTCGGCGCCCTCGAGCATGTACAGCGCGATGCGGTCCTTCACCGAGCTGCAGGGGTTGAACCCCTCCAGCTTGGCGAGGATCCTCACCCCGGGGTTCCTGTTGAGCTTCTTTATCTCGACCACCGGCGTACGGCCGATAAGGCCGATCACGCCATCCGCGGCGCCCTTGTTCATGTGACTTCCCTTCAGCAGCGCGCCGCAATTATACATCAGCGCCGGGCCCGCCCGCGCCGTCCCTGTGCTATATTGGACCGGGCAAAGGAGGATGATGATGGCCGACACCAGCAAGGCGGGGCTCACCGACTCCATCACGGTGAACGCGGACGTCGAGAAGATCACCGAAGCGCTGCTCGACTTCGAGTCGTACCCGGAATGGATGTCCGGGGTGCTGGAGATCGAGGTGCTGAAGCGGGACCGGAAGAAACGCGGCACCCAGGTCCGCTACGTCATCGACGCGGTGGTCATGAAGCCCGAATACGTCCTCGGCTACGCCTACAAGGAGAACCGCATCGAGATCGGCTACGTCGAAGGGGATCTGGACGACTGCGACTCCTACTACGAGTTCGAGCCGCTCGACGACGAACGCACGAAGGTCACCTACCACTACGACGTTTCCTACTCCATCCCCCGGGCGCTCCTCAACCCCATCACCAGGCGGATGCTCAAAACGGTGGACAAGAGGGTGATGAACTCCGCGCTCAAGGACCTCAAGAAGCGGGCGGAGTCTCTCTGAGGGATGGCCTCAGCCTCGCGTGAAACCCCCGACGTCGCCCTGCTCGCCTGCCGCGACTACGACCGCGGCCTGGTGGAGGAGAAGGTAGGCCGGGCGTTCGAGCTGCTGGGCGGCCCCGGGGCCTTCGTCGGCGCCGGGGAGACGGTTTTCGTCAAGGTCAACGCCGTAGTCCCCCTGGACCCCGGCAGGTGCGCCACCACCCATCCCGAGGTGGTTCGGGCGGTGGTGCTCCAGCTCGCCGGGGCGGGCGCCAGGGTTGTGATCGGCGACTCCCCCGGCGGCCCTTACAACCGCCCGGCGCTCAAGCGGACCTACGCCCGCACCGGCATCGCCGCGGTCGCCGAGGAGACCGGGGCCGGGCTCAACTACGACGTCGGGGAGGTCAGGGTCTCCCTGCCCGGGGGCGGGGCCGCCGGGAGCCTGGTCCTCTGCCGGCCGATGGTGGAGGCCGACCGGCTGGTGTCCGTCGGCAAGGCCAAGACCCACGCGTTGATGGGGTTCACCTGCGCGGTCAAGAACATGTACGGCGCGGTGCCGGGGATGGAGAAGTTCGCCTACCACTCCCGCTTCCGTGACGAGCGCGACTTCGCGGACCTCATCGTCGACGTCGCCCTCGCCGCGAAGGCTGACCTGCACGTCGTTGACGGGGTGTGGGGGATGGAAGGCAACGGCTCGGTGTGGGGCACCCCCAGGAAGCTGGGGTTCGTGGCCGCGGGGCGCGATCCCTTCGCCCTCGACTGCCTGGTGGAGGACCTGGTCGGGCTGGAGCGGGGGTTCAACCGGCCGCTGGCCGCGGCCGTCCGGCGCGGCCTTTTCCACGGGGACCACGGCAGGATCGCCCTGGCCGGCGACGACCCGGACTCCATCCGCACCGCCGGGCTGGTGCTTCCCCGGGGGAAGGCCACGGTGAAGCGGCTGCCGGGGATACTGATGAAGGCTTACGGCTCGTTGATGTCGGTCAGGCCGTACCCCGACCCGGCAAGGTGCACCGGGTGCGGAAAATGCGCCCTGATCTGCCCGGCCGGCGCCGTAACCGTACGGGGCGGCACCGCGAGGATCGACCGCTCGCTGTGCATTGACTGTTACTGCTGCCAGGAGCTCTGCGAGTACGACGGCATCGACTTGAAAACGCCGCTGGCCGCCCGCGCCCGCCGCTTCAGTCGGTAGCGATCATCACGCTGGAAGCCTTGATGACCGCGTAGGCTTCCTTCCCGACCTCCAGGCCCAGCCCCTCGGCCGAGTTCTTGGTGATGACGGAGACGATCTCCTGCCCGCCGGGCAGCTCCACCGTCACCTCGGTGTTCACCACGCCCGGGACGACGCTCCTGACAGTCCCCTTGATAACGTTTCGCGCGCTCAGCTTCACCGCGACCACCTCCGCTCGGGCTTACCGGCCCGCGCCTCCGCGCGGGGAGGACCCGCCCAGTCGTTTACCGGTTATATTATCCCGCGGGAGTGCGAAACCTTCCACCCGGCCCGCTGCGGCCCCCGGGGTGGCCCGGTACGGGCGGCGGAGGATACGCCGGGGAAGAAGGGGACTTTCGCCCCCTTCTCGCACCGACGAAAGTGAGGGGGGACCTCACTAAACTGACTCGTTGTCTACCAGTCGAGGAACCCTTTAGAGCAGTGGCCTTCCGTCCGGCCGTTCCAGTACACGGCCCGCTCGACGACCACCGGTGCGGTGGAGTTCAGCCGGGCCGAGACCTGCATGTTCGCCCCGACGTCCTCGAACTCGTTTACCGTTACCCGCTTGCCCGCCGGTACGGAGAGCGGCGCCCTCTCGACGGGTCCCTGGCCGGTGAGGTAGGTGATGTAGACCAGCGCGTCGGACGTGCCCGGGTTCTGGATGCAGATCCAGCTCTCGAAGCCGCCGTCGGTCGCTCCCTCGGCGAGCACCGAGCGGAACTTCGCCGCGTCCACCGCGTTCTCGCAGGTCCCTCCGGTGCGCCCGTTCCAGTAAACGGAGCGCTCGGCGATTATCGGCCGGTCAGAGGTGACCCTGGTGGACACCTGCACGTCGTTGGGCAGGGCGTCGGCGACGTTCACGCTCTTGCGCGAGTTCGCCGGTATCTCCACTTCCGGCCCGGGCTGCGGGCCGGCTTCGTTCATGTAGGTTATCGTGGCCTTCGCCGGCTTGTCGCCGGGGTTCTGCAGCAGCACCCAGGTCTCGAACCCGTTGGCGGTGCACCCCTCGGCCATGAACCAGCTCCTGCCGGGCGCGGTAACGCCCACCGCGTCGTGGCCGGCCTTCCTTCCCAGCCAGTACATGGCGCGCTCGGCGATGACCGGCACGTCGGCCTGCACACGGGTGGAGACGTTCCAGTCGCCGGGCAGCTTGTCGGCCACGTTGACGGTCATCCTGGAGTGGGGCGCCATGGTGAATTTCGGCCCGTTGACGGCGCCGCCCGCGTTCATGTAAGTGACCGTGACCACCGCCGGCTGGTCGCCGGGGTTCTGCACCAGCACCCAGGTCTCGAACCCCTCGGCGGTGCAGCCCTCGGCCAGGTACCAGTTCTCGGACGCCCGGTTGACGCCGGAGGCGCAGTGCCCGCCGGCCTTGTCGTTCCAGTACATCGCCCTCTCGACCACCAGGGAGTCGCCCTCGTGGCCCTCGACCCTGGCGGAGACGTTCTTGCCGTCCCCCACCGCGTCGTTGACCTTGACCGTGGCCCTGGACATCGGATCGACGTCCAGGTTCTGCACCTTGTTGCCCTCGCCCTCTATCATGTAGGTGATCTTGACCCTGGTCTTCCAGGGGTTGGGGTTCCCTATGCAGATCCACTCCTCGAACCCGCCGCCGGTGTACCCCTCGGCGAGGTACCAGGTGGAGGGCACGTTCCGGGGGTTGATGTTCCCGCAGAAGATGAGCCTGTCGGCGGGGACGTTCTTGCCGTTCGGCCCATCGTCGCCGTTCGGGCTGGGGTCGATCCGCAGGACGCGGAGCGCCTTGACCCAGTCGGGCTTGTTGGTGTCGTTGTAGCCGGTCTGGGGCCTGGCCAGCATCAGCGGGCCTTCTTTCAGGTCCTTGCCGTCCTCGCTCCAGGCCACCAGCATCTGGTTGCCGTCCGGGTACGTCTTCATCGCCTGGTCCATCGTGAAGGCCGCCGAGTAGCCGTCTCCCGCGGAGGCGCGGACGACCTTGGAGCCTCCCAGGAGACCGATGGGCTCGTTAAGCAGGAACGGCAGCGGGATGCCGGTGAGCTTCGACTGCCCGTGGGTCGGGAAGGTGTTCAGCCACTTGTAGGTGCCCGAGTAGCTCATTATCGACTTGACCTGCTGCACGGTCATCGTCCGCCGGTTGTGTATGTTCCCGTAGATGACCAGTTGGCCCGCAGGCAGCTTCGCCATTTCCGGCGTGGGCAGGCCGGGCGGCGTCGGCTGTACCTCGATGGCCCTGACCTGCCGGACAGCCCTGTTGAAGTTCTCCGTTCCCACGCCGTGCTTCCCGATTACCTTCTGGGGAATTATCAGCCTGAAGGGCCCCTCTTCGTCGGTGAGCTCCTCGTAGGGCCCGCCTTTCTTCTCGTCCGAGCCCTTCTTCCAGGCCATGATGGTGTGGAGCCCGTGGGGGTTGGTCATCCGCAGCTCCTCCAGCGTCAGCGTGGTGGAGTAGCCGTCGGTAGCGATCACCTTGATGCCGGTGGTGCCGTCCTTGAGCCCCACCTCGGTGTCCAGGAGGTACGAAAACGGGACGCCGAACCACTCCTGCTCGAAGTAGGTGAACGGCGGCGAGGCTTTCAGCAGGGTGTAATTCCCACCCTCGTATGGCATGGACTTGAGGTCGGCCCTCAGGAAGTTCCGGTAGTTCGGCGTCGCGCCGGTCGCCGCGTCGATGCGCGCGGCGTCACCGGCCGCCCGCGCTCCGGCGGACACAGCCAGGGCCGGCACCATGCCCAGCGCCAGAAGCGCCACCATCGCCAGGCAGATCATCCTCTTCTTCGACAACGTCATCCCCCCTCGACTCGATCGACTTCCGCTGAAGACGTCGTGGCCGCCGGCCGGAGCTCCTGCCGGCTCTTCGACGGCGAAGGCTCGTCGCGTGCCTGGGGGAACGTGCCCCCCCGGTTGCCCTATCCCGTGCCCGCAGCGGCCCTACCCGTGCGGCGGCGCGTGAACCGGCGGCCACTCAACGTCTTGCTTCCACGGTCTTCCGACGCCCCGCTGGACGTCCCGGATGGGTTTGATAACAGGTGATCGCGCTCCCGCGCATGGAACCCGCCGACATGAAAAAGGCACCCTCGGGAAGGGTGCCCTGAATCGCCGGCCGGTGCTGGTCTTCCTTTCCAAGCGCGGGAGGCGGAGCCGTTTCCAGCTCAACCCTATCGGCAGTCCGCCTTAGCTTCCGCCTTAGGCGGGTCTGCTCGGAAAACCCTTCCGGTTGCAGAATCTAGCATTACGACCTGCGATAGTCAAGCGGACCGGCTTTCGGACACATTTTTCATTGGCGCAGCGGGACGACCCCGGAAAGGGGGAGGGGGCCCATGTGGCCCCCTCCGCTGCGTTGCAGTCTGCGGGTCCGGGTCTCACCAGGTGGGGAACCCGTGCGAGCAGCTCCCGTCGGCTTCGCGCCCGGCCCAGTAGATGGCCCTTTCCACCACCACCGGCGCGCTGGCGTTGACGTCCGCGGACACCTGCCAGTCGGCGCCGACGTCATCCTCCTCGTTCAAGGTCACCCTGGTGCCCGCGGGCAGGGCCAGCGGCGCGCGCTGCTTCGCGCCCTCGCTGGTGAGGTAGGTGACGTACACCGTGGCGTCGGAGGGCCCGGGGTTCTGGATCAGCAGCCAGGTCTCGAACCCGCCCGCGGTCGAGCCCTCCGCGAGCAGGGAGCGGAACTTCGGCGCGTCCACCGCGGTCTCGGCGTGGCCTCCCAGCCTGCCGCCCCAGTAAACCGCCCGCTCCGCCACCACAGGCCTGTCCGAGCTGATCGCCGCGGATACCTGCCAGTTCTCCGGCAGCGCCTCGGCCACGTTGACGGTGGCCCGGGAGCGCGCCGGCAGGTCGAGCGCCGGGCCCTCCTTCGGGCCGGTCGCGTCCATGTAGTTGACCTTAACCTTCGCGGCCTCGTCGCCGGGGTTCTGGATGAGCAGCCAGGTCTCGAACCCTCCCGCGGTGCACCCCTCGGCGAGGTACCATTCGGTGCCGGCGCGGGGCAGGCCCGTGGCGCAGGTGCCGGCCCGCCGTCCCCCCCAGTACATGGCGCGCTCGGCGATGATCGGCCGGTCGGAGGCGACCCGCGTCGATACCTGGACGTCGTTCGGCAGAGTGGTCGCCACGTTGATGGTCCTGCGCGACTTCGGAGGCAGGTTGACCGTAGGCCCGTCCACCGGCCCCTGCGCGTTCATGTACGTCACCGTGGCCGTGGCCTCGGCTTCGCCGGGGTTCTGCAGCAGCACCCAGGTCTCGAAGCCGTTGGCGGTGCACCCCTCGGCCAGGTACCAGTCGGCGGAGGGCCTGCTGACCCCCGCGGCGCAGTGTCCGCCGCCGCGGCCGTTCCAGTACATCGCCCTCTCGGCGATGATTGAGTCCCCGTGGTATCCCTCGACGGTGATGGAGACGTTCCTGTCCGGGCCGACGATATCGTTGACCTTCACCGTTGTGCGCGAGCGGGCGGCGACCTTGAACCTCTGCTCCTGGTTCTCCTGCCCCTCTATCATGTAGGTGATTATGGCCTGAGTCTCCCAGCTGTTGGGGTTGCCTACGCAGAGGAACTCCTCGAAGCCACCCCCGGTGTACCCCTCGGCGAGGTGCCAGAAGTTGGGCACGTTGCGCGGGTCGGACATCCCGCACACTATGACCCTGTCTTTGGGGACCAGCGCCGGGTCGGGGGCGTCGGCGTCCGCGAGCGGCTTCACCTTCAGGACCCTGACGTTCCTGGTCCAGAACTGCTTGTTGCTGTCGGCCGGGTCCCTTTGGGGCCTGACGGTCATCAGCGGCCCCTCGCGGGGCTCCGGCTTGAGCTCGCCGTCGACGTTCCAGGCCAGCAGGAACGGCAGCCCGCCGGGCGTGGCCCTCACCTCCTCCAGGGTGAAGGACTCCCTGTGGTCGTCGCTCGCCACCACCTCCAGCCCGCTGGCGGACGGGAGCGTCCCGGCGACCTCGTCGATCAGGTGCGCCAGCGGTATCCCGGTGCACGTCGGCGTCCCGGAGTTTCCGCTCTTGAGCCACCGGTACTTCCCGGTGTACCGCTTGATCGACTTGAGCTGGTCCACCGTGAACGACCGCCTGTTGAGCACGTTGCCGTACACCAGCACCTGCCCGGCCGGGACCGTAGCCGGATTCACCGACAGGAGCCCCGGCGGGGTCGGGATGACCTCGATAGCCCGGACCTGGCTGACGGACATCTTCCAGTTGGGGCTCCCCGACGGGCGGGGCCCCGGCGTCGGCGACTGGGGCACGACCAGGCGGAAAGGCCCCTCGCTCTCGTCGAGCTCCGTGTAGGGCCCCCCGGCCTTGTTCACCGCCCCCTTCCGCCAGCCCAGCAGCGCGGAAAGGCCCTGGGCGTTGACGCCCCTCATCTCGTCGGGCGACAGCGTCACCGCGTACCCGTCGGCGCCGACCACCTTGATCCCGGTGGTCCCCTGCTTCAGGCCCACCTCTACGTCCAGGAGGTACGACAGCTTGAGCCCGTACCACTCCTGCTCGAAGTAAGTGTAGGGCGCCTTGTCCTTGAGGAAGGAGTAGCGGCCGCCGGCCTCCGGCATCCCTTTCATGTCCCTCTCGGGGAAAGTCCTGTAGTTGGGGGTCGCCCCGGTTGAAGCGTCCACCCGCCTGCCCCCGCCTTCCGCGGCCGCGGCCCCCGCCGCCGCCAGCGGCAGGAGCGACGCGGCCAGCAGCGCCGCCAGGAACAAGTTCAACCACCCGCGTTTCTTCATGCCCTCTCCTCTCCGCTCCAATGCCGGCGCCGTTCACGTGAAGGCGCCCGCCCTCATGGGGCGGGCGCTCTTCTCTTCAGCTTGCCTGCCGGGGCTCAGTCGTCGTAGCCGCCGATGGTGCAGGAACCGCCCCAGCGCCCGTTGTTGTACATGGCGCGTTCGACGATGACCTTCTTGCCGGTCGTCAGGCTCTCCACCATTATCGCGGCCGAAGCGTTGGCGTCGGCGCCGTACTTGTCGGCCATGTTGTAGGTCCTGCGGGAGTTCCCCGGTATCACGTCGGTGAAGACGACGCTCTCGGTGCCCCCGTTGCCGAGGTAGCTTATCCTCACCTTGACCTCGGCCTTGTTGGGGTTCTGCACCAGGGTGAACGTCTCCAGGCCCCCGTCGTCGGGGCTTGTCCCGCCGGCGGGCAGGAACCAGGTCGAGTGGGCCGCGTCGGTCCCTATCGAGTCGTGGGTCGCCTGTCCGTTGACGTCCGGCGCCGCCCAGTACATCGAGCGCTCCGCCACTATCGGCTTGGTCGCCCTCACCAGGGTGGAGAGGTCCTTGTCCGGGTGGGCGTCGTTCACCCGCACCGTCTTGCGCGACTTCGCGGGCATCTTGAACGGCGCGTCCGCCACCGGTCCCTCGTTGGTCATGTAGGTCATGGTGACGTCCACCGCGGTGTCGTTGGGGTTCTCCACCAGCACGTAGGTGGTGAATCCCCAGGCGGTGGTGCCCTCGGCGAGGTAGAACTCACTGGCGGCCCGGGTGACGCCTACCGAGTCGTGCCCCTCCCGGCGGGGGTTCTCGTAGGACTCCCCCTCCGGCCAGAACGTGTACATGGCTCGCTCGGGGATGACCCCGATGTTGCTGGTCACCTGTATCGACGCGTCGGCGCCGCCGATCTCCTCTTCCATGTTGTACGTCGCGCGCGAGTGCGCGGGGACGATGTGGTTGATGACCTTGGGGCCTACCCCCTCGATCATGTAGGTGACGTCGCAGGACGCCTCCACCTCGTTGGGGTTCTGTATCAGCAGCCAGGTCTGGAAGCCCCAGTTGGACGAGCCCTCGGGCAGGTACCAGTTGGTCGAGGGGGCCGTCACGCCTATGGAGTTATGGGTGCCGATGGCGTTCCCCGCTCCCGACTGCCACACCATCCCCCTGTCGACCGCGATTGTCTTGCCCTGCAGGCACTCCACCCTGGTGGAGAAGTCGGCCTGGCCGACCGTCTCCTCCGGCGCGACGCTCACCTGGCTCTTCTTGGGAAGCCCCACCGTCAGTTCCTTTGTCTTGCCGCCGGTCAGCATGTAGGTGACCCTGGCGTTGAGGTCGGCGTCGTTGGGGTTCTGGATTTGGATGTAGGATCGGAAGCCCCAGGCGGTCGAGCCCTCGGGCAGGTACCACGTTGAGTACTGGTCGCTGAACGTCGCCTCAATCAGGTGGTTGGCCTTGACGTTTCGGAACGTGTAGCCGTCCACCGCCCCGAGGTGCAACCCGTCGACAGCCACGTCCACGACGTGGTAGCCCTTGTCCGGGGTGATCGTCAAAGCGCAGTCGTCGCCGTCGAGGACCTTCACCGGCCCCGCGGGGGTTATCTTCCCGTGGGGGCCCGCCTTGGTCTGGATGAACCAGGTCGCCCTGACGTTGAAGCCGCCGACCAGGTGGTTGGGGATCTCATCTTTATCGGGTGTGGGCCCCGGCGTGATCACGTTCACGTTGCGCGGCCCCGGGGCGGCGTTCTGCGCGATGGTGATGTTCGCGGTGGCGCTGGTCGGGCTCTGTACGCTGGTCGAGTTCACGGTGATGCCGGCGCCGGAGAACGTCGCGGCGCTGTCTCCGTCCACGAAGTGGGTCCCCTTGCCGGTGATGGTGACGTTGTGGGTCTCGCCCTGGGCCCCCCAGCCGGGGGTGCAGGAGGCGATGCTCATGCTCGACCCCCTGTAGACGAAGTTCCTCTTGCTGCCCCCGGTCAGGAAGTAGACGTGGTCGTTGTCGGGGGAAGCCGCGGCCTTTGCCTTGTCGAGGTTGGCGACCGGCGAGGGCAGCACGTTCTTTCCCCAGGCGCTCCCGTTCCAGGTCAGCACTTCGGAATCCGCGCCGCCGACCCAGACGTTGTTCATGTCGGTGGCGGTGATGGCCTCGAGGTCCTTGGTCCCGGCGGGGGTCGCCCGCTTCTTCCAGGTCGTCCCCCCGTTGGTGGTGTAGAGCACGGTCCCGTTGCGCCCGCACGCCCAGGCGCGGTTGTCGTCCAGCGCCTTGACGTCGTAGAGGCGGTTGCCGGCGTCGGTGTGCTGAAGCCGCCAGTCGTTGGGGCCGAGGCGCTTGTATATCTTGCCGTCGTCAGAGGTGTTCTCGTAGCCGACCGCCCAGACGGAGCTCCCCGCCGCGGAGAGCCTCTTGATGGGGGAGCCGTTGGTCGTCGGGTCGACAAAATCATCTATCCACGCCGTGCCGCCGACGCCGCTGTTGTAGGCGCCGCCGTTCGACCAGAGTATCACGCCCCTGTTTGTTGCATCGTTGCCGCATACCCACGCCTGGGTGGCGCTGAGCGCCGTCGCCCCGTTGAGCTGGTAGGCGGTCCCGCCGTTGTTCTGCCGGTCCCAGGTGCCCGCCCCGGGGTTCCAGCAGTAGATGGCGCTTAGGTTGTCGCCCGTGCCTGTCGTGTCCCCCCCGGACACCCAGACGTGGTCGTTGTCCAGGGCGAACATGCCGCTCAGGTACGCCCCGGCAACCGTTTGCTCGTTCCAGGCGGGGACCGCCGCCGAGGCGTTGGCGGTGCTGAATATCACGGTGCCTCCATTGGCCGGCTTATTGCTGGCCACGCCCCAGACGTGGTCGGCGTCGCTGACGGTCATGGCGTTGCCGTTGCCCGCGGTCTGGTTGTCGCGGATGTTCAGCCACGTGTAGGCGCTGCCCGCCGTCGCCGCGCCCAGGGTCAGCAGAAGCAGCAGGAGCGCGAGGCCCCCCACCGCCAGCCAGCCCTTCCTTCTGCCGATCGCACGCATAGCTCTCCTCCCCTTTTCGTCCGGGAAACGACAAAACCGCCCCCCGCGCAAGGGAGGCGGCCCTTTGGCGAACGGCGCCCGGTCGACGCGGCGCCGCGCGAGCCCTGACCCTCGAGGTCTTCCTTTCCAAGCGCGGGAGGCGCCGCCGTTTCCAGCGACACCCTGTCGGCAGGCTCCCCTGGCCTCGCGGGCTTTAGGACGGCCTGCTCGGAAAACCGTTACGGCGATGAAGCTAACACCCCCGCCACCGGTTGTCAAACCGCCCGAGAGAGGGGCGAAACCGCGGCGGGCGCCCCCGGCACCGGCGCTTCCGACATCCCGGCGGGTCGATACCCGGGCGCCCTCCGCCGCCCGGCTTGACAGGCGCTGCCCTCCCGCTTAGCGTATGGGGAGCCAGACGGGCTCTCCGAGTCTTCCGGCCCTAAAGCGCCGGCCACGGGTCGAAGACCGATAGGGCCGGGCGGGAAACCGCCCGAGCCTCCCGCGCTCGGAAAGGAGGGCAGGGTGATGTTTCGTTTCCGCCCGCTGCTGATTGCTTCCATAGCGCTCCTGGTCGCCGCGGCCGTGCTGCTGGGCCTGTCCCTGGGGCTCAAGTCCGACAGCGTCACGCTAACCGCGTCCGCGGTACGCGCCATGCCGAAGGCCGGCGGCGCCTACAGGAGCATCAACAACTGGGAGACCATCAAGACGTTCAAGTTCGACGGCGTGGAGCTCACCGAGCTGCTCGCCCGGTGCGGGGTGACCGACCGTTCGGCCACGGTGAAGGTGATCGCCCCCGACGGCTACTTCTGGCCGAAGGTCGGCACCACCATGACCGTGGGGGAACTGGGGCGCAGGAGCCCCGACGGCCTGGTCCCCATCATCGCTTACGCCGAGGGCGGGAAGGACCTCGACCCCGAGCCGGACGGCACCGGCCCCCTGCGCTACGTGGCGCCCCAGTACAAGCGGACCGACGTCAACAAGCCGTCGTGGGTATCCAACCTGCGCCTCGTAGAGGTCGGGCCGCTGCCGAAAGGGTACAAAGCGCCCCGGGCGAAGAAGGTGCCTCCGGACCGGCTCCGGGTCTACGGCAACCTGAGCGCCCCCGGCCCCGTACCGCTGTGGCTTCCCCTGGCGCTGGGGGGCCTGGGCATCGCGCTGCTGGCGGCGTCCCTGGCGGCCGGGAAACGGGCGGGCGGCAAAGGATCCGGCGCCGGGGGACGGCCGGGCTCCGCGAGCGGGGCGGGCTCGAAGGCCCTGGCGCTGCTGCTGGTGTGCCTCTGCGCGCTCGGCGGCGCGTGCCTGGCGCCCGGCGGCGCCCGGGCGGCGACCAGCGTCACTTTCACCATGGCCCAGCTCAAGGCTATGCCGGCGTTCTCCGGGCACTACACGTTCCTGAAGCAGCTCGAGCCATACACTTACTACGAGGAGGACTACAAGGGCGTGGCGCTCTCGACGATACTGGACGAAGCGCTCCGGGTTGACCCCGGGGCCACGGGCCTGCTCTTCAAGGCCCGCGACGGGTACTCCGCGACCGTCACCCTCGAAGAGGCGAGGGCGACGTTCCCCAACGGCCTGAAGGCGATAGTCGCCTACGAGAAAGGCGGGGGCAAGTCGCTGGCCTCGGACGAGGGCCCGTTGAGGCTGATCGTCCCCCAGCACCACCCGGGCAGGCGCGACGCCGGCGGGGACGCCAACACCCCCCGCTGCGTGAGGATGCTCTCCACCATGGAGGTGTCACCGGTCCCCGGGGGAGTGCAGGCCCCGTCCCCGTCCTCGGTGGCAAAGGGCTCGCTGGCGGTCTTCGGATCCGTCTCCCCCGCTCCGGCTCCGGCGCCCTCACCTTCGCCCTCACCTTCGCCCGCGCCTTCGCCGGCGCCGGCGCCCCGGCAGGATACCACGGCCCCCGGGCCGGGCCAGCCCGAGGCCGCACCGGGCTCACCGGGGAGCTGGGACCACCGGGCGGTGGTGGCGCTGTTCGGTGGAAGCCGGGGGTTCGGGACCGCCCTCTCCGGCGCGACGCTCTCGATGTTCCTGCCCCGGGGGGCGGGGGTAGCGCTTCGCCGGGCGTTCTTCGTAGTGGGGTCGGGACGATGAGTGCCCGGCGCTTTTTCACGGCGCTGCTCCTGCTTGCCCTGTGCGCCTGCCTGGCGGCGGGGTGCGTCGGCGGGTCCGACAAGGCCCTGCTGGAGAGCGAGAAGAAGCTCGCGGGCATGTACCGGGCCTGCAAGACGATAGAGCTCATCGACGGGGACGTGAAGAAGACCGTATCCACGGACGGCCTGCCCGCTCTCGGCACCATCAGGACGACCGCGGTGCTGAAGCGCTCCAACGGCATGACACACACCGACGAGTGGGAGGGCACCCCGCTGGGTTCGGTGCTTGACGCCAACGGGATAACCCGGCCGTTCAAGGAACTGCGCATGGAGGCGTGGGACGGGTACGTCGGCCGCGTCCCCTACGAGGTGGCGGTGGAACCCCGGACCATGCTCGCCTCCAGGACCAACGGCAGGAGGATACCCCGGGAGGACGGCCCGGTGAGGCTGGTGGTCCCCAGCCAGGACGGCTTCTTCTGGATACGCATGATAACCAGGATAGAGGTCCTCAGGTGAGCCGGACGACCCTCCGCTCGACCGCCCCGGCCCTTGCCCTGTGCCTGCTGCTCCTGCTGGTGCTCGCGGCTGGGTGCGGCGGCGGCCGGGGCTCCGCCCGCCGGAGCCCGGTGCTTCTGGCCACCACCACCAGCACCGAGGACTCGGGGATACTGGAGGAGTTCGTGAAGCGCTTCGAGGCCCGGGACCCCCGGTTCGAGGTCAAGTCGGTGGCGGTGGGGAGCGGCGCGGCCCTCTTCATGGGCCGGAACGGGGACGCGGACATCCTCATCACCCACGAGCCGGTGGCGGAGAAGGAGTTCGTGGAGAGGGGCGACGCCGAGAGGACCTTCAAGCTGATGCACAACGACTTCATCGTGGTGGGCCCGCCGTCGGACCCCGCGCGGGTGAAGGGGATGAAAGACGGCGCCGAGGCGGTCAAGGCGATCGCCGGCGCCGGTGCGACGTTCGTCTCCAGGGGTGACGCCTCGGGCACCAACGCGATGGAGATGAGCCTGTGGGGCAAAGCGGGTGTGGACCCCTCGGGGCAGGACTGGTACCAGTTGTCCGGCCAGAGCATGGGCGCGACCCTGCGGATAGCCAACGAGAAGAACGCCTACACGCTGACCGACCGGGCGACGTTCATCGTGATGTCGCCTTACCTGAAACTGAAGAAACTGGTGGAGGGCGACCCGACGATGAAGAACCAGTACACCGTAACCATCGTCAACCACCGGAAGTTCCCCCGGGTCAACAACCGGGGCGCCCGGGCCTTCGCCCGGTTCCTCGTTCAACCGGACACCCGCAACCTCATCAGGGATTTCGGCCTGTCCCGCTACAAGCAGCACCTCTTCTACCTCGACTGAGAGGGGTCGTTCGCCTTACGCTCTCTCGCGGCCCGGCGGCTTCCCGCGGGCGCGCGGGACGAGAAGCGGGCCGCGGGCCCTAAGGGGTTCCTGTCCAGGAAGTCGGAGATGGCGCGGTTCACGACCTCCGGCTTCTCGAAGAGGGCCATGTGGCCCGCGCCGCGGACGGTGAGCATCGCCGAGTTGGGGAGGCCCCTGGCCATCCTCCTGGCGTGCCGGACGTCGGCCAGCAGGTCCCCGGTGCCGACGATTACGAGCGCCGGGGCGGTTATCTCCCCCAGCCGGGAAGTGACGTCGAACCTGCGGGCCCTGTCGAGGGTCCGGACCATCGGCCGGTTGGAGCCGGAGCTGCATACCTTCGCGGTAAGGACCCGGGGGGCCGGCCCGGCGAGGGGGTGCGTGGCCGCCGCGCCCGCGACCAGCGCCTTGGCGGTCTTGAACCCGGTGTTCCACACCAGCGCCCCGAGGCTCCCCAGCGCCACCGCCCCCAGCGCGCCCAGTCGCTGGAAAAGGAAGCCGGAGAGGTGCGAGGTCGTGTCCAGCAGGACCAGCCCGGCGACCGCGTCCGGGTAATGCAGCCCCAGGTACAGCGCCACCATCCCCCCGAGGCTGTGGCCGGCGAACACCGCCCTGGAGATTCCCAGCTCCTCCAGCAGCGCCACGGTTATCTCCCCGAAACGCTCCACCGAGTAGTCCCCGTCCCCGGAGTCCCCCGACTGCCCGTGGCCGGGGAAGTCCAGGCTGACGCAGGTGAAGCGTTTGGAGAACTCCGCTACCTGGTTGAAGTAGAACTCCCTGGACCCGGTCCAGCAGTGCAGTAGGACCAGCGGCGGGCCCTGCCCCGCGACCTCGTAGGAGATACTGGTCCCTTCGATGTTCGCAACAGGCATCGCTTCTTCTCCCCTCTGTCGGCGCCTCAGGCGCAATCGAAGCGCAGGGCGTCGCCCCCGTCGAGGGCGAACCGGGCCCGGTACACGCCCGCGGCGAGCCGCTCGACGTCGACCCTCCCGCCTTTTAGCAGGGAGGCGGCGGCGCCCCCGGCGCCGGGCAGGCTCACCGTGACCACGGCTTCGCATTCTACAGGACTCGACAGCTCCAGGACGAGCGCGCCGTCGTCGCGCGACGCGCCGGTGAGTTCCGCCGCGCCCTGGGAGAGGTTGACGCTGGAGCCGATGAGCCTGGGGCCGCCGGCGGCTTCGGTCAGCCGCACCAGCGCGCACCCGTGCGGCTGCCGCGTCGGCAGTCGGATCGCGTCCTCCGTCTCCCCGAGGTACCGGCCGCTCCAGTACTCGCAGGCGTGCCACCGGCCCGCCAGGCCGATGTCCGCCAGCCGGACCTCCCCGCCTCGCGGCCTGCCCTGCCAGTTGACCGCCAGCAGCAGGCGGTACGTGCCCAGGGGGTCGGACATCTCCGAGAGGAGCAGCCCGGGGACCTCGTTCCTCCACAGGTCGGGGCAAAGCGGCAGGCCGTGCGCGTGGGGGAAGGAGCGGCTCGCCAAAGCCAGCTCCTCGTCGCCCCAGCGTCCCAGGTCGTCGGATACCATGATGGAGCCGCCGAACACCGCTATCGCCGAGGCCAGCGTCCGGCGCTCCGCCCCGGTGAGCTTCGTGCCGGATGACCCGGTCATCAGGCAGTCGGGGTCGCCGTCGAACAGGCGCCCGCTCATGAACGCGCGGGTCATGGTGTTCGCCAGGCTGTTCCGGACCCCCGGGGTCGCCCTGTCCCGCAGCAGGGCCTGGCGGGCCGCCCTCCAGAACGGCGCGACGTCGCCGCTGACCCTCTGGGCGTCCAGCAGTCCGGTCCCCAGCAGGACCGGGCCACCGGCGGCGATCAGGAACGCTTCGGGTCCAACCGCGTCCCTTATCACCTCCAGCGCGCGGCGGGCCGCCTCCGCCCTGGTCGCCCCGTGGTCGTGGCGAGGGCCCTCCAGTAGAGCGCAGGCCATGAAGTCCAGCTTGAAGAAACGGTAGCCGTACCCCGCCAGCGTCGAGAACACCTCCCGGAGCCAGGCGAGGACCTCGGGGCGGGTGACGTCCAGCCCGTAGAACCTGCCTCCCCAGTCGGGGTTGAAACCGGCCAGCGCCGGCCGGCCCCGGGCGCCGCGCTGCAGCCAGTCCTTCTTCTCCCTGAAGGTCCGCGACCGCCTGGTCACGGTGAACGGCGCGACCCAGATGCCCGGGACCTTCCCCCTGGAGGATATCCGCCGCGCGAGGGACTCCATCCCGTCGGGGAACCCGCCGCCGGCCTCCAGCCAGTCGCCGGGGGCGGGCGCGTAGCCGTCGTCCACCTGCACCACTTCGACCCCCAGGTCGCGGTACTCCCCGGAGAGCTTCTCCAGGTTCTCCAGCACCGAGTCCTGGTCTATCCCGGTGAAGTAGTGGTACCAGGAGCACCAGCCGGGGGGCGCCCTGCGGACCTCTTCGACGCCCTGCCCGCGGGCGAGCAGTTCCGCGTACTCCTCCAGGTTGCGCCCCGAGAGGTCGCCGGGGATGACCGCGAGCGTCTCGCTCCAGAGGGTGCGCCCGCGCCCCGGGGCGACGCCGTCGAGGAGGGCGCGCGCCTCCAGCTCGGAGCGCTCCGGCCTGCGGCCGATCCGCACCATGACCCGGGAGAGCATCCGCGAAACCCCGACGAACCCCACCACGACGGAATCGCCCCGGGAGAGGTCGCCCAGCGCCGAGAACCACTCGCTGTAGAAAAGCCCCCTCTCCGAGGTCACCGGCGTAGTGGGGTTATAGCGGACCCGTTTTTCTTGGACCACGGATAAGGGTTAATCTTCAGTCCAGG
>CAZEJS010000017.1:0-59315 GCA_964512645.1 uncultured Acidimicrobiales bacterium
GTGCCGACGTTCACGTGCGGCTTGGTCCTTTCGAACTTCTCCTTGGCCATGGTCCAGCTCCTCCTTGCATCCGGCGGCAGGAGACTTCACGTACCGCCCGCGTCTTCTCTAAAACTGGTAGCGGTGACTGGATTCGAACCAGTGACCTCACGGGTATGAACCGTGCGCTCTTACCAACTGAGCTACACCGCCACGCCTGCCCGTACGCGACCCGGTCGCGGGGCCCTCGAAATGGAGCCCGGTGTCGGAATTGAACCGACGACCTCGTGCTTACCATGCACGTGCTCTACCGACTGAGCTAACCGGGCTCACCCGTTTTTTTAGCCGTGACGCTCACGGAAGCGCCACGGCCAAGTGATAGCGTAACAGATTCCCCGGCTGTCCACAATCGGGCGCGCAAGGGGCCCGGGCCACGGGCACTCCGCTTCGCCAGCGGCCCGGATCCGTTCCCGGGACGGGCAGGACTCCGCCTCTCGCCCGCCGGGGTTTTTTAAAACGCCCACGGCCCCGTGGGTTGCGCCTGTCGCCGCCTACGGAAGTGTCCCGAGCGCGTCATGCCCGCCGGTCCATGCCCCCTTGTAGTTGAAGTAGATCGGCCGCTCGCAGATGACCTGCGTATTGTTGGTCGTCTGCACCACGGTGGAGAAGTCGCACGCGTCGCTGTCGGCCGACCCAATCGTATCCTTGGGATTCACCGTTACCCTGGTTTCCGGTGGTATTGTGACCTGATGCTCCTTTGTCGTGCCGTCCCCCAGCATGTAGGTTATCTTGACTTCGGAGGCAGTCTTACGCGGGTTCTGTATGCACAGGTACGGGTCGAAGCCCGGCCTGCAGGTCCCTTCTGCGAAGTAGAAGGACGAGGCGGGGGTCGGGGTGCCGACCACGTCGTGCCCCCCGTCCCAGTTCCTGTCGCCCGGCTTGTAGTTGAAGTACATGGGCCTCTCGCACACCACATGACCCGCGCCTGCGACCTCCACCCTGGCCGAGAAATCGTGAGCCGCGTCATCGGCGACGCCGAGCACGTCCTTGACGGAAACCGTACAACGCGTGTAGGCAGGCACGCTCACGTCGTGGTCAACCGTGGTGCCGTCGCCCTTCATGAAAGAGATCTTCACGTCCGCCGGAGCGCCGTTCGGGTTCATCAGGCATATGTACGGGTCGAAGCCCGGCCTGCAGGTCCCTTCGGCGAAATACCATATGCCAGAGGAGGCGCGCTCTCCCATGACGTCATGTCCGCCCGTCCAGCCGTTATAGTTGAAGTACATCGGGCGCTCCGCGACAATGTAGGCACCCGCGTTCGTCACCTGTATCCTGGTCGAGAAGTCGTGAGCCGCGTCGTCCCCGACGCCCAGCGTATCCTTGGGCGCGACGGTCCTGCGCGTGCGGGCGGGCACGTTCACCGCGGTCGTTGCGGTCGTGCCGTCACCCTTGAAATACGTGAGAATGACCTCGGCGTCCTTGTCCTCGGGGTTCATGATGCAGAAGTAGGGGTCGAAGCCCGGCCTGCAGGTTCCCTCGGCGAAGTAGAAACGGTCGCTGGAGTCCAGGGCACCCGGCGCGGTATGCCCGCCCGTCCAGCCCTTATAGTCGAAGTACATCGGCCGCTCGACGAAGACGCCCTGGCCGTTGGTACACTCGATGTAGGTGGAGAAATCGTGGCTCTCGTCGTCACCCCGGCCGAGGGAATCGCTTGCGTTGACGGTCGACCTGGAATGGGGCGGCACGGAGACGTCTCTCTTGACGATCTCGCCGGTTCCCCTGAGGAAATACAGCGTAACGGCGGCAGCCTGTTCTCCCGGGTTCTGCACACAGAAATAGGTGTCGAATCCAGGCCTGGTCGTTCCTTCCGCGAAGTAGTACTCGGCCGCCCCGGCGGGATCCTCTTCGGCCGTGACCTTAATGTCGCTCAAAGTCGCGCTAGTGCCGGCAAATTCATCATGGTCGGCGAGGATCGCCTTGACGTAGAGTTCTTCACCCGCGATTCCTCTGAAGGCGCTTATCCCCGTATTCACGGCTTTAGCGCACGGATACCGCGCGTACCCGGTGTACGCGTAGTACGCGGTGTCGGGGCCTGCCCCTCTCGCTTCAACCCACCGTGCCGCGACCGGGTCGAACTCGTACCATGTCTTGCCATCGGGCGAGAGCTGGTAGAACACGGAGTCCTTGGGGGATTCGGTGGTAGAGAAAGAAACGGGCTTGAGCCCTTTCGTTTTCAGCGGTTTTTTCGTCCAGCACCAGAAGTCCTTATAGCCTCTGATACGCGCGTTGAACGCCACCCCGTCCACATCGGCGGAGCTGGGCTCTTGTTCTATGTCGACCCAGCACCCGATGGCCAACCTGGAGTTGCCGGCGCAGGCTATCGAGGCGAAACGCGCGTTGTACTCTCTCCCGGAGATCCTGGTGCCCCCCGTCAACTTCTGTCCTGACGGCAGCAGTTGGCAGACACCGATCGTGTATTTATTCTTCACCAGCGCGTCGGTGATGAACCAGTATGTGTTGTCACTGTCCACGTCGACGTCGTAGCACATTGCATGGTCGATAGGATGCCTGACCCAGATCAACGCCCCGTCGGAGCAGCCCAGCTTCAAGCAGTTCTCCCCGGCCGTCACGACGTTACCCCAGTGGTCAGCAACCACGGCCGTCACCTCTGCCTGCTGGTCCGAACGGCCGGGAGCCATCTTGTATTCCCACAACTGGCTGCCGTCCGATCCATTAAGCTTGCGGACCCACTGCCAGCGCTGATCCTTTCCCCTGGGGCAATAGGACCCTGCTACGATGACATCGCCGTTCCAATCGCACGCGACGTCCTCGAGCTGGTAGTCGAACGTTCCGTCTGCGATCTTTTTAGACCAGGTGGTCCCGCCGTTCTTGTCGAAACGGGTGATGTTGGCCGTGTGCTCGCGGTAAGGGACCGTACCGATGACGCTGTTTCCGTAACTATCGGATGCCACGGACACCGCCGCTTGTTTCGCGAAAGTCTTCTTCCATATGAAGTTGAGGTCGCGGCTGTACTTCCTCAGCCAGCTCGTGTGCGGGGTGTTGTTCTTCACGCGCTCGTGGCCCGCCACCAGGACACCATCAGGATCCAACGATACGGCAGCGGCCCCGCATTCATATCCGGTGCCCTCTTTCACCAAGACGGTAAGGAATTTCTCCATTTTCCAGTCATACTCGATCAGCCTTACTCTATTCATGTCTTCTTCGGGGGTGTCACCAGGGATCGAATAGTTCTCTGCTAAATAGACATGGCCGGAATCAGTCGCGTCAATCGCAACGGGGGTTCCTCTGACCCACATACGCTCGATAATGGGATGGCCGCTAATACCGAGCTCCCCTTTGGTGACTGTCACCGTATCGTTGTTGTAGGTGTATTCAATCTCCCTGCTGAAATCCCATGTGTAGGAGACGCTCGAAGGCGTCGATGCGCTGGCGTCAGAAGCCGGTAGCGGGCATATCACGACTAATGCGATTGCCGAAAGCGACAGCGCGATGACAAGAAAGTCCTTCATCCGTGGCCTGCGCGTGAAAGACCTCAATTGCCATCCCCCGTTGCTTCTCTTCCCTGCCGCCCGGTGCAGGTACACCTGGCCGTTCGCATGCGGCCGATTGAACTCCGGCGTCGACACCGCGGTCGGAACGGGCCACCATTGTTCAGCCCCGCATCAAGCGGGGCACCGGCGGAGCGAAGGCCTCCGCCCTCCTCGCCAGATGAGGCCGGTGCGCGGTGATCCCGACTCAGATTATGACCTGCCTCTCCCGCCGCTGCGCTGGTGGGGGAGGCAGGATTTGAACCTGCGTAGGCTGCGCCAACGGATTTACAGTCCGCCCCCTTTAACCACTCGGGCACTCCCCCATGGGCCTAAATCGGTTTAAACACCGCGTTCTTACCATGTTGGTCTGGGTCCTGATCAACCTGGAGACACCATAACATAACAGAACCGGGGGGCAGGAGGGGGGCACGTTTGCTACATGCCGTGCCTGACCTGCCGTCATTACGCGACCTCAGTCGACTTTCCCCTGTTCCTTGTAGCGATAAGCTCAGGCTCAAGGCCGTCAACGAGATCCTGGAGAGTGATTGCGAACACTTCGAGCGGTTCGTCCGTCGCGTATTCTCCCTCGGCACAGACACTGTTGGCTATCCGTTTATAAGTAGAAAATAGGCTCCCGCCTACCAGTACGACCATCAAGGTCGTGACAGTGCTCAACATATACTTTTTCACCGTCTCACCGAAGGAGAAGTAGTCGTTTCCCGTTTCGACTTCAACGAATGTCAGCCTTTCCCGCCAAAGACCTTCGCTCCAGTAACCGGCCGTATCCGGCTTTGCTAGCGACTTCATGCAGTAGTTCGAGACAACTTCCGTGTACTTGCCGTCATGACCAAAGTACGCCCCAAGCGATTCGTAATCCCGCAAAAAGTAAATCGCTAAGTTGGTTGCCACGTGGTGTTTGTATCTCTCGGAGTAAGGCTTGTAATCGTAAAGGTTTGGCCACTCGTTAAACAGCTCAAAATACAGTTTCTGTCCCCTGGGAGTGAGCTGATAGACGTAAGCCCAGTTCCTCTTGCCAATAACCGGTTTATGCTTGCGCCGCTCCACCACCCTCAAGAGAAGGAGCACTTCTACGTTCTTGGATATGGTACCCATGGCAACGTCGAGGGCTGTCGACAATGAGAGAGCGTTGCTCACGCCTTGCTTCCCTATCGCGTAGAAAAGGTCTTTCGATTTCTCTGGTAGCGCCCTCGGAACACTCACCTTGATAGGACGCTCGGCGCTCTTGATAGCCGAGGTCCTGATTTGCGTTGTTACCCGGCCAAGAGCGCGGTCAAGATGATCCAGAGCACTCGTCAGGTTTTGCCCGCTAACCAGACACAGGTTCACTTCGTTGGCCGCATGGTCAAGCTCCTGGAGTTCCCGTCGGCCTGGAACCGCTTGCGTTTTCTCGATGCCGCCACGGACCTGAAGGGTCCTGTTCAGTTTGGCCAACTCAAGCGATGCCGCCACGAGCCTCGAAAGAATATGGATGTTGACCAGTACCAAGCCTTTTTGGTTTCTCATTTTCCGATACCTCCTTGTTAATCATCAGTAGTCCATTTGCATGTTTTTCGTTGTAAGTGCTTGCCCGAGCCCTGATTTCCATGCATACCGGAAAAACAAGTGATTCCGTGCAGCATTAAGCTCGTATCTGCTTTGAAATCAGGGGAGTTCTCTTAGGGATTATCTCTTCGTAGGGAGTGCAACCGCTGTGGGCGTTCGCTCTGAACATATTATAACTCGGTTTTGAAAAAAACCAAGCTCGCCATGCTCCTGACGACTGCCCCTCTACATACCACCAGCTGAGGAGGATTCCGGTTCTGACCTCTACCCCGTAAGTATGTCTTGATCTGACAGCCTGAACTTCTGGTTAAGCGTTATTGAAGTGACGACGTATTTATATTCTGGCCTACCGGGATCGGGGTTCACGGATTCTATTGCCACAGCTTCACCCCGCCTGAAAGCGACCTGTCCATTGACCAGGATATCGTGGGATATTCGATTACCGGGTTGGGGAATTGTCACCTGTTGAGGATATGCAATCGGTGTTCCGCTTTGCATTCCGGGTGTGATGACCTCTGCGATAAAGAGTGGGAGGACAGTCTTATAAACCGAGAAATATGAGGTCACCTGTTGACCTTGAGCCGAATACTGAAGCGCCAACACCATCATGTTCTCGGCCAACATCTTAGATCGGAGAGGCAAATCGCGTGGAGCGTTCTTCTTGGTATACTTCTGGACTCCTTGGATGCTAACGAACGGGATATCAAACGCATAACCCTGGTCGCCAGATGTGAACCTGATCCCTGTGCCAATAGGTTGGAGTCTCCCTCGATCAACTGACGGATTACTCCCGGCATTAAGATACTTGCAGGAAAGATCCTTAACCTTGAGACTCGGGACAACACTTGCCACCAGGAGACCGATAACACCAAAGAAGAATCCTATTGCGCCGTATGTGACCGGATCGCGGTGTTTAATCAAGGCAATCCCAGCACTTGCAGCAGCACAGACGATCCATACAATGACGACTATCACGTAGAAGACCGACTGGCTCATACCAAACATATCCTAGGCCTCTACTTTCCTTGTGAGATTATCAGGTCAGCCGATATATAGCTCTCTGTCAGATAGGCGAAAGGACTTGTTCAAAGCCGCAGACTGCACCACATAGCGGTAGTCCTGCCTGCCGGGATCGGGGCTGACTGCATTAATCGGAAGGATTTCTCCTTGCCGAAAAGCTACAACACCGTCGATGACCACATCTTGCCTAACAGTTCCATGTGATCCAGCCGGTAATGGGGCAGCAACGTTCTGAACGATTGGTTGCGGGGGTTGCTGCGTTGACAGATCTGCACCGCAATGTTTACACCTCACGGCCTCCTTCTTCACAGGTTCTGCGCAATACGGGCATTGCTTGAAGGCTTTGGGATTCCACTTCTCGGGGTTTCTCGAAGCGTACATCTGTTGTGCAAGAAGAAGCAGTATGCCGAGTACAAATAGTGCAATGCCAAAGATAAGGCTTACCCAAATCATTAGGACTATACCGATAAGGCAAACGAAGACGCCGATCATATTTGCGCCACTGACCTTGTGGTTCACGCTGTTGGCCCCTTACTTGCCCTGCTGAAGGTATTCTCGCGCGGCACTTACGCTGTCCCTGCCCATCGACCACGTTTCCTGCGTCGCGGTCATGTCCGGGTCTTCATCATAGCTAGCGTTATCTACTGCATCCTTCCACTTCTCCTGGGCAAGTATGTAATTTGCGGTTGCCGATTGTATTGCAACATACGAAGGGTATTTCTTTTCCTCTTCGCTACATTGGCGTTCGAATTTGCTCATTGCTACGTTTAGATCCGTCACCAGTTTTTCGTAGTCTTGCCTGTAATAACCGACATCCAAACCGTCGTCTATCTTCTCCAACTGTGTCATCACAACCTCAGCATTAATTTTGTACTGCTTATAGTTGTTCCCCTTCAACAGAAGAAAGACGGCCACCCCAGTACCGGCCAAAACAAGTATCGCCACTAAAACGATAACGCCAACCACTGTACGGCGTCGTGAGCCGGATTTCTTTTGTGGAATCTGCTGAGCTGCGTTTGGGTAATACGCAGCTTGAGGCACGCCCTGTTGAACCGGCCAGGGAGGTTGCAACCCAGTGGCGTTCTGCCCAGCGATCGCTGCCTGCTGCTGCTGAGGAGTCTGAGGTGCCGTATACGGTGCGCTCGGGATTGCGATAGGGGGTGGAACAACTATGTCGCTGCTTCGAAGCTGAAAACGTTTCCCGAGCCTGGTCGAAAGGACCACGTACTTGTGTTCCGGGCTCTGGGGGTTGGGAGATATCTGCTCTACAACTACTTCCTCTCCGCTGCTGAATGCCATAGAACCATTGACGACTACTTCGTGTGAGACGGTCACCCTTGAACCAGGTTGTATATCGCTCATAGTCATATCCCCCAACCGCAGAACTACGAATCCACTGGTGCCAGCCGCGTTAATCCGTTACATTAATCTCCCGATAGATGGTCATGAGTGGTCCCCTTACTTGCCTTGCCTGCCGCGAGCATTATGTCAAACCGGGTCTGTCGGCAATCACAGTTTCTTGCAACCTATCATATCCCGTCAAGGATGTTGCGTGCTTTCTGATTGTCTGGGTCGATGGAAAGGGCTTTCTGAAAGCAATCGATCGCAGCATCCCGTTTGCCCAGTTCAGCAAGACACCTGCCTTTGCCCGCCCACGCGTCAGGGTCACCATCAAATAGCGCAAGCCCGGTGTTATAACCCACAAGCGCCTCATCGAGACGGCCCAGTTCCAGTAGGCAGTCAGCCCTTCCAAACAATAGGTCAGGGTATTCTGGCTCGATACTTAGTGCTCGGTCCATACAGACCAGCGCGTCGGCGTAACGCCCGAGGTTATAGAAGCAGACAGATTTACCGTGCCAGGCGTCGGTGTACTGTGGGTCTATCGAGATGGCCTTGTCCTGACAATCGATGGACTCGTCGTACTGGCCCGTGTGGAAGTAGCAAGCGCCAAGGCTGCACCAGGCGTCTACATTCTCTGAGTCTTTCTCAATTGCACTCCTGTATGCTTTCACCGCATCCTCGTATTGACCGTTCTTGAGGTAGCATGCACCGATCCCGTTCCTCGGTTCTGGGCTGTCGGGGTTGATCTTGATGGCTTGAACGAAGCACTCGCCCGCCTCGTCGAGTCGCCCCTCCTGAAACAGCTGGTAACCGGTAAAACACCATCGCTGTAGCTCCTGCTCATCGAAATAGCTGGACAGCCCCTCTGGTATATCACCTTCGGGTCTTTTATAGCTCAGGAAGAACTCCTCCGGCCTTTCCTCTTGATCATGAGACCGATCCTTACCCCTGGCCATACCCTGACCCCCGCGATTGTTAACCGAGATTTTCTCTCTGATGACTATACCAACAAGGTGTGACACGTTGAATCTGATTCAGTTGACTGACATCTGCTATCTGGCAGAATAGTCACTGACCCGAATCGACGACCGTAGCGCTGAACGGTGGTGGCATCATGCAGGAACCGTCGTTACTCATGTCTTTCCATGCCCTGTTCAAGGACAGCCTCTTCAGGGTGCCAGATTACCAGCGTGGCTATGCCTGGCAGGAGCTACAGGTGCGCGACTTGCTGGAAGACCTTGAGAACATCGAGGATGAGAAGACGCATTACACGGGCACCATGGTACTCGCGAGAAGAGGTTCCAAAGAGAGCGCCGGTGAGCAGTACGACATCTATGAAGTCATAGATGGCCAGCAGAGGCTTGCTACCATACTGATACTGCTTAAATGCATAGCCGATGAGTACTCGGCGCTTGGCGGTAACGGTGATGACGAGGACAGTCCCGAGGCCGTAGCCGGGGCAATGCGCTCGCGATATCTCAGCAAGGGGAAGCTCCAGAAACTCGTTTTAAACGACGACTGCAACAGGTTCTTCGCAGAGCACATAATATCCGACGGCGCGGCGATGGCGATAACGAAGACAGAAAACGCCTCACAGGAAAACCTGTTGAACGCCAAATCCCTGATTAAAGACTATCTCGAACGGAAGAAGGGGGCGGCAGGCTCACCTGACGAGTGGTTTCCCAAGCTTGAAGAACTCAGAAAGAAGGTAACGAGCAGCATCATTGTTAATCGGTATGTTGTCGAGAGCGATGCCGAGGCGGGAGTCATTTTCGAAGTGATGAACGACCGGGGCAAGCCGCTTTCGCAGGCTGACAAGATAAAGAACTACCTTATATACCTTGCTTACAAACTCGACAGCGAGGGCCTTGCGGCCAAGGTCAACACCAGCTGGGGGACGATCTTCAAGAACCTCATGGCGTCGAAGCGTTCAAGCGAGGACGATTTCCTGCGCTACCACTGGATCGCGTACATGAACGAATACAAGGAGTATGACATCCACAGGAGGGTCAAGGACAGATTCCGCCTCAAGGACGAGTTCGGGAACGCCACACCTCACGAAGAACTGGAAAGTGATATCGAGCGGTACGTATCTGACTTGGAGGAAGCGTCGGATGTTTTCTTCGAGCTTAACCAGCCTTACAGCGAGCGGGCTTTCTCGGATAAGGCTTACGGTGGCGACGCTCGGGTGGGTGAGATAAGAGACGGGATTGACCGGTTTCACCGTTTCAGGAACATCGCTAACTTCTATCCATTCTTTATAAGCGCAAGGCAGTTCTTCGCGGACGACCCGTCGTCTTTCCTGGAGATCATAAGGCATACGGAGCTGTTCGCTTTCCGCGTCTATATTGTCGGAAACAAGCGTTCCAACACTGGGCAGACCGTCTTCTATAGACTGGGTCACAAGCTTCACAGGGGCAAGGGGGGAATCGGCACAGATAAGACGCCCATGCTCTCAAGCGTGATAAAGGAAATCGTTGATAACACCAGCTGGTATGGTTCTGACGACCACTTTGTTCGTCACCTTGAAAGCAAGACTTTCTACCAGGATTTGCAATCGCACGAGATCAAGTACTTCTTCTACGAGCTTGAACTTGAGAAAGCGAGGGAAGACAACGAAGAGAAGTTCACTGCGAGTTGGGAGGAAATCGAGAAGAGATCGCAGGTCGAACACATACTCCCCCAGCACCCGAAGGACTACGAGCAGATGACCGACGAGGAGAAGGCGAAGCACGAGGAAAACGTCCACAGGCTGGGGAACCTGACCATCACCGGCTGGAACCAGAGGTTGAGCAACAAAGAGTTCTGGAACAGCGAGAAATTCACCGGAAAAAGGAAGTACTACAGGAAGTCAAACCTCCGCGTACAGAGAGAGCTTGCCGATCATGGGTCTTGGGGTTTGAAACAGATAGGCCAGCGGGAGAAAGAGTTGGTGGCGTTCGCCTGCGCGAGGTGGAAGCTCCCCGAACTGAAAACGACTGAGACGGGGGCCGACGAAGCCGTTGACTATGACAGGCGTCGCCGCAACAGGGATATCTTAAAGCATGCTATCAAATACATGAACAAGCGCCTGACCACCTATCGCAAGGCATTCCCCGATCCCTACAAGCTTTACCAGCCGAGGAATTCGGAGGAAGCCGCTGCAGTCATCGGGTTTGAATATGGGGAGCAGAATCTTGAGATCTACTCAAGTTTCAGTGACGAGGGTGCCTGGCCATGCGTGATCGCTCATACGAAGGCGGGTTGGGAAGCAGTAAACGAGCTTTACAGAAAGCACCTCATGCGGGTGCTTCCTCCTATTGAAGACTTCGACGGTTCGGAATGGTCGGTCTGCTATGGGCACGCTTTCGAGCCCGGGTTGAGCCTCGACGAATGGAAGGCGGATTTCATCGAGGAGACCGAGATGGTCGTCTTTGCGATAGGGGAAGTCCTGTCAACAGGGTAGCTCTTTAATCTGTTGGGATCTCCGCAGGTCCACCGCAACCTACCGGTCTTGCGAACCGTCGATGCCGAGTTCAACAGTAGCTGTGCTACCAGGAACAAAGGCGGAAGGACAACCAAAAAGGCATATTCTAACCCTCCCGGATTTCTCCAGGGGCCGTAAATCGGTTTATTTAATACCCCGAAACCTACTGAAATCGAGAAAACCGTGACCTCGGGCCGACTTTCGCCCTGATCTGCCCCCTGAAACCACCGTAATGAAGCCGCCTGGATGCCCCTGACGACGTTATTTGACGTCTTTTTCGGCGAAAGAACCGGTGTCGACCGTCGCCCGCCGGTGACGAGCTTACCGCTCCACCGAGAGGGGTGATGCCTGCCCTGGAACCGAAGAGACGAAAGGTTCAGACCTCCGCCCCTCTGGCCTTGAAACCAATTTGTACCCTTTTCAGTAGCCTCTCATGGCCTGGGCAACATCAGAGTCCGTCACATGCAAGTATCTTTGTGTCGTACTCAACGAACGATGTCCGAGAATAACCTGGAGGGTTCTGAGGTTGCCCGATCTATTTGCCAGAAAATCGGTCGAGAACGAATGACGTAACACATGCGAAGTCGTCCAGTCAGGGAGGCCCGCAGCCACAACGTAGCGATCGAATTGAAACCGGAAGCTTCTCGGTTCAATCCTTGTACCCTTGCCAGCCGCCGAACGTACAGTGCTGAACAAGTACTTCGATCGGGGGCGTCTTTTCTTCCACCGTTCGAGCAGCAGACTGAGTTCCTCTGACCGCCAATAGATAACCCGAGTTTTGTTGCCCTTGCCTTTCTGGACCGTTACTTTTTTATCCTTCAGGATTACATCTCGGATTTGCAGATCTAGGATTTCGGAAATCCGCGCTCCAGTCTCCCACTGCAACTGCATAATGCACCTGTTCCTCAACCCCGTTAAAGAGCGAAGGTTGGGAACTTCTAGCAATCTCTCAACCTCGCTTCGCTCAAGGAATCGCAGTTGTGCCACTAGCTTCCCTCCTGCCACTCACGTTACTCAAAATGTCTCTTTTGGGATACGACGAGCGTGCTTACTGTCCGCTGTCGACAAAAGGGATACGTCCTGCAATTCAAAGTCGTTCACCAAGGCCGTTGGTTGATTAGCTTTTTGTCGTTGTCATCTAGATGGCGAGGGGGCAGTTCATAGGTCAAGTCTCCTGCCGCCCGACCTCTCACTGCCCCCTCTTGAGCAACGCACGGTACCTGGAGGACCTCGTGCTGGCTGAGGGCTATAGCCGCATCGCTGGGGCAAGGAGCGGAGATGTTGCACAATACAGTTATTCCTCATCGTCCGGCTCCGGCCATTCCCCGAATTCCGCCGCAAGACTCTCTTCAACAGAATCAACCCACGCCTGGGTCGCTCGCTCGCCGTCAGCTTGGTTGTATCTGGAAATCAAAGACCTGTCATGAAGCAGAAGCGAACACTGGATCAGATCTGCTGCCGAGAACGGTTGTCCGCTAGACCTGAGTTCCGTTTCAATGTACCGGACCGCTTCAAAATCTGCCCTATTTGAGCATTCGTGTGCTACTTCGCTGGGGGTCAAGCGGGCTGCATGTCCCGGGTACGCCATTACAAGTAGAAATACCCTTGCAGCCGTCGGATTGTTGGCAAAATCGCTCGGTCGAAGCCAGAGAACATGACAACGTTCGGGCATATTCGACATCAGTCTGTTGATGATTCCGGCCATGAGCGTGTCCGAGTCCAAATCCTGCAACTCCTTCACAACTACTGTCATGTCTTCTTCCATAGCAATATCCTTTCGTTTCAAATGACGCTTTGGCTTACGGGTGAAAGGCTTCTAGAACCTCACCAGAGGTAGTCGTCGACGACGTCTACATCACTGTCGAGCGCTCGTCGCAGCGCCGCTAGCAGCACAAGGCGAACGGCGAGCGCCAGAGCTTCAGCCCATGATTGCGGACACTTCTGTTCTGCGGTGACAGCGGTAAGGCTCGATAAGTACGTGGCGGCTTCATCATCTCCTCTACTCGTGAGGAGTTCTTGGATATTTCCGATTGCATTACCACGCGTATCGACACTTACCTCTAGGATAGCTACGTAGATTCGCTGATGGATAGAAGTATCCAGATCCGTCTGATCCAAGATGGTGGAAATCAACGCTCGATCTTGCATATTTTCCCCAAGGTACGCGAGAAGAGCCCGCTCACCCGTCTTGGCTTCTTGCATGGAACTGGCTACTTGAAGTTTCATTTACGCCTCGATGCCGTTTGGCTTGAAGTCTTGAATCTACGAAGGTCGTCAACTAATATTGTTGACAATGCTATGTTACGCCGATGGTTATGCAATGTCAAATATTATGGTTGACATGGAGGATTAATGAGCGAGTTTAATGCCCTTGTTCGAGCTGCACGTTCTGGCAGTGGTCTTTCGGTACGCAGTCTTGCCGATCTTGTGAACAAGAATGGCATTACTACGGTAACCGGCTCGATGATAAGCGCCATAGAGATGGGCAAGCCGTGTTCCTTTCGACTGGCCGTCGCCCTTGCGGATGTTCTCAACCTCGATACCCAGAAGGTATTAGAAGCTGCCTTCCTTGCGCGGGTCAGATACGCAGTCGAGCGTGAAAGGCACTCCTTGGAAGAGTGCCTTTCAACGCTTCCGGGCGGAAGGAAACTGGACGTCGAGAAGATAACGCGCTTGCCGTCGAGGCTTGAATGACATTCTGGCACCTTGGGAACGAAAACAGGCCAGGGTGTTAGCAACGCACCTCTGGCCGAGTATCATCTAGCGATTTTGTAGCACAATAGTAGTAGTAGTAGTAATAGTAGTAGTAGTAATTATTCAGTATGCTTTTTTGCCAGACGGGTAACGGGATTCGCGCATTGCGTAATGGCGGATCACTCTGTCAGCAACTACTACTATTAATCCAGGGACCTACGTCCTATAGATGCTACATAGGCCTTCCAACATAAGTACGCCGCCCTCAAGAAGGATTGTGAAGCTGTCCTGCAAGTCATCGGGGTCAAGCCCGACCATCGAAATTATACCGAATCGTTCGGACCCTTTGATGCTTTCGGACCGAGGCCGATCACACCCAACTGACTGAGAACGAAATCCGCGCACTCCACAACGCTTGTTTGGAATCTAGACACAAAGACCCCATCAACATCACTCGGCCTCGCATCAAAGATATCCTGGGTGCAAAGTACGGCTACTCGCAATTGCCCGAACCTCCCCAGATAATAGCCAAGCTCAATCATCGCATTTGGGCGGGCTCTCGGTTCTACCTTACCGTTTGTGTCAGTTACCGTCTCATCATTCGTTAATATAACGAATACAAAGACGAGGTGTTCGCATGACTCCTCCAGCATCTGAATCAAAGTCAAGCTGCCCAACGGCTTATCGCCAAGCAATTGAGCATTCAGATCATATCCACGCAGCATGTTCTGAAGTTCCAATGCTTCTGCGCGGTCTCCATACATGATGTATACAGTATTTGCTTCCGGGTTGACGTCGCGCCGAAGATCAAGTTGTGGCTGGTCGTCAAAGTAGAAATCAGGATTCTCCTGAATTGCTTCCGCGAGAGCATCGAGATGCTGTGACCTGTTATAAACGTATTCGGGCAATGCAATTGCTGTCGAGAGAGAAGCCCCGATTCCGCTAAAGCTTACAGCGGGGACTTCTTTTTCAAGAAATACGTGCGCTTCCCGTCGACTGATTGTCTGGGCAATTAGTCGACCAGTATCAACTCGCCACCGGTCTAGCCGTGCATGCGTGAGTGATTTCTCTTTGATTCGCGCAAGGCTTGCTTTGCGCTCTGTAATCATGTTCAGAGCTGCAATTTGCTTCTCGGCCACTATTTGATCGCGTTGTGATGGGCTCGAATTCTCACCGTCAGCTGGTCGATCAGTCATTTACGCTTCTCCGCCTTTGCCCGAAACTCCAGGACAGTTTAACCAATGCATGCAGAGCCTCATAGAGGCAGCGTTGATATTGAATCTGCTACTCCTCGAACTCTAACTGACCCTGGTCTTCTCTCGGCGGTTTCGGAAGTTTGGGTTCCTTTCGCTGATCTTCGCTAGGCAGTGGTAGCTCGGAGGCTGGAATCAACGGTCCGTTCAATACGCTATCAAGGTATTTAGATAGGCTTGCTTGGGCCTCGACGGTAGCTTCCAAAACCCACAGCAACTGCAGAAGTTCCGTAGTGAACTCATTTGGCCACGTATCTGGCCCAATATTGTCCAGAAGGGAGGACTTCCTACCACTGGAATCCTTCATCCTGTAACCGAGCCACTTATGAAGTGGGTTCATACCAGATATCTCAAATTCCCACACTTCTTTGGAAACTGGCTCGAACGTGCCTTCTCCAACAATAAGAGTTTCTTCATCATGGTCGTAGCTTTCCGGGTAACCGTCGGGAGTACCCGGTATTGGTTTTACTGACCTGGCTTTTCCAGATGGAATAGTCGCTAACTTCTCGCCTTCTGGAGCAAAGCGTTCACCGTATGTGTGCAACCAGATCATTCGACGCCCGGCTTCGGATACTTCCTTGAAGATACGAACATCCGCAGTCACTGGTATCCTGACAGAGCTTGTATTGAGTTCCTCGAAGAAACGTTGAGTGTAACCTGTGCAAGAAAGAATGCCGTAGCAGTATGAGAATAAGGACTCTGGAGAAATGTCGACGCCATAAGAAGTAGACAGTATTTCGAGTAGCCCTGTTGTGACGTTCGGCTGTGTGGCGTACGGATCGCGCCAGAGGGGGATTATATCTTTACCGCCATACGATCCACGAAAATAATGCTTATCGCAGATATAGGCTGAAGTGGTTGCTGCTGGTCCTGCCCCAATCGGGTTTGTAAGTAAACTGCACAGATAGACTTGACTATCACTCTGGCAGTACCAAAGGGCTGGTCGCTGGAGATCTATAAGCCTTGGGTCAGCTAATATCCATTGCCTGTCTAAAGAACGATAACCACAACGTACAATGGGTGGTCTCATGCTGGTTATGCTTGTCTCGCTGATTAATTCACCTTCCGGGAAATGTGGGTACGTTGGATTTAACGAACTTGAAATACGCCTTCCATAGTCTCTATCAGGAAAGAGCTGTTCTTTCTCAGATTGTTCGCTAGTAACCAGTCGTTCCCATCGCTTCTCCAAAACAGATGGCAATGCTCCTTTAGGCCATGTTCTGCCCATCATCATTCCTGGCTGTTGCCAAGGGAATATGTCGATTAAACGGGGCCAGTCTCCAAATGTACTTTCAGGTAATGGCATGAAAATGTCTGACCAACCGTTAGGACAATCCGTCCATGAAATATCACTGAAAGATGACACGTTTTCCAGAAGGTCTAGTTTCTCCTTCCGCGTTCCTTTGAAGCACGCATAATGCACTGTTGCAGGAGTTTCCGGCTGAGCCTGATCTATTCTTATGCCTATGGCTACTGCGACAGGTGTGCCAATATTGAAGATGTTTTCACTCTTACGTGGACCTTCTGGAACGCCCTCAAGATCGATTATCCAAAGCTCATCAAATATACGCCGCATCACTTCGCGCATTCCGATGAACCCTGGTCCATCAAGGTAACTTGAGGCGGAAATGAAAGAGACTACACCAGGTCCAGGTTTCGATTCAAACACTTTCCAGAGTGCCCAACGCCAGAAGTAGACATAGTCGTTATAGAGACTGGCAATATGACTAAAGATTGTCTTGTCTTTAGCTAGCTTCAAGAAGTCACCGAGCAGACGTTCCCGTAATTCCTCAGCGGTCTTCTTGTCGGTTACACGTTCATCGAGTGTTTGTCGTCGGTATGGAGGGTTGCCCATGCACACAAGCACCGGTTCGTCTTTCTTTACCCGTGCAGCTTTCTTGTGTTCCTCACTCAGCGGGCGCAGATACAAGGGCATCTTCGCCGAAGGCTTTATCTCGGGCGTTTCAAGTGTGTCCGTGAGATAAACGCGAACACCATCTTCTGGGACCTTTGCCTTTAGATCAGTAATTCTCTGAGTAAGCCGAAGATGCGCCACGGCATATGGACCGACGAGTATTTCAAAAGCATAGAGGTTATTCGCGAGTGCCGTTACAACGCCGGGGATAGATCCTTTCCCCTCCGCCTCTGCAATTGTCTCCGCAGCATTATCAATAACGCCAAGGGGATAGGTTCCTGTTCCAACACCAGGATCAAGATAGATCACCTTGCCTGAGGCAAACCCGTACTTGTGTTTTAACGGACCCGCGAGAAGCTCCTTAACCAAACTCACCTGACAATGCACTACCTCTTTTGGCGTGTAGTAGTTGCCATAATCTTTCCGTAGTACAGGGTCGTAGGCCGCGAGGAAATCCTCGTAGAAATAGAGCCACACGTCATGCTCGGGGTCTTTCTTGAGCTTGTCAGGATCGACCGCGCTGATAACCCGTTCCAACATCGAAATCGCTGTGCCAATTTCATCCTTGGCTTGAGGGTCAGCAAGAATCCGCAGCGTTTGTGCCAGTAGGGCGTGTCCAGTCTGTAACGCTTCCGATGCTGCATTTGTATTTAGAAAACCGGTCTTCTTTGTCGCGGGGTCAAGCCTGGCAAGGAGAAGCGCATAAGTAAGCGCTTGGGCATAGGCATCTGCGAACTTGCTATCATCGGCTTCCGGGAATAAAGCCGTACGCCAGTCTTCGGCAAGCTGTGATAACGCAGAGTTTTCGTTTGAAATAGCAGTGAGAACGTCCTCTCTCAGAAGACGACACAGAGGGGCAAGTGTTTTGGCAAGCTTCTCTGGTTTGTCAGGTGGAATTGGCTCCCATGAGAAGAAATCTCGCAGCAAGATCTGTATCTCTTGGGCAGTTTCCGCCGTGACTGCCGATTTGCCTTTGGTTTGGATGCTGGGAGAAATAGAAACAATACTGCGAACACGTTCTCCCGTTCTGTACAAGGCAAAGTCGTTTCCGTCGCAGTAAACGAGGTTGGGGATATCCTTGTATCTCTCCCACTGCTCCTTGTTGTGACCACTGAACTTGTGCGGGTCAACGCCCACGCCAGGAGCTTTCATCTCCGCATAGCCGTTGAGGATGCCACCGACGTTTACGCCATAGTCGGGTCTCCCGAAAACGTCAACACGGACTTCGCCTTCTGGAATCACATCATACCCGAGCGCTACACCGATATCGGTAAGCATCGTTTCAAACGGACCCCTTAATTGGTCTTCAGGTTCTCCGACCTTACCAGCTGAAAACTTCGCCTTTACGCGGTCGGCAAAGGCTTGTAGTGCTTCAACAACCGGGTCGGACTTTGGTGCGGCAACCATCCAGATTTCCCCCATAGATGTTGGCCAACAATACATGCACATTGTAGCACCGTAGTTGAGGGTAATATTTCCCTAACCTAGCGTCTTTGGTGTCGTTTGGTATCCGCCTAGGTCAAAGGCTTCACCTTTGCGCCTGTGGAGACGATCCAACCGGGTAATGATATCGGCCCTTTCCTTTTCGCTCGATGTATATTTTGGAGGATGTTTCAAGGACATCGATCAGGTTTCTCGCTTTTTCGGCATATACGTTGCAATCCCGCAGGATAGCTCCGCTGGAACACCCTGGGTTCTTCTTGATGTAGTTCTCTATTCTTATCATGGCTCTCGAATCGTCGGTCGCCATTAGGTTTCCCATTACTTCTCGCTTCAGAAGATCCGCCAGGTGCCTGACAATGCGGACGGCAACCATGTGGCTTTCGGGGCTGATGCTAAGTTGGCCCGTGCGGGAAAGTTCGACTAGCGTTGCTATCTTCAGTGTGGTTATCTCCAGCCTGTAGATAAACGAAGTGAAGGTCTCATTATCCTCACTGATTGCTAATTTCCTGAAGCCAATCGCGAATTCCTCATGTTGTTTCACGATTCTGGACAGGTCAATCTTTCCGCCCGGGATGGCAGCCAGGTCTTTGAGCTGAGATATGAGCTTGGACTTCTGCACGACGTCCGACTCAGGAGGCATGATGTTATCTGCCTCTTTGTCGCCCATCGGCACGTAAGTGAATCTAGCCAAAAAACCGCTCTGTAGATCTCTGTTCTTTGTACTGGATGTCAGTAGATCTGGGGTTGTTCCCGCTAGCCATGAGATAAAAGGCCGTTCAACCACCATGGTTCCACTTTTAAGCCTGCGGGAGTAGCTATCAGGACAGTCGAATAATTCGGTCAGTATCGCCTTCGCCCCCACCATGTATGACCTGTCCATCACGCCTAAAATAGATTGGAACTCGGGGCTGACGAGCAACCCCACTGGGTTCTGGTGCAATGTCTCTATCAGGGCCTCGGTCGAGAAATCACTGGGCAGAATCAACTCTGCATCAAGTTCACGAATCAGGTTTACGGCATAGGAGATAGCTGTTGATTTGTGACTGTACGAGCTTGGCCCGATAAGGATTACCCACACGTTTGGACTAAGCCTAGTATCGCCGAATTGTATGTACACCTTCTTGTTTAGCACAATCGACAGTATTACCAGGGAGTTGAATAGATGGTATATCCTTGGGGCCTCGGTCAACGGTGATACGAATCTCATGTAGTCGCGTATGAAGCCTCTGTCGGGCAGCAGGTCCTCTATAGCTAACGGATTTCGATTTTGGTCTTCTTTTAGCGCCAGCGTGTCGGTTCGCCCTGGTTTCTGTCGGTCCCCATCCTGATAGCACCACAGCACTGGGCTTGGTTCCACACCAGCGCGAGACTCTAAACAGCAGTCTTCTGGGCATTTGGAGAAATAGTCGTGTATGGCTTTGCAGGGCCACGGCGACTCTCCGGTTGCACGAAGGGTTTCTATTCTTCTCTGTGTTTCTTCATACAAGTACCCGAGATTGCTTGTAGATAAAGCATGGGCCATCTGCTCTCCGTCTTCCCCAAATGGCAGCACAATCGATATAGCAGCGGTCCTCTCGTCCTCTGACTGGAAGGGATTATCGAGCTGATCCCCAAGGAACTTGCACTTCCCCACAGCGCGCTCGGGACAGCCTATCTCGTCGTATCTCTGCGTAGTCTCCAATTCGAGAACGTTCTTCTGCATGTCCTCCGCGCAGATGGGCTCTATTTCTTCTTCACCAGCACTGTCGTAATAGTCAGATGGCGGCTGATGTTCTTCCGGCGCAGTCTCGTCGAATTCCAACCATGCGTCATGGACCAGCTGACATTCATCCTGCGGATACTCTTGTGGTGTCACAATTGTTGGTTGCGATTCGCCATAGCGGTTTTGTTGATCCGGAGAAGGGACCTGGTGGTACCCTTTTTCATTTGGGTTTTGCATTGTCTGTTCCTTTCATCAGTAATCGAAACTCAGTCGTTTGTAATACACAGGTCAGGTTCGGGAACGAGTGCATTGTGATGCTTGTGTGGGGCACACTTGTCTATGCATCAGCTCATCCTCCTTTCGTTGTGCGCGCAAACGCGCACATGGTCTTGGATTATGAGCTGCTGCATTGATGAAGGGCACCTCGACCGGCCTTTACGCAGACCGGCCACTGTCATGTTCTATACAGCCCACACAATGTGTGTTTGCAGGGACATGCCTGCAACACGGGATAGTATACCACAATTTTGGTTAAAATACTAAATATTTACTATCATTATTTTGCTATATATAGGGCTTTGACATTGCTGACTATTTATACAATAGTTGTAATTGGTTAACGATAGCCTTAATATAGGGTATATGCACGATATACATTACACAGGAGGTAATAATGGAGCTAGCGACCATTGTCCAGCAGTCGCGCAAGGAGCGTGGGTTGTCCCAAAAACAGCTCGGCAAAGCGGTGGGTTTGTCTACTTCTTCTATCTCCTGGATCGAAACGGGCAGGAGAGAACCTAGCCGAAAACAATTGGAAGCCATCGCCAGTGAACTGAGTATCCCATGGAGCATTGTGTCCGATTCGCCAAGAAACAGGGTTGCTGATGTCATCCAAGCAATTAATAGCAATTCCCACCTCACTCCGAAAGCCAAGCGCAACTTGATCGATACCTGTTATGCGTGGGCAAGGGTCTCACAGGAGATAGAGGCCTGAGAAACGCCGAGAGATAACTGGCAGTGGTTTGCTCAGTATGTGACACCACAACACTTACTGCGTTTTATTGTTTCCTAGCCTAGCCGCGTGATGATTTATGGGCTTTATCAGAAAGAGGACGCTACCTAGCGGCCGAGTCCGATACTACCCCCGGATAAAGATGTCAGGCCGCGATATGACTTTCGGCGGTTATCAAACCCGGCGTGACGCGGTGGCAAAATTGCGCGTTGTCGAAGCTGAAATCGCAGCGGGAACGCTGGGTAAGCACAATGAGTTGAAGTTCGGTGACTATGTCGCGGGTTGGCTCGATTCGAAAAGCTTGAGCCTGAAGTATTCCTCTTATAAAGATTACCGTCAGGTCTTTGAAAACCATGTCCTCCCATCCTTCTCGAACAGACTTCTTTGTGAAATATCACCCATGGATATTCAGCAGTGGATTGATGCGCTCTCACGTAGCGGCATGTCATCATCGACGGTCAACAAATGTTACCGATACGTCCGATCATGCATGAAACAAGCGGAATCTTGGGAGGTTATATCGAGGTCCCCCTGTAGATCGATTGTACTTCCTAGAGTTGACCGTCCTGAGCTGGAGTTTCTAAAGCCCGCAGAGATACCTCTTCTGCTGGAGAAATCCCTCGAACCTGAAAGAACTCTATATGGACTTCTGGCGATGTCTGGACTGCGTTTAGGCGAAGGCATTTCCTTAGCATGGCGACACATACACTTCGAAGACTCTGTTATTTCGGTCGAGCGCTCTTGGTCGTATGCCTCGCGAATATTCCAGGAGCCAAAAACCAGGAAGTCCCGGCGAGCTGTGCCACTTATGCCTCTGCTAGCTGACATGCTTTACCCGCAAAGGGGCGAACCCCACTCTCTTCTCTTCACACGTGATGGCAAAACCCCTATCGATATGGGCACTGTCGACCGTCGGTTCAAGAAGGCACTCCGCGAGGCAAATCTCAGATCTGTAACAGTTCATTCACTAAGACATACGTATGCGAGTTCTCTGCTGGCCTGCGGTGCATCCGTGAAAGCTTTGCAGGTCGCCCTCGGACATGCCAGCGCGAGCATGACATTAGATACATATTCGCATCTGATTCAGGAAGACCTGGGCTCCTCCGTCGCCCTCGCGGCAGAGATGTTTTCGGGTGGAAAGGGTCACTTTTTGACATTACCGGGGGGCACATGGGGGGCACAGCCGGTTGCTTGTACTTCTTGACCACGGCGCACCTGTATTGCATGAAGCCGCAGTATCAAAGGGCTGGTGGGGGAGGCTGGATTCGAACCAGCGTAGGCTACGCCAACGGATTTACAGTCCGCCCCCTTTAACCACTCGGGCACTCCCCCTCGGCAGCAGGTGGAATGATAACAGGAGGCGGTTCCACAGGCAAGGAAACGTCGCTGCCGGGCGGGTCAGCGGAAGAGCGTTTCCGGGCCTTCGAGCCCGGCTTCATCGACGACGTATACGTCGCCGCCGAGCGAGGACCGCAGCATCCGCTCGAAGGTCCTGGCGTTGGCGGGCGCCTGCCCCTTGTAGTGGTTGTTGAAGATGACGTAGACGCGGTCGGCGTTGGCGTTCATCTTCTCAACGCCGGTGAGCCACCCGGCCAGCTCTTCCTCGCTGTAGAGGTAGTCGTAGCGCTCCCACGACTCCCGGCCTTTCGCCCACCAGTTCCCGGCGTTCCTCCCGTGCATCCGCAGGTACGCCGTCCGCGAGGTCATGGCGACCCTCCGCGAGAGAAGCCCTTCGAGCGCCGGCTCGTCTACGCAGACGTACCCCAGCCCCAGTTCGGAAAGGAGGTCGAGCGTGTCGTCCCCCTCCCACCCGGCGTTGCGGAACTCGACGACGGTCTCGACGCCCTCAAGGCGCGCGGCGAGCTTCCTCAGGTGCTCCTCGTTCGCCGCCGTCCGCTTGAAGCCCCAGGGGAACTGCGCCAGGACGCAGCCCAGCTTGCCGTGGTCCTCCAGAGGCCGTATCGCCTTCCTGAAGTCGGCGAACGCGGCTTCTCCGTCGTCCGTCTCGTGGGTCATGCGGCGGTTCGCCTTGACGTTGAACGTGAACCACGCGGGGGTCCTCTCGGCCATGGCGTTCACCCGCCGGGGTTCGGGGATCGCGTAGTAAGTGGAGTTGACCTCGACCACCGGGAAGTGCCGGGCGTAGTACTCCAGCATGGAGGCGCTGCGGATGCCCTCGGGGTAGAAGTTACCTTTCCAGTCGTTGTAGCTGAACCCGGCGGTCCCGACGAAGACGGTCATGGCCCGTGCGCGGAACGCTTCTTCTCCATGTGTACTGCGGTGCCCTCTTCGTCGCTGACTATGCTCACCTCGTCCATGAGTCCCTTCATCAGCTTGATGCCACGCCCGTGAAGCGCGAGGGGCTCCTGGTGGTCCTCTCCGAGGGCGGAGACGTCGAAGCCGTGGCCCTCGTCCGAAATGTCCACGGCGATGGTGTCGTCGGTGACCCGGCACTCGATATGCATGTTGTTGTCCGCGGGACATGCGTGCTGGATGATGTTCTTCAGCGCTTCCTGGGTCGCCAGCGCCACGTCTTCCGCCTCCCCGGCGAACCCGTGCTCGCCGGCGAACTTCAGGACCTTGTGCCTGGCCCGCGCCAGCGACTTCTTGGCGCATGGCAGGTCGACGGCCAACTTCCGGACCGGGTCATGTGAGGTCTGAGAAGAAGTCTTCGTCAACGTATCCGCCTGTGACTCCGACGTCCTGCAGCGCCCGGCCGAGGTTGGGGAAGATGCGGAAGATCCTGTCGAGGTTCACCAGCCGGAGCACCTTCAGGATCCTGGGGTTGTCGATGACGAAGGCCAGCTCGCCTTCGACGGTCTGGACCTTCTGGTAGATCTCGATGAGGCTCCCGACCCCGCTGGAGTCAATGAACGTCAGCCGGGTCAGGTCCAGGACGAGGTCGTGCCTTCGCTCGCCCTCGAGCTTGAGCACCACCTTCCTGAAGAGGGGCACGGTGTAGACGTCGAGCTCCCCCACGGGCGTCACGACGTGGTAACCCTCTTTCTCCTCGACTTCTATCTCCAAGGCCTGCCTCGTTCCCGGGCCGCGCGAGAGAGGGCGCGGCCCGAAGGTAGCTACTTTTTGCCGGCCGCCTTCACCGCGATGGCGATCACCGCGACAAACAGCAGCAGCCATGCCAGCCTGCTTCTCTTCCGGGCCTTCTTGCTCTTCCGGGCTTTCTTGCTCTTCCGGGCCTTAGCGCCCGCGGCGTCCTGCCCGGCGGCCTTGTCCCGCGCCCTGGCGATCTTCTTCTTGCGGGCGCGGCTCAGGCCGGCCACGGATTTCTCCTCGAGCTCGGGCGGGACCTCTTTCCCCTTCCGGCGGAGCTTGTCCGCCCTGCGCGCGGCCTGCTTACGTTCCCGGGCGAGTTCGCTCCTGAGGCGGAGCCTCCTGGTCAGGTAGTTCATCAGAAAGCCAAGGAGCATGCGCACGGCTATCTCGTAGATATCCTTGCGGGGCTCTTTCTGCTGCGGGACCTGCGGTGACTTATCGTCGTTCTTGCGCAGAGATACCGGCATCAAGCCCTCCTTCGATCGTGATGGTTGACGACCCGCACGACTATACTACAAAGGGAAGTGCGCCGCCACATCGCGAACATCGGTCTCCGTCCAGCCCGACGACCCGGGTGGCGTAGCCGTTCCGCTCGACGACGGTACCCCCGCACCGGGGGCAGCAACTGTTGCCGGCGTCCAGGGTCCTGACGTTTCCCAGGTAAACGTGATCGAGCCTGGTCCTGGCGAGCTCGTATGCCCTCTCCAGGGTCGAGAGCGGGGTCGGCTCGACGGTCATCTTGTAGCAGGGGTAGTACGCGGAGAAATGAAGGGGCGTGTCGCGGCCGAGGTCCGCGACGAAGTCCACCAGCTCACCGATGAGCTCGTCGCTGTCGTTCAGGGTGGGGATGAGCAGGTTGGTGATCTCGACGTGGCACGACTCCCGGGCGCGGCGCGCCGTAGCGAGCACCGGGGCGAGCTCCGAGCTGCAGATCTTCCGGTAGAAACCGTCGTCCATCGACTTCACGTCGATGTTCATGGCGTCGATGAGGGGCAGCAGCTCCTCCAGCGGCTCGGGGTTCACCGAGCCGTTGGTGACCATCACGTTCTTGAGGCCCGCCGCGCGTATCTTCCCGGCGCACTCCAGCACGAACTCGAACCATATCATCGGCTCGTTGTAGGTGTAGGCGACCCCGATGGAACCACCCCTCCCCGCCATCTTCACGACCTCGTCGGAGGTCATGCGGGTCCCTGGCGAATCGCCCTCGATCATCTCCCAGTTCTGGCAGAACCGGCACCTCTGGTTGCACCCCCTGGTCCCGATCGAGAATATCGTGCTGCCGGGATGGAAGTGGTAGAGCGGTTTTTTCTCGATCGGGTCGGCGTGTGCCGCGAGGACACGCTCGTAGATGTCGGAGTAGAGAGCGCCGCCGACGTTCGAGCGGACCCGGCAGATGCCCCTGGCGCCATCGGCTATCAGGCACTCCCGGGGGCACAGGTGGCAGTGGACCCTCGACTTCTCCAGCTTCTCGTAGTACGCCGCTTCCTTCAACCCGCGTCATCCTTCCCGACGCTCGTCCCTTTCGGGGACTGATTCAATGCGAACCGCCACAAACCTGTCGGGGGACGCGAACTGCGCGGGGGGCCGGCTAGTTGGTGATGTCGCGGGCGAACGCGAAGTTGATACCCTCTTTGCGGAGGGTCCTGACCATCTCGCTTACCACCTCGACGGTGTTGTCCCTGTGCCAGTGGCATATGCCGATGGCGGTCCCGTTCTTTCGGGCTATGCCGGCGAGCTCCCTCATGGCGCCGCGGATGTAGTCGGGCTCGAGCTGGTGATCGATGAACACCTGGTTCTTGCGCTTCGGCAGGCCCAGGGCGAGACAGGCGGGTGTCACCTGGGAGTTGACGGAGCTGTTGCTGTCGATCACGTAGAAGCCCTTGGACTTCGCCCACTCCACCTCGTACGTCATGAGGTCGAGCTGGTCGCACCCCCTGCCTCCCTGGTGGTTGTTGATGCCGCTCATGCGCGGAACGGCCTGGGAATCGGCGTCGAGGGTGGCGAAGACGGTAGCGCGGTCCATCCCGGTGGCGAGCTGCCCCTTGCCCGAGAAGGAGTTGGGCGGGGCGTTGTCCGTCGGGATGTGCATTATAACCTCGTAACCGTCGTTGTAAAGCGCCTCCGCCAGCTGCTGGGAAAGGGGCGGGTACGGCATGACCGCGAAAGTGAGCGGGGCGTCGATGGTCTTCCACCTCTCGAGCTTGGAGGCTATGTTGCCGGTATCGTCCACCACGATCGCCACTGCCGGCGCTTTGGCCACGGACTTGCGCTCGAGGCGGGCGGGCGCCGCCGGTGCGGTGGTCCCCGGGGTGGTGGAGGGATTCCTGGCGGCGTTTTCCGTTTTCCTCGCGTCCGCGGCGGCTATAGGGTTCTTCGCGGTCTTTCTGGAAGCGTACAGGGAGTTCTTCAAGGGGCCCCACGGGCTCAGGAGTATCGCAACGGTGATCATCGTAACCGCCAGCGCGACGGCTATCGCGCGGTTCCTCCTGACCTTCCTCCGGCGCTCGGCGAGCCTGGCCGCCCTCCTCTGCCGGAGCTCCTGCCGCTGGTCCACCTCGCCTCGCTCTTGCCTTCCGCCGCGCCTGTCTTCCATCCGCCCTTTCACACCCGGGTCTTATATATCCGCGACCTTCCGTCTCTCGCGCGCCCTACAGCAGCTTGAGGCCGTGAAGCACTCCGGCTACGTCTTCGCGACACGCGGCCGAGACAGACATCAGGGGGAGCCTGAGCTCGTCCGACTCGATGACTCCCATCAGCTTCATGGCAGCCTTCGCCGGGGCCGGGTTCGGCTCCTTGAACATCACCCGCACCAGCGGCAGCAGGTGGTAGTGCAGCCTGCGGGCTTCGGCAAGGTCCCCCCGTCGAGCGGCCTCGAACAGCTCGAGGAACTCGCCGGGAAGCACGTGCGCGCTGGCCATTATCCCGCCGTGGCCCCCCAGGCAGCAGAGCGGGAAGAGCAGGTGGTCCTCACCGGAGAGGACGCTGAAATTGCTGGTCCTGGCGATAATGCTCATAGCCTGGTTGATGTCGCCGGAGGCGTCCTTGATGCCGACGATGTTCGGGATTCCTGAGAGTTCGACGACCGTGGACACCTCCATGTTCCGTCCCGTCCTCATGGGGATGTTATAGACGATGATCGGCCTGTCGGTGACCTCGGAGACGGCCCGGAAGTGCGCGACGATGCCCTCCTGGCCGGGCCGGTTGTAATAGGGGCAGACCACCAGGTAGCCGTCGAGATCGATCTTCTCCGCCTGTTCGAGCAACGAGATCGTCTCGTTGGTGTCGTTGGTGCCGATGCCCGCGATCACCGGCACCCTGCGGGCCACCTGGTCGGCGGTGACGCGTATTACCTCGATGTGTTCCTCGTGGGAAAGCGTGGCGCTCTCCCCGGTGGTCCCGCACGGCACCAGGCCCGTGGCGCCGCCGTCCACAAGGTGGTCGACGAGCCTGCGGAGGCTCTCCGCGTCCACGCTCCCGTCCTTGAACGGGGTGACGTTAGGCACGTAGACACCCTCGTACTTCACTTCGGCCAATCGGAGCACCCCCCGCCGTAGCCCTGTTCTGACCCGTTATTCTATACCGATGCTGCGGCCGAGAACAGCGCCCGCGCAGTTGATCCCGGCGGAACAGGCGCAGTCCATCGCCACGCCGAAGCCCCTCGCCGTGTCGCCGGTGAAGAACAGACCCTTGACGCCGGGCGCGGTGTTCTCGGGCTTGAGGGTGCCGGCCTGGGATATGGACTTCGCCACTCCCTCCAGCTTCCAGCACATCGGGTACAGTTCCCAGTCGATGTAATCCCTGAAACCCGGATACGCGCTCTCGAAGAAGGGAACGACGGCATCCATGACCTTCTTCACCCTGGCGCGGTCTTTCGATTCCTCGTCGGTCAAAGGCAGGTAGGCGGTCAGCAGGTACTTGCCCTCCGGGGCCGACCGGGGGTCGGTCACGGACTGCACGTTCCAGGCCATGTAGACGTCGTAGTCGAAATCGTCGCCGGCCTCCACCACCACCGGGGTCTTCACCAGGCGCTCGGCCTGCTCCATGGGCATGGGAAGACCGGAAAGCCCGATGTACGGAGCCAGGCTCCCGTAGCCGTACAGGGACTCGGCGCGCTCCACGAAGTCCGGGGGGAACCAGGAGCGGTCGACGAGGTCGAACGTCTCCTGGATGGGAACGTTGCTCACGACGCGCGGCGCCGAGGCGGTCAGCGTCGTCCCGTCGGAAGTGACGACCTCCACGCCCGAGACCTCGCCGTTTTCGACAAGTACCCGCTTGACGTCGGCGTTGTACTCCACCTTGCCGCCCATCTTGACGAGTTCAGCCGCAACCGCCTGCGACCACTTCAGTATTCCCCCGATGGCGAACCCGCCGGTATGCAGGTCCCGGCCGGACATGATGATCGGACCCATGACGTCGTTGGCGTACCTCAATATCTCGCCGGCGGAGATATCGTTGGGGTTGTTGATGGTGGAAAAAAGCGTGCCCATGCAGCGGTAGCTCTGCCAGACGACGTCATCGGCGGTCAGGCCCAGCCGCTCGCAGTAATCCCGGAGGCTCTCCTTCTCCAGCTCGTCCATCTCCTCGGGGCTCAGCCCGATTGCCGCGGTGTTGAACGACCAGTACTTGATGCCCTTCTCTTTGCAGATCTTGAAGAGCTTGTCGTCCAGCCTGGTCTTGCCCGGGGCGGGCTCGACGTAGAATTCCCCCTTGTAGAAGAGGCCCGTGTCGCAAGGGGTTATCGGCACCTCGAGCCCCAGGTAGTCGAGAAGGCGGCCCAGGTATCCTTCACCCCCGCAGGGCACACAGTGATACCCGAGGTCGATCACGTAACCGTCGAGCGTCCTGTCCGCCACTATCTGGTCGATCGACGGGTTGGAGCCTGCGAGGTAGCAGTAGTGCCTCCCGAGCACGCCCCGGTACCAGTCGGCCCCCCTGTCGCTGATCTCGCTCCCTTCGATGGAAAGCGCCCGGCCTCCAGGGCGGTCCTCCCTCTCGAAGACGGCCACCTTCATGCCGTCCTTGGCGAGCACGGCCGCGGTCGCCAGGCCTCCTATGCCGCCGCCGACAACGATCACATCATAGTCCTGCTCCATTGCTCCTCCCGGGTTCAGATCCCGCCGGGCGACGGGGCGCGCCGGCGGTCTCGCCTGCGGGTGCGGGGCCGGCCCGGCGCAAGCTGGCGCGGAACGGCGGTGCACCCGCACCGACATCTAGAGCGTCCAGTAAGGCTCCTGCTTGCCGGACGAGTAATCGTAGAAGCCCTTCTTGGTCTTGCGCCCGAGAAGGCCCGCGGCGACCATGCGCTGCATGAGCTCCGGAGGCCAGTAGCGCTCGTCCTGGGTCTCGTTGTAGATGGCCTTCATCGCGTTCATCAGCACGTCGATGCCCGTCAGGTCGGCCGTCTCGCACGGGCCCATGGTGTGGCTGAATCCCAGCTTCATCGTCTTGTCCACGTCCTGAGGGGTCGCGACCCCGCGGGCCACCAGGTCTATGGCGACGCCGGACATCGCCAGGCCCACGCGGTTGGCGATGAACCCGGCCACGTCCTTGTTGACGACGACGGTCTCCTTGCCTATCGCCCGGGCGAACTCCTCGCAGGCGTTCAGGGCCTCGTCGGATGTCAGCTGGCCGCGCACGAGCTCGCAGAGCCTCATCATCGGCACCGGGCTGAAGAAGTGGGTGCCGACCACCTTGTCGGGCCGACCGGTGACGGAGGCGATGTTGGTGATCGAGATCGCCGAGGTGTTTGACGCGAGAATGCAGTCGGGCTTGCAGATCCCGTCGAGCTCTTTGAAGATTTCCTGCTTCAATTCGATCTTCTCGAACACGGCCTCTATGACCAGATCGGCGTCCGCCGCGTCCTTGAGTTCGGTGGTGGTCTTGATGTTGGCCTTCGCGCTGGCCGCGACTTCTTCGGTGATCTTGCCCTTGCCGGCGAACTTGTCGAGCGACCAGTTGATGGTCTCGACCGACTTGGCCAGAATCTCGTCGGTCATGTCCCGCATGGTGACCTCGAAACCCGCGGTAGCGGTCACCTGGGTGATGCCGCCGCCCATGAGGCCCGCGCCGACCACGTAGACCTTCTTTATTGCCATCTTGTTACCCCCTTGGTAGTCCTCCGTTCTCAAGCACGTGAGTCTATCATATCGAAGCGCGGTGAACCCCACCCGCGCCCCCCGCTGTCGCTGCGCGCGCCCCGACCGCCGGAACAGCGGGAAAGAAGTGCCGAGCGAACGAAGCCTATCGGGGTCAGGGGGGGGTGAGGAGGACGCCGAACGTCTTCCAGGCGAAGACGACCTCCAGGGTTGTATAGCAGAGAAAAAGGGCCGAGAAACAGGCGAGAACCGCAACCCTGTCGATCGCGGTCACGAAGGTCAGACCGTACAGCACCGCGGCGACGAGCACCAGCCTGGAGACGAAGCTGGCCATCAGGATCACCGACATCCGCTGCGGGGGCCGGCTCAGGGCCAGCTTCAAGCTCCACAGCGCACTCACCGAGTACAGGGAAGCGACCCCGAACCCGACGAAAGCGCCGGCGAGGCCTTTCCATCCCCCGAAGACGCCGCTGAGGACCAGGCCTGCCGGGATTACGCCTCCCCCCGCTATCGCCAGCGCCTGGGCGAGGTTCCTGTTGAATTTGCCGTACGGGCCGGCCGGCCCTGAAAGCCCCTGGGTCGACGCCCGATCTTCATTCGCTCGGTTCAACCTGGTCCCCCCGCGCGTTCGCCGCTCCGACGGGCTCGCCGGCCCCGCCGCTCTTTCTCGACCACCTGCGGGGCGCGCGGTGCTTGCCTCTCGAGCCGTCACCTCTAACAACCCGCGGCACCGTGGTTATCACGAACCCCCCTATCGTCAGGCCGAGGACGATCCAGAGCAACCTGTTGTTGCTCATGAACTTCAGCGCCAGGCTCAACCCGCAGAGCAGGGATGTCCAGAAGTATATGAGTAGCACCGCCTGCCGCTGGCTGTGCCCCATGTTCAAGAGGCGGGGGTGGATGTGTTCCTTGTCGGCGTGTGTCACCGGCATGCCCTTGCGGAGGCGCCTGGCTATCGCCATGCCGGTGTCGATGATGGGGATAGCCAGCGCGATGACCGGCACTACCAGGGCGGCGGCGGCAATGCTCTTGAGGACCCCCTGGATGGTCACGGCACCCAGCATGAATCCCAGGAGCATGCTCCCACTGTCGCCCATGAAGATGCTCGCCGGGTTGAAGTTGTACCTGAGGAAGCCCAGCGTGGCCCCGGCCATCACTATGGATATCAACGCGGCGTCCACGAAGGTGGAGCCGACGCCGGTCTGGGTGGCGTAGTAGAACATGGAAAACGATGCGATGCAGGTTATCCCCGCCGCAAGGCCGTCGAGCCCGTCGATGAGGTTGATGATATTGATGAAGGCCACCACCCAGACGAGGGAAACGACGACCGACAGCTCCGGGGAGAGCGACACCATCGCAAGCCCCGGGATGCGGATATTCTGGATCTGGACGCCCATAACGACCAGCACGCCCGCCCCGAGCACCTGCCCGAACAGCTTCGACACCGGCGAGAGCCCGCGAACGTCGTCGATAGCCCCGAAGATCACGATGACCGTCGCGCCCAGGAGGACGCCCGCAAGGTCGGCGGACACCCTGTTGTGCCTGAACACGAGGTAGACGGCCGCGCCGATCATCATGCTGAGGTAGATGGCGACTCCACCGAGCGTCGGCGTGATCTTCTCGTGCACTTTGCGGTCTTCGGGTATATCCACTGCCCCCAGGCGCTCCGCCGCCCACCGCACCAGCGGTGTCAACACGAGCACACTGACGAGGGCGGCCCCGAAAGCGATGAAGTATAGTCTCATATCAGCATGCGGCGCTGTTCAGCGCCGCTCAACCTTCCAGGCTCATCTTCTCCGACACGACGCCCGCCTCCTCCAACAGCTTCCCGGCCAGGGGGTCGTGGTACGGCTCGAGATAGTATATCGCCTGGAGTCCGGCGTTGATTATCATCTTGGTGCAGAGCACGCACGGCTGGTGGGTCGAGTACATGACCCCTCCCTCGATGGAGACGCCGTGCATTGCCGCCTGTATTATCGCGTTCTGCTCCGCGTGGAGGCCGCGGCACAGCTCGTGAGAAGTCCCCGATTGAGCCTGCGCCTCGTTGCGCATGCATCCGGTCTCCAGGCAGTGCGCGAGCCCCCTGGGAGCGCCGTTGTACCCGGTCGCCAGGATCCTCCTGTCCTTGACTACGAGCGCGCCCACCTCCCTGCGCAGGCAGGTAGAGCGCCCGGCCACGACGCCGGCGATCCTCAGGAAGTACTGGTCCCAGGTAGGCCTCATCGATGCCTCCACCTCTCTTCGCCCGCATGCGGTCCGCGGCGGCCCCCTCTCCGGGCTCCCGCCGCAGTACGCTATTCTACGAGACGGGGAGGGCTGCCGTGAAGGGCTCCCGCCTGGCCGGCCCGCGGGGTCGCTCCGTTACGCGGAGGCCGTTCCGGGAAGAGGCCCCCCTCGAGAACGGGGCAGACGCGGCGGCGGCGGAGCGTTTCCTTACCCGCCCAGCTCCCTGGCGGCGATCTCTCTGAGCTCGTTCTTGCGTATCTTGAACACCTCGGTGAGGGGCATCTCCTCGAGGAATATGACCCGCCGGGGAACGGCGTACCGCGCCACCCGGGAGCGCAGGAACTCGAGGTAGTCGCTCTCGCTTGGCGTTTCCACGCACCCTTTCGCCGGTTGTACGAAGACCACCACGATCTCGTTACCCGGCCTGTCCGGATCCGGCACCCCGATGGTCGCGGCGATCTCGGTCGCGGGATGTTCCTGCAGCACGTCGTCGACCTCGCGGGTGTAGACCTTGAAACCGGACACTATGACCATGTCCTTGACCCTGTCCACGATCGAGAAGTAACCACCGGCGTCCATCTTCACGATGTCCCCGGTGTGGACGAAGCCCTCCTGGTCGAGGCCCGTTCCCTCCTCGGGCCAGTACCCGAGCATGGCCTGAGGTCCCCGGACCAGCAGCTCCCCGGCACGGTCCTCCGCCGCCAGCTCCTCCAGGCCGATGGGCTCGCCGCTGTTGACGTCGCGCACCTCTATCTCCGTATCCGGGAGGGGGATCCCGATAGTGGCCCTTCGTTCGACCCCGCCGGCCTGGGCCGACCTCCTCGTCAGCATGGAGAACAGGGTGACTACGCCCATGAACACCCTCCCGAAGAACTTCGGGCCGGTCAGCCGGGCCAGCGCGCGCAGCAGCGGAGTGCCGTACCTGCCGAAGACCGTCGCGTTGAGGAGCTTGAGCATCTTCCGGCCGCCCATCAGCCGGATCAGCGTGGACACGTTGAAGTGCGACACGGCGGTAAGCTCCGAGAGGCCGTACCCTTCGGTCACCACGCCCGCCCCCCGTTCCTCGAACCTGTCCTGGGTCCCGGGCTGCAGGGGCGCGGAGCCGGATATCCCTATCACCCTGGCCCTCCTGGTGTCCTCGGCGAGGAGGTTGCGGAACTGCACCGGAACGCCCGCCTGCAGCACCGGGTGGTACTCCCGTACCATCGCCAGCATCGACCGGTAGTCCCGGGGGTCGGGAAGGAGCAGGAGCGTGAAGCACATCTGCGCCATGGTATGGAATATCGAGTGCCCGTAGGAGTGGAAGAACGGGTTTCCCATCATCACCGACATATTGCCGCGGAAGAGGTTGCCGGACGGCCCGAACACCACCGGGTTCTGGATGGCGTTGGCGACGACGTTACGGTGCGTAAGCATGCAGCCCTTGGCGACACCGGTGGTCCCCCCGGTGAACAGCAGCGTCTCCAGGTCGCGGGCCGGGTCAATGTCCACTCGGGGCGTTCCCCGCCCGGACCGCTCTATGAGGTCCAGCAGCCGCATGGCGCCGCCGGGGTGCCCGCGACGGCACTTTCCCGCCGAGAAATCGTGCAGGTCGGTGACTATGACGTTCCCCCCGGCAACCAGTTCCCGGAGCCGCTCCGCCAGAGGGAGGTGCTCGGCCAGGACGATCAGGGCCCCGGGTGCGCTCTCCTCGAACTTGCGGCCAAGGTTGACCGGGGACTCCAGGAAGCTGCACGGGACGTGGGCCGCCCCCGCCTTGGAGATGGCCGTGTCGGCCAGCACGAACTGCACCGAGGTCGGAAGCATCGTGGCGACGCGGTCCCCTTTTTCGACGCCCAGACCCCCCAGTGCCAGGGCAAGACTGTCAGAGAGCGCGTCTATCTCAGCGTACGATATCTCCAGACCCAGTTGCACGCACCCCATCCGCGGGAACTGGCGCGCGGCGCGCTGGACGAAGAAGTGCGAAGGTTCGTCAGGGTACGGCTCCAGCGTGACCGGGATGCCGCAGGTCCTGTACTCCTCGAGCCACGGATAATCCACCGCAGACCTCCCCGAGATCATCTGCCGCCCCGCCCGCGGAGCGGCGCCGGAGTGATATGGCGGCAAGGCCGCTCCTCAGGTGATCAACCCGGCGAGCGATATCAGGAACGCCATGTCACCGGACATGCTGAGCTTCTGCTCCAGAAACGCCTGGGGACCGTTCACCTGCCCGGTCATCACGGCGGCCAGCACGTCGGCCGGTCCCTTGATGGCCCCTCTGGGATTATCCTGGCCGTTGAACGTAAGCGAGATGGGGATCGCCTCGTCGCCGGGAAGAACGAACTGGAGATCCAGTGCCCCCCTGGCCGAGCTCACACCGTCGTACTGCTTCCTGCCGGTGAAGGCCGAGACAATACCGGTGAAGCGACTGATGACATCCTCGGGGATGGTGACCGAAACCATCGGGTTGTCCAGGCCTCCCGGCGTCACCTTGATACGGCAGGCGTCCTCGATAGTTATGCCGACGACCAGGGAACGCTCGCCCTCGATCGTCAACTGGACGGTGAACACGGTCCCCTCCATGTTCGCGACCGGTTTTTCCTTCAGGTATCCCTCCACCAGAGACGGGACGTACGACTCGAGGTACTCCTGGATTCCAATGCTCTCCCCGGCCATCACCAACCTCCTTTATAGTACCGCGGCGACCGGACCGGTTCACGGCCCGCATCGCTTGTTCCCCCTGCCTTCGGCCGGGCGATCGCTCGATCACCCGTGAACGGTGGCCCCGCCTTGAAATCCAAGTGGTACCGGTGGTGATTGACGTTTTCCCCGCGACCGCACAACCGTTCGGTAATTGTAGCACGAGAGCCGGAAGCATGAGGTGGGCCCATCCTTCCCGCTTTCACACGGTCCCGCGCGGTAATCCCACGCGGGCCGACAGGCGCGAGGCCGGTCCTCCCCGCCTGCCGGGCGGGCGGACCGCCGCGGCCCCTTCAGAGGGCAAGGCCCAGGTCGAAGCCTTCCCGGATGGCTTCCAGCGCCTTCCCGGGCTCGCGGCAATCGCCGATCCTGCGGACCTCGATGGTATCGGGCAACTCCGGCGGGTCCCGCAGCTCCGCCAGACCGTCCCGAGCCGCGGCGCCGACCGCGATCACCACGGTGTCGGCCTCGAACCGCCTCGGGCCGGAAGCGGTGGCCGTTTCCACCCCCCGACTGGTGATCCTCTCGACTTTGCAGGCGGAAACGAGCTCGACCCCCAGATCGCCGGCGTCCTTGAGGATGGTCCATCGCGTCGAGACGCCGATGTCCGCGCCGCACCGGTCCAGCATCTCGACCACGGTGACCTTCTTTCCCCCGGCGGCCAGGTAGGAGCCGGTCTCGATGCCGACCGCGCCGCCGCCCACGACCACCACGCGGTCTCCGGTGCGCGCTTCTCCCCGCAGCACGTCCCATGCCATGACGACGTTCGAACCACTCACCCCTTCTACGGGCGGGACGACCTGCGCCGCCCCGGTGGCCAGCACCAGGACATCGGGTTCCAAGTCTTCCAGCAGCCGGGAGGTCAGCGGCTCTCCGAGCCTTATCTCCACACCCTTGTTGTCAAGCTGACGGACCAGGTAGGAGACCATTTCGGCGAACTCCTCCCTGCCGGGCGGTACGGCCGCCAGCGCCGCCTGGCCGCCGAGCTCCGCTCTCTCCTCACAGAGCGCCACATCGTGGCCCCGGTGCGCGGCCACCCACGCGCACTCCATGCCCGCGGGCCCCCCGCCGGCGACGAGCACCTTCTTCTTCACCGCCGCCGGGGTGAGTTCGGTCTCGCGCTCGCGGTTGACCCGGGGGTTGACCATGCAGGTTATCGGCCTGAGCATGAAGACATGGTCGAAGCAACCCTGGTTGCAGGCAATGCAGTGGCGGACGTTCTCCTGGAGCCCAACCGACGCTTTGTGCAGGATGCGCGGGTCGGCTATGAACGCCCGGGCCATGGCCACCAGGTCCGACCTCCCCTCCCGGAGGATCTCTTCCGCCAGCGCCGGGTTGTTGACGCGGTTGCAGCAGGCCACGGGAACCGATTCGACCGCCTCCCTGATACCCTGCGCCAGGTAGACGTACGCCCCGCGGGGTACGGTCATGGGTATCTGGGGGATCCGGGTCTCGTGCCAGCCCCCGGTGACGCTGATCAGGTCGACGCCACAGCGCTCCATCTCGGCGGCCACGATCTTCGTCTCTTCGAGGGTGTGGCTGCCCTCCATGAAGTCCGAGCCGGAAAGCCTGCAGATGAGCGGGAACTCCTCGCCGGTGGCGTTCTTTATCGCCGCGATCGTCTCCCGCATGAAAGTCATGCGCGAGTCGATGTCGCCGCCGTAACGGTCCTCCCGCCTGTTGGTCAGCGGCGAGAGGAACTGGTTCACCAGGTAACCCGCCGCGACTATCAGCTCCGTCGCGTCGAAACCCGCGTCCCGGGCCCTCCTCGCGGCCTGGGCGTAATGCTCCTGGACTTCGGCGATCTCTTCCTCGCTGAGCTCGTGGGGCGTCTCGCGGGTGAACTCCGAGGCCACCGCCGAGGCCGATACCGGGGGTTGCCCCGTCAGGAAGCTCATCGAGTACCTGCCCCCGTGGTACAACTGGGCCGCGACGGGCTGCGAATGCCTGTGCATCCGGTCGGTGAACTCCCTGAGGCGCGGTATGAACCTGTCGTCGTCGAGCCCGACGAAATTCGGCGCGCCCATCCCCCGCTCCTCGACGTAGCAGCCGCCGACTATCATCAGCCCCGGGCCCGGGTCGGCCTTGGCCCGTTCCTCGTAGAAGTCGATAAACCCGTCGAGGACGAGCCCGTCGCGGGCCATGCCTATGTGCATCGCCGGCATGAGCACGTGGTTCTTCATGGTGATGCCGGAGAACTCGAACGGTTCCAGCAGCAGGGAAAATTCGCCCATCGGTAAATGTCCTTTCCGCTACAACAAGTACCCGGCAACCTGTCACGCGCCGGGACGCCAGAACATACATTTTAAACGATGGCGGAACGGCGGGTCGCCCGACCCTCACGCGGGCACCATGAAGACGGCGGGGCCCCACCCCGTTCGCGCCTCTAACACGACCGCAGGCGAACCCCCGCCACCGCACGCGGATTTGCTTGCTCAACAGGGGTAACCGGAGATGCCGGCATGACGATATAGACGATGGAAGATTGCGCCCTTTACATACGAGACAGGCAAGAGACAGGCCGAAGCCGACAGCGAGAACAGGGACCGGATCAGCTCTCGACTTGACCACGAGCCCCGAACTCTGCCCTGCCCCGTGGAACTCGAAAAGGATTTCACGCCTTGCGCAAAAAAGTCCTGGACAGAGCGCTGCGCACCGACGCGATCGCCGCGACGGTCGTCATCATAGCCCTGCTCGGAGCACTGGTGGCATCCGTTCTCGTGCTGACGCGGCCCGACAGGCAGAAGAGCTCGGGACCCGCGGCCCCACGGTTCGATTCGAGGGTGGAGAAAAAGCTCGAAGCCACCCTGGATAGGCTTATGTCAGAGGGCGAGATACCCGGAGCCATCGTGGGCGTATGGGTGCCGGGCCGGGGGACGTGGGTGGTGGCCAGAGGTGTATCGAACCTCGAGAACAACACCCCCATGAGGGTAGACGACCGCGTGCGCATCGCCAGCGTCACCAAGACCTTCGTGGCCACGGTTGTGCTCCAGCTCGTCGACGAAGGCAAGCTCTCCCTGGACGACACGATCGACAGGTTCGTCACCCGTGTTCCCAACGGGAACGCCGTCACGATACGCCAACTCTTGAACCACACCAGCGGGCTGTACGACTTCATCTTCGACCCGGTCTTCCAGGCCGCGTGCACGGCCGATCCGCTCGAGAAGTGGACCCCACGCCAGTTGTTGTCGTCCAGCGTGCTGCACGACCCGTATTTCGCGCCGGGCGCCAAATTCCATTATTCGAACACGAACTACGTGCTGCTGGGCATGGTCGTGGAGAAGCTGACGGGCCGCAGCGTGGGCACCGAGATATCGAGGCGGATCCTCGAGCCCCTGTCCCTGCGACACACGACCTTCGAAACAACACCCGAGATGGCGAAGCCGGCAAGCAGGGGTTACTCGGAGGAGTACGGCAGGTTGGTGGACATCACCCACCGGGACCCCTCGATGGGCTGGGCGTCGTCGGGAATGTCGTCCAACCTGGACGACTTGAGGACCTGGTCCCTGGCTTTCGCCAACGGAGGGCTCATCTCCGAGGAGTCGGAGAGAGAGCGGGCCGTCCTGGTGAGCGAGCCCGGCTCCGAGGTGAAGTACGGGGCGGGCATGATGGAATGGGGCGGCTTCGTGGGGCACGAGGGCAACGCGTTCGGCTTCAGCACCGCCATGTTTCACCATCCGTCGAAGAACGCGACCGTAGTGGTGATCTTCAACCAATCCGGCGGCAGGGTAACCGCGACCCGCGCGTTCTCCGAATTCGCGCGCCTGCTCTTCGGGAACGAGGTCCCGGCGAAGCTCGACAATTCGAGATAGTGCGCCGGCCTGCGCCTGGTGACCGCCGCACTCCCGTGTGCTAACCTGTGCTGGCTACAGGACGTACGGCCCGGGAGGACCAGATGATCATCGATGTGCACACCCACGTCTTTCCCCCCGACGTGATCGAGCGGCGGGAGATGTACGCCAAGCGCGATTCGTCTTTCGAATTCATCTACGGGAACCCGAAGTCGAAGATGGTGCCATTCGAGGCCCTGGTCGAGGAGATGGACAACGCCGGGGTGGACGTCTCCGTGGTGTGCGGCTTCCCCTGGCGCAGCATCGACATGTGCCGGCAGCACAACACTTACATGATGGAGGCCGTGCGGGCGTTCCCCGACCGGCTGATAGGCCTTGCCACAGTCAACCCGGTCGCGGGCCGGGCCTGCGATGCCGAGCTGGAACGGGCCTTCGCCGGCGGGCTCAAGGGCGTGGGAGAGATCTCCGCGGACGCCCAGGGTTTCAGGCTCGACGACGCCCAGACCGCCGGGAGGATCGCCGGGGCGGTCGAGGAGGCGGGGTTCTTCCTCCTGCTCCACGCCAACGAGGAGCTGGGCCACTTCTATCCGGGCAAGACCCCCACCACCCCCACGCAGGTGTACCGGTTCCTGGAGAAGTACCCGGATGTCACCACCGTGCTGGGACACTGGGGGGGCGGGCTCTGCTTCTACGAGCTGATGCCCGAGGTGGCGAAGGTCACCTCGTCGGTCTACTACGATACCGCCGCTTCCCCGTTTCTCTACAGGCCCGACATATACCGGGTCGCCGTCGATATCGTCGGCCCGGGACGCATCCTCTTCGGCACGGACTACCCCCTGCTGCGCATGCGGCGGCACCTGGACGAGATCGAGGGCGCGGGGCTGCCGGACGACGTCAAGGAAGGAATACTGGGCAGGAACGCCCTGGCGCTTACCGGCCACATATTCGAGTGAACCCGGCAGCCGGCCGGCTCAATCCAGGCCCAGCAGCGGCAGCAGGCCGTACAGGTCCTCGATGACCGGAACGTCGGACGGGTGCCCGTGGCCGAACCTGTCGATCATCACCGCGTGTACCCCTATGGTCCTGGCTCCGAGGACGTCCGCGTAGTAATGGTCGCCGACGTGAACCGCCCGGCGAGGCTCGACGTTGAGCCGACGGCAGGCGGCCTCGAACATGTGCGGGTCGGGCTTGATGAGCCCGACGCTGGCCGAGGAGAGCACAGCGTCGAGGTAGCGGTCGAGATCCATGTCGAAACAGAGTTTGGCGAGCCTCGAGTCCCAGTTCGACACCAGCGCCAGCCTGTAGCCCGCGGCCCTGAGCTTCTCGAAGACCGGCACCACGTCGGGGAACGTCCTCCAGCGGTCACCGTCGCCGAAATGGTCGTATATGGCCCTTCCGATGACCCTGTGCTCGTCAGCCACCCCTATATTGCGCAGGACCAGTGAGTACAGCTCTGACCACATTTCCGTGGCGTCCCGGTCGCTGGCCCAGAAGGAGTCATCCGTCCAGTACCGCTCCTCGTAGAAGCGGTCCGCGGCGAGGATCCCGGCGCGGAGTTCCTCGTCCGTGGGGTCGATGCCGTAGCGCAGGAGCACCTCGCGGCACACCGCCTCCATTGACGGGTACGGCGTGAACAGCGTGTTCCCGACGTCGAAGAAGACGGCGTCTATTCCGTTGAACGGGGGCTTGCGAACCTGTTCGCTCATGGGCACAAGTATAAACGGTACGGCGGGCCCGCGAACCCTCCCCCGCCTGTGTCCACGCAGCGCGCCAGGCAATATAATGCCGGTATGAAGAACCCCAGGATGTACTGGTGGAAGCTGCGAAAGAAGCTCGGCGCGCCCAAGCTCCTGTGCGACACCTGCAAGTACGATTACCACACGGTATGCCTCGACCCCAGGAGGCCGAACGCTACCGAGTGCGAGGAGTACCGGAAGAGGTAGCCACTACAGGGAGGTTATCACCCGCGGCCCCAGCATCGGGTTGTCGGGCACCGCGAGCGCCCGGTCGATTGCGGCGAGCATGGAGTCCCTGTCGTCGGGGAGCCTCCCCTGGATGGGGAGGTAGTTCGATACGTGGTCGCTCAGGAAAACGCTGTCCTCGAGCTCCAGGTTCTCCAGGAGCAACCTTATCTCCAGGGCCACCTCCCTGCCCGAGCACTCCTCGAACCTCCCCTCCTCCAGGTCCTCGTACATCGGGAAGCCGGGCATCAGGGCCAGCGTCCTTATCCTCACGAAGTCCGGCTTCATCCGGTTGAGCGTCGCCGCCGAGCCCAGCGCGTGCTCGCGGGACCGCTGCTTTCCTCCCAGCCCCGCCAGGACGTAAGTCGAAAAGCCGATCCCCGCCTCCCGGAGCCTGGCCGCGGCCCTGACGTGGTCCTCGGCGGTCGCCCCCTTGCAGATCCTCTCGAGTATCTCGTCGTCGCCGCTCTCCAGGCCCATGTAGACCATGTCGAGCCCGTGCTCGGCGAGCCGAGCCATGTCCCGCGCGCGCCTGCCTCGGATGAAGCGGGCCCCGCCGTAACAGGAGACGCGCCCCGTGTCGGGAAAAGTCCGCCTCACCTGGTCGAGCACCCTGACGAGGTCGTCCGTACGCATCGCTATGGTGTTGCCGTCGGCGAGGAAGACCGAGGACGGAGAGGGCCAGACGCGGCGTGCCGCCTCCAGGTCCTCGCGGACCTCCTCGAAGGGGCGCACCCTGTACCTCTTCATCTTGTACATGCCGCAGAACCGGCAGCGGTTGTGCGGGCAACCGATCGTGGCCTGGATTATCAGGCTCCCCGCCTCGCACGGCGGCCTGAAAACGGGCTCCTCGTACCTCATGCCGGCCACTCCCCCAGTTCGCCGACGGTCAGATCGGTCAGGGCCACCCTGTAACGGAACAGCCCCCAGCCGGTGTCCAGCAACGCCTGGCGTATGTCCCCCTGCAGTTCCTCGAAGGAAGCCCAGCGGGCTTCCGCTATCTCGTGCGTGTCTATGGGCCGGAGGACGCCGGAAACCTCTCTCGCCTCGAAGACGTGGCTGGTCCAGTCGATGTGGCGCTCCCCGCAGGTGAACTTCGCGTTGATGCGGGCCAGGTAACGCCGGAGCGCCACGTCGAGCCCCGTCTCTTCCTTTGATTCCCTGGTGGCGCCCTGCTTCAGCGTTTCGCCCCGGTGGGCGGCGCCGCTCGGCGCCCGGTAGACGCCCGAGGGAAAGAACGGCTTGCGGATCACCACGACGGCGCGCGGCTCGCTCGCGGCGCGGATGAACATGGTGGTGTCGTGAGCCCTCCCGTTGCGCATGCTCGAGCTGACCATGTCGAACTCGGACGGTGAGATCTCGAACACCATCCCGGTCTCGACCGGGGTTCCCAGTTCGGCCTCTATGGCCTTGACGTCATCTCTGTCCGTGTACACGCGATCCTCCGGGGCCGCTCCGGGCCCTCCGTGCGTAGCCGTTCAGGACTGCGCGCATCCTGTCGCAGGGTATCATCGACGCCCCCTGGCGCGCTTCCGGCGCCCTGAACTCGGGGAACAGGTCGAGGATCTTCGAAGCCACCTCTTCCGACGCCGGCGAGGAAGCTCCGCCGGCCGCGGACAGCCGCTGGTATTCGTCCACCAGCGGCAGCGCTTTCACTGCGCGGGCCGCGGTCTGCCTGTCCGCTTCGAGCACCTCTTCCCAGGCTTTCTGGTCCTGGAGGTCCTCGTGCCTGACCCGGTGTATCATCGCGCCGGCTATCGCTACGATAAGCGCCAGCGCGATCAGCAGCGGGATGACTCCCTTGATCCTCAGACGCATGGTTCGCTCCTTCCGGGCCGCGGCAAGCAGTACCGCCCGACGTGCGGGGCCGCCTCACCGCCGCTCCGGGAACAGGTCGATTGTACCACCCCGGGTGTTATACTTCCCTTGCCCCGGAGAAGGAGGAGTCTTGGCATCCGCCCTCGACAAGTTCAAAGGATCGCTGGTGGGCTGCGCCGTGGGGGACGCCCTGGGCATGCCCGTCCGGGGAATGGACGCCCGGTCGATCGATGAAGCGCACGGGGATCTCGACGGGTTCGCCGACGGGCGCTTGGGGGCGGGCCGCATCACCGCGGTCACCCGGATAACCGTGGTCCTCACCCAGGCACTGCTCGAGGCGGGACGGTACAAAAGGGCCCACGTGGCGATGAAGTTCGGCAGGTGGATTGAAGCCGGGGACACCTGCGCCGCCACCGTCGAAGCGACCCGGCGCCTCGCCGGGGGCGGCGACCCCTCCGAGAGCGGAGTCGATTCGGACGGCTGCGGGGCGGCGACCCGGGCAGCGCCTGTCGGGCTCAGGTATTTCCACGACCCGGCCGGCCTCCAGGACGCCGCGGCCGACCAGGCCCGCCTGACTCACACCGACCCGGGGGCGGTCGCCGGAAGCGTCGCCGTGGCAATGTTCGTCGCCGCCGGGATATCCGACGATGGAGAGTTGGACAGGGAAGGGCTGCTCCAGGGCGCTGCCGCCGCCGTTCGCAAGCTGAGCCCGGAATTCTCGGCCAGGCTGACAGGCCTTTCCGGCTACCTCGACGCGGCGCCGGAAGAGGGGTTCGCCTACACAGGCTGCGGAAGCGCCGCCACCGAGGCGGTGCCGGCCGCGCTCTTCGCCTTCTTGCGCGCCCCGTACGATTTCGAGGAGTGCGTCCTGAGCGCGGTCAACGCCGGCGGCGATGCCACTTCGACGGGCGCCATCGCCGGGGCGGTAAGCGGGTCCTTCAACGGTGAATCGAGCATACCGGAGAGGTTCTCCGGCCGGGTAGAAGGCGGGTCGTACATCAGCGGACTGGCCTACCGGCTTTTCACCCTGACCCCCGCCTGTACCGCGACGAACAGGCCGGTGCTCTGAGCACGGTCACTCGACCAGCCCGAGCATCGTCTCCACCACCTCGGCCCAACCGGAACCCATCCGCCCCTCGGTGACGAAGATGTTATCCGAAGCCTCGATCCGCTCTGCCAGGTGGGGGTTCGCCTCCAGGCCGTTGCGCACCATGAAGAAGGCGCCGGCCGACTTCGCGAGGTCCAGGTCCGCTTCGGCGTCTCCCACCGCGACCGTCCGGCGCCGCTCGATGCCCCGATGCTGCTGGTCCTTCAGCACGGACTGCTCCTTGCTGACCCCCTTTGGCACGAGGTGGTACGCCCTGGTCTCGGGCACGTCGAGCGTGGGGCTCTTCCTGGGGATAACGCCGTTGTCGATGAGTTGAAATCCACCGAAACCGTTCCCTTCCATGAGCGCGCCCGCCCCTTCGAGATCCACGTACCCGCGCAGCAGCGGCGTGCACTCCCTTTCGTCCGACCACGGGGTATGCATCTCCAGCCTCCCGCGGTAAGAGTCGAGCAGCAGGTCGAGCACGCCCGTGTCCACTATCGAGCGGTAGACCGAGTCGCTGGTCGGCTCGAACTCCCCGAGGTTCATCACCACCTCGAGCCCGAGGTTGTAGACCAGCTCGGTGCCCAGCTCGGCGACGTAATTCATGCACCCCAGCAGGCGCGCGGTCTCCCGGAGCTGGGATTTGTGGCGCCCGGACACCAGCATCACGTCCACGTTGCGCGCGTGGGCGGCGACCAGGGCCCTGGCGGGCCTGAGCGTCAGCATGTTCTCGTGGTCCCTGAAGAAACATCCAAGGGGACCCATCATCGTGCCGTCGAGGTCGGTGTAGATGACCTGGACCGCGCCCAGGTGCTCCCGGAACCAGTCGAGGTTGCGCCGGACGCTCCTGCGCTCCGCGATCTCCCGCAGTCTTTCCCGGTGACCGTCGCCGGTGAGGTAAGCCGGACTCAAGGCAGCTCCCCTCCCGCCGTCTCCCGCGGCCTGCTCGCCAGCCTCAGTGCCCCTCCCGCGACCAGCAGCAGCCCCGCGGGCAGGAACAGCCAGTAACCGGCGGAGACCTGGACCGTCAGGAGAGACTTCGCCAGGCTCTGCACCGCCTCCCCCAGCATGGTCCCGATCATGGGGACCTCCCTGACCAGTTCGACCACGTTCCCGATGATCGCGTTTATCTTCTGCCATGCGCCGATATAGAAGACCACGTTGAACAAGAGGCAGAAGACGCCCAGCCCCATCGTCAGGCCCCCGCGCGTCTGGACGAAGTATATGCCCAGCGCGAGCGCGACCAGCACGCCGACCATCACCCACGCCCATGGGCTGACGAAGAGACCGTAAGACTTGCTGGGTGCCCGCATGCCCAGGACCCGCCCGAGCCCCAGCACGTCCTTCAAGCCTACGGTGATCCAGTTCAGGAAGAAGACCGACACCACGAACAACGCCAGGCCCGCAACCGCCAGGTAGTCGCCGACATGGGTCAGCGGGGGCGGGTACCTGCCGTGGAACGGCGAGGTGACGAACGTCGCGAAACGGTTCGGTCCTTTCGGAAGTGCCTCTTCCATCACTGCCCCCCGTCGTTCTTCCCGGGCGCCCTCAGCCGGCGATGCCCCGGGCCCTGCGGTACTCCTCCACATCCGCCATCGACGGCCTCTCCACAATGGGGACCTCCACCGGCTCGATGGAATAGACACCCCCGGAGCGCCGCACTGTATTGTAGACCGTACCGGGCTCGCAGGTGAGCGAGAGCTTTCCGTCGTCCTCGAGCCTCCTGAAAACGGCCTGCATAATGCCGAAGGACATCTTCGAGAGCGAATCGATCGACTGGTTGTCGTGGACGCGGACGTCGAGGTCCACCTGGGCGATGGCGTCCATGCCGTACTTCCTGGATATATCCAGGAGCAAACCCGATTCGACCCCGTAGCCGGTGAAGAAAGGAACGCTCTCCAGGACGTCACGCCTGCCGGCGTATTCGCCGGAAAGGGGCTGCACCAGCCCGGAGAGCTCCGGGTAGAAGAGGTTGAACAGGGGCCTCACGGTCAGCTCGGTGACCCTACCCCCTCCCGACGACTGCAGCACTCCCTCCCGCTTGATGGGCCGCTCGTAGAACGCCTTGACGTAGCCGATGGCGGGGTCCTCCAGCAGCGGGCCCACAAGCCCGTACACGAACCTGGGATGGATGTTTTCGATGTCGGAGTCGACCCAGACGATAATGTCCCCCTCCAGGGCGAAGATGCTCTTCCAGAGCGCCTCTCCCTTGCCCGACGCACCCGGCAGTCCCGCCAGTATCTCGTCGTCGAAGAAGACGCCCGCTCCCTCCTGCCGGGCGATCTCGACAGTGCCGTCGGTGCTGCGGGAGTCGATCACGCAGAGCTGGTCTATCAGCCGGTACTTATCGACGAGCTCCTCCCGGAACGTCCGTAGTATCCGCCCGAGGGTGGGGGCCACGTTCAGGGTAGGAAGGCAGACACTCACGGTGCGGCCCCGGGCCTCCTTGAGGTCGACCAGCCTGCCAACATCCGAGTAATCGTCGTGGTGGAAGGTCCTGCGCTCGAACCAGTCCCGGGGTTCGGTCATCGTGCTTCCCTCTCCTCTCTCGAGCCGGAACGCGCGTCCTACAGCTCCCTCCGGTCGATGATGCGTTTCGCCTTTCCCGTGGTCCGCTCCAGGGTGTTCGGCTCCTTGAGGCTCACCCTGGCCCCGACGTTCAGCGCGCCCTTGAGGTGGGACTCGACCTTCCGGGCAAACTCCCGCATCACCCGCGTGTCGTCGCTGAAAACCCCTTCCGAGACCTCGACCCATATCTCCAGCAGGTCCAGCTCGTCCTTCCTGTCCAGCAGGATGAGGAAATGGGGCGCGATTCCCTCGATCTCCAGAAGCGCCTGTTCGACCCGCGACGGGTAGACGTTAACGCCCCTGATTATCAGCATGTCGTCGGTGCGGCCCAGCACCTTCTCCATGCGGGCGCTCCTCCTGCCGCACCCGCAGGGCGAGCGGTCGATCGAAGTCAGGTCGCCGGTCCGGAACCGCACCACCGGCACGGCCTGGCGGGTCAGCGTCGTGAGCACCAGCTCGCCCTGTCCGCCCTCCGGGACGTTCTCGCCGGTGACCGGGTCGATGACCTCGGCGATGAAGTGGTCCTCGGCTATGTGCATGCCGCACTTCAACTCGCATTCCCCCGCGACCCCGGGCCCGAAGACCTCCGAGAGGCCGTAGTTGTCCGTGGCGGAAATGCCGGTGGCGTCTTCTATCTTCCTGCGGATGGCCTCGCTCCACGGCTCCGCGCCGAAAAGGCCGATCCTCAGCGGCGTGTCGGCGAAATCGAACCCGCTCGCCAGGGCCACCTCGGCGATGTGCAGCGCGTAGGTCGGGGTGGCGACGAGGACCGTGGTGCCCAGGTCTTTCATCAGGGAGAGCTGCAGCTCCGTGTTGCCCCCGGAGGCCGGTATGACCGCGGCCCCGACGCGCTCCAGGCCGTAATGCAGCCCGAACCCGCCGGTGAAAAGGCCGTAGGTGAATGAGATCTGGGCTACGTCACGTGAGGTCACCCCGGCGGCGGTGGCGAAGCGCGCCACCAGCTCGATCCAGGTCTCGAGGTCGGCCCTGGTGTAGCCGACGATCGTCCGGCTTCCCGTCGTTCCCGACGAGGCGTGCAGCCTCACCACTTCCTCGACCGGTACGGCCAGCATGCCCAGGGGGTAGCCGTCGCGGAAGTCCTGCTTGCGCGTGCAGGGGAGCTTCTCGAGGTCCTCCAGGCTGCTGACGTCCTCCGGGCCATGCCCCGAGGCCTCCATTCTCGCCCGGTAAGGCGTTCCCGCTTCCCACACCCTTCGAAGCGTGACGCCGAGCCTTCCCAGCTGCAGGGCAAGGAGCTCTTCCCCGTGGAGGGTCTCGGCCTGTTCGTTCCAGATCTTCATCGCGGGTATGCCACCTCGTCGCCCGCCCGCGGGCGCTAATCTTCCATCAGTGCTATGCCGCGACCGGTCAGGAACGCCTCGCTGTTCGTATCGACCGCCTTCGCTTTCACCAGGCGCCCGATTGTGGCAAGCCACTCGTCCACGCTGACCGGCAGTGTCGGGCTGAGGATACCCAGGAGCACGGTGTTCGCCGCCCGGGCGTCGCCGGCCTGGGCCGCCAGGTCGGCGGCGTTGACGATCACGCTTCCGGGGACCAGGTTCACTATCCTCTCCGCGGCGTCCGCCGGGTATTCGACCGAGCCCTGCAGCACCGGGAGCGGATCTACGCGGGTGCCCGAGGCGATGACCACCCCGTCCTCGGAGAGGTACTCGATATTCCTCAAGGTCTCCAGCAGCTCCGTGCAGACCAGGGCTTCCGCCTCCCCGAAAGGCACAAGGGGGCTCGCCACGGCGGCGCCGAACCTCACCATGCTGATCACCGAGCCGCCCCTCTGAGCCATGCCGTGGACCTCGCTCGTCTTGACGTCGTAACCGTGCCCCACCAGGGCGGTCGCCAGCAGGTTCGCGGCGAGTATCGTCCCCTGGCCTCCGACCCCGGCCAGCACTATCGATCGGGTCTTGTCCGGGCTCTCGCCGCTGCGTTCGTTATACACCGGCCCATCTCTCCTCAGCCCTTGATCGCTTCTCTCCTGCAGACCTGCGCGCAGACGCCGCAGCCCGTGCAGGCGTCCTCCAGTATCACGACCCCTTCGTCCCTCTTGACCAGCGCCGGGCAGGCGACCCTCATGCAGAGCCCGCAGTCGTTGCAGAGCTCCCGCTCGACCGCGTACGGCCGCCGCCCGTCGGACTTCACCCTCAGCACGCACGGGCGACGGGAGATCACCACGCTGGGCGCGTCGCGGTCCATCTCCTCGGCGAGCACGCGCTCGCACTCCTCGAGGTCGTACGGGTCGACCCCGCGCACGCTCTCGATGCCCAGCGCGCGGGCCAGCATCTCGATGTCGGCACAGACGGTTTCCTCTCTCAGGAGGGTCACGCCGGTCCCCGGGTGGTCCTGGAAGCCGGTCATCGCGGTCGTCCGATTGTCGAGCACCACCACAGTGAACCGGCCGTTGTTGTAAGCCATCTCCATCAGCCCGGTGACGCCGCTGTGGAAGAACGTCGAGTCTCCGAGCACCGACACCACGCGGTGCCGGGCCCCGTCCTGCTCCCCTCGAGCACCGGCCAGCTCCAGCGCTTTCTCCAGGCCGTGCCCCATGGTTATGCTCGCGCCCATGCAGACCTGGCAGTCATGGGCGGAAAGCGGCGGCAGGACGCTCAGGGTGTAGCAGCCGATGTCGCCGGCGATGATCGCCTTCAACCTGGCCAGGGTGTACATTATGCCCCTGTGCGGACAGCCCGCGCAGAGTATGGGCGGCCTGGGCGGCAGCCCTTCGACCCTGTCCCGGTGGTGCGCCTCCCCCGACGACGTGAGGGAAGCGAGATCGTTGAAGGCGGCTCGGACGTTGTCCACATTCAACTCTCCCACCCTCGGCACGCCGCCGGCGCCATTCGCCTCTTTGCCCCTGGGGCGCAGTCCGAGGGCCGCAACGGCTTCCTCCAGGTACGGCTCCAGCTCCTCAACCACGTACACGTCCCTGTAGCCTCCGCAGAACTCCTCGATGAGGTCCATCGGCAGCGGGTTGGTCATCGCGAGCTTGAGGACCGCGGCGCCGGGAAACGCCTCTTTCACGTACTGGTAGGCGACCCCGCTGGTGACGACAACGGCGTCGACGGCGCCGGGCTCGCCCCGCTGGCCTGGGAATTCGTTCGACAGGCGCTCCAGCAGCGCGAGCCTCTCCACCATCACCGGGTGCCTCAGCCTCGCATGCCCGGGTATCATGACCCGCTTGGCCTCGTTCTTCTCGTATTTCACGGGCCTCGGTGATTCAGGTTCCCGCCGTTCGACCAGGCCCCTGGAATGGCAGACCCGGGTGGTCATGCGGAGTAGAACGGGGGTATCGTACTCCTCGCTCATCCGAAAAGCCTCGCGGGTGAGATCGTAGGCCTCCTGGCTGTCCGCGGGCTCCAGCATGGGGACCTTCGCCGCCTTCGCGTAGTAACGGTTGTCCTGCTCGTTCTGGCTCGAATGCATCCCCGGATCGTCGGCGCTGACCACCACCAGTCCGCCGGAAACACCTATGTAGGGAAGCGTGAACCAGGGGTCCGCGGCCACGTTCAACCCGACGTGCTTCATCGCCGCGAGGGCCCTGACCCCGCCGAGGCTCGCCCCTATGGCCGCCTCCAGTGCGACCTTTTCGTTCGGCGCCCACTCCGCGTAGACACCCTCGCACCCGGCGAAACGCTCCAGTATTTCGGTCGATGGCGTACCGGGATAGGCCGAGCCGAAAAGGGCGCCCGCGTCACAGGCGGCCAGCGCCACGGCTTCGTTTCCCGTCATTAACTCTCGGGCTGTCACCTGACCTCCGCTCTCAAATATAAAGGCCCGCGCAGAGGGCCCCCCAAATATTAGCTCATGGGTTCCGAGGCCCGCAAACCGCGGCCGGCGCGGACCGTTACGGGCCCGGCGGTTGCGCGAAACGCGCGTGTTATAATCCCGCCATGGATGATGCTGAGCCCAGGAAGCCGGAGGTCGACGACCAGGCTCTCGTTGCCCGCGTGCGGGCCGGAGAACTCCCGGCCCTCGAGGAACTGTTCAACCGCTATCGCAACCAGGTGTTCTCGCTCGCGTACAGGATGACCGGGAACCCCTCGGACGCCGAAGACCTGTGCCAGGAGATATTCCTCCAGGTGATGCGAAAAGTGGGTTCCTTCGAGGGACGGTCGTCCTTTTCCACCTGGCTGTACCGGGTGTCGATGAACCGTTCCAGGGATTACCTGCGTCGAAAGAAGCGCAGCCCGGAGTTCTTGAGCCACGACGGCGACCCGCCCGAAAGGCACGAGCCGCACCTGACGACGTCGGGAGGGCTCGAGAGCGCGGCAATATCGTCGGAAGCCCAGCGGCTGGTCCAGGGAGCTCTGATGGAACTTCCCGTTTCCCTGAGGGCGCCGCTGGTGCTCCACGCACTCGAGGGAATGCAGTACCACGAGGTGGCGGAACTGCTCGGACTCCCGGTAGGAACGGTCAAATCAAGGATCTTCAGGGCGAGGGTGAAGCTCGCGGATATCCTCGAACCACACAAGGAACAATGGCAGTGAGCGCTCCGTCTAACGCTGGTGGTGGAGGTAAGAGATGAGTTGCCGCCGGTTCAGAAAAACATTGTTGGACTACGCGGACGGGCGCCTGGACACCGCCGGAATCCTGAGGACCGAGAACCACCTGTCCTCGTGCGACGGATGCAGGCGCGCGCTGGAGATGCTTTCCGTCTCCGCCTCGGCGCTGGACAGCCTGAGCCCTCCCGCCATGCCACCCGAAGCCGCGTCGAGAGTTTTCTCCGGCCTCGCAGCCGCCGCGCGGGGCGACGCGAAGGCCCCGCGCGCCCCCAGGGCCAGGTTTTCTTTCCCCCCGTCACCCCGTGCGCTCGCCGCGGCGGGGGCCGGACTCGCCGTCGTCATGGCGGCGGTGCTCATGGTCATCGCATACACCGGCCCACCTCGAGTGGACCGCAGAAAAGCGTCCGACGGAAACGTTGGTCTCGCCGTCTCGTCGCCGGCCGGCAAGAGCCTGATGGGGGAGGAACGGCCGGCTACGCCGGTCCTGCCGCGCGGGGCGGCGACGATCCTCCCGGTGGTGAAGGTCAGCGACAACAACTACGACGAGAACAGCCTCCGGTCCGTTTTTGACACCCTGGAGATCAAGAAGCAGGTCGAGTCCACCTGCACGATGGGACACGCCATCAGCATGGGAAACCTCTTCAGGAGGAAGATGGCGGACCTGATGGTTGACGCCGGATGCGACGGCGCGACGCTCGAGGCGATGATAACTTACCTGACCAACAGTGAGCCGGTCCTGCTCCCTTATTACGCCGAGAACGCGCGGTTCTCCGGGCAGGCTGTCTACATAATCGGGCTTGCCGGCCCGCGCCGGGTGGGTGAGACGGTAAAGCTCAACAGGACGGAAGTGTGGGTGATGAGCCCCGACAGGTTCGCCGCCAGCCCCGACTCGAGCGTCATCTTCTTCCTGGAAACCCGCTCCGAATAACTGAAGAATCGCCGTTTGCTTTCGACATTATTTCCACTTCTTCGACCGGTTCAAGGGATGGGGAGACCGCTTCTTGTGCGTCTCCAGGGCGGAACCGGGTCCGCCCGGGCTTCCTCCCGCCTTACCCCTTGACCCTGGCCGTCAGCCAGTCGATCCACCCGGCGACGCCCTCGCCGGTCCTGCACGACATCCGGAAGATATCGATCTCGGGATTCATCCTGCGTACCGTCTCCTCAAGGGCGTCTATGTCGAAATCCGTGTAAGGTATCAGGTCGATCTTGTTGACGATGAGAACGTGGCTCTCGGAGAACATCAGCGGGTACTTGAGGGGCTTGTCGTGACCCTCGGCGACCGAGAGGATCATGACCTTTATGTCTTCGCCTATCTTGAACTCGGCGGGGCACACCAGGTTTCCGACGTTTTCCACGATGACGAGATCCACCCCGTCCAGTTCCAGGCGCCCCAGTGCGGTGTTGACCTGCTTGGCTTCGAGGTGGCACGACCCGCCGGTGTTTATCTGGATGGCCTGCACCCCGGCTTCCGCGATCCTCTCCGAATCAACCTTGCCGGCTATGTCGCCTTCGATGACCGCGCACTCGAGGGTCTCCTTCACGCCCTCGAGGGTCTTCATGATAAACGACGTCTTCCCGGCGCCGGGGCTCGCCATCAGGTTGACCATGAAGGCGCCTTTTTTGTCCAGCAGCGCCCTGTTCTCCCTGGCGATGATCTCGTTGGCGTCGAACACGCCCTCGAGGACCTCGATCTCCATCTTCCGCCTCCTAGTTGATCTCTATCGATTCCACCTGAAACTCGCGCCCGGAGATGATCTCGGTCTTCTCCGCCTTGCATTCGGGGCAGCGGAAGTCGAACTCGATCACCTCGAACTCGTTCCCGCAGCCGCCGCAGCGTGCGATGAGCCTGGTCCTTCGGAAGTTCAGCTCGGCGTTCTGCGCTATGGTGTCCCTGGCGATTATGTCGAAGTAGAACTTGACCGATTCCTCCATGACCGAGCTCATCTCGCCCAGCACCATGTTGATCCTGGTCACTTCCTTCGCTCTGCTGGCCTCCGCGTGCCGCAGCACCACCGAGAGCATGCTCTCCGTCACTGACAGTTCGTGCATAGTATTAAAGTCAAGCACAGGGGTCGTTCACTTTCCACTGTTTTTCCACCCGGGCCCGGCGGCACCGGTCGGGATCACGGCCGTAAGTGCAGAGTGAGCGACGCCTCCGGGGGCTCGGGAGGTCAGGTCACCGCGACAACGATGAAGACGAGGACGGCCAGCGCCAGACGGTAGGCGATGAAAGGCCGCAGGGTGTACTTCTTCATGTATTTGAGCATGACGCCGATGGCCAGCAGGCCGGTGATCGCCGAGGTTATAAAACCGGCTATGAAGACCCCCGGTCCCTGCGGTGGAAAGCCGTTCCTGACGAGCTTTATCCCCTCGTAGAGGCCCGCGCCGGCGATGATAGGCGCCGACATCAGGAACGCGAAGTGCGTCGCCGCCTCCCGATCGAGACCGTCGAGCATGCCCGCCGAGATGGTTATCCCCGACCTCGACACACCGGGCGCGAGCGCCAGCGCCTGGGAGAAGCCCACCACCGTCGCGTCCCGGGCGTTCAGCCGCTTGAAGTCGCGCGAGCGGCTCCCGAACGCCTCCGCGGCCGCCATTACCACCGCGCCGATGACGAGGAACACCCCCACCGAAACCGGGGCGCGCAGGTGGTCCTCGACAAAACCGCTTAGAAGCGCGCCCGCCACCGCGGCCGGTATGCTGGCCAGGACGAGCATCCAGGCAACCCGCATCGCCCTGTTCCAGTCAGCGGGCCGGCGGCGGAACGACATGAAGAACGCCCTGATGAGCGAGACCCACTCGTGCCTGAAAAAGATGAGCAGCGCGAGGAGGGTGCCCATGTGAAGAGCCACGTCGAACGTGGTGTTCAGGCCCCTGGTGTTCACGAAAGTGCCCCAGCCGAAGAGCCCTGGCACCAGCACCAGGTGCCCGCTCGAGCTGACCGGGATGAACTCCGTGAGGCCCTGGACGATGCCCAGGAACGCGGCCTGAAGCGCCAGGACCATCAGTGTCTCTCCCGGCGCTCCGCCCGGCGCCCTCCGGGGCGGCGAAAGCCGGCGATCCGCCTCCGGTCACCTGACACCGGCGTTCTTCCTGTCCAGGAACCGCTGGTACTCGTACAGCGCCGCCAGGGTCTTGGCGCCCCTCTCGGGCGACGGGTAGATGACCACCTCGCTCTGCCTCGCCAGCATGGGCGTCACCGAGCCGGAGGTCGGGAAAGAGACTGCGATAATGGGCTTGCCCGTCTCTCCCATCAGCCTGATGACCTCGCTGCGATAGGCGTCGTCGGTCTTCGCCAGCGCCTGGAGAAAATCGCCGGTCATGACCCTGGGCTTGATGCGCTCCCTCTGGGCCTCGTCCATTATCGGAGCGTCGAGCACGAAGGACTGGAACGAAGAGGTCGCGCCCATGGTCCCCAGGCTGATGACCGCGTCGACGACCTCGCAGCGGGTGAGGATCTCCAGGCAGCGGAAGTGCATGGAGAGGTCGAGAGTGCCGACGAGGTCCACGGGGTTGCCCCGGCTCCAGTAGGGAGGGAGCACCGAGTCGAGCTCGGCCAGCGTCTCATCCGGGAGATCCACCAGTTCGAGCCCGTGCTTCGCCAGGGCGTCGGCGGTCACCACGCCCCATCCCCCGCCCCAGGTCAGGACTCCAACCCGCCTGCCCTTCGGCATCGGGATCGCGGCGAAAGCCTTCGCCATGTCCAGCATCTCCTCGGTGGTCGACGCTTCGATCATTCCCGTCTGGCGGATGACGCCCTCGAAAACCGCCTCGTCCGCGGCCATCGCCGCGCTGTGCGAGACCGCCGCGCGCGAACCCGCCTCGGTCTTGCCCGCCTTCAGGACGACGATCGGCTTCCTGGGCGACGTCGCCGCCGCCACCTCGATGAAACGCCTGGCGTCCCGCAGGCCCTCTATATAGAGCAGGATCACCTCGGTAGCCGGGTCGTCGGCGAAGTACTCGATGTAGTCGGCGGCCTTGAGATCCGCTTCGTTGCCGATGCAGACGAACCTGGAAAAGCCAACCCCCAGCGCTTTGCCCAGCGAGAGCATCTGGGTGCCCAGGTTGCCGCTCTGCGCCGCGAACGCGATCTTCCCCTGGACCGGGCGCACCGGAGGCATCAGCGCGTGCAGTTCGTTGGGGCCCGAGTAGATACCCATCGTATTGGGGCCGACGAGGCGCATGCCAACCCGCCGGGCGACCCCGACAACCTCCTCTTCGAGCACGCGGCCCGCGGCGCCCGTCTCACTGAAACCCCCCGATATGACCATGCAGGTCTTGACGCCTTTCTCCGCGCACTCCTCCACCGCTTCCCGCACGCGGGCGGCGGGTATGGTTATGATAGCCAGGTCTATCTCGTCGTCGATATCTTTCACGGACTTGTACGCCGGGCGCTCGAGTATCTCCGTCTCCCCGGGGTTGACAGGATAGAGCCTGCCCTTCCACCCGCCCGCGAGGATGTTCGCGGGTACGATGTAGCCCCATTTCATCTTCACGTTGCTGGCTCCGATCACCGCGATGGACTCAGGCTCGTAGAGCCGGCCCAGCCGCGTGAACAACTCCTCCGTCACTTGCGACCTCCCGTATGCCGCCATGGTCCGCGGGCGGCGTGTGTCCGCCGGCGCGAGACGTCTCAGCGGCTCTTGTTTTCTCTCGTCACGTCACTGTACTTGTGTCGCAGGCCCGCCACCAGGAACACCGCCTCGGCGATTATGTTCGTGCTCATCTTCGAGGTGCCCTCGAGCCGGTCGGCGAAGACGATCGGCAGCTCGAACACGTCGAGCCCCATGATCGTGTAGACGTAGGACAGCTCCACCTGGAACCCGTAACCCGACGCCGAGATCCTGGAGAAGTCGATGCTCCTGAGAACGTCCGCCCTGTGACACCTGAAACCGGCGGTGGGGTCCATGATCTTCATTCCGGTCATCAGCCTGGAATAGACGCCGCCGCCCCGGCTGATGAGCCTCCTCGGCCAGCCCCAGTTCCGCGTCCCTCCCCCCGGGACGTACCTGGAGCCGATGACCACGTCGTGCTCCCGGGCAGCATCCAGTATCTGCGGGACGTACCGCGGGTCGTGCGAGAAGTCCGCGTCCATCTGGAACACGTAGTCAGCGCCCATGTCCAGCGCCACCCGGAACCCGTGCCGGTACGCGCAACCGAGTCCCTCCTTCGCCTGGCGGTGAAGGACGCTCACTTCCGGAAACTCCCCGGCCAGCCGGTCGGCGATGAGCCCCGTCCCGTCCGGCGAGTTATCGTCGACGATCAGGACCGAAACGCCGCAGCGGAGCCCGAGGATCTCCCTGGTGATGCGTTCTACGTTCTCCTTCTCGTTGTAGGTGGGGATCACTATGACGGGCAGCATGCGTCTTCCTCTCCAGGGGACCGTGGGCTAAAGATATTTCAAGGCCGGGGCACGGTCAAGCCGGGCGGCGGCTCACAGCGGTTTCCATCCGTACGTCCCCAGCAGGGGCACGAACACGCAGGAGCCTACCTCCCGCGATTTGACCCTGGAGCCCTGCTTCTCGACCAGCATGAGCATCTGCATTGTCGAAGGCCCCACCGGTATGACCATCCGCCCGCCGTCTTTGAGCTGTTTAACCAGGGCATCGGGAATGCCCGGCGACCCCGCCGCCACCAGGATCGCGTCGTAGGGAGCGTGCTCCTCCAGCCCGCGGCTGCCGTCGCCCTCCACCACCTCGACGTTCTCGAAACCCAGCCGTTCCAGCAGGTCGCGGGCGGACCGGGCGAGCGAGCTTATCCGCTCGATGGTGTAGACCTTGCGGGCAAGCACCCCGAGGATGGCCGCCTGGTACCCGCTGCCTGTACCGACCTCGAGAACCGTGTCCCCCTCGGCGACCTCGAGGAGCTCGGTCATCCAGGCCACGATGTACGGCTGGGAGATGGTCTGGCCCTCCCCCAGCGGCAGGGGCGTGTCGTCGTAAGCCCTGTTCCTGCGTGCGGACGGGACGAACAGGTGGCGCGGCACCGACCGCATCGCGTTCAGCACCCGCTCGTCGGACACCCCCCTTGCCTCGATCTGCTCCGCGACCATGGCCTCGCGGGCCTCAGCCCAGGTGTCCTTGCTTTCTCCCGTGTCCATTTCATGTCCTCTTGAAACAACACGAGGCGGACCTCGGTCCGCCTCCATGCTAACGACAACGCCCGCCGGCAGCCGCGCGGATGTCAGCTCGCGGCGCCCTCGAGCTCTTCAACTCCCCTGTACATCTTGAAAATCTTGGTGAGGCCGGTAATCTTGAATATGCGGAGGATCTTCTCCTGGCTGCAGATGATGCCGAGTTCTCCCTCGTGCTGCTTCACCCGCTTCAGTCCTCCAACCAGGACCCCGAGTCCCGTGCTGTCGAGGAAGTCCACCTCGTCGAGATCGACGGCTATCTTGTAACGGCCTTTCTCCACGGCGTCCACGATGGTCTCCCTGAGCGACGGCGCCGTGTAGATGTCCACCTCACCCTTGAGCTTGATGACGGTGTGGTCCGATACTTCCCTTGTCGAAACTTCGAGTTCCAAGTTCGCCTCCTGGCTCGAGCTCCCGCCGGCGAGTTCGACGGGTCAAGTCCCGTGGTTCCCCCGCAGGCTCCGGCTCACCTGTTCTTAGGCCTCTTGACCTTGTTCCCGCAGTGAGGGCACTTCTTCTCGTCCTCGTCCGACTCGAAGATGACACGGTTGCCGCAGTTGCTGCACCTGATACGGTCGATCTCTTCTCCGACGACCTCGTGTCCGTGGGGTCCGTATCTTGCCAATTCACGCCACCTCCTCGGGTTCAGGTTCCTACCTTCTTCAAGCCGGGGCGTATTCCTCTATTGCTTGACATTATACTACATACAGGCAGCCGGTCCCCGACCGCAGGTGACCGCCGGGGAGGGCCTTCGCCGCGCTTCCGCGGGAGTCCCGACAAGGCCCGTCCCTGTTCAGCGGGAACCCCTCTGCACGCCCCTGGCGAGGTCGTTTCGCGGGGCGATCTTCCCGGAGCGGGTATCGACCGTCCATGAGGCCCATGTCGCCTGGCGGCCTTCCTCGAAAGTGAAGTTGACAATCCACCTGTTGTTGCCAACCTGTTCCGCTCCCCATGCCGGCTTGAACCCCTCCGAGACCACCTCGATGCCGCTGTCTTTCAGGTAATCCAGGATTCCATCCCCGACGGTGGTGCCGGTGCGTCCCAGCTCGAGGGAACGGACCATGTCTATCGCGTCGCCCGCGCGGCTTCGGAACTGGAAGAAGCCCATGCACGCCACGAGCGCGATACACAGCAAGGCGGCGCCGAGCATCAGTCCGGTCCTTACGCCTGGATTCATTGGTCGCCTGCCGGCGCGCGGCCCGGCAGGTTCGCACGGGCCTCGGGCTTCCAGTTCTCCGCCGCGTTCGCTCAACACTCCGCCTGGCTTTCGTCTCGAGGTAAGGACGATTATAGCGTTCGTTCGTTGGAAGTGGTCGCCGCGTTGCGCTAAAATAGCCACCACTGCCAGCACGTGGGGCCGTAGCTCAGCTGGGAGAGCGCATCCCTCGCACGGATGAGGTCAGGGGTTCGAATCCCCTCGGCTCCACCATCCGTCGAAGCAGGGTCCGCGCCGGGGGGACGAGGACCCCTGACAGGGGTCACCGCGCGCCGCAGACGGCCAACCGGTCGGGCCCCGAACTCGTACCACCACGGAACCACCAATCGGCATGCAACTCCTCGACCATCGAAACAGTTCCTCGCACACGGCGCGCGGGGTGGGTGACCCACTCCCTCCGCCAGAACTAGAGGCATCTCTGCGAGAAGAACCACCATGACCAAAGACCCATGTCTGTCACCGGGAACTACCCTTCGCGAGTAGACCTAGAGTTATATCCATGTCTGAACGGGCCCGCCCTTTGTGCATCTGCTCAGCTGAACGAGCGCCTTGACAGAAACTCCACTACAAACATAGTATCTGGAAACTTAGAGGTGGCAGAGCGGCTTACAATCAGAACCGCATCTAGTCCTGCTTTAACTCTATGTAGTCAGATGCGGTCCTGATTGGAAACACAACTCTACGTTCTAGATGCGGTGGGGAGATCCAGTGATTGAGTTGCGCGGTACTACTTCGAAACCCTCTGCTCGTAGTCCACTGCTTGCCAGGGGATTCAGCGTTTGTAAGAAATCAGTGCGGTTGGTTAGCTCCCTGCTGATCTGCGTGCTTTTATGTCCGCTGGCAATGGGTTTGTCATCTCAGGCGAGCGTGCAAGCAGGTGGAGCACCGCTGGTCTGGACGCAGAACAACTGGAGGGGTGGCGAAGGCAGGTCGCAGTGGTTCACGGGTAGCAATCGCTATTGGCGGATGGATGAAAAGGCCAAGAACAATCTTACGTACGATGGGGCCCGCCTCAGTCTCAAGAAGGGCATTCAATCAAACACTTGGAGACAAGCCGGGGACTTGGGAGCTCCCGCTGGTCGTGATGTGATAGACCTTGACGGTACAACGTATCTGATGGGTGCATATGCATCCCACATTCCGCAGATGGCTGACGCCACTCCTCGAGTTTTCCAAAGTGCGATATTTCCTTTTACCAAGCGGTGAATCAACCCTCACGCATTATTGACCT
>CAZEJS010000018.1:0-57255 GCA_964512645.1 uncultured Acidimicrobiales bacterium
AGTCTGGGCCGTGTCTCAGTCCCAGTGTGGCCGTTCACCCTCTCAGGCCGGCTACTCATCGTTGCCTCGGTAGGCCATTACCCCACCGACAAGCTAATAAGGCGCGGGCCCATCCCGGAGCGGAAAGCAAGCTAACCTTTTCTGCCGATGCCATGCGGGAAAGGCAGTTTATCCGGTATTAGCACAGGTTTCCCCATGTTATCCCGATCTCCAGGGCAGGTTACCCACGTGTTACTCACCCGTTCGCCACTAGAGCCGTCCGGTAGCAAGCTACCAGGCGGATCCCGTTCGACTTGCATGTGTTAGGCACGCCGCCAGCGTTCGTCCTGAGCCAGGATCAAACTCTCCAGTGAAAGTTTGTGTTATCCGAAAAACCGCTTTTTGAGCAAGCGGTCGCTCTCAGGCTAAACCACTGTTCAGTTTTCAAGGTACCGGGACGATCTCACTCGCCCGTGAAACCGGATTATGCCAAAAGAAAACCGCTGAACTCAAGTCCAGCGGCGTGTAACCGACCTCGGTCGGTTCCGCTAGGTCTTGAGATCGAGCCTCAAACTTGTCTCTTCATCGAGCAAAGCCAAGTTACGTCCTTTGGCCACTTTCAAGGTTCTTGATGATATTAGCATTCAGCAAAGTCGCTGTCAACGAGAGCTTTCGGGGCCTCCGGACCCGGTGACCCGCACTCTCAGAAAGCTCTTCCTCCCCCTGCGGAAGCGCTTACCGTCGACCTCTTCCCGGCTCATTTCCAGCCCCGGGTCGTCAATCCTCTCGCCCTCCACCGATATGCCCCCACCCTCGACGAGGCGCTTTGCTTCGCTGTTGGAAGGAGCGAGGCCGACCGCGACAAGCAGGTCGGCGATCCATATCCTTCCGTCTTTGAACCTCGCGCTCTCGACCTCCCCGACCGGCACATCCTCGGGCATCTCCTTGAGGCCGAAGATCCTGCGGAAGGAGTCGGCCGCGCGCTTCGCCTCCTCCTCCCCGTAGTATGTCTCGACAACGTCCATCCCCAGGCGGGCCTTGGCGTCCCTGGGGTTCATTGCGCCCGAGGCTACGTCAGCTTTCATCCCGGCGATCTCATCTCCGGGCACCCTGCTCACCAGTTCGAAGTACCTCCACATGATATCGTCGGGGATCGACATCAACTTGCCGAACATGTCGGCCGGCTCGTCGGTCAGTCCAACGTCGTTGCCCAGGCTCTTGCTCATCTTCTGGACACCGTCGGTACCCTCCAGCAGCGGGAGGGTTAGCACGCACTGGGGCTCCTGTCCCATCGCCCGCTGGAGATTCCTGCCAGCGAGGAGATTGAACTTCTGGTCGGTCCCCCCGATCTCGACGTCCGCCTCGAGCATCACCGAATCGTAGGCCTGCATAAGCGGGTACATGAACTCGTGAAGGCCAATGGACCTCTCCTGTGCGAAGCGGTTGGAAAAGTCGTCCCGCTCCATGATGCGGGCCACGGTGAACTTCGAAGCGAGCTCCAGGACCTGCTTGAAATCCAGGGGGGCAAGCCACTGGCTGTTGCGCACCAGCCGCGCCCGGGTGGTATCGATCACCTTGCCAGCCTGCTCGACATACGTCCTGGCGTTTCGCTCGACCTCCTCGGGGGTCAGCACCGGCCGGGTGGCGTCCTGTTCGCTGGGGTCGCCGATAAGCGCGGTAAAATCACCGATTATAAGGACGACCTGGTGTCCCAACTCCTGGAAATGACGCAGCTTGTTCAAGGGCACGGAATGCCCGATGTGCAGGTCCGGCCTGGTGGGGTCCACGCCGAGCTTCACCACAAGGGGCCTTCGGGTTCCTATCGATCGCGCGATCTTCTCCCTCATCTCCTCCTCCGGTATCACCTCAACGGCACCGGAGCGGATCTTCTTCATCTGAGTTTCCACGCGGTCTTCTGTAGCCATGTCTCCTTCGATGTCTCCGTCTGTTCAACATGTCCCGCCAACGTCCAATCCCGCGTATTATAACGCAAGGAGCGCGCCGGTCTCGGCGAACCCCGGGACCGGGAGGGCGGGCTACGAAACTCGTCCCACGGAACCCCGGTGCGAGGTCGCCTTGTCAGGCGCCGGCCGCCGGAGCTGGACCGGGCGCGCGTTCCGGCCGAAGGAGTTGCGGGCGGCTGGAGTGAATTGTGTTGTAGCGAAGCACTCCGCCCGTAACATTCCGGCGGTCCTGTGCGTCAATAATGATGTTGCCAGCGTGGAAGGTGTTGCCTCGATGGAGGTGATATGAAGGTAGTCCTGCGGGTCGCGCTGTTGATTACAGTCGGCATAGCCATCGCCGTCGGCGGTCTCGTCGGCTGGTTCTATACCGGGGTAGGCCTCCCCAAGCTCGCCTCGCTTCACGAGTACAAGGCCCAGCAGAACTCCAAGGTGTTCGCCGCTGACGGATCTCTCCTCTGCGAGCTCAAGGGCGACCAGGACAGGGAGATCATCGCCCTGGACGAGATGCCCGACGCCATCCGGAAGGCCGTAATCGCAGTAGAGGACACGGAATTCTACCGCCACAGGGGCGTCAATTGGAAAGCCGTCGTACGGGCGCTCTGGGCCAACGTGGTCAAGGGCAGCGTTGTCGAGGGCGGGAGCACCATCACCCAGCAGTACGTGAAAGGCGCGTACGTGGGAGCCAGGCGGACGCTGTGGCGTAAAATCGAGGAGGCCCACCTAGCGTACGAACTCGAACAGAAGTACTCCAAGGACAAAATACTCGAGCTCTACCTGAACGATATCTACTTCGGGCAGGGTTGTTACGGGGTTTTTACCGCCGCCCGCAAGTATTTCGGCAAGCCCCCGGCGGCCCTCACACTGGGGGAGTGCGCGATGCTCGCCGGCATCATCCAGTCCCCCAGCTACTACGACCCGTACAAAAAACCACAAGAGGTGATGGCGCGCCGGAGGATCGTCCTCAACGCGATGCTGGAGCGCGGGATGATCACGCGGGCCCAGGTGGACATCGCCGGCCGGGAGCCCCTGGCGCTGGCGCCGCCGAACAAAGTCTACGTCGTCCGGCGCGCCCCCTACTTCTGCGACTACATCACCGAGTACATGAAACGGAAATTCGGTGACCAGAAAGCTTTCCGAGGGGGCCTGCGGATTTACACGACCCTGGACCTGCACTTGCAGGATGTCGCCGAGAACGTTGTCAGGAATATGACCAATCCCGATGGCGGACCGGACGCTGCGCTGGTCTGCATCGACCCGCGAACCGGTTATATCAAGGCTATGGTAGGCGGCAAGAACTACGCCGTGAGCCAGTTCAACGTCGCCGCCGACGGCCACCGCCAGGCCGGTTCTTCTTTCAAGACGTTCGTCCTCTGCCGGGCGATGGCCGACAGCCTCTCCCCGGACCAGACCTACGATTCCTCTTCTCCCCGGATTATCAACCTTCCGGGGGGCGGTGTCTGGAAGGTCAACAACTACGAGGGCAAGGGCTCCGGCTCGGTGACGATCAGGGATGCCACCGTTCGCTCTGTCAACGTGGTCTACGCGCAGATGATCATGGATGTCGGCCCGGCGCGCGTGGCCGACATGGCCAGGTCGATGGGGATACAATCCGAGGTCGAAGCGAACCCGGCCATCGCCCTCGGCGGCTTGAGGATCGGGGTTACTCCGCTGGAGATGGCATCGGCGTACGGGACCCTGGCAAACGGGGGACAGCACGCCCTCGCCCGCTCCGCGTCGAAGATCACCGACGTCAACGGGAACGTGATCCAGGACGGAAAGCCCGAGGTCAGCACCGTTCTCGACCCCAAAGTCGCCGCGGAGGTCAATAAGATCCTTCAGGCCGTCGTGTCAGGCGGCACCGCGACCGGCGCCAGGATCGGCAGGCCCCAGGCGGGAAAGACGGGCACTGCCGAGGATTACGCGGACGCCTGGTTCGTGGGGTACACGCCCGATCTCGTTACCGCGGTATGGGTCGGCTACCCCCAGGGGCGGATCTCGATGAGCGGCATGACCGGCGGCTCGCTGCCCGCCTCCATATGGCGGAACTTCATGTCGCGCGCTCTTGAAGGAATACCGCCGACGCCTTTCCCGGGCAAGGACGAAGCCGGTTCACAGCCTGCGCGCCGGTCAGAGTCCGTGACGGTCACGATTTGCGATGCGTCCGGCATGCTTGCCACCCCCAACTGCCCCCACACTCACCAGCAGACCTTCTCCAGGGAAGAGGCACCGTCGTCGTACTGCACTATCCACAATGCCCAGAACGGCAGGAAGGTCCCCAACGTCGTGGGGATGAGCAGCGGCGCCGCGAGGATGGCGGTACAGTCGGCGGGATACAGCGTGTTCGTAGTGAACCAGGCCAGCAACGAACCGCCGGATACGGTCGTCGGCCAGGCTCCCGCGGCGGATACCGTGCTCGCGGCGGGAGGCAGTGTCACCATCTACGTCTCCACCGGGCCCACTCAACAAACGGTTCCCGGCGTCGTGGGCCTCACCGAAGCCGCCGCGCGCACCAAGATCGCCGCGGCCGGGTTCCACGCGAGCGCGGTTTACGTCCCCGGGTCGCCTCCCGGGGTCGTCGTGAGCCAGAGCCCCTCAGCCGGTTCGAAGATGGCCCCGGGGTCGACGGTTTCAATCTCGGTGTCCACCGGAGGGACCGGTGCTGGCATCGCCGCGCTCTTTCCCTGGCTCGCTTCTCCCGGCACGAGCGGGGGCCGGTGACCCCTGCGTCACTTCTTGAGGCGTGACACCCTCTCCAGTCCTGAGAACCCCCTGGCCTTCACGCCGTTCTTCTCCATCTGGTCCAGGAACAGGTTGATCCCGATATTGTCTGAGGCAATGTGCCCGGCGATCACCACGTTCAAATGCTGCTTATCGGCCTCGGCCTTGAGCTTGTCTCCCATGTGCATCGCCACGATCGTGCCGACCCCGGCTTGAGCCAGCTTCTCCAGTGCTCCCACCGGGCCCTCGGTGCCCCCGGTCATGTCCACGAAGACTTCGCCCGCCCTCTTCTTCTTGTCGCCGACAAGGGGCGTCGGGGGCATCCCCCTCTCGGCGGAAATCCGGTACTCCTTCTCTTTTAGCAACAGGTCTATCACGTCACCGACCAGCCTCGGCTTCCGGCGCCTGAATATCCTGGTCAGGTGGTCGGTGACAAGGTTGTCGCAAGGGGTGTGCATGCACATGAACGGGAGGTCGAGCAGTCGCGCCGCGTCGATCGGGCGCTGGTGGTTCTGGGGGAGAAGGGCGCGCCGTATCTCGGACATGCGCTCGCATATCAGGGCCTCTCCAACGTTTATGGGGACACCGTGTCCCGCCCAGACATCGGCCTGCAGCTTCATGACGTCCGACAGGCCTATGAGCCCCCGTCCCTCGGGGTGGTGGGCTATGCACAGGTCTATCTCCTGCCCCTTTTCGCGCAGCCTGTCGGCGAGGATGAGCTCGGGGGTCTCGACATCGACGCCGGCAATCACGCTCCGTATCTCGAGGTTCCCGTCACCGTACAGGATTCGGGTGTCGGCGAAGGGGTTTGCCATGCGTTCCTTGTCGTAGAACTTCTTCTCGTCGCCCTTGAGCGCGTCGTATTCCTTGCGGGCGTCGGCAAGCACGCGCTTGATCTCCTCAGAGCCCCTGGGGTCTTTCTTCATCCCCATCTCCACGCCGAGCCTGTATATCCTCTCCAGCTTCACCGCCTACCTCCTCTTTGCTCCGGAGACGTGAGGACTGTCCTTCACGCAGTACCGATACGGCTCGTCGCGCGAGCCTGGAACGCCTACCCTGGGTGTCACCACGACTTCTGCATCGTCGAAAGACCTCCTCCGCCTGATGTCCAGCGGTCCATGAACAACGTCCGCGCCGTTCGAACGCAGATCGATATTCAGAGCCTGGCAGAGCCTCGCCGGTCCGTTGCAGAGATCCGCCGCGCGGCCCCGCCTGCGCGCCATCAATTCGGGGGCCTCGAGGGGCTCGAGGGCTCGGACCAGCACCGCCCCGGCCCTGCCGCGCTCCTCGGTTACGACGTTGAACATGTAATGCATCCCGTACACGAAATAGACGTAGGCGAAGCCAGGCGGGCCGTACATGATCGAACTGCGGGGAGTCCTTCCGAAGCGCGCGTGGCTCGCCATATCGCCGTGCTCGAGATACCCCTCCGTCTCCACGATCATTCCCGAACAGGTGCCCTCGTCGGTGCGGTGCCGCAGGACACACCCCAGGAGCTCACGTGCGACAACCAGCGTCGGCCTCGCGTAGAAACTCCTCGCGAGCCGTTCGTTTCCCGCCGGGGCGGTCAGTCCCGTTCCTCCGGTGCGAACAAGCCAACCTGCGGTGAAGCGGGATCCTCACCGGCGAAGACGTCTTTTATGCGCTTCTCCAGGTCGTCGATGTCGAGCCCGACCTCGTCCTTGATGGAGCGGCGCAACATCCGGCCGACGTGCTGGAAATCGCTCGAAATGCGTTCCAGCAGGTCCAGGGCCATGGCGCATTCAACTTGCCCCGGCCCCTCGACGGTCATCTCCTTGAGCATCGTCGCCTCGGTCCTGGAAGCGACCACCGGCTCGGAGACCCCCTCGACATATACGAGTGTCCGGCGCGCCGGCCCCCGGTCCTCCTCGATAGGCACGAACCCCACTATCTTGTCGGAGAGGAAGTACTTGCCGTAGCCCAGGGAGACGATGACGCCTTTCTTGACCTCCAACTCCACTCTCCTTGCTCGAGTTGCGCCGCAATCATAACACAGCGCCGGGCGTTCTCCCGCATCGCTCACTTTCCATTTCTTCGCCCGCTTCTCTGCCGCCCGCGGGCGCCCGGGGCCCGGAAAAAGCAGTGGAAAGTGAACGGTGGCTATTCCCGGGCGTCGGCTATCTGCTTTCTAATTGAGGAGGGGGCCGTTCCGCCGGTTGCGCTCCTGCGGGCAACCGAGGCGGTGGCGCTCAGCCACTCGAGAGCTTCAGGGCCCAGCAACTCGCTGAAACCAGCGAGTTCACCGCCGCTCAACTCATCCAGCGCCTTGCCGTTCTTCACGCAGTAGTTCACCACCTCGCCGACTATCCGGTGTGCCTGCGGGAACTCCATGCCCTTGCCGGCAAGGTAGTCGGCCAGGTCGGTCGCGGTCATGTAACCACCACGCGCCAACTCGGCCGCCCTCTCGGTGTCGAATTCAAGCGTCTCCACGGTTCCTTTCATCGCCACGAGCGAGCCCGAAACCGTATCGACGGCGTCGAAGAGCGCTTCCTTGTCTTCCTGAAGGTCCCGGTTGTATGCGAGCGGCAGTCCCTTGAGCGTCATGAGCGCGCCGGTGAGCGCTCCTGCGACCCGGCCGGTCTTGCCCCGCACGAGCTCGGCGGCGTCGGGGTTCCTCTTCTGCGGCATAAGACTGGAGCCCGTGGCCCAGGAGTCATGGAGGCGGCCGAGCCCCCACTCGGCCGACACCCAGAGCACCACCTGCTCGGCCAGCCTGCTCAGGTGCACCATGATCATCGCGGCGGCGTAAATGAGGTCGCAGGCGAAATCGCGGTCGCCGACCGCGTCCATGCTGTTGGCGCTGACACGCGTGAACCCGAGGGCGCGGGCAAGGGCCTCGCGGTCTACGTCCACGGTGGTCCCCGCGAGCGCGCCCGAACCCAGCGGCAGCGAGTCCGCCGCCTCGCGCGCCGTTTCCAGCAACTCGAGATCCCGACCGAACATCTCCACAAACGCCATGAGCGCCTGGGCGAGCGAAACAGGCTGAGCCTGTTGCAGATGAGTATGACCCGGCACAACCACGTCGATAACGCCCTCCGCCCTGTCGGTCAGCGCGGTCCTGAGGTCTCCCACCCGCCCGGCGATTTCCCGGCAAGAATCCATGGCGAAAAGGCGCGTATCGGTGGCCACCTGGTCGTTGCGACTCCGCCCGGTCCGCACCTTCCCTCCGGATGGCCCTACCAGTTCCACCAGCCTGCGCTCTACGGCGGTGTGAATATCCTCGTCGTGGGGTTTCAGCTCGAAGGTCCCACCGTTCAGCTCGGCCTCGACGGCATCGAGCCCTTTCACGATTGCGCCAAGCTCACCCGCGTCCAGCACCCCCCCGGCTTTCAGGGCGCCTGCCCACGCGCGGGTGCACGCTATGTCGTACGGGGACAACCGCAAATCGAACCTTATAGAGGAACTCCATTCGATGAACCCCTCATCGGGCTCCCGCTCGAACCGCCCGCCCCACATCTTCACTTCCTCAGTCCTCCCGTTCCCGTTCGCTGATGGCCCACGTCTTGAGCGGCAGGCCCCACAGGTCAATGAAGCCCTTGGCGGCCTTGTGGTCGAAGACGTCGGCGGTGTCGTACGTCGCAAGGCCAAGATCGTAAAGCGAGTTCGGCGACCTGCGCCCGGCTACCACCGCGGCGCCCTTGAAGAGCCGCATGCGCACGGTTCCGCTCACCCTCTCCTGGAGTCTCTCGTTGAACGCGGTTATCGCCCCGTTGAGCGGGCTGAACCAGAGGCCCTCGTACGCCATCTCCGCAACTTTCTGTTCGAGCAGCGTCTTCCCGGCGAGCGCGTCCCGCGTGAGGGTCAGGTGCTCCAGGTCCCGGTGGGCGGTGACGAGGATCACCGCCGCCGGCGCTTCGTAGATCTCCCGTGACTTGATGCCCACCAGCCTGTCCTCGATAACGTCGATACGGCCGACGCCGTTGGCCCCTCCGACCTCGTTGAGCCTCACGATCAGCTCGACAAGCCCCAACCGCTCGCCGTCGATCGCCACCGGGACCCCGCCCGCGAACTCGATCTCGACGTAGGCGGGCGCCTCGGGCGACTCTGCGGGAGAGACCGTCCACTCGTAAGCGTCCTCGGGAGGCTCCACCCATGGATCCTCCAGGACCCCGCACTCGCACGAGCGCCCCCACAGGTTCTCGTCGATGCTGTAAGGAGACTCGACGGTCACCGGCACGGGGATGCCCCGGTCCCTGGCCCACTCGATCTCATCTTCCCTGGTCATCTTCCATTCACGCATCGGCGCCAGGATCTCCAGGGAAGGGTCGAGGGCCATTGTCGCCACCTCGAAACGCACCTGGTCGTTGCCTTTGCCGGTGCAGCCGTGTGCTACCGCCGCGGCGCCGTACTTGTGCGCGGCGTCGACCTGGAGCTTCGCGAGCAGCGGCCTGGCCAGGGCGGTGGCGAGCGGGTAGCTGCCCCCGTAAAGCGCGTTCGCCCAAAGCGCCGGAACGATGTACTCCCTGGCGAACACCTCACGCGCATCTATCATCTCCGAGGCGACGGCCCCTGTGTCCAGCGCCTTCCGGCGGATAGCCTCCATGTCTCCGGGCTGTCCGAGGTCACCGCAGACCGCTACGACGTCGTAGCCCTTCTCCTCGACCAGCCAGCGGACCAGGACTGAAGTGTCCAGGCCGCCGGAGTAGGCCAGCACCACCTTCGGTTTCCCCCCGGCCTCGATTCTTTCGTCACCCAATCGTCTCACCTCTGCTCTAAAGCGTATTCCATCAGCACACTGCTCACCTTCCCACTGGCCGTGCCCTCCGAACAGACGACCAGTATGGTGTCGTCGCCTCCGACCGTTCCGGCGACCCCCTCGAGCCTCGCGGCGTCTATCGCCCATGCGAGGCTCTGAGCGCTGCCCGGGCGCGTCTTCACCACGACCAGGTTGCCAGTCGGCTCGGCCGTCAGCAGGACCTGCGGGGCGGACCTCCTGAGCGCCTCGCCGTCGGACCCCTGGGGCGCTCCGGGGGCCTCGGCATAACTCACCGCACCCCTCGAGCCCCTGAGCCTGGTGATCCCGAGTTCGGCCAGGTCCCGGGAGACGGTCGTCTGGGAGACTTCGAAACCCCTGGCCTTCAAACCCTCCGCCAGCTCCCTCTGGTTCCTTGGCCGCGCCTCCCGTATTACCTGGAGCATCGCGGCCTGCCTCTGTGCCTTCATGGCAACCTCAACCGAATATGGCGCTCAGCAGCGCAACCTGGGCGTGGAGCCTGTTCTCCGCCTGGTCCCACGCCGCCGAACGGCTCCCGTCGAGCACCTCGGAGGTTATCTCCTGCCCCCTGTGCGCGGGCAGGCAATGCATCACCATCACGTCCTCGCGCGCCAGGGCAACCATTTCACGGTCGATCCGGTAGTCCCGGAAACGGCCGAGCGCGTCCGCCGCCGCTTCGGGCTGTCCCATGCTGACCCAGACGTCGGTATAGAGGACATCGGCGTCCGCGGCGGCATCCCCCGGATCGGCGACCAGTTCCAGCGTAGCCCCCGAGCGCTCCGCGTAGCCGCGGCACTCCTCGACCACACGGCGCTCCGGCTCGTGGCCGGGCGGAGTAGCGACCCACATCTCAATGCCCAGCTTGGAACACGCCCGCATCAGCGAGTTGGCCACGTTGTTACCGTCCCCGACGTAAGCGAACTTCAGCCCGGACAGCGTGCCCTTGTACTCCATGACGGTCATAAGGTCCGCGAGCGCCTGACAGGGATGGCTCTCGTCCGTGAGGGCATTGATCACCGGCACCGTCGAAGCTCCGGCAAGCGCTTCCAGGCGATCCTGCCCGAATGTCCTCACGACCAACCCGTCGAGGTATCGCGAGAGGACGCGTCCGGTGTCCTCGACGGTCTCGCCGCGCCCGAGTTGCAGGTCCCTGTCGCTGAACACCAGCGCGTGCCCCCCGAGACGGTGGACCGCGACCTCGAACGAGACCCTGGTGCGAGTGGACGGTTTTTCGAAGATGAGGCCGACAGCCCGGTTCGAGAGCGGCTTGAAGCCCCTGACACCATCGTTCTTGAGCCTGACCGCTTCCTCCAGAAGCGCCTCGATCTCCTCCGCCGAGAGCGGCGCGAGCGTCAGGAAATCCGATCCCTTGAGCTTGCTCTTCATTTCTCTTCCCTTCGTATGCCAGGAACCGGGCGCCCGCGGCGCTCGACCGGGTCCCGTTACCCGCTGCCGGAAGCTCCGCGGCCGCCCCGCGTGAGTCAGGCGAGGACCGCTTCGAGAATATCGGCGGCCCGGAGCGCCTCGTCCCCGGTTATGTTCAGCGCGGGCAGCATCCGCACAGCGCTGGGCGTGACGTTGTTGACCAGCAGGCCTTTCTCCATGCACGCTCCGACGACGTCGGCGGACCTGTCAGAGTCGAGTTGTACGGCGATCATCAGGCCCCGTCCTCTTATCTCCACAACCCCCGGGACGCGTCCCGCCATGGCTTCGAGCCGCTCCCTCAACACCGCGCCAACCGCGGCGGCGTTGGACGCCAGGTCTGATTCGAGCACCTCCGCAACCGTCGCCCGCGCCGCGGCGCACGCCAGAAATCCGCCGCCAAAAGTCGTGCCGTGCTCGCCGGGTGCCAGCACCTCCCCGAGTTCGCCTCCGGCCAGGAACGCCGCAGCCGGAACACCGTTCGCCAGGCCTTTGGCGATGGTGACTATGTCCGCCCGCACCCCGGACTTCTCCAGGGCATAGAAAGTGCCGGTGCGCGACATCCCGCTCTGTATTTCGTCCGCGATCAGCACGGCGCCCGTGGCGTCACAGGCCTCTCTCGCCGCAACCAGAAACTCGTCGGAAGGCACGTGAACTCCGCCCTCCCCGAGTACCGGCTCCAGGACCACCGCTGCCGTATCCTCGTCGACGGCATTCCTTAACGCACCCACGTCATCCATCTCGACGTGGGCGAACCCCGGCATTACCGGGCCGAATGGCTTCCATTTGGCCGGCTGTCCGGTCGCCGACAACGTCGCCAGCGTACGCCCGTGGAAGGCCCCCAGCAGGCAGACCACCTTGGAGCGCGGTCTTCCCGCGAGGAAGTGGTACTTGCGCGCGAGCTTCATTGCGCCCTCGTTGGCCTCGGCGCCGGAGTTGGCGAAGAAGCAGCGCGAGCCGGGGAAAGTCCTCTCGACCAGCATCTCCGCGAGCTCCGCCTGGGGCTCCACGAAGTAGAGGTTCGTCGTATGCAAGAGCTTCTGCGCCTGTTCGATGATAGCCGCGGTCACCGCGGGGTGACAGTGGCCCAGCACCGTAACCCCGAGCCCGCCGACCATGTCGAGGTACTCCTTCCCGTCGGAGTCCCACAGCCTGGTCCCTCTTCCCTTCACGAACGCGACCGGCAGCCGCCTGTACGTTTGCATCACGTACCGCGAATCCAGTTCGCTGACGCGCTCGAACAGCTCTCCCATCATTCACCACCATCGTACTCGGCGGTTATCATCGTCCCCACCCCTTCGTCTGTAAACACTTCCAGAAGAAGAGCGTGTTCCACGGTCCCGTCAAGGATGGTCGCGCGCTCTACCCCCGATTCCACGGCCTTGAGGCAGCTCTCCACCTTGGGCATCATCCCGCTGGATATAGCCCCGCTCTCGAGCATCTTCCGGCATCCGGCGGCGTCAAGCCTGCTTATCGGATCGCCGTCCAGGCTCATGATGCCCGCGACGTCCGTCATGTATATGATCTTCGACGCCCCGACCGCTATAGCGACCTCACCCGCCACGATGTCCGCGTTGATGTTATAGCTGTTGCCCTCGTGATCGGTCCCGACCGACGCGATCATCGGTATCAGCTCGTAGGTCAGCAACTCCTGAATAATCCGGGCGTTGACGGATTCCACATCTCCCACCCACCCGATGTCTGTGCCGTCGTCCGCGAAACGCTTCTTCGCGATGATGAGATTGCCGTCGTCACCGGAAAGGCCCATCGACAGCGTGCCGTGCCGGTTGATGAGCGAGACCAGGTCCTTGTTGACTTTGCCCACCAGGACCATCTTCGCGATCTCGATGGTCTCGGAGTCGGTGACACGGTGCCCTCCGACGAATTCGACGTCCTTGGAGAGCCGTTTCATGTACTCGGTTATCTGCGGCCCGCCGCCGTGGACTATGACCGGCCGTATGCCCACATAGCGCATCAGCACGACGTCGGACGCGAACCGCCTGCGTATGTCGGGGCTCTCCATGGCGTTGCCCCCGAACTTGATCACTACGATATTGCCGCGGTGCATCTTGATGTAAGGCAGCGCCTCGGTAAGAATCCGCACCTTGAGCCGGAGGTCGTTTTCACCCGCCATGCGTCCTCCTCAGCTCTTCTCTTCTGCGTTGAATCGCACGTATTCGGTACTCAGGTCGCAGCCCAGGAAATACGACGAACCCGCCCCCAGTCCAAGGTTGACGGTGACCTCGACCTCGTCGCGCGCGAGCATCCTGCCCAGGTCCACCGCGTCATACGCGAGAGACTCGCCGGCTTCCGCCACCTTGTGCTCGCCCACGAATATCTCCAGTTTCGACTGGTCCAGGCGCACTCCGGCGCTCCCTGCGGCGGCGGCGACCCTGCCGATGTTCATGTGTTCGCCGAAAAAGGCGCATTTCACCAGATTAGAGTTTGCGATTGCCCTTGCTACCGCCACCGCGTCTTTGTCGGTAACCGCTCCGTTGACCACGATGCGGAGGAGCTTGTTCGCCCCCTCGCCGTCCTTGACCAGCGCCATCGCAAGGTTCCCGGTCAACCAGCAGAGGGCCCTGTAGAAGAGGTCGGCCTCGTCCTTGGTCAAGAGGTGGCCATCAGGAAACGCCGCCCCGTTGGCAAGCATCAGCACGCAGTCGTTGGTGGACCGGTCGCCGTCCACCGATATCCGGTTGAACGACCACTCTACCGCGTTCGCCAGCCACTCCCTCATGGTGTCCGCGGGCAGGTCGATGTCGGTGGTGACGACGGCGATCATGGTTGCCATGTCGGGATGTATCATCCCCGAGCCCTTGGCCATCGCGCCCAGCCTCACCGTGCGCCCCCCGATCTCCATCTCCGCCGCGAGTTCCTTGGGATAGGTGTCCGTCGTCATGATCGCCTTGGCGGCGTCGGTGTTGCCTCCCGGGCTCAGCTCGGAGGCGGCATGCCCTATGCCGGCGTTGACCTTGTCCATCGGCAGGAAGTCGCCGATGCGGCCGGTCGAGGCGACCAGCGCCTGTCCATTCTGCAGCCCGAGCGCCTTTTCTGCGGCGATCCCCATGGCGATCGCGTCCTCGAGCCCCCGCCTGCCGGTCATCGCGTTCGCGCAGCCGCTGTTGATCACGACCGCCTGCGCGTGTCCCCCCGACACCAGCCCGGAGGTCACCTGAATCGGGGCGGCCTTCATCTCGTTGGTGGTGAACAGTCCGGCCACGAACGCGGGCACCTCGCTGTATACCAGAGCGAGGTCGGGCCTGCCGTCATCCTTAATGCCGCAGGATACCCCGGAGGCCAGGAAACCCGTCGGGGCGCACACCCCACCGAGGATCCTTTCGAAACCCAGAGCGTTCATGCCGATCAACGTTACCCACTCCTTTTCTCACGGGAAGAGGCCGGGGCCGGCAAGCCCCGCGGTTTCCTCGAGTCCGCAGATGATATTGGCGTTCTGGACCGCCTGTCCCGAAGCGCCTTTTACCAGGTTGTCTATGGCCGAAGTGACGACGAGGGTGCGGCCCCCGTGCGCCAGGTCGACGGCGATGTGGCAGTTGTTGGTCCCCTGCACGGCCTTGGTGTGAGGGTAGCTCTCCTCCGGCAGGAGGTGGACGAACGGCTCGCCGGAGTAGGACTCACGGTAGAGGCCCCTGATGTCGGCCAGGTGGCCGCAGTCGGGAAGGTCCACGTACATCGTACACAGTATGCCCCTGTTCATCGGAACGAGGTGCGGCGTGAAGACCACGTTGATCTTCTCGTCGGCCATCTGTTCGCACCTGCCCCAGATCTCGGGCAGGTGCCGGTGGCCGCTCACCCCGTACGGCGACACGTCGTCGGCCACCTGTGGAAAGTGGGTGGGCAGGGAAAGCTTCCTTCCGGCGCCGGATACTCCGCTCTTCGCATCAACGACGACGGTCCCCTCCAGGTAACCCGCTCTTGCCAGCGGGGCGAGCCCCAGCAACGCTGCGGTGGGGTAGCACCCGGGATTCGCGACCAACTCCGCGCCCGAGATATTCGAACGGTACAGCTCGGGCAAGCCGTACGCCGCCTTCGCTAGCAGTTGCGGGCTCGCGTGGTCCAGCCCGTACCACACCCTGTACTCGGAGGCCGGAAGCCTGAAGTCCGCAGAGAGATCGACAACCTTGACCCCGGCGTCCGACGCCTGTGCGATGACTTCCATGCTCTCGCCGTGCGGCAGTCCCGAGAACGCGACGTCGCAGCCCTCCAGCAGTGCCGGGTCGTACTCCAGGTACTCGCCCGGATACTGCATCGCCAGCGAGGGGTACAACGACCCGATCCGCTCGCCCGCGAAGCGGCCGGCGGTCGCGACCGCGACCTCGAAGCCTGGATGCCCCCAGAGTATCCGCAGGAGTTCGGCACCGGTGTATCCCGATGCGCCAATCACCGCGGCTTTCAGCAACTTCCCCTCCCTCGATAGATGGCACAACATAGAAAACAAGGCGCGCCCGGGGCGCGATAAATGAATATATTACATAATAACGAATAATTATGCAACTGGCCTGGCCGCAGGGCCGGCCTCAGGCCCGCACCTGCCCCTCGCCGCGGATCACGAACCTGGTGCTTGTCAGCTCGGGAAGGCTCATGGGCCCGCGGGCGTGAAGTTTCTGGGTGGATATGCCGATCTCGGCTCCCATGCCTAACTGGCTTCCGTCGGTGAAGCGCGTGGACGCGTTCACGTAGACGGCAGCCGAGTCGACCCGCCCGGTGAACTCCCGGGCGCTCTCGTATTCCGAGGTGACAATCGCTTCCGAGTGCCCGGAGCCGTACCGCGCGATATGCTCGACCGCATCGTCGAGGTCGGAGACGACCTTCACCGCCAGGACGAGATCGAGATACTCGGCATACCAGTCTTCTTCCGTAGCCTCGACCATGTCGCCGACGATACTCCTCGCCCGCTCGTCCCCACGCAGTTCTACCCCCTCGGCCCGGAGCGCCCTCGCGGCGACGGGCAGGAAGTCCGCCGCGATGTCCTCGTGGACCAGGAGCGTTTCGGCGGCGTTGCACACCCCCGGCCGCTGAACCTTGGCGTTCACGATGATGTCCACCGCCATGCCCGCCTCCGCGCTGGCGTCCACGTAAACGTGACAGTTGCCGGTCCCGGTCTCGATGACGGGAACCGTCGAGTTCTCCACGACGGTCTTGATGAGTCCCGCCCCTCCCCTGGGGATCAGGACATCGATGAAGCCGTGCAGCCGCATCATCTCTTTAGCGGTCTCGCGGTCGGTGGAGCGCACGAGCTGCACGCAGTCGCGGGGCAGGCCCGCTTCTCCTGCGGACGCGGCTATGACGTCGGTCAGCACCGCGTTGGAGTTGACGGCGTTGGAGCTGCCGCGCAGGATGACGGCGTTGCCGCTCTTCAGGCAGAGCCCGGCGGCGTCCACGGTAACGTTGGGACGCGCTTCGTAAATAATGCCTATTACGCCCATGGGGACCCGCACCTTCTCGACCTGCAGGCCGTTGGGCAGGCGCCAGCCGTCAACCACCTCGCCCACGGGGTCGCGCAGCGCGGCGACCTCGCGCAGGCCGTCGGCCATCTCCCTGACCCGGGCCCCGTCCAGGGTCAGCCGGTCCGCCAGGGCGGCGCTTATCCCCTGCTCACGCCCGGTGGCCAGGTCCATCGCGTTCTTCTCGATGATTTGCGCCGTCCTCGCTTCCAGCGCGTCCGCTATGGCGCGCAGGGCCTCGTCTTTCTGCCCGGTGGTCAGCGTCGCCATGGCGCGCGCGGCGAGCCTCGACCTCCTGCCAAGTTCCTCGACCTCGCTCATCGTGTCACCTTTCGATAACCTCGCATCTCTCAGAATACGACCATCTCGTCCCTGTTTATTATCTCCTCACCCCTGGCGCCCAGCACCCTGGTGATCTGCGCGCTCTTGAGGCCGGCGATCCTGCGAGCCTCATCGGAGCTGTACTCTGTAAGCCCGCGGCCGATTGCCCTGCCCCCGGCGTCTACGATATCCACGCAGTCGCCGATGCCGAAGTCGCCCCTGACCTCTATCACGCCAGCCGGCAGGAGGCTCTTCCGCCTGACCTGGAGCGCCCTGGCGGCGCCTTCGTCCACCACCAGCTCTCCCCTGCTGATCCGCGCGTATCCTATCCAGTGCTTCCTGGCGGGCACCTTGCCGGTGGCGGAAAAGAATGTGCCCGGCTCCTTGCCGTCGAGTATGTCCGTGACGGTCCCCCGCGACCTGCCGTCGGCGATTATGACGTTTACGCCGGTGGACGCCGCCGACTTGGCCGCCTGAACCTTCGAGGACATGCCCCCGAGCCCCATCTTCCCCGGCTCTCCGCAGACCCCCTCGATCTCCTCGGTAACTCTCTCGACGCGCCTGATGAGCTTCGCGTCTTCCTTGTCCCTGGGATCGGAGGTCAGGAGCCCCTCCGTGTCGGTCAACAGGACCAGGAGGTCCGCCCCCACCAGGGAAGCGACCAGCGCCGCCAGCATGTCGTTGTCCCCGAAGGTTATCTCCTCGGTGGCGACCGTATCGTTCTCGTTCACCACCGGCACCACACCCATTTCGAAGAGCTTCTCCAGCGTCCTCCTGGCGTTCAGGTACTGCTGGCGGTGAGTGATGTCGTGCTGGGTGATGAGCACCTGGCCGGCGGTGATGCCCTCGGCGGCGAAAAGGTCCGAGTACTTGCGGACCAGTATTCCCTGTCCCACCGCCGCCACCGCCTGGAGGGTCTGGACGTCCTCGGGCCGCTCGTCCATCCCCAGTCTCTCCAGCCCGGCGGCGATCGCTCCCGACGATACCAGCGCCACGTCGATGCCCCGCTCCCGGGCCTCGGTCACGTCACCGGCGAGCCGCCTGATCCTCCCGCGGCTCAAGCGGCCGGACGGCTCGGTGATGGTAGCCGTGCCGACCTTGATGACCATGCGCCTTATCCGGTCCATCTCATTCTTCCTCCACGGGCGAGGAGCCCGCGCCCCGCTCTTCCGGTTCTTCCCGCGAGAGCGCGTCCGGCTCCAGGGGCCCCGCTCCCGCGGCGGAACACTCGGGCAGGTACTCGAAGGTCTTCCCGGCGATCTCGACCTCCTCGCCCCCGCGGGCCCCATGACGGGCCAGCAACTCCTCGACCCCCAAAGCCTTCAGCCTGCGAACCATGTGAGCCCTGGCTTCGTCGTTGTTCCAGTCGGTCATCCTCACCAGTCGCTCGACGCGCCCACCGCTCACTACGAAGCGCCCGTCGAAAGAGGAAACGTCGATGGCGTCGTCCGCGGGCGACGGCTGAAACACGACGCCCTCTCCTGTCTGCATCCCCTCGGCCCTGGCCTCGTCAACGAGTTCGCCCAGCCTCTCTATCAGTTCGCGCACCCCCTGCCCGGTCACCGCGCTTATCTTCAGGAGGTCCAGGCCGCGGCGCCGGCATTCCGCCCGCAGCGCGTCGAGCTCCTCCTCACAGGGCGACAGGTCCATCTTGTTCGCCGCGGCGAGCCTCCTCCTCTCGAGCAGGGCCGGGCTGTACCCCCCTATCTCCCGCTCGAGCACCACCAGGTCATCCACCGGGCGCCTGCCGCTCATCGGCGACATGTCGATAAGATAGAGCACGACAGCGGTCCTCTCGATGTGACGCAGGAAGGCGATGCCCATCCCCCTCCCCTCGCTGGCGCCCTCTATCAGGCCGGGGACGTCTGTCACAATGAAATCCGTATTCTCCCTGACCACTACGCCGAGGTTGGGTTCCACGGTGGTGAACGGGTAGTCGGCAATCCTGGGCCTGGCCCGCGAGATTCGCGAGACGAGACTCGACTTGCCCGCATTGGGGAAGCCCACTATGGCCGCGTCCGCCACCAGCTTCAACTCCAGCTTCACCTTGCGCGCCTCGCCCGGCTCGCCTTTCTCCGCGAACCGCGGCAGTGGCCCGGCTTCGTTTACCAGCGCCGCGTTGCCCCGGCCGCCCCTGCCGCCCCGCGCGGCAACGAACCGCTGGCCCGGCTCCACGAGGTCTGCTATCACGCGCCCCTCGCCGTCACGCACCACCGTGCCCGGCGGCACCATGACCACCGTGTCGACTCCACGAGCGCCCTTCTTGTCTTTCGAGCCGCCCCTGGACCCCTTCCCGGCTCCGTACTTCCGGCGCCGCGAAAGCTCCACCAGGGTCCTCACACTGTTGCTGGCCTCCAGGACCACCGAACCGCCCGGGCCCCCGCCGCCCCCGTCAGGCCCGCCGTGAGGTCGGTACTTCTCGCGCAGGAACGAAGCGCAGCCGTCTCCACCGCGCCCTCCTTCCACGAAAACCTCGGCCTCGTCAATGAACATGGAATCGCACGCTTTCGGTCGGCTGGGGTCGGACCGGGAAACCGGCCTGAGTTACGGGTCCTGGCGCGGCCGCGAAAGGCTGCGCAGGACTTCCAGTTTCTCTTTCTGCTTCCGGCGGCGCTCCAGCCTCTCGTCGTAGCTGCGGTCGAGCACCATCTTGATGACCTCGACGAGCAGGAGCGGGTTGAACGGCTTGATGACGTACTCGTCGGCGCCCAGTTCCCACCCCCTGATGACATCGCTGTCCTGTGTCTTGGCGGTTACGAGGATGACCGGCATCTCCTGGGTCTCGGAGCTGCCCCTTATGCGCCTCAGCACCTCCCAGCCGTCGACCCCGGGCATCATGATGTCGAGCACGACCAGGTCCAGGGACTCTTCAGACAGGACATCGAGGGCCTGCTCGCCGGACGTGGCCTCGATCACGGAGTAGTTGTTGAGCTTCAGGTTTACGTTGATGAGCTTGACCATGGTAGGGTCGTCATCAACCACAAGTATCTTGCGTTTGCTCACTTCGGACGCTCCCACCGGGTAGCTCGGAACCGCCTGTCTCCATTATACGCCGGGCGCCCCTGGGCGGTCAGCCCGGCGGGCGCCGCTCATTCGGGAGCGGTCTCGGGCACTACGCTGACGACGGACCTGTTGCCCCTGGTCTCGTATTTCACGATGCCGTCGGTCCTGGCGAAAATAGTGTAATCCCTGCCAAGCCCCACGTTCTCGCCTGGCTTGATCTTCGTACCGCACTGCCGCACTATGATATTGCCTCCGCGCACGCGCTCGCCGCCGAACTTCTTGGCCCCAAGGCGCTTGGACTGGCTGTCGCGCCCGTTCTTCGAACTCCCTACACCCTTCTTGCTGGACATCTACCGCACACCTCCTCAGGCGCCCTCAGCGGGGGCTTCCGGCTTGCCTGCCGCCTTCCTGGGAGCGCTCTTTCTCACGATTATATCCTCGATCCTCAAGCGGGTAAGCTGCTGCTTGTGTCCCCTTTTTCGCCGGTAGCCTTTCTTCGGCTTGTATTTGTAGACGACCAGCTTCTTGCTCCTGCCCTGGCCCACGACCTTCGCCGCGACCTTGACCCTGGCGAGCTCCCTTGGGTTGACGATGGCCTTCTCGCCGTCGTGGAAGAGCACTACGTCCTCGAAACTGTGCTTCTTTCCCTCTGGAACGTCGAGTTTCTCGACTGTTATCAGGTCGCCGGGGGCGACCCGGTACTGCTTCGAACCGGTCCGTATGACTGCGTACATCATCAACTCCTGCGGCTAAACGATTTATGCATTATACACATTAGCGGGTTCCCTTTCGAGCGCGTCAGCCTGCGACTCCGCTCAATTCCCCGGACGGGCAAGACCTGTCCTCTTGCCTGTCAAGGTCCTGCAGCCACGCTGCGCACGCGCCGGAGGCCCGGCTCAGTCCCCGCCCCCGTCGAACAACAGGCCGCGCCCCTCACACCTGGGACAGGCGCGCCCCAGGGTACCGGCCAGCCCCTCGGTGACGTTCTTCCTCGTCATCTCCACGAGCCCGAGGCTCGACAGGGTCACCACCTGTGTCTTGGTCCTGTCTCGTTCCAGCTCGGCCTCGAGCTTCTCGAGGACCTTCGCCCTGTTGTCCGGGTTCTCCATGTCGATGAAGTCGATCACGATTATGCCGCCGATGTCCCGCAGGCGCAGCTGTCGCACCACTTCGACCGCCGCCTCCAGGTTGGTCTTGAGGACGGTGTCCTCGAGGCTCTTCTTCCCGGTATAGGAGCCGGTGTTCACATCGATGGCGGTGAGGGCTTCCGCTTCGTCGATGACTATGTGGCCCCCCGAGGGCATGCTGACCTTGCGCCTCAAAGCGGCCTCTATCGCCCTGTCGACTCCGAACTTGTGAAAAAGAGGCTCTTTCTCCTTGTAATGCTGCACCCTGTCGAGCAGGTCCGGGGCGTTCCGGTTGAGATAGTCCCTGATGCGACCGAACTCGGTCTTGTTGTCCACGTAGACGGTTTTAAAATCGCGCGTCAGGACGTCCCTGATGACGCGCACCGCGAGGTCCGGCTCCTTGAACACGAGCTGGGGAGGCTTCGCCGAGGCGATCTTCTCCCGGGTCTCCTGCCACAGCTTCACGAGGTTGTCCACGTCTCGCTGGAGGTCCTTCTTTCGCGCTTTCTGGGCTGCGGTCCTTATGATCGTGCTGCCCTCGTCGCGCTTGATTTCCTTCTGGAGCTTACGGAGCCTCTCGCGCTCGCGCTCGGGCAGCTTGCGGCTTACCCCCGATCGCTTGGACTGCGGCATGTAGACCATCAGGCGTCCCGGAAGGCTGAGGTAGGTCGTCAGCCTCGCGCCCTTGTTGCCCATGGGGTCCTTGGTAACCTGGACGACAATGGGGTCCCCGCCCTTGAGGGCCTTGCCGATACGGCGAGGTCTGACGTGAGACCCGTCCTCCATCAGAACCAGGTCCTGCTGGTAGAGAAGGGCGTTCTTGCCGACCCCGATGTCCACGAAGGCGGCGCTCATCCCCGGCAGCACGGTGGTTATCCGACCCAGGTATATATTGCCGACCACGGAGCGTTTCCTGGCGCGCTCCAGGTAGACCTCTGCGACCTCGCCATCTTCCAGAAGCGCAAGCTTGCACTTGCCTTTCTCGCAGGTGACGACGAGTTCTTTCTTGACCTTTTTCAATAAAACCCTCCCCTTGCTCCCCTGCGGGCCGCCATCGATCCACGCCCCAGCTCCATCGGCGGGACCAGCCTGTCGCCGCGCCGGACGAACAGGCCCTTCCTGCGCACCGCCGCGCGCTCCCATGTCTCACGGGGCACTCCCGCCAGCCCGGCGACCACCTCGACCACCTCCCAGGGCTTGGTGGTGCCGGCTATCCCGTCGTCGAGCGCCATGACAAGGCCCGGGGCGCCTCCCTGTTCGCCGCGCACGACCTCCAGCCGGTGCACGCCGGGCCTCAAGTCCACGGTCCGGGTCCTCCGCGGCTGCACGCGGACGTGGGGGATCGAATCCTTCTCGAGAAATTCTTCAGCCGCGCGCCGCAGGTCACCTTCCGCCACTCCCGGCAGCGCGACCTCGTACAGAGCCGTGTCTATCACCTTGCCGACCGGCCTGGCGTCCCCGGCCAGCAGGCGGGCTTCGCAGGCCCTGATCCCTTCCGGAAGCGCCTCGTTGAGCAGCTTCTGCGCCTCGGCGGCCGGGACGTACGACGTGAGGTTGAAGTCCACGTATTCCCCCTCGCTGGAAATGCCGATCGGCAACGGCGGCGAGAGGGAGATCTTCATGCGCGACATCTTCCGCCCGGCGTATTCGAGGGGGAGGCGCGCGCGGCGGGCGGACATCATCAATGTGCGCGAATACTCGGTATGGGAGAGGTAGCGCGCCCTTGCCTCCTTCGAGAAGCGCACCCTGAGCCTCAACGGGACATCGGCCTCATGCATCTGTTCCCGCCCCCTTCAGGGACGGCCCGACGCCCAGGTTCCGGCAAACCCCGCAATCGGCGCACCCGGTCCAGCGGCAGTCGCCGGTCACCTCTCCCCGCGCCGCCCTGTCGTATTCCGCGCGCAGGAATTCCCTGTCGACCCCGAAATCGAGATGGTCCCACGGGAAGACCTCGTCCCCGCCCCGTTTCCGGTATAGGAAGAAGCCGGGGTCTATGCCCACGTCTCCCGCCGCGGACATCCAGCGCTGGAAATCGAAGTGCTCCGACCATGAGTCAAACCGGGCTCCCGAGGCCCAAGCTCGATGCACCAGGCGCGCGAGCCTCCTGTCGCCCCTGGCGAGCAGGCCTTCGACCGTGCTCATCTCGGGGTCGTGCCAGGAGAGGTTCACGCTTTTTGCGCGCAGCGTCCGCTTGAGAATGCCCTGCTTGCGGACTATGTCCTCGATTCCGTCCTGGGCGCACCACTGGAACGGCGTATGTGGCTTCGGCACGAACGTCGCGACGCTGACGTTGAAGGAAGGCGGCACCAGCCCTTCGGCCTTCACAGCGTCCCGCAAGGAGAACACCAGCCTCGAAATGGCGCCCACGTCTTCATCGGTCTCGCCCGGAAGCCCGATCATGAAGTAGAGCTTTATGCGGCGGCGACCCGCGGCGACCGAGTTGACGACCGCGGCGACCATGTCCGCCTGGTCGATATCCTTGTTGATGGCTTTGCGCAGCCTTTCGGACCCGGCTTCGGGGGCGAAGGTGAGACCGCCTCGACCTCCCCGGTCGACACGGGCGGCGAGCTTCGCCGACCCGCCGTCCATCCTCAGAGAAGGCAGCGAGAGGTCTATGTGCCGGCCCTCGCACAGGTCTGTGATGCGGCCAGCGACGTCGGCTATACGCGTGTAGTCGGTGGAGGAAAGCGAGCAGAGAGAGACCTCGTCGTAACCGGTCCCGCGCGTGAGCTCGTCGGCCATCATGACAACGCTCCCGGCGGCGCGCTCTCGAACCGGCCTCATGGTCATGCCGGCCTGGCAGAAGCGGCACCCGCGCGTGCATCCGCGGAAGATCTCGATGTTCACCCGGTCGTGAACGGCCTCGCAGAACGGCACGAGGGGTTCCCTTGGGAAAAGCCACGCATCGGGGTCGTCGACCCTCTTCGTTACCCGCGCGGGCGCTCCCTCCCCCGGAACCGTCGCCAGGAGCGCACCATCCTCGTTGTACTCGGGAGTGTAACAGGAAGGCCGGTACACGCCGCCTATCCGCGAAGCACGGTCGAGCAGTTCGGCGCGGTCCCATCCACGTTCTTTGCCCTGTTCGAGCAGGAGCACGATGTCGGTGACCGCCTGTTCCCCGTCGCCCAGCACGAAGAGGTCGAAGAACTCGGCCAGGGGCTCCGGGTTGGCGGTACCGCATCCACCCCCAACCACCAGTGGCCCGACGGTTCGTTCGTCCGACCGCAACGGGAGGCCGGCCAGGTCGATGAGATTGAGGATGTTCGTGTAGGTGAGCTCGTGAGGTATGGAGATGCCGAAAAGGTCGCAGTCCCGCACCGGCCTGTGGGTCTCCAGCGTGAACAGGGGAATGCCCGAAGCCCTCATCGCGGCTTCCATGTCCGTCCATGGAGAGTATGCCCGTTCCGCGCTGGCCCCTTCGATGGCGTTCACGACCTCACGCAGGATCGCCAGGCCAAGGTTGCTGGTCCCTATCTCGTAAACGTCGGGATATGCGAAGACTACCCTGGTGCCGCTTTCCGGGATCTCCGTGGAGTTCCATTCCCCGCCCATGTAGCGGCTAGGCCGCCCCACGCGCAGAAGCAATGGCTGGATCGCCGGCCAGAGACTGCCGTTGTCATCGATATTCAAATCCGTGTCACCTTACCGGGTGCATTATTAAAGCGCGACCTCGCGGCCGCGCGTGAATACCAAACCGCTCCGCAATCACATTATACCAGCAGGGCCACCCCGCCGCTCCGCCGGCTTCGCCGACCCCGGGATGCGGCGTGCAAGGAACAGGTCTCAGCGGTTCCTGAGAAACGAGGGGATATCGACCGGTTCGGGCTCGGTGACGACTTTGCGTGGCCGCCCGGCCTCCCGCCCGGAGCGCGGCGCGGCGCGTTCCACCGCGCGTGCGGAGATCTGGCTCTGACGCGCGTTCTCCCTGAAGCCTGAAGCCACGACGGTGACTTTGACGTGGTTGGTCAGGGCCTGGTCCACGACAGCCCCGAAAATCATGCTGGCCTCAGGGTCGACGGCCCGGGCCACTACCTCCGCGACCTCGTTCACCTCGTAGAGGGCCAGGTCTCCCCCGCCGGAGATGTTGAGAAGGACACGGGTGGCCCCGTCTATGCTCGACTCCAGCAGGGGGCTGTCTATGGCGTTGATGGCCGCCTGCCTGGCACGGTCCTCGCCCGTCGCGTGCCCTATGCCGATGAGCGCCGTCCCGGAGCCCTCGAGCACTTCGCGGACGTCGGCGAAATCGACGTTTATCTCCCCCGCTTCCGTGATTATCTCGGTGATAGCCTGCACCCCCTGGCGCAGGACGTCGTCGGCCAGCCTGAAGGCCTCGACCACGGGTATGCTGTCCGCCACATCGAGAAGCCTGTCGTTGGGCACTACTATGAGGGTGTCCACGTTCTCCTTCAGCCTGTCTATGCCCCCCTCGGCCTGGTCGCCTCTCTTGCGCCCTTCGAAGGTGAACGGCCTCGTGACCACCCCTACGGTGAGGGCGCCAGTCTCCTTCGCCAGGCGCGCGACCACGGGCGCGGCCCCGGTGCCGGTGCCACCGCCCTTCCCGGCGGTCACGAATATGAGGTCGGCTCCCTTGACAGCCTCCCTGATTTCGTCGGCGCTGATCTCGGCTGCTTCCTCACCCACGGCGGGGTCGTTGCCGGCCCCCAGCCCCTGCGTCATGTCACCGCCGATAGCGATGCGGACGTCGGCGTGGCAACCTCTCAAAGCCTGAGCGTCGGTGTTGAGCCCGATGAACTCCACTCCTTGAAGCCCGGCTTCCATCATCCTGTTGATGGCGTTGTTGCCGCCGCCTCCGACGCCTATGACCTTCATCACCGCGATGAACGTTCTGGGCCGGTTCCCGGTTTCTTCCATCGTATCCTTTCGAATTCTCTGCCTGACGTGCACGCGCGGCCGAGACATCGGGACGGTACGATTCCGTTCCACCGTCAGGGCCTGCCGCATACTATCAAACGGCACCGCGATGCGCCAGTTTTCGCAAGCCTCGTCCGGTGACTTGTGACGCGCTCCCCGTCAGAGCCTACCGTGCGGCAACGGAAACCGTAGTCCTTCCTTCATGCAACTGCTGATTCCCGCACCTCTTTCCCGACCCCCGCTGCGCAGATGGCTCAACGAAAATCAGTCTCGGAACACTTCTGTCGGTTCCATTAGGGAGGGCATTGATTCGGGGAGCGTTTACGTTGCGGGCAATACGTTTCCCGGTGCGCGACCGCTCAATAAAAGGAAAGAAAAACAGAAATTGTGCGACGCCAGTAGTGGCTAACCATCAAGTAATAGCTAAACTCTCACTTCAGGGTTTAGCGGTTCCTCAGGAAAGGTGGAATGGTAATGTCCTCCTCCTCGAAGACGGTCTTTCCCGCTCGCTCGCGTTCCCTGGGCGCGCGCTCGCGCGGAACCTCGCGCTCTTCCTCCTCTGCCTCCACCCTGCGCCTTGTAGCTCTCGCTGGCCGGGCAAATCCCAGTCTGCCGATCTCTATGCCCGAAGCGATCACCGTGACCTTCACCTTGTCCGAGAGAGCCGGGTCGATGATCACCCCGAATATCTCCTCAGCGTCGGCATCGCAGGCGCCCCTGATGATCTCGGCGGCGTCCCTGGCCTCCTGCAGACTCGTGTCCGCGCCGCCGGTCACATTGACTATCACGCCCTGGGCCCCGTCTATCGAGGACTCCAGCAGCGGGCTGGAGACGGCGTTCTCGGCGGCCTTGACGGCCCTGTCCTCGCCCGAGGCCTCGCCTACCCCCAGCAGCGCGGAACCCGGTATGGAGAGAATCTTCTTGACGTCGGCGAAGTCGAGGTTTATCAGGCCGGGAATGTTGATGAGGTCGGTGATGCCCTGCACGCCGTAGCGCAAGACCTCGTCGGCCTTCCTGAACGCCTCTTCGATGCTTATGCGCGAATCGGTGAGCTCGAACAACTTATCGTTGGGAATTATAATGAGGGTATCCACCTTCTCTTGCAGATTCTCGATGCCCTCCTCGGCCTGGCGGCGCCTGTGGGTGCCCTCGAAGTCGAAGGGCTTGGTCACCACTCCAATTGTCAGCGCGTTCAGCTCCTTGGCGACCTCCGCGACGACCGGCGCAGCGCCGGTGCCGGTGCCGCCACCTTCGCCCGCGGTTATGAAGACCATGTCGCTGCCCTTCAACGCCTCCTTGATCTCGTCGCGGTGCTCCTCCGCCGACTCGCGGCCTATGTCGGGCTGGTTGCCCGTGCCGAGGAAACGGGTGAGTTCTTCCCCCACGCTGATCTTCACATCCGCATCGCATGCGAGCAGGTCCTGCGCATCAGTGTTCACGGCGATGAAATCCACTCCGGTCATCCCGTCCCTGATCATCCGGTTGATGGCGTTGTTGCCTCCGCCCCCGACACCAACGACCTTGATCACCGCGAAGAACTGCTTAAGGTCTTCTGGCATGACAGCTTCCTTTCCCCGGCCGACAGATGCGCCCCCCCGTTACTCCTCCGGGGCGCCGAAGCCTCTCTTCGCGGCTTCTGCGTCCTGCATTGTCCGTTGCCCGCATCGATAAATCAGTCAGGGTCTTTCCAATAACTAATCACCGTATACTAAAGATATATCTTGACCCTGATTTAGGCTTCAGTATAATCCCTTCCCGTAAAAGTACGCAAGTGCGCCCGTGGCAAGCCCTGATCACAAAGGCCGGATAACCGGCGAGTCCGGGACTCGTACGTCCACGTAAGCGATCTTCCTGTCGTTTTTCTGGACATCCACTACCACAACCCAGAGCACTTCGTTCTTTTTCCGCCCATCCGATTCAGAGCCGTAAACCACCTGAAACCCAAGCCTGGTGATGAACACCTGCCCTCTGCCGTCGAACGGGTTTCCCAGCGCGAAAACGCCCCTCACCTGAGGTGTCATCGACCCCAGGACCCTGACGCATTCAAGCACCTTCCTGTCCTTGACTTTCTCTCCTACCACCGGCGGGACCGAAGCGCCGCCGTGAACCCGGGGCAGTTCGGGAAAGCCGCTGAGCGGAGTTCTGGCCATGACGAAACCGGACCGGTCCGCCAGCATCCCCGTTGAAGCGTAATCAAGCATCACGACCGGCCTGCGCTCGTCCACCCGTATGTCCACGGTATCGAGCAGGCGACGCCGGACATGCGCCTTCGCTATCCATGGGCTCGCCTCCAGGTTGACAGCAATCCTTCCGACCGGAAGTGTTACCAGGTTCTTGTAGCCGTCAATCCCGCTGAGCTGCCTGAGCGCCTCATCCGACATCACTCTGTTCCCGTTGAAGTTGACCTTTCTTATATTGCATGCGCCGGAAAACAGGGCGAGGCAGGCAGCAGCCACTGCCAGCACAAGAGACGCGACGAGGACCGAGGCGCAGGTCATCTTCACCACACGCCAGGGACTGCGGGGCCTATGGGTGTCTCCGAGTCGCCCGGGGCGCTTGAGCCGCTTCACGCTCTCAACCCTCGAGTTCGATCTTTAATCTCGCCCCTTCCAGAACCGTTGCCACGATATCGTTGAAACTCATCCCGGCCGCGGCTGCGGCCTTGGGAAAGAGCACGCTCATGCCCGGCATGGTGTTCACCTCGAGCACGTACCAGGCGCCCGTTGAAGTCTCCAGCATCAGGTCGATCCTCGAGATGCCCTCGCAGAAAAGGCACCGAAACGAATCCAAGGCTATGCCCTGCGCCTCCGCGGTCTGCCCGGGGTCGAGATCGGCCGGCACTATGTACTCGCTCTTCCCCGGCTGGTACTTGGCGGTGAAATCGTAGAAGCTCTCGGTGGTGACTATCTCCAACACCGGCAGCACCGTGGGCTCGCTTCCGAGAACGCCTACCGTGAAAAGCCTGCCGTCGATGAACCGCTCGAGCATGACCCGCTCGTCGCGTTCGAACGCCTGTGGCAGAACCCGCTCGAGCTCCTCGGTCGAGCCCACCTTCACCACGCCTATGCTGGAACCTTCGCAGGCCGGCTTCACCATCAGCGGAAACCCCAGTTCCACCCCCGCCAGCTCCAGCTCCCCGGCCGCCCGGAAGCGGCTCAGCACCACCTCTTCGGCAACGGGAAGGCCGTTGTGGGCGAGTATCTCCTTGGCCACCACCTTGTCGATCGCCATCGCGCTGGAAAGAACACCGCACCCGGTATAAGGTATGCGCATCACCTCCAGCATGCCTTGCACCGTCCCGTCTTCTCCGCCCCGGCCGTGCAGGGCAAGGAACGCGACATCCGGTTTCGCCTTCGCCAGCTTGAGGGGCAGTTCCCTGTCGGCGTCGATCTCCAGGGCCTCGTGTCCCAGCTCGCGCAGAGCCGCCGCGACGGCGCCGCCGGTCTCGAGGGACACTTCTCTCTCTGCGCTCATGCCGCCCATAAGGACCGCCACTTTCATGCTGGGCTCCCCTCCCGAAAACCTACGAGCCTTACTTCAGGCTCGAGCTCGATGCCGAATCTCTCGCGTACGCGCGCTGCCATCAGCTTCATCAGTTCCCCGATGTCCGCCGCGCTCGCCTCGCCGTCGTTCACTATGAAATTCGCGTGGACATTTGACACACGCGCCCCTCCGACTTCCAGCCCTTTGACTCCGCAGCGGTCTAGAAGCCGCCCGGCCGCTTCCCCCGGGGGGTTCTTGAACACCGACCCGGCGGTGGCCTCACGCAACGGTTGCGACGCCTCTCTCCTCGAGCGGAACTCCCGGGTAAGACTTTTCACCGTTGCCACATCCTCCCGGCGAAGCTTGAACGTCGCAGCGAAGACTATCTCCCCGGGGCCAACCAGGCTACACCTGTACCCGTCCTCAAACCCCTCGCGCGAGCGCCTGGCGCCATCGGGACCCACCGTCCTGACACGGGCCAGCACCGAGGCGGTGTTCCTCCCGAAGGCTCCGGCGTTGGTCGCCACCGCTCCCCCCGCCGTCCCCGGGATCCCGGACAGGAACTCGAGACCGCTCAGCGACTCCTCCTCGGCCCGCAGGGCGGTCGCCCGCAGGCTGGCACCCCCACCGGCGGTCAACTCCTCACCCTCGACATCGACCGCGGCCAGCTCACCGCCGAGCCTTATGACCGCTCCATCGAAACCGGCGTCCGAAACGAGCACGTTGGAGCCCTTTCCAAGAACCAGGAACGGCAGGCCCGAGGTCCTCGCCCTCTCGACGACGGCGACCAGGGCACGCTCGCTCGAGACGTCGATGACGTAACGCGCCGGTCCTCCTACCCTCCAGGTTGTCAACGTCGATAAGCGCACTCCCCGTGAAACCGTGAAACCCTCTCCCGATGTGAGGAACGGGCCTTCTCCGGCGGGTGAACTCATGACGGCTATCCCCTGTCGGGCGGCAGGAGCTCGAATATCTCGCGCGCGCACATGGTTATGTCTCCCGCGCCGAGCGTCAACACCAGGTCCCCAGGGCTCAGCAGCGCAACGACGTTCCGTGCCAGCTCGGCGCGAGACGCGAAGTACTCAACCGGCTTCGAGGCATCAGCCTCGAGAATCCTGTCAACGATCAACCTGCCGGTAACGCCTGGCTCGGGCTCCTCGCCCGCACCATACACGTCGGTGACCACAACGAGGTCGGCCGCCTGGAAACTCGCGGCGAAATCCCCGGCAAGCATACGCGTGCGCGTGTATCGGTGCGGCTGAAATACCGCCACGACCCGCTCGGCGCCGGCGGCTCCAGCCACCTCCAGCACCGCCTTGATTTCCGAGGGGTGGTGCGCGTAATCGTCTACCACCGTGATACCTCCACGCGATCCCACCGTATCGTAGCGTCGCCTCACGCCCTTGCAGGTGGAGATGCCGGAAGCCAGTTCCTCCATCTCAAAACCCAACTCACGGCCAGCCGCGAGGGCGGCCAGGGCGTTGTACACGTTGTGCATCCCCGGAAGGAGGACATCGACCTTAGACATCCCGCCTTCCGGACAGGCGACCTCGAACGTGCCACCCCGGGCACCGGTCTCGGCCGAGACTACTCGATACCCGTTGGATTCACCGCGCCCGTAAAAGACAACCCTGCCTCCCGAGCGCAAATAATCTTCGGCGACCGCCCGCGCCCTCTCGTCGTCCCCACATGCGACGGCGACGCCGCCATCGACCGGAAGCAGCTCGAGGAAGTCGCGGAATATCCGTTCTGTGTGCTCAGGGCTGTCGAAGAAATCCAGGTGGTCCCAATCAATGTTGGTGATGACCGCCAACTCGGGCCGGAGCCGCAGGAACGAGCCGTCGCTCTCGTCCGCCTCCGCCACAACGAAATCCCCGGTGCCGAAATGGGCGTTGCCGCCCTGCTCGTTAAGCTCCCCGCCCACCAGGTATGTAGGGTCCGCCCCGCATCCTTTCAGCATGCAAGCGATAAGTGACGATGTGGTGGTCTTGCCGTGTGTTCCCGCAACCGCGATGCCCCTTCCTGTCGCCATGATCGCCGCCAGCATTGCCGCGCGCGAGACGACGGGGATCCCCCGGCGCAGGGCTTCCAGTATCTCCGGGTTGTCGCCGCGAACCGCCGAGGACCTGACGAGTATCAGTGATTCGCCGACGTTCTCCGCGCGATGCCCGATTCCGACCACGGCCCCGCCGTCGCGCAGCCGCCGCACGTAAGAGGACTCCTTGAGGTCCGACCCCTCTACGGTGAATCCCATTTCCAGCAGCACCGTGGCAATAGCGCTCATTCCCGCCCCGCCGATGCCCACGAAGTGAAAGACCGAATCACGGGGCACGGCCAGGAGATCTATCGGTTCCGGCGTTCCAGTTACTTCGTCCATGTTCTATGTCACTTCTTCTATCAGGGTGATGATCCCTTTGGCCCCATCCGCAAGGCCGGAGGTCCTGGCGGCTTCCCTCATGTTCTCCAGCACGCGCGGATCTCCGATTGCCTCGAAAGCGAGCTCGACACCCGGTCGCGCGCTCCCGCCTTCCTCGGGGGCGACCTTCACCGCGCCGGTCTTTTCAAGCGCTCGCGCGTTCCTCGCCTGATGCCCGCCGGCGGAATGCGTGAACGGGACCAGCACGGCAGGCAGCCCCACTACCGCGAGTTCCGCCAGGGTGCCGGCTCCGGCGCGGGTGACCGCAAGATCCGCTACGGCATAAGCGAGCTCCATCGCCTCGAGGTACTCGACGGGCCTGTAGAGAAGCGGCCCTTCAGCGAGCATCCGCGCGCTGCCGGCCGTTCGCTCATCGCGGAAATCCCTGCGCCCGACCAGGTGGAGAACCTGCAGGTCCGCCCTTCCCGCCTGTTCGGCAAGCGCCTCCCACAGGCTCTCGTTAAGCACCCTGGCACCCTGGCTTCCCCCGAAAACCAGGAGAGTGGCGCGTGAGCGCTCAAGCCGGAAACGCGCCATGCCCTCCTCGCGGAGTCGGGCGGCGGTCTCCTCCATGGCAAGTCGGCCGATCGCCGGCCTTACCGGCACCCCGGTGACGACCGTTTCCGAGCGGGCGGGCAACAGCCCGGCCGTCTCTTGATAGGCAATGGCGACTCGGGACGCCCGCCTTCCGTACAACCTGGTCACCAGCCCGGGGTCATGGTTCATCTCGTGGAGTATCAGCGGAACCTCCAGCCGGAGGGCTGCGCTGCAGGCCGGGGCCGATGCGTAACCCCCCGTCCCCAGGACACACTCCGCTCCGAAGTCCCTCAATATCTTCCGGCACGCACGCGCGGCGCGCCGGAACTTCAACAGCGCGGAAGCGGCCTTCAGCGGGTTCTTGCCGGCAACTCCCTCGACGTCCAGGCCCGCGAACGGCAACCCCGCCGCTCCAGCGGCGCCACCTTCGGGCCCTGAGCTGGAGCCGATGAACAACACGCTTGTCCCGGGGATGTTTTCGATCGCGTACTCGGCGACGGCCATCGCGGGATAGATGTGACCTCCCGTACCGCCTCCGGTGACGGCAAGCCTCAACTTGAAACCCCCGCTTTGCCCCTCGCCGCGATGTTCAGCAGTATCCCGATGCACGCGAGGGCTACGCACAGACTCGAGCCGCCGCTTGATACCAGTGGCAGAGGTACGCCGGTGATGGGCAGAAGGCCTGTCACGCCCCCCATGTTCGCAAGGGCCTGGATAACGATCAATCCGGTGATGCCCGCCGCGAGCAACCTGCCGAGTTCGTCCGGCGCGCTCGCGGCTATTCTCATCCCGCCGTACGCCAGCAGCGCAACCAGGCATACGACGGTGATCGTCCCCACCATGCCCAGCTCCTCCCCCACTATCGAGAATATGAAGTCGGTGTGCGCGTTCGGCAGGTACATGAACTTCTGCCTGCTCATGCCGAGCCCCAGGCCCTTGAAGTTGCCGGTCCCAAGCGCGATGTACGACTGGATGACCTGGTACCCGGCGCCCCTTGGGGTCTTCCACGGATCGATGAAAGAGAAGAGCCGGGCCCTCCTGTACGGAGCCAGAAGCGCGAAGAACAACGCCGCAGCGGTTCCTGTGGCCCCTACCGCAAGGAGGTGCGAGGCCTTCGTCTTCGCCACCGCGAGCACGACCATCACCGACAGGCACAGGACGAGCGCGCTGCCGAGGTCCGGCTGTGCCAGCACGAGACCCGCGCCCACCAGCGTGAATGCCACCGCGGGGAAGAACAGATGGCCGAAACTCTCCAGCTTCTCGGACTTCACCGCCAGGACGTAGGCGGCGAAAACGACGAGAGCGAACTTCAGTATCTCGGTGGGCTGCACCGTCAGCGGCCCGAGGACGATCCACCTCTTCGCGCCGTAGGCCTCCCTGCCTATCACTCTCACCAGGCCCATCAGAACGAAAGCCACGACGACCCCGGCAATAGAGAGCTTCCCGACCCTGTGGTAGTCGAATTTCGCGAAGAAGACCATCAGCAGAAGGCCAAGCCCCGCCCACGCGAGCTGATCGAAAAAGGTGCTGTAGCCGCCCACCTTCAAGTTGGAACTCACCACGGAGTTCGCGGAGAAGACCATGACCAACCCGAGCAGCAGCAAGGCGACGGCCGGTATCAACACGAGGTAAGCGAGTGGAGTCCTGTCGATCAAAGCGCGCGTCTGCGTCCCGGCTCCCGGACGTTCGGGGCGCACCCGCTTTCGGTCGCGCGGCCGGACGGCTGCCTCGCCGGTCTTCGGGCGTCCACCGGATGTCTTCCGTCCGGCGGCGGCGGCCGGCCCACTGCGCCGCGCGCTCCCCGGCAGTTCCCGGGCTCGAGCCGGGCGCGACCCCTGAACCCTGGAAGGTGTTGCTCTTCGTACCGGTTCAGGGCACGCCGCCACTTCGCGCACCTCCCGCGAGCTCACGCACGACCGACTTGAACGCTTTACCCCTGTCCCTGTAATCCTCGAACATGTCAAACGATGCGCACGCGGGTGAGAAAAGGATCGAATCGCCGCGTTCTACGGTCTCCATTGCGACCGACACCGCCTCGGCCAGGTCGTCGGCCAGGCGGATACTCGACACGGCGGCTCCAGGACAGGCCGCCTCGAGCGTCCGGCCGATATCCCCGGCGCTCTCTCCCGTCAGGATCACCCCCGCGAGACGCCCCTCCTCCATCAGTTCGCACAGTTCCGTCGCGAGATCGGAAAATTCGAGCCCCTTGTTCCTTCCACCCATAATGAGCGCGAACCTTCCGGGAAACGCCTTCACCGCGTGCAGGGTCGCGTGGGGATTTGTCGCCTTGGAGTCGTTGTAGAAGGTGATGCCGTCCACTTCTCCCGCGGGTTCACACCTGTGCTCCAGCCCCTCGAAAGCCACCGCGGCCTCCCGGACCCGTTCCGGGTCCTCGCCGAGGGCCAGGGCCGCGGCTGAAGCCGCCATCATGTTCTGTACGTTATGCGCCCCCGGTACGTTCAATCCGGCCACTTCGAGGAGCTCCGAAGCGGGCAGCCTGCCTCCGGTGACTATCATACCGTCGCGCAGCCAGACGGAAGCCCCTTCCACCCTGTGGAGACCGAAGCCTATCGTTATCCCGGGGGCACCGGCGGCCACCTCGCGGCAGAACGGGTCCTCGCAGTTGTAGACGAAGAACTCCTCGGGCAGCATGTTCTCGACAATTCGCGCTTTGGCTTTCGCGTACTCGTAGAGGTCCCTGTGCCAGTCGAAATGGTCCGGGGCCAGGTTCAGCATGACCGCAACGCGGGCGTGGAACCGCTCGACGTTCTGAAGCTGGAACGAGGAGACCTCTACAACGGGCACGTCGGCGGCGCCCACGCTTCCGACAAGGCTTACCAACGGAGTGCCGATGTTGCCGCTCGGAATCGCCCGCCGACCGGGTCTGTCGAGCATCGCGGCGGCGATCCTGGTCGTCGTCGTCTTGCCGTTCGTCCCGGTTATCGCCACCATTGTACGTCCCTCTAGGAGGCGGAAGCCGAGTTCCAGCTCGCTGATAACGCGCTTGCCCAGTTCCCGCGCTTTCTCCAGCACTGGAGCCCGGTGCGGTACCCCGGGGCTTACCACCACGGCGCGGAAGGAATTCAGGTCCTCGGGCACGTCAACGCCCAGGCGCACCTCGATCCCGGACGCTTCGAGAGATTTCAGGGCGGCTCCCAGGGCAGGCTCAGCCAGCCTGTCGACCACCACCGGCCTGGCGCCGATCCCCGCGAGCGCAACGGCGGCCGCCTGTCCGCTGGTGCCGAGGCCGACGACGAGAACGTCCTCGCCCTCGAGTTCCTTCATGATGGCACCCTGCTGACGAAATCGACGTAGAACACCGCGAAACCGCTCAGGACGCAGAACCCGCAGATTATCCAGAACCTGACCATCACCGTAAACTCGGACCAGCCGGCAAGTTCGAAGTGGTGGTGTATCGGCGCCATCCTGAAAACCCGTTTGCCGCCGGTCAGCTTGAAAACTCCGACTTGAATCGCCACCGACGCGGTCTCGATCACGAACAACCCGCCCAGTATCAGCAGCAGCAGTTGCGTCCTGGTCATGATGGCGATGGCCGCCATGACGCCCCCGAGGGCCAGCGAGCCCGTATCACCCATGAATATTCGCGCAGGGGCGGCGTTCCACCAGAGAAACCCCACACAGGCGCCCAGCACCGCGCTGGCGATGATCGCCATGTCGAGCGCCGGGGAACCGGAGAACGAGTAGAACTTCGGGTGCTGGCTGATCGGGTGCCTGAACATCGTGAAAGCGATGAGGAGATATGCGGCCATGACGATGACCATCGAGCCGCTGGCAAGCCCGTCCAGACCGTCTGTCAGGTTCACCGCATTGGAGGCGGAGATTATCATTATGAAGACCCAGATGAAGAAGAACCACCCCAGGTTGATGAAAGTGTTTCCGAGAAAACTGAGCTTCATCGGCAGGGCGGGATACCCGGGGGTATGCCACTGGGTCGCCATGAGCGTAAACCCCAGCGCGATTACCACCTGGCCGATGATCTTGTAAGTCGGCTTGAGCCCGAGGGAACGTTTTTTTCGGATCTGGATGAAATCGTCCAGAAACCCGAGGGCCCCGCATGCCACCATCGTCAGCAGGACCGCGAGCCCTTCCGGTGTGAAGCGGGAGACCGCGCAGTAACCGATAACCGTACCGAGGACGATCAGTATCCCGCCCATGGTAGGAGTGCCCTTCTTGGCGAAGTGGGCGTGAGGTCCGTCCTCGCGAATGACCTGGCCGTACTCCATCCTGCGAAGGAAGCGGATCAGAAGAGGAGTAAGAGTAAGACATATCAGACCGGCCACGCACGCCGCCCCGAGTACCCTATACATCGGCCACCGGTTTGCCCTGAACGAAAGCGGGGGAGGCGATCCTTGCAGGCAGCGTCTCGAGCCCCATCACCCTGGAGGCTTTGACCAGGACCACGTCCTCCGGTTCCAGCAGGCAGGACAGCAGGTCGATGGCCCCGGGCACGTCGTTGCAGCGGAAGACGCTGCCGCGGGGCAGGCCACCCTCGATCGCACCGGAGGCGATCGCACGGGCTCTTTTTCCTACCGTTATCAGCAGGTCGATATCGAGCTCCGCCGCCTTCACTCCCACCTCCCGGTGGAAGTCGTCGCTCTTCGAACCGAGCTCGGCCATGCCTCCCAGCACCGCGACGGAACGCCTTGCGCCCGAGGCATCGACAAGAGTGTCAAGCGCCGCCTCCATCGACCGAGGGTTAGCGTTGTACGCGTCGTTGATTACCGTGCAGCCACCTGTGCAGACCGTTCGCTCGGTTCTCCAGGCCGAAAGCTTCGCCTTTTCGAGACCGGCCTTGATCTCGGATGCGCCGGCGCCCATCAGGTGCGCGCACGCGGCAGCGGCCAGCGCGTTATCAACCTGATGCCTTCCGATCGCGTTCAACCTGACCTCAACCTCCAGGCCGGGTCCCCGAATGGCGAACGACGGTCTCGCGTCTCCATCGGTCGTGACCCCGCAGGCCCTGTACTCAGAGCCGCGGCCCGCGCCGAACATGGTGATCCGCGCCCTGGTCTGGCGCGCTATTTTCCTGCTCCAGGGGTCCGCCGCGTTGAGCAGGAGGCTTCCTTCCTCGGGCAGGCACCGCGCGAGCTCCGCCTTGGTGTTGGCCACGGTCTCCTCGGTCTTGAAGAGCTCGAGGTGCCCTGGACCGACGTTGGTGATGATCCCGATCCGCGGACGCACGACTTCGGCAAGCCTGCGGATATCCCCGGGGCGGCGGGCGCCCATTTCGGCAACCAGCACGCTGTCTTTCTTTCTTACACCGAACACCGTGAGCGGTATCCCCACCTCGTTGTTGAAGCTCCCTTTCGAGCCGGCCACTCCTCGGTCGCGCGAGAGAATCGAGACCAGCATGTCCTTGGTGCAGGTCTTGCCCGTGGTGCCCGTAATTCCCACCGCGTCGATGTCCAGCGACTGCCGCACATGGGCCGCGAGGGCGACCAGTGCCTCCAGCGTATCTTTCACCAGGACCAGGGGAAACTCAGGGTTGCGAGAATGAAAGTCCGCGGCGAGCGGGCTCTTCGAGCTCGCTACCGCAGCCTTCGCGCCCCCGCGCGCGGCATCGTCGAGAAACCCGTTCGCGTCGTGATTGGGGCCCCTGAGAGCGACAAAGAGATCACCGCTCCTGAGGAGCCTGGTGTCGGTTCCCACACTGGTAACGCTGAGCCGGGCCCATTCACCAGCAGGCCTGCCTCCGGTGGCCTCGGCTATTTCTTTAAGGCTGAGACTGCGCACCCCTGGCCTCCCGCAGGCACTCTCTCAACACCTGTCTGTCGTCGAACGGAATTACCCCATCGGAAAAGATTTGGCCACTCTCGTGCCCTTTTCCTGCGACGACGACGAGGTCCCCCTCCTCCGCTTCTTCGACCGCCCTGCGTATTGCCATTCTGCGGTCCACCTCGACGGTATAGCGCTCCCCGGGGAAGTCGTCTCGCACCCCCTCGAGCATCATCTCGATGATGGAGGATGGTTCCTCGCCCCGGGGGTTGTCAGAGGTTATTATGGCGAGATCGGACAGCTCCACCGCGACCCGCCCCATCAGCGGTCGCTTTGATCGGTCCCGGTCTCCTCCACAACCGACCACTATTATGACCCTGCCGGCACTCACTTCGCGGCACGCCTCGAGGACGTTGCGCACCCCGTCCGGGGTATGTGCGTAGTCGACGAGGGCCGTGAACGGCTGACCGCACTCTATGTTCTCGAACCTCCCGGGCACGCCACCGAGCCTCTCAAGGCCGCGGGCTGTAGCCTCGGGGGCGGCGCCCAGGGCATGCCCGACCGCTGCGGCGGCGAGGCAGTTGTAAACGTTGAACCTTCCCTGCAGGCGCGTGAGCAGGCGTGTCTCGGCCCGGGGCGTCTTCAGAAGGAACCTGTTTCCCTCGGGGAGTACTTCCACCTCACCGGCGCAGACGTCGGCCCCGGGTTCGAGACCGAACGATATCGACCGCAGCGACGTCTCCTCGAGGAGGCGCCTGCCGAACGGGTCGTCGATATTGATCGCGGCGACGCGTTCAGGGCCGAACTCCTCTCCCTCGAACAGGCGCCGCTTGGCGCCGAAGTAGTCCTCGAGGGAGATGTGGAAGTCAAGGTGGTCCTGCGTGAGGTTGGTGAAGGCAACCACATCGAACTCGCATCCGCTCGCCCGGTGCAACTCCAGGGCGTGTGACGACACTTCCATGACTACCGTATCCACCGCGGCGTCCGCCATGCGCCGGAGCAGTCTCTGCAGGTCAAGGGATTCCGGTGTGGTCCGGGTGACTTCCTCCACCGCGTTCCCGATGTGGTTCTCCACAGTGCCTATGAGGCCGGTGACCCCGCCCTCTTCCTTGAGAATGCTCTCGACCAGGAACGCGGTGGTCGTCTTGCCGTTCGTTCCGGTCACTCCCACGAGCCTCATCTCCCGCGACGGTTGCCCGTAATATGCCGAGGAAAGGCGGGCCATCGCGTAGCGCGTGTCCGGCACTTCCACCAGGGCTACCCCCGCGGGGAGTTCCTCCTCGAGCTCCCTCTCCACGAAGACCACGACCGCTCCACGGGCGGCGGCCGGGGCGGCGTACAGGTGCCCGTCGGTGACGAGCCCCCGTATGCAGAAGAACGCGTCGCCCTCCGCGACCGCGCGGCTGTCGTAAGCCAGCCCGGAGACCTCGACATCCAGCGCACCGGTCGTCTTTTTCTCATCAATGTTGTCCAGCAGTTCTCTCAGCAACATGTCCGTGCCTCGCAGCGTTCTCTCCCGACCTTTTCACATGGTTCCTTGTAGACCTGGACCAGGTCAATGTCAAGCAGCGCCTCTCTCCCCTGTGCATCCCGCACTTGAATATTTCAATCGCGAGCCTGGCCGTCTCCCGCATCCCCATTACCTCCCGGCGCCGCGCCCCGATCCGCCCACGAAGGTGGTATCTTCAGATGCTGAAGGCTGAAGCCCATTATGTTCCTGAACACCGGGGCGGCCGTCTCGCCTCCCCAGATCGGGGTAGGTTCGTCCAGCACGACCATGCAGACGATGCGCGGACGTTCGACGGGAGCAAACCCCACAAACGTGGCCATGTAAGTGCCCGAGTAACCGGCTCCGCCCCGGTTCGGCTTCTCGGCTGTGCCCGTCTTTCCGCCGACCCTGTAGTAGTTGACCGCCGCCTTTGTCCCGGTGCCGCCCGGGGATACGACCTGCTCCATTATCTCCCTGGTCAGCCGGCAGGCGTCAGCGGAGATGAACTCCTCGCCCAGTCCGCCCAGTCCCATGTCGACAACTCCCGACCCGGCTATCTTGGCCTTCATGAAATGGGGGCAGATCTTCCTGCCGCCGTTCGCGATGGCACCGGCGAAGCAGGCAAGCTGCAAAGGAGTGACCGATACGCCCTGACCGATGCAGATGGTGGCCGCGCTGGTGCCGGCCCACGAAGCCAGCGGCGGCAGTACTCCGTTGACCTCTCCGGGGAAATCGACACCGGTCTTATGTCCGACTCCGAAGCGGCTCATGTACTCGCTGAGCGTTTTATCTCCTAACTTGAGGGCGGTAACGATGGTGCCGACGTTCGAGGACTGGCTGATAACCTCCCTGAAAGGAAGCTGCCTGGTCGGTTTGGGTTCGGCATCCTTGAACCTGGCATCGGCAACCCGCAGTTCGCTCGGCACCTGGACAACCGTGTCGGGGGCCACGACGCCGGTCTGAAGCGCGGCGACCGCGGTTATGATCTTCAGACACGAACCCGGTTCGTAGACATCGGTTACAGCGCGGTTCCTCATCGACGCGGGATCAATATTTTCCCGGTTGTTCGGGTCGAACGTGGGATTCGAGGCCATAGCCAGTATGTCCCCGGTGTTGCAGTCCATCACCACGGCGGTCGCCGCCCTGGCGCCGTACCGGGCAGCGGCCCCGGCAAGAGCGTCCTCGGCTGCTGCCTGGATGTCCTTGTCGATAGTGAGTTGTATGTCCACGCCGTCCGTGGCTCTTTTTTCGTTCCTCTCGCTGCCGGGTATGGGATTGCCCGCGGCGTCGCGCTCGAGCATGACCTCTCCGGCCCGTCCTCCCAGCAGGTCCTCGTAGTACAGTTCCAGCCCGGCCTGACCCTTGTTGTCGATATCGACGATCCCCAGCACCTGGGCGGCCAGGCTTCCGAGCGGGTAGAAACGCTTGGATTCCTGGACAAAACCGACGCCCTCGAGCTTCATCGCCTCGAGCTTGTCTGCGAGGGTCTTGTCCAGCTTCCTGGCCAGGTAGACGAAACCTCCACCAGATGACAGCTTCTTGAGGATCTCGTCGGGGTCATCCCCGAGCACCTCGGCTATCTTCCTGGCGGTACCCTTCTTGTTCTTGACCAGGTAAGGGGTGGCATATACCGCTGAGCATTCCTTGCTGATGGCCATGATCTCGCCCTCGCGGTCGGTGATCGTGCCGCGGTGGGGCGTGATCCTCATCGTGGCGGCGCGCTGCCTGCTGGCGAGTTGCTTGTAACGAGACGCCTGGAGCCCCTGGACCAGAACGAGCTTCCCTGTTACCGCGGCGAGACCCGCCATAAGGGCGCACGTGACAACCGCGATCCTCCTGTCACTGGTTCTCTTCACAGACGAACTGTCACAAGCCCGTGCCAGAGGTCTCCTCCCCGCTCCGCTCGGCCGTCCCTTCTTCGGACGTTTCGCCGGTCGCGACCCGCGCGCCTCTTTCGTGTTTAGCCCTGATCGCGGGCGCAGGCAGCTCCTCGAAGGTGCTTTGCGTGGATACGTTTCCGGAAGCGTCACGCGCGTACCTGAGGTAAATGACTCCGGAAGGGTCCGTCAGGCCGAGCTCGTCACCGGCGATGCGCGCGACCCGTCCCGGTGATTTGAGCCTGGCCAACGTCAGTCGGAGCGATTCCTGTTTCGACCTCTCCTCGGCGATGCGCGATTCCACCTTCCTCATCTCGACGTCGGCCCTCACTGTGCACTGACGCATCACGAGCATGAAAACGCCGGTCGCGGCCAGGAAAACGAGTATGACGAAGACCAGGCCTACGGAAAGGCCCTTCTCCCGCGGCGGCTCGATCTCGCGGCCCGACCGCGGCGCGCGACCCCGGCTTGCACTCGACGCCTTCATGAAAGACCAACCCCTGCGAGCCTTTCGGCGGCCCTCAGCTTGGCGCTCCGGGACCGGGGGTTACGTTCTCTCTCCCCGGTGGAGGGCAGCAGGGGCTTCTTTGTCAGGACCTCGACGACCGCAAGATCGCCGAGCGGTTGCGCGGGCGGATTGTCCGTTCCTTTTGCCAGGGAGTTGAAAGTGCTCTTGACTATCCTGTCCTCGAGGGACTGATAGGTCAGCACGACTATCCGCCCGCCATCGGCCAGGCAATCGATCCCTTCCGCGATCCCCTCCTTAAGACCCTCGAGCTCGTCGTTCACCGCGATCCGCAGCGCCTGGAACGTCTTCCTGGCGGGGTGCCTCTTCCCGCGCCTGGCCCCCGACGGGATAGCGTCCTTCACTATTCTTTCGAGCTGTCCCGTGGTCTCGATCGGCCCGCGGCTCCGGGCGTCCACGATGAAACGAGCGATCCGCCTGGCCCACCGCTCTTCTCCGTATTTCAGGAGGATCCGCGTGAGCTCGTCCTCCGATTCGGCGTTCACTATCTGCGCGGCAGTGCGCGGCGCATCGGGCCCCATCCTCATGTCGAGCGGCCCGTCACCGCGGAACGAGAAGCCACGCGCGGGCTGGTCCAGTTGCATTGACGAGACCCCGAGGTCGAGCAGTATGCCGTCGACCTCGCTCAGGCCCTCGCCGCCAAGGACGGCGCGTATATCTCTGAAATTTTCGCTATGGTAACCGACCGCCTCAGCCATCTCGCCCAGCCTCTCCTTCGCGCGAGCAATTGCCGACGGGTCCCGGTCAATACCAATGAGCCTGCCTCCCGGGGTGATACGTTCAAGGATAGCCTCAGCATGTCCACCTGCTCCGAGCGTGCCATCTACGATCACCTTCCCCTTTTCCGGCCTCAAATACTCGAGGACTTCTCTGACCATGACGGGCTCGTGCACCCCGTCGTCGCCATCCGGCATGTCAAACCCCGATGTCCGACGCCGCCTGCTCGTAATGAGCCGCGCTCTCGTCCTCGTAGGACGACCAGCGCTGCGGGTCCCAGACCTCGGCTTTATTGGAGAGGCCGACGACGACGACCTCCTTGCTGAGCCCGGCCATCTCCCGGAGCCTCGGGGGGATCAGGATGCGCCCCTGCCCGTCCGGAACCAGGTGGCTCGCGTTGGCGAAAAAGATACGGGAGAAACGCCGGGTGGCCTCGCTGCCCGAGGGCATCTCTTCAATCCTCGCCACCAGGCGGTCCCACTCCCTCATCGGCAGCAGGTACAGGCAGTCATCGAGGCCCTTGGTTACCATCAAGCCGCCCTCGAAGCCCCTCCGGAACTCCCTGGGCAGCACTATGCGACCTTTGGAATCGACCGTCCTTGTTGAAGATCCAACCAGCATGCCGCTGCCTTCCTTTTCACCACGTTTTACCATACTACTCCACTTCATGCCCCAATGCAACACTTTTCTACCTGAAAAACCACAAATAGAGCGCCCGTGGGGGCGCCGGGCCCAATTTGGTCCCCACTTCTGTGGGAATGTGGACTATTTTGTGGATACTGGGGCGTGATGACACTATATGTGTACATCGGGCAGGTTTTTCAACAGCGCGAGTCCGTACCCGCCGTTTGGCAGGCCCGCCCGCGCCCCGAAAGAGCGTTCCGGCGGCAGCCGAGGGGCGGCTTCACGACGGGTCGTCCGGCGTGGCCGGGGCGGGAGTTCCGCCGGGGTTCACCCGGCTACGCACTCCCTGTAGCACGAAAAGAGGGTGTCTATGAGGGGGCCGCCGACTTTCGCGAGCCTGGCGACAGGCACTCCGGACATCTTCACCCTGCGCCTGGCAAGCTCAATGGCGGGATTGCTCTTCCCGATGGCCATATCGTGGAAGACAGCGGCCGTAGTGGCTATGGTAAGCATCGGCTCCAGGACCGGGTCCGCAGTGGCAAAACCCGTGCCGCCGTCCGGCTCGAACACGACGAAATAACGCGTCTCCAGGTCGGAGAGGTCGAGGCACAGAACCCGCAGGACCTCCGCGAGCCCGGCGGCAGCCTCGCTCCCCATCTTCTCCCGGGCCATCAGCACGGCACGCTCGAGCACTTGTGTCATTCGTTCTCTTCCCGGTGCCTCGCTCATATTTTTCGCCTCTCTTCTCCGGTGGCTGACCAATTTTATCACCGGGTCCCCTCCGCCGGCACCGCCCGATCGCCCCGCCGGCAGAGCGTATATTATAGAGGCAACATCGGCGGGAGGCGGCGCGGCCGACTCGAGAACGGAGGGGAGAGATGCCCGAGGCGCTGACAGGAGGGCAGGTGCTCGCCCGATCGCTCCAGAGCATGGGCGCCAGGCGCGTATACGGCATAATCGGCACGTCCAACCTCGGCTTCGTGGACGCGCTCTACGACGTTCAGGAAACCGTTCGTTACATCTCCTGCCGCCACGAGCAGGTCGCGGCCAGCATGGCCGACGCTGAAGGCCGCCTCACCGGGAGGCCCGGGGTCGCCCTGGTGCACTCCGGCCCCGGGGCCTTGAACGCGATGATATCCACGGGGAACGCATGCAAGGACTGCTCGCCGTTGATCGTCATCAGCGGTACGGTGAAGCGCCGCCTCGAACACAGCGGCGGCATGCTTGAGATGGACCACACCCGCCTGTTCGCCCCCCTGTGCAAGGGCACCTACAGAATAAACTCCGCATCCGAGGTCACAGACGTGTTCGCCGAAGCGTACCGGGCGTGCATGAGCGGCGCCAGGGGGCCGGTGCTGATCGAGGTCCCGGAGGACGTCTGGGCCGAACGGGTCGAGGCGGACGTAGACAGGATGCTCCTGTCAGCAGACCCGCCCCCCTCCGTCGACGACTCCGACGTCACGGCCGCGCTGGAAATGCTCTCCGGAGCGAGCCTCCCGCTGCTGCTCGCAGGCGGGGGCGTCGCCGTTTCCGGCTCTTCGGAGCGGCTGACCTCGTTCGCCGAGCGCCTCCAGGTGCCCGTCGCAACCACCGGAAACGGGCGGGGTGTCATAAGCGAGACCCACCCTCTCAGCCTGGGGCGCGTAGGTTTCGGTGGCGGAAACCTGGTGGCGGACAAGGCGCTGGAGAAGGCCGACGCCCTGCTTTGCGTGGGGTGCGGCATAAGCGACATGACTACATACGAATACACCCTTCCCGTGGGGGCGAGCGATATCATGGTGGTCGACATCTCCGGGCAACAGGCGCCGCAGGCGCCGGCGGCGAGGATCGTCCGGTGCGACGCGGGGGAATTCCTGGCCAGGGCGCTGGAGAAGCACACCGCGCCCGCGCCGCCCCGGCCGGCGTGGGAAGAGATCATGGCCGGGCCGCGCGCCACCTGGCAGGGCCTGCTCGCCGCTTCGCTCGAGCGCGGGGAGGGGCGTCCCGCCGGAGCGAAGGTTACACGGGCGCTGGCGAACCGGCTCGGGGACGACGCCATCATCTGCGTCGGCGCCGGGACCCACCTCCTCTACGCCACGGATTTCATCCCCGCTCGCCGCCCGCTGACGTTCATGTCCACGGTGAACTTCGGCTCGATGGGCTTCGGCATGGCCGCGTGCATGGCCGCAAAGCTTACCTTCCCGGAAAGGGACTCGGTGGCGATACTGGGGGACGGGGACTTCGCCATGACCATGCAGGACATCGAGACGTGCGTCCGCGAGGGCATAGGCGTCAAGGTCTTCATAATGAACGATTGCCAGTACAGGGTGCTCAACATACGTCAGAAGCTCTCTTACGGGGGACGCATCCTGGGCACCGAGCATTCCAATCCCGACTTCGCGGGCCTGGCCCGTTCTTTCGGCGCGGTTGGCCTGACGCTCGCCGAGGACGGGGCCGTGGAGGAGGTCGTGGAACGGGCGCTTGACGAGCCCGGCCCGGCGTTCGTGGACGTGCTGATAGACCCTGAGGACATTCCTCCCCTGAACCTCGAGGCCAACCTCCGCATGTCCCGGGGCTGATATGCCCCGCGGTGCTTACATGGAGCAGGAGGAGCCGGAGCCCAGCTCCTTCCAGCGGTTCAGGAAGTAGACCTTCTCGTTGATGAAAGCCTGCAGTACGTCGTCTACGACCCTCTCGGCCTCTGGGTGGTCGAGCTCCTGGGTCCTGTTGGCCATCGAGGCAACCTGCCCGAAGTAGAGCGGAGAGGTGAGGTCTATGAGCTTGTGGGTGTTGCCTTTCCAGCAGTTGAACATCGCCGCCACGTCGTAGACGACCCGCGCCCAGAGGTCCGGGGACATATGGAAGTCGCAGTAGCCCTCGGGCACGCACACTTCCGAGCTCGCTATCTGCTCCAGCCTCTGGAACGTCTCCCTGCCGAGGATCTCACGGTAGAGAGGCGAAAAATGCCGCATCCCCATGTTGAATTCCTCTATCAGCCTGGTGACGCTGATGGGTATCGGTTCGGGCTCCCACGGCAGCGCCGTGCCCTTCACCAGGACGTCGGAGATGGCGCCCACGGAGGGCCAGGTGTCTGCGAACCTGGTCATGGAGCGGAACACCGTGGAGATCACGTGCAGGTACATCGGGCCGAGCGAGAACGCCGGGTCCTTGGCGCCGTGTATCTTCGCCCCCAGATTCGCCTGGCATATCCTTCGCCCGCCGGTGATCGCCGAAATGGTCATCCAGACGTCTATTCCGAACTGCCCCACGAACCTGTCCCAGACGTCCTGCTTCGCCAGCGCGGCTATGAAGGAGCCGGAGAGCCCGAAGTCGCCGCCGATCGGCTGCCTGAGCTTCTTGCCGTACAGTGAGGTTACCAGCGGGTAGACGATGAGGTTGGTGATGGTGCCGTCGTACTTGTACCTCTTGTAGTAGGGGGTCACGAAATCGTAACCCTCTTCGCAGATCGGCGTCACGAGGTTGTTGACCCATTCCGGGGTGATCGCCCTGTTGTCCCCGTCGATCATGGCGCACGCCTCGACCCCGAGGTCCAGGGCCGCCTGCATCGCCGCACGCATGGCGTTGCCCTTGCCGGACTCGCCGCGGTACGTCCCCACTATCTTCTTCACGGTAAGGCCGATATCGGTCATCAGGGCGACGTTCTTGGTCTCGTCGAGCGACCCCCCCTCGACGACGAACAACACGCACTTGCGGTCGGCGAAAAACGTCGAGAGCCCCTCCGCGGCGACCTTCATGACGTGCGCGACCGTCAGCTCGTTGTTGTACGCCGGGATGGCCAGGAGGACGTCCGCCGAGCCTATGTCGGCGACGGCCCTTGCTATTTCCCCCGATACCGCCGGTCTGAGGTCCATTGCTCGCTCCTTCCCGTCAATCGACCGGGTCGCGCGCCCGATCGTCCGCCTCGGCCCAATGATACCTCAGGTAATCCTTCAGGGCCTCGAACGTCTCGGCGGTCCTCTCCACTTCTATCTCGGCCTCGAAAGAAGTCATCTCCCGGGTCCTGATGACGAAGTAGGCGGTCCTGGCGCAATAAAGCGGGGTCAACGCGTCGACCACCGTCCCGCGCTTGATCGGACCGAAGTTGTAAGCTATCGCGAAATCGTAGACCACTCTCACCCAGAGACCGCCGGTGAACTCGAACTCGTCGTCCTCCAACCGGCATGCCCGCTCTACCTCGCGGTAGTTCTCCTTCCTGAGAATCATCGACCAGAGCCCGTGGAGCTCCTCGAACCCCTTCCGGAAATGATCGATGAGGTTCTCAACTGATACCTCGGCTACCTCGGGCTCGTCCTTGCACTCCTCCCCCAGAACCGGCGCGGGCACCGAGCCCCTGGCTTCCATCCAGTTGCTCTCGTAGTACTTCATGAGCTCGAACATGGTGCCGCAGACCTGGTGAAACATCGCCCCGAGGTCGGATCCGGGGTCCTTGTTGTTGTGGAGCTTCAGGCCCATGCAGGCCTGGCAGATTTCGAATCCCTCGTTCATCGCCAGGGTGGTCATCCAGATGTCGATCCCGAAGCGAGCTATGTCGGTCTCCCAGACATCCCTGCGCGAGTACACTTTCGCAAGGTCCCCCGAGAAGCCGAAGTCCCCCCCGATCGGCTGACGGATCCTGCTCCCGTACAGCGCCCTGGTCAGCGGGTAGGCGATGGAGTTGGTGATCGTCCCATCGTACTTGTACCTCAGGTAGTGCGGGGTCACGAAGTCGAAGCGCTCCTTCAGTACGGGGTACCCCAGGTGCTTCATCCACTCGGGAGTGATGCTCCTCAAGTCGGAGTCCACCACGATGCAGAGCTTGACGTCGAGCATGGCGGCAATCTCGAATATTGTGTGGAACGCGCTGCCCTTCCCGGCGATGCCCCTGTAAGGCGTCACGATCTTGTGGACCTGGGGTGGGACGGGGGTGGCCAGCACCACATCACGGGTATTGTCGGTCGAGCCGCCGTCGGAGTTCACCAGCACGTGCCTCATGCCGGGGAAGTATTCCACCAGGCCGAGGCCCGCCTGTCTGACGACGTGCGCGATGGTGTCCGCGTTCCGGAACGAAGGGATGCCGACCAGCACGTCGGCGCTTCCCATGCGCTCCACTTCTTCCAGTACGGACTGCTCGACTACCGACAAAAGATCACACCGATGCTGGTTTCCGGGGCCGCCCCCGCGCCGGGAGCGCGCCACTGCCCGAAATTCATGCCCGCGCCCTCCATTTTCTCAAGGCTTAACGAGCGGCGGCCCTCAAAGCCGCTCGCCCATCTCCCGGGCCAGCACCTCGTCCCCGGACAGGAACCCCATCGTCCGCTCCCACTTCTCCCTGAACTCCAGGTACCAGAGGAAAGGATCGTGCTCCGGAGGCGCGATGTAGCGCGCTATGTGCACGTTGTTCATCGTCTCCTGGAAACCGAGTTCGACGGGGCGGGCGTCCGTCCTCTGGCTGAGGTAGAAGAACCCCATGAGAGTGCAGGTCTTGAAGACAAGGTCCTCGAGGTCTTCCCTCATGCAGCTTCCCGGGTACGGGTCGAGCTCGCTCACGTCAACGTGCCTGAGCCCCTCGACCGGGACCTGGCGGCGCAATTTCTCCCGTGCGTAGACGAAGCGATAGATGTTCTCCCGGAAATGGGCCCAGGCCGGAACATGGGTCTTGGGGGGCAGGTGCTTGATCGCCAGCTCGCGGTCCAGCAGGAAGTCGATGTCGAAGAACTTGCAGTTGGTGAGGAAGTCGATGTCCTCGCCCCGTCGAACGTGCGGGTCGAACGATATCTTGCGGTACACATCGCGGTGGATGATCATGTTCCCCCCGAAAACCCAGGGGGTAGGCTTCAGGCGCGGCTCCTCGCCGATTATCCTGAACGCCTCGTTCATCGAGCGGATCATAGGCCACTCGCTCATGTACCACTCCTCCGGCGGCGGCAGGAGGTAGCTCCCGTCCGGCCTCTGGTAGTATCCCGCGAGCGCACCGACGAACCTGCCGTCACGCTCGGTACCCACGTTCTCGAAGACCTTGTCGAGGTACTCCGGGTCCTCGTAGACCTCGTCGTCGTCGAACAGGACGGCGACCTCGCTGCGCAGGAGCTCGGTCACTACCAGGCACATGTTGCGTATGTTCGAGTAGCCGGTCAGGGAAATGACATCGGGGTCCGCCCCGGCGGCGGCGGCGTCGCTTTCGCCCAGCCGCTCACGCATGCGCCCCTCGAAGGCGTGGCTTACCACCGCGACCGGAAAATGGTCCTTGAACCCCAGGACCATGTTCTCCACCTTCTCCTGGACCATAGGCTGAATATCCCTGGCGGTGGCGCACGCCAGCACGACCACGTTGAAGTCGCGATTCTTCAGTATCTTGATGCTCTCCAGCGCCCTCTCCAGGGTGCCGGACATGTCGAGGGGAGTCGGGTGGTCGTAGACGACGTCGTCCTTGTCGAACGGCAGCGTCGACATCCTGCTCCAGTAGGACGGTATCACGATCGTTGCGCGCAAGACTCCTCCCCTCCGCCCGCGGAGACCCGCGGGCTACAGGCCGGCAATGCCGCGGACCGCGGCGACCACGGCCTTGTTCTGCTCCGGCGTTCCAACGGTCAGCCTTATGTGTCCAGGGTAACCCAGCGCCGCCCCGTCACGCACGATTATCCCCCGCTCCAGCAGGGCCGCGGCAAGCTCTCCTACTACCCGGTCGAACCTCACCAGCATGAAGTTGGCCTGTGTCGGCACCACCTCAAAGCCGATGGCCCCAAGCTCCCGGGCCAGGTACGCCTTGCCCTCCGCGTTGGTCTTGCGGGAACGCTCGAGGTGCGCCCTGTCGTCCAGAGCCGCAGTCGCCGCCACCTGGGCCAGCCTGTTGACGTTGAACGGCGGCCTGACCTTCTCGAGGTAGGTGACGACACCGGGATCGGCGACGCCGTAACCCACCCGCAGGCCCGCCAGCCCGTAGCACTTGGAGAAGGTCCTCAAGACGATGAGGTTCGGATACCGCTCGATGTAACTCAAGCTGTCCGGGAAATCCGGGTCGTCGACGTACTCCATGTACGCCTCGTCCCAGACCAGGAGCACGTCACCGGGGAGCGAGCCCAGTATCATCTCCAGGTCCTCCCGGGTGCAGATGGTCCCGGTCGGGTTGTGCGGCGAGCCGACGAAAAGCCCCCGAGTGGTGGGCGTCACCAGCCCCAGCATCGCTTCTACATCGTGCCGGTGGTCCCTCAGCGGCGCGTACACCAGGTCCGCCCCCATCGTCGCCCCGGAGAGGTAATACGAGGAGAACGTCGGATCGCCCATCACCGCGGCGTCTCCCGGGTTGAAGAAAGCGAAGAAGACGAAGTCTATAACCTCGTCGGTGCCGTTGCCGAAGATGAAGCGCTCCGGAGCAACGCCCAGCTTTTCCGAGAGCTTCGCCCGCAGTTCGCCGCAGGCGCCGTCCGGGTAAACGGAGACCTCTCCCAGCGCATCGCGCAGCGCCGCCAGGGCCATGGGCGAAGGGCCGAGGGGGTTCTCGTTCGACGCCAGCTTGATCACTTCCTCGACCCCGTAGCGCCGCCGCACCTCCTCGGTGCCCATGCCCGGGCTGTATACCGGGAGGTCCTTGATCTGGGGCCGTGCTATTTTTTCGAACTCTGTCATCGCATGCGGCTCAGGCGCCCTCCAACCCCTCTCTGATGATGCTCTCGGTCGCCTCCTGCATGAGCACGGACCCTTCGTCGCCGTGCTCGGGGTACGAGGCGACACCTATCTCCACATTCGTCCCGGCGTAGTCGTCCCCCATCGAACCGAGGTACTCCATGACCTGGCTCTTGAGGCGACCGGAGGCCACAATCGCGTCGGACCTGCGTGTCTCCGGCATCAGGACCGCGAACTTCCCGTACTCCACGCGCGCGAGGATATCCGACGCGCGGGAGTTCCTCCTGAGCACCCTTGCAGTGGCGCGCATCAATTCGTTGTCCTGCTCGGACTCGGGCACGAACGGCGGGCTTACGCGTATCAGGACCACCGTGACGTCTCGAAGATACCGCTCCGAGCGTTTGACCTCCTCTTCGAGCCTGGTCATGAAATAAAGCGAATTGAACACACCGGTAAGGCCGTCCCTGAGCGGGTCCAGGACGTCCATGGTCGGCTCCCGGGTCTGGTACGCCTGCACGGTAGCCTGCAGCAGGCCGTTGAAGCACTGGCATATGCGCTTCTCGGTGGCGAAGTCGTGCTCCCTCCCGGCGCGCGAGCGCCGCTGCTCCCAGAAGACGTCCCGCAGGAGTATGTGCTCCTGCATGACCTTCTCGATCGGCACGTCGCGGTTGCGGCGGTAAACCCCGTGCTCGCCGGCCGCCCGGTACGCCGAGCCGAACGGCAGGAACTCCTGCAGGTAGAGTTCGTCCTCGACGCAGTTGAGGAGCGCCGCGTACAGCAGTCCGGCGACCTTCTCGGCATGGTCGTCGAAGAGCCCGCCTTCGCCCTCGTCCTCGAGGCCTTCACCGTACGCCTCCACCATCTGTCTGACGGCCTCTTTCCGGGAATGAGCGCTCAACTATCACCAGCCTGTCCTGCTCCGCGAGGGCTCCGCGCCCCGGCGGAAACACCGGTAACCCGATAACCTATAATAACAAAGAACATCGGGCCCGGGCCGGGACGTCTCTGCCGTCCGGGTCCCCGCACGGCGGCGCCGGGATCCCGTCGGCGCACAGAGCGGCCGGAGTCACCGGGCCCGCCCGCGCGAACGGCGTGTGCACATGCGAAACTCGAACGACAACCAGGCCCGTACGGCCTCCGTGGACGTCGGAGGAACGTTCACCGACCTCGTCGCGGTGAGCGATGACGGCCTTGTCGCCCTGAAAGTGCCGTCCGTTCCCGCGGCGCCCGAACTGGCGGTCATCGACGCCCTGGAGCTGGCGGGGGCCTCGGGGGCGCCTTTGATCCACGGCTCGACAGTCGCCACCAACGCGGTACTCGAGCGCAAGGGAGCGCGCACGGCGTTCGTCACCACCAGGGGATTCGGCGACATGCTGGAGATCGGCCGGCAGGAACGCGCCCGGCTCTACGACCTTCGCGTCGAGAAACACGTCCCCCTGGTCGGAAGGGCGATGTGCTTCGAAGCGAAGGAGCGCCTTGCCCCTGGCGGGCAGGTCCTGGAGCGGCTTACCAGGTCCGAGGCCCGGCGCATCGCCCGTGAGTGCGCGGCCCGGGGCGCGGAGTCCGCCGCGGTCTGCCTCCTCTACTCCTTCGAGGACCCCTCGCACGAGCACCTGCTGCGCGAGGAGCTCGAGAGGCTCGGCATCAACACCTCGGTGTCCAGCTTCGTCCTGCCGGAGTACCGGGAGTACGAGAGGGCAAGCACCACCACGATGAACGCGTTCGTGTCGCCGATCATGGACGGCTACCTCTCCAGGCTCGAGCGAGCCCTTGGCGGGAGCCCCCGGGTGCGGCTGATGCACTCCGCGGGCGGCACCACATCGACGGGGATGGCGCGGCGGCGCGCGGTGGACCTGGTGCTGGGCGGACCGGCCGGAGGGGTTGTCGCGGCCCGCTGGCTCGCCGGCTCCCTGGGCCTTGGAGACGTCATCAGCTTCGATATGGGCGGGACCTCCACGGACGTGTCGCTCATCACCGGGGAGCTCATGTCCGTTACCCGGGGCACCAGCATCGCCGGCCTGCCTGTAGCCCTGCCCATGGTGGACATAAACACCATCGGCTCCGGGGGCGGCTCCATAGCCTACCGCGACAGGGCCGGCGTGCTCAGAGTAGGTCCCGAAAGCGCCGGCGCCGTACCCGGGCCGGCCTGTTACGGGAACAGCGAGCTGGCCACGGTCACCGACGCCAACGTGGCGCTCGGCCGCCTCGAACCCTCCTGGTTCCTGGGGGGCAAGATGCCACTTCACCCGAAGAGGAGCCTGGCCGCTTTCGAGCGGCTCAAGGGCGACGACGGGGCACTGGCGGCGGCCGCGGCGGCGCTGGACATCGCCCTTTCGCAGATGGAGGCGGCGGTCAAGCAGGTCAGCGTCGAGCGGGGCCACGACCCCGGGGAAGCCACGCTGGTCGCCTTCGGGGGCGCGGGCCCCATGCACGCGTGCGAACTCGCGGAGAGGCTGGACATCCCCCGGGTGCTGGTGCCGGTGTTCCCCGGTCTCTTCTCCAGCATCGGCATGCTCCTGGCGGACTCGGGGCGGGACTACACGCGCACGGTCCTGGTGCGCCCCGACGCGCCGGGCATCGAAGCACTTGCCCGCGCTTTCGGGGAGATGGAAGCCCTGGCCGGCCGGGAAATGTCCGAAGAGGGGTTCGCTCGCAGGCGCCTGCGCTTCACGCGGAGCCTGGGGATGCGCTACCGGGGACAATCCCACGAGCTGGAGGTCGCCATCCCCAGGCTGACTACGGGGAGCGTGTCAAAACACTTCGAAGAAGCCTACGCCGCCTCTTTCGGCTATACGCTGGACGCCGGCGAGATCGAAGTGGTCAGCGCCAGGCTGAGCTGCCGCGTCCCCGGAGAGGGGCTTCCCTCCCTGGCACCCGCCCGCGGCAGCAGGAGCCCTTCCCCTCCCCTGGAACGGGTGATGCATTTCGGCGGAGCCGCCCACAAAGGCAGGGTCTATTCGAGGTGGGACGTGCCCGCGCGCAGGCGCATCGCCGGTCCCGCGGTCATCGCCCAGGAGGACACGACCACCGTGGTCCCGCCGTCGTGGAGCGCCTCCCTCGACGTGATGGGGAACCTGGAGCTGGAGGTCCGCCGGTGAGCCGTGACACCCTTGGCCTGGAGGTCTTCCGCAACATGGTCGGCTCGGTGGCCGCGGAGATGGGCGGCGCGCTTCACCGTACCGCCTTCTCCCCGAACATCAAAGAACGCAGGGACCACTCCTGCGCGGTGTTCGACCCCGACGGCAAGCTGGTGGCCCAGGCGGAACACATACCGGTGCACCTTGGCGCCATGCCCGAGACGGTGAGGGAAGTGCTCAACACCGTGGAGCTGCGCCCCGGGGACCTGGTGGCCTGCAACGACCCTTTCGCCGGGGGGACCCACCTGCCGGACATCTCCATGGTGTCCGGTGTTTTCGAGAAGGGCCGAATGATCGCCCTGCTGGCAAGCCGGGCCCACCATTCGGACGTGGGGGGTTCCTCGGCCGGCTCCCTGGGGCTGGCGAGCGAAATATACCAGGAGGGCCTGGTCCTTCCGCCGGTCCGCCTCCTGAGCGAGGGCAGGCTGCAGGGGGACCTGCGGGCCGTCATCTGCTCCAACTCCCGCAGCCCCTTCGAGCGCGCGGGCGACCTCGAGGCCCAGGTGGCCGCCCACAACGTCGGGGAGAGGCGCATACTGGCACTGGCGGCCCGTTACGGAAGAGAGGGGCTCGCCGGCCGCTTCGCCGACCTCATGGATTACTCGGAAGATCTCACCAGGCTCGCCCTGGGCGACGTGCCGGACGGCGAGTACTCCTTCACCGACCACCTCGACGACGACGGGTTCGGCAGCAGGAACATCCCAGTCAGCGTTCGCGTGGAGATTGCGGGGACGGAAGCCGTGGTCGATTTCCAGGGCACCTCTCCGGCGGTCGAGGGGCCTTTCAACTGCCCGCGAGCGGTGACCCGCTCGGCCGTATTCTACGTCTTCAGGTGCATCACCGGGGAGAACATCCCGGCCAACGACGGGTGCCTCAGGCCGATCGACATCCGCATACCCCCCGGAAGCCTGCTGGACGCCAGGCGGCCTTACGCCGTGGCGGGCGGGAACGTGGAGACCTCCCAGCGGATAGTGGACGCCCTGCTCGGCGCGCTCTCCGCCGCGCTTCCGGGACAGGTCCCGGCCGCCAGCTACGGCACGATGACCAACCTGGCCATCGGCTCGGTGCCCGGCTCCCGCGACGGCTTCGCTTACTACGAGACCATCGCCGGCGGAACCGGCGCTCACCCGGGCGGGCCGGGCTCGAGCGGCACCCAGGCGCACATGACCAACACGCTCAACACCCCGGTCGAGGCCCTTGAGTACGCTTACCCCCTGCGGGTGGTCCGCTACCGGGTCCGCGGGGGATCCGGAGGGAGCGGCCGGCACAGGGGCGGCGACGGGCTCGAAAGGGAGATCGAGATCCTCGACGAGGCATCCGCCACCATCCTTTCGGACCGCCGCGAAACCCGGCCCTGGGGTCTCGCCGGTGGCGGAGACGGCAGGCGCGGTCGGGACACCATCATCTCCGGTGGTTCGGAGAAACGCCTGCGGTCGAAGTGCCGGGTGAGGCTGAGGCCGGGCGACCGGCTGCGGATCAAAACGCCCGGGGGCGGCGGCTGGGGCGCGCTATAACGCTGATCAGACCGTCCGGGCCTCCCCTTCGCCGTAAAGGACATCGTCTTCGCTGGCGTAGCCGAAGTCTATCTCCAGCACACGGCCGGGCCTGGCGCCGGCCTTGATGCGGTGCGGGGTACCCGCGGTGATGACGAACTCGTCGCCCGCCTTCGGGTGGTGGACTTCGTCCCCGATGCGGACCTCCAGGCCGTCGTCGACGATGACCCACATGTCGTCCCTGAGCCGGTGGAAGTGAAGGCTGGTCTCCCGGTTCTCGGCGATTATCAGCATCTTGACCGTGCAGACCTGGTTGAGCGTATAGGTCCTTATTACTCCCCAGGACTTCTCAAGTATCATCGTCGCCCGCCCCGCCGCGCTTCCTGCGCTCGAGCTGTTCGTCCATCTCCCGGCGCGCATCCCGCCTGCGCGCCTCTTCCCGGCGGTCCTGCTCCCTGCGCGTCGGCGGCGCCGTCGGCTTGCGTATGCTCCTGTAGAGGTCCCCGAGGCGCCTGGATCCGTTCATGGGCCATCCCCCTTTTCTTGATTATACTACCCGTATCGCAGTTACTTCCCTGCCCGGGAGGCGCCTGGTTATGGAACGGAACGTTATCCAAACGGCCGCGGCGCTGCTGCCCGCCCTGCGGGAGGCGCGCAGGAGACGGGAGCCGGCCGGTGAGCTGTACTCGGTCCCGGTGCGCTCCGGCGACGGGATCGATCTCTCCTGCACCATGGTCTTCAAAGACCCGTCCCGGGCAATCGTGGTCGCACACCCGGCGGTGGTGGGCTCCCGGTACAGGCAGGTGGTATCCCTGGTGGACGAGCTGTCCCGCTCGTACTCGGTGCTCTCCTTCGATTTCCGGGGACACGGGCGGAGCGGGGGGAGGTGCCGGCCGGGCTTCAGCGGCCCGGCGCTCGACCTCGCCGGCGTCGTCGAGCGCGCCCGGGGCCTGGGTTTCCTGAAGGTCGGGGTGGCGGGGTTCTCCATGGGGGCGGGTGCGGCCTTCCTCGCGGCGGCCGCCGGCTCGCAGATAGACGCCCTGGTGTCGATAGGATGCCCCCCGGCGTTTCCTGACATGGCCGCCTTGAAACGCCACCCGGCGCTCTTCCGGGTCGTAGCCCGGGCACTGGGGCTCAGGCTGGACCCCCGCGGCGACCGCGGGCCCTCGCCCATGGACGTCGCGAAGGACGTCGGCCCGATGCCGAAACTGCTGTTCTTCGGGGAGTGGGAGGTCTGCGGCGAAGAGGAGATCAACCGCTTCGTCGCCGCCCTTCCCGGGCCCCTAGAGTCGGTCAGGGTGGAGGGCGCCTGGCACGCCGACCTCGGCGGCCGCGAGCCGGAGGTGCGCCGCTGGTTCGAGCGCTGGATCTGAATGGCGGGTGCGATAAACGAGGTTGCCGAAAACGCCCGGGTTCGCTATCATCGAGTTCATTCCGCTGGGGGATCGTCTAGCGGTAGGACACTGGACTCTGGCTCCAGGAACGAGGGTTCGAATCCTTCTCCCCCAGCCAGATATGTCCGGGGAGCGGGTCTTCCCGCTCGCAAGAAACGTGGCGCATTCGTCTAGCCTGGCTCAGGACGCCGCCCTCTCAAGGCGGTAACAGGGGTTCAAATCCCCTATGCGCCACCATTGGCTTTGATAAGCCTTTTGTTGCCTCTGGCCATCGGTGAAAGCACTGCCCGAAATCGTGCAAGGCGGTGGTGTTTTTTATGGCCGAAAACAAGTGGGAGATGGCAAGGCAGGACTATCTGCTGGCAAAAGCACTCCAGGGACTGAGTCAGAGGACCATGGATGACTACGACACCTATACCCAGAAGTTTCTTGCTTACCTCAACAACAACAACCTTGAATTCACAACTTCCTCGATTCGTAGTTATCTTGCTTCCCTCGATGTAAAACCAGTCACTCTGGGTATTCGGATCAAGGTCTTAAGGACATTTTGCAGATGGCTGACTGATGTTGGAGTTGACCCGCTTTCATTGACACCTCCGTATGAGAGACACTAGGTCTCTG
>CAZEJS010000019.1:0-56437 GCA_964512645.1 uncultured Acidimicrobiales bacterium
GCCGCCGATGGGGGTAAGCTACTGGAGCAGGCTGTCCATCAGCTCCTTGACCGTGCATTTTTCGGGGTCGATGTCCTGCATTGCCATGAACCTCGTCAGCAGGTACTGCAGGAAATCCAGTTCGGGATTCTCCATCCTGTCACCTCCCTGACACCGATCTGACCCGCCTGGCGTACATCTTCAACGCCACGCTGGAATGCCCTGCGTGTCTGGTATACTTTCACCGGCACATCCTAAGGAGGGAGAAATGGAATTCCTCGCGGGGCGCCTCGAGGTCATCGAAGGCGATATCACCGGGCTGGACGTAGACGCGATAGTCAACGCCGCCAACAAGACGCTCCTCGGAGGCGGCGGGGTGGACGGAGCCATTCACAGGGCGGCGGGGCCCAAGTTGCTGGACGAGACTCGGACCCTGGGCGGGGCCCGGACCGGTGAGGCGAAGATAACCGGGGGATACAATCTGAAGGCCAGGCACGTCATACACGCGGTGGGACCTGTCTGGCGCGGCGGGGGGAATAACGAGGACGAACTACTTGCCTCGTGCTACAGGAACAGCCTTGCGCTTGCGGCCCGGAACGGGCTGGAGACGATAGCGTTCCCGGCAATCAGCACCGGCATCTATTCGTTTCCACTGGAGCGGGCCACCGGGATTGCGCTCCGAGAGATATCGCGGTTCCTGGAGTCGGATAAGACCGTCCGGAAGGTCATCTGCTGCTGTTTCAGCACCAGGGATTACCGGACATACCTCGAGGCGGCCGGCCGGCTGTTCGGCGGCGACGCCGGGGGGACTTGAACGGGTTGATAAATATCAGGGGCGCGGCGTCCGCGGGGTGGTAACATCCCGTTCAGCGGAAGAGGCACGGGGGTGTCGGAGATGGAAACGGACCAGAATTACGTCAGGCTCGCGGAAAAGATCTTCATGGGCGACTCCAGGCTGATCCCGAAGCTGTTCGCGGCCGCGGCCTCCCCCGATGAGGCGGAGGTCCTGCTGGCGCTTCCCGGCACGGCGGCATCGGTCGCCGAAGCTCTGTCGATAGGCGAGGACCGCGCCGCGGATATGCTCGACACCCTCTTCAGAAAAGGACTCGTCTTCAAGAAGGCCGCCGGGGACGGGACCGCGTACCGTATGTGCCGGGACATCATGCAGTTCCACGACGCCTCGATTCTCTGGCCCGAAGCGCCGCGCTCCTTCCTGGACCTCTGGCAGGAGTTCATGGAGGAGGAGTGGCCCGCTTTTTCGGAGATGGTGGAAAAAGCGCTCCCGCGTCCGGTGACCCGCGTAGTGCCCGTCAGCGAATCGGTGGACGCGCGCCAGCAGATCCTTGCCCACGAGGACGTGCGGCGGATGGTCGAGGAAGCCGGCGTGATAGCCGTGACCAACTGTACCTGCCGCCTGATAGCGCGTAAATGCGATAAGCCTGTCGAGATTTGCATGCAACTGGGGAAGGCCGCGACCTACGCGCTGGACAGGGGGACCGGCAGGCCCCTCGGGAAAGGTGAGGCGCTCGAGCTCCTGGAGAAGGCTGAGCGCGCGGGGCTGGTCCACGTGACCATGAACCGCTCGGCCGGGACACATTTCATCTGCAACTGCTGTGACGACTGCTGCATGACCTTCCCGATGCTAATAAACAGGCAGCTCAAGATGTGCGACCCGTCCAGGTTTGTCGCGAAGGTGAACGCTTCGCTGTGCGATTCATGCGGGGAGTGCCTGGAGCGGTGTTACTTCGGGGCGCTGGAGTTGCCCGAAGGAGCGGGCGCCTCGATAGACGGGGAAGCCTGCATGGGCTGCGGACTCTGCCAGGTGGTGTGTCCGATCGGGGCGATCGCGCTCGAAGAGGCCCGCGAGGCTGATTTCATACCGGGTTGACCACACTGGACACGGGAGGCGAGGACAAGGTGCCGATCTACGAATACGAATGCTCGAGCTGCGGCGAGAGGTCACAGCGCCTGGAAAGGGTCGGGGAGGACTCCAGCGGGCGCAGATGCCTTACGTGCGGCGAGGGGGACCTGAGGAAAGTGGTCTCCATGTTCGGTACGACGTCCGGGTCCGGGGGCACCGCGGCCTGCGACATCACTGAGCGCAGGAGGTCCGGGTGACGCCCGCTTTGAGGCCCGGGTTCCGGGCCTGAGGATTTACTTGACGCTGAGGCGGAAACGAGCGCCGGCCGGTTCTCTCGATTGCCAGTCGATGCTCGAAGTCCCGCCGGCGGACCACTCGAGCGCCGCCGCCAGCTTCGCCGCGTAGAGGTCGCGGTTGTAGGCGTTCTCTATTTCGACGGTGACGCCGTCCTCGTTGACGTGGTGTTTCGTGGGAAACCCGAGCCCTCTCAGTGCCATGGCCTCGATCTTGTTTTTCAGCACCGCGCGGACATCGCCGGGCTTGCCGCCCCCCGCCTTTCGGAGGGTGAGCGCCTTCTGGTGGTCGTATACCAGCCTGGGGATCTCGGAGCCGAGTTCGCGTTCGAGTTCCCGGAGCAGCGCGTTCAACGATTGGACCGCTACCACCACCTCGCGGTTCCGGGTCTTCATGTTGGTTATGGCGCCCCGGCGGACATCCCATTCCCACGTTCGCGCGGCTTCGAGGGGGACCCCGCAGCCGCCGCACCGCTCGTGCCCCAGACTCCCGTGTCCCTCGCCGGCCTCTTCGAGGACGAGCCGTTCCTCGGCGCCTGGCGTCCCGACCCCGTGGGTAAGCGTTATTACAAGGTCGCCGTCCTCGAGGTGATATTCCACGTTCGAGCCCGGCATGTCTTCCACGGACTCGTATATGCCGGAGACGCTGCCGGCCATCATTGGGGCCAGGACAGGGTGCCTGAACCTGACGACCATGGAGCTGCCTGCGCGGTAGCGGTCGAGGCTGACCACGCCGTCACCGAGGCTGGCGATATCGCTCGCTATCGCCCTGACGAGAAGGCGGGCCAGCCATTGCGGGCGCAGGAACCTGTTCGCCGGGACCCGCTTCATGTGACGGATAGGAAGGTTGGCGTAGAGTGCTTTTCCGATGCTTTTCTGCGCGCTGATGAAGATGCGATCTATGTCGATGCCGATCGTCTCCGACAGGTCCCCCAGGAGCGTCTCCACCTCGCTCGCCTCGAGGAAGGTTATCTGCGACGTGGTGCGGGTACGGTCGGTCCCCGTTATCGTCCCGTCGTCACGCCAGTCGAAGAAGCGCGCGAACTTCGAGGGGAAGCCGCACTCTGGACATCGCCTCATGTTTACCCCGATGGTAAGACCGTCGAAGACCTCCTGAAGGAGTTCTTCGACCAAACCGCGTAAAGACTTCTCAGGCTAGTCGGCGGGGGTTACCTTTGCCCTGGCTTTCTCGGCCTTCCTGGTGGCTTTGCCGGCGGACTTGTTGATCTTGCCGGCTTTCTTGTTGAGCTTTTTGGCCTTCTTCTCGAGCTTCTTGACCTTGCGCTCCTTCATCTCACCCTCCTTGCTCGCGCCGCGCCGGAGGACGGGGCGCGGATGGCGTTACCCGAATCCCTATCATAGAGCGGAACCCGTTGCTTGTCACTACGCAGCAGCAGCAGTTGCACAGCCGGAGCGCCCGTCTTGAGAGGTCGGGGGCGCCGGGGGGATAATCCGACGAGCAGTCACAGGGAAGGAGCTTTTAATGGCGGAGGGGAGTTGTCCCGAGGAGAGGCCTTACCGCTCGTTCGCCCGGATATACGACGAGCTGCTCGGGCGCACGGCCTTCGAGTGCTGGCTGGAGAACTTCGGGCGCCTGGTGAGGCGCCACGGGGTCTCGTTCAGGACTGCCGCCGACATAGCGTGCGGCACGGGCCTTGCGGCCGAGTTCCTGGCGGGCGTATGCGAGAGAGTGTACGCGGTCGACGGCTCGGCCGAGATGCTGGAGGTCGCAAGGGCGGAGCGCGGGCGTGAGAATATCGTCTATCTTCTGCAGCGCTTCACCGACCTGGGCCTGCCAGAGCGTGTAGACATCCTGACCTGCAACTTCGATTCCCTCAACTACCTGCTCGTCGACGGTCTTCTCGTGGAGGCGTTGAAGCGCTTCGCGGATTCCCTGGTTGACGGTGGATGGGCCATCTTCGACATGAACACCCGGAGGCAGTTGGAAGCGACGGCGGGGAACCCGGTGTTGGTACACCGGCTGGACGGGGCCTTCTCGGTCTGGGAATCGAGCTGGGATGCCGCCTCGCTGACCGGCACGGTACGCATGACAAATTTCCTCGAAGACTGCGCGGGCAGGTACGTCAGGGGTGAGGAGGTCCACGCGGAGAGAGCGTACGACACCGGGTTCGTGGCCGGGGTGCTGGCGGAGGCCGGGTTCTGCCACGTTGAGGCGCTGGACGCCAAGGATCTGGGGGCGGTCGTTCCCGACACTCGCAGGGTCCAGTTCGTGGCGCGAAAGGGGCCCGCCGGAGCGTTTGTACGCCCCGGGCGCCTGGGTTATCCTGATGGCTGTCCCGGCGCCGTTTCGGGATAAGGTCCCGCGGCGGGCCGGGCGTGAGGTCGTTCGATTTCATCGAGGAGGACGCGTGGCAGGGGTCCTGAAGGAAACCCGACTCGTCAAAGAATACTGGCTGGAACCGTCGTCACGGACCGTAGAGCCCGCCGTTCTCGCGGTGACGGACCTCGAGGGCCGGACGTCCGGGCACCTCGAATATATGCCCGGGGCGGGATTCGAGGTGCGACTGTCACCGACGACGAGAACGGGGATACTCGTCGACTTCGGCCAGGAGGTCGGCGGTCACTTGCGGCTAAGGTTTGGAAGCGGCTCGTGCCGCCGGCTCGGAGTGCAGATGGCCGAGTCGGAGAGACACCTGCGGAACATCGTACTGGCGGGAGCGGGCAAGCGCCTTGACCCCGCCTCGGGCATCCGGCACGTCAGGGCGAAGGAGGGACAGGAGCGGGTAGTTGACCACTGCGGTGGCTTCAGGTACGCCTGGCTGTACCCGGAATGCCCCGGGCGTGTAACGCTGGCCGCGGTCGAGCTGGATTACACTCCGCACATCGCCGATCCGGACGAGTGCGGGTATTTTGTCTGCAGCGACGACGCCTTGAACAGGGCGTGGTTTGCGGGACTCCACACCGTGCAGATGTGTACGATCGACCCGTCGTACGGCGGGGCAGACGGCAGGCACGGGCTCGGGAGGTACGACTGGGTCGTGGTGAACGGCGCCAGGCGCGACCGGCTGGTCTGGTCCGCCGACCTGTCGCCGGCGGGGGCGGCGGTTTACACCAGCTTCAACGAGTCGACCGCGATCAGGGACTCGCTCTTGTCACTCGCCCGGTACCAGGAAAAAAGCGGGTACATACCGGCCTGCAGTCCTTCCCCTCTGACGGCCAGGGTTGCCGCGGGACTCTTCGGCGACCACACCGCGTGGTGGGTCGTGGTCCTGTACCAGTATTACCTCCACACAGGCGACGTCGAGTTCGCGAGGGAGATGTTCCCTGTCGTCAAGCGGGCGCTGGCTTACATCCGCGGCCAGTGCCGCGGCGGCATGTTCAGGCAGAGCCCGCTGAACATGTGGGAGTGGTGCTTCACGGTCATGCGCTTCGGGAGGCCCTCCTACACTAACGTCCTCTATTACTGGGCGTTGAACAGCGCTTCCGCGATAGCGCACGACCTGGGGGAGCACGACGTGTCCGTCGGTTACGTGTCCCGCGCGTTCCGGCTCGGGGAGAACCTGGAGCGGACCCTTTTCGACGAGGAAGGCGGCTTCTTCGTGGATACCACGGCCGACCGCGGCAGGATGCCCCAGGACGCGAACTCGCTGGCGATAGTCTGCGGGCTCGTGGGCGAGCCGTCCATAGCCGGGCGGATGCTCGCCGAGATGCGGGAGCGCCTCTGGGTCCGTGCGGGATCGACCAACGTCGATGTCCCCTACTACAGGCTCACCCCCGGTTGGCAGCCGCACAACCGTCGCGTGCTCCCCTTCATGAACAACTTCGAGGCGCTTGCGCGCTTCTCGGCAGGCGACGACGAGGGCGCAATGGAGTTGATACGGCGTTGCTGGGGAGGAATGGCGGACTCCGAGCCGGGCTCCACGTTCTGGGAATGGAAGGGAAGGGACGGGGGGGTGGACAACCACCTGACATCGCTGTGCCACAGCGGGTCGGCCGGAGTGACACCGCTCCTTTCGAAGTACGCCCTCGGGATCAGGCCTTCGAGCCCGGGTTACCGCACCTTCAAGTTCGACCCGCGCCCGGTGGGCCTCGATTGGGCGGAAGGCCGCATCCGGGTGCCCGGGGGTTTCATCGAGGCGCGCGTCGAGAGGAGAAAAGACGGCGACTACCGCGCGCGCGTCCGGGCGCCCGAGGGCTGTCGAAGGGTCCTGTGAAAGGCCGGGTGAACCCTGGTGTCTCCGACAGGACGGCCCGGCGGGAGAGACGGGAGCACGGGGCCTCCGCGCGCGGAACCGAGGGTGGCGTGTTGGCCCGCGCGGCTCATGCCGGCGGCTTGATGCCGTAGGTCTTTCCCGTCTCGGCCAGGTCCATGACCAGTGAAATCCGCGTGCGAGCGCCGTCGATCTGCGCCCCGAAGATCTCCACGGTCTGGCGTAGAACCTGGAAGCTTGTTTTATCTATCCAGGTTTCGACGATAGCGTCGCTCACGGTGTCCTGGTCGCCAAGGCCCAGGACTGTCTTCATCAGGGTGGGGTCCATCCGGTACTTGTAGTGAAGACACGGGTGTCCCGCAACCTCTTCATCGGTCATCCCCTCGGATGCGCGGAACTGCCTCCACATGAGTGTGATGTCCCCGTCCGAAGTCGCGGGGTCGGCGATCTTCCAGGTGCCTCCGGCGCCGCTCCAGGTGTCGGTGCCCACGGTGATGGTTCCCTGAACCTGCGGGTTCCCGGGCGTATCCCTGCGCACCTCCCATGCCGTGCTGCCGGGCGATTCGAACAGGACGTGGCCGCTTCCCGGGTACTGCCCCTCTTCCGTCTCGTAGGTAGCGGATGTCTGGAACATGAACCCGCCGAGATTTTCCATCACGGCTCCGGCCTTCTTGATGTTCCTGTTTCTGCTGTTGAAGAACATCCCGTATCCGCCGAAGAATGCAAACCAGATCATGAAAACCAGGACGATGACGGCGACGGTCAGGGCCAGCCACTCCCTGACACCCCATTCCCCGATCCCGCCAACCGGGGGGGTACGCGGCCCGCGGCGCGGTCCGCGGCGCGGCGCGCGGCGGCTTTCCGGCTCGGCGCCGGCGGCGGAGTAGGCGCTGGAAGGAGAGACGTCCGCGAGAGTGGTCGTCTCTAGGGGGACGCTGTCCTCGAGAGCGGCCGGAGAGGATGCAAAGGTCTCGTCTGCCATGCCGCCGGGGCTCTCTCCCAGCGCGGAGCCGCAGTTCTTGCAGAACTTCTGGTCGTAAGGGTTGGCCATTCCGCAGCGTTCGCAGAACTGCTTTCGGGCGGCGAAGTCCGCGTTTACCTTCCCGCGGTCAGTCCCGCGGGCCGCCGGTATCCTGGGGGACGCAGCCGAGGGCGCGGCGTGCGCATCGGATGCGGACGCGCTCTCCATCTCTTGCTGTTCCTGAAGGGCCGCGGCCGCGGCCGCGGCTGCCTCTTTGTAAGAGGCAACGTCGGCGACCGGGCCCTTGCTGACGCGGGCGGTGGGCGCGAGGCGCGCATACTCGTCCTCGACAATCGGGGTAAACGTCGACGGGTCGGCGGGGATATTCCGTTGTATGTCCGGAGACATGGAACCCCCCATGTCCCGCCCGCACTTCATGCAGAAGCGCGCTTCGTCTGGGTTGGCATTACCACACAGCTCGCAAATACCCAAGGCAGCCTCTTTCCGGAATCACGGTCGGCCCACGGCGCTCGCGGCAGGACTAACGGCGTGCGTATTCTACAACAAAGACCTGTCGAAAGGACAAGGCGCGCAGCTCCCGCCGGCCGGCGCGCCCTGACGCCGTTCCCGGTCTCGCCGGTCCGGGCGATTGAAAGGCGGAGCGCGATTGTTCTATTCTTTGGGCCGGGGCCGGTCCGCCGGCCGCGAAGACTGCAAAGGAGTGTGCAAGATGCAGACAATCAGCTTGAGGGAGCCGTGTTACGTCCAGGCCGCGGGCGAAGACATCAAGCACCTGCCCGTCGAACTGTGCCGCAAGATGTTCGGTTGGGATTCGGCATGCCAGGCAATGGAGATCTTCATCAAGCACGAGATCCCCAACGTCAAGTTCTACGCCGTTGTGGAGGTGAAGGACGAGGGTATCACCCTCGCGGCGCGCGGGGAGCTCGGGATTCATCATTACTTCATACCATGGAGCAACGTCCTGGCGGTGCACGGCCACATTGCCACCTGACCGGCCGCTCCGCGAGGCCCGCCGGAGGGGCAACGCCGGGAGCGCCGATACCCATTGAACGCGCGGTTCGTTATAGCATACGGAAGCTCCGCGCCGGCGGGGGAACGTCTGCAGCGAGGTCCCTGGGAGTGAAAATGCGAAGAAGCAGGCTGCTGGCAATCGTCTCATTTGTCGCCGTTACGGCCCTGGCTCTCTCGATGGCCGGTTGTTCCGGGTCGAAAGAGAAGCCGGATGACCCCACCGGCGGCAGGCCCGAGGCGGTTACCGCTTACGACGCCGTGCAGTATACCAGGCCCGCGGCGCAGAAGTGGCAGTCGGTCAACTGGATGATAGAGGTTCGCGACGGAGACCCCGACGGGCTCTCCAGGGACGGCACGGCGAAGATATGGGAGGTTTACTACTTTTCGCCCACCCCTGAGGAGAGGCCGCTGATGTTCGTGATCTACAACAGGGGCAACATCTGGCCGAATTCCCCCGGGATACAGAAGGGTGGAGACACCGGCTTGAAGACGTACCGAAAGGAGAAGCCGGACTCGTTCCGGGTGGATTCGCCGGAAGCGATCGAGGTCGCCCGGCGCAACGGCGGCGGGGAGTACAAGGATTCCCACCCCGAAGCGATAGCGAGCGGCGTGCTCCGGTGCAGGGCCGATTACATCGCCGTCGGCGAGACCATGCCTTCTCCGAAGTACAAGTGGATATGGGACATCAGCTACCGCGAACCGCGGGCCGGCGCCGAGGTCCTGCATATCTACATCGACGGGATGAACGGGGATTTCATCACCAAGGAGCTCAAGAAAACGCCGTAGCGCGCACAGGCACTCTCCGGGCCGCTCCGGTCCGGCGGTCGCTCCTCATGTGATATCCTATCCAATCGACACGATGGTCCGACAAGCCTCCCCGCCGGCGCGAGGGAGGTGTGTCGTGGTTGAAGAGCCCAGGAGGCATCAGATGACCCAGGAGATGAAGCTGTTCACGTCGGAGTCCGTTACGGAAGGCCACCCGGACAAGGTCGCCGATTCCGTCAGCGACGCGATCCTTGACGCCATAATAGCGGAGGATCCGCAGGCCCACGTTGCGTGCGAGACGCTGGTGACGACCGGGCTTGTTGTCGTATCGGGGGAGATATCCACCACTGCATACGTCGATATCCGCAGAATAATCAAAGAGACCGTCAGGGATATCGGGTACACGCAGCCGGAGGTCGGATTCGACTTCGAGACCTGTGGGGTGATGATCTCCATAGACGAGCAGTCCTCGGACATCAAGCGCGGGGTCGATTCGTCTCTGGAAGTGAGGGTCGGCAGGAGCGAAGACGAACTGCTCGATTCGCAGGGCGCGGGCGACCAGGGGATGATGTTCGGCTTCGCCTGCAACGAGTGCGAGGAGCTCATGCCGCTGCCCATAATGCTCGCCCACAAGCTTGCCCGGAGGCTCGCGGACGTGAGGAAGGCGGGGATACTGCCGTACCTGCGTCCCGATGGCAAGAGCCAGGTGACCATAGCCTACGACGGGTACAAGCCCGTCGGGGTCAGGACCGTGGTTATATCCGCACAGCACAACCCCGATGTGGACATTGTGGGCCTGATGAAACCCGACCTCGAGGAACACGTGCTCAAGCCGGTGCTCCCGCCGGAATGGATGGAAACGAAGCCGACCTTCCTGGTCAACCCTACCGGCAGTTTCGTGACCGGTGGCCCGATGGGGGACACGGGGCTCACCGGGAGGAAGATAATAGTCGACACCTACGGCGGCATGGCCAGGCACGGGGGAGGCAGCTTCTCCGGAAAGGACCCCTCCAAGGTCGATCGCTCGGCGACGTACGCCGCGCGCTACGTCGCCAAGAACGTCGTGGCCGCCGGTCTGGCCGACCGGTTCGAACTGCAACTCGCTTACGTAATCGGCAAGGCGCACCCGGTATCGGTCTCCTGCGAGTGCTACGGGACCGAGAAGATCGCGACGGAGAAGATCGAAAAACTGGTGAAAGAGGTGTTCGACCTGAGGCCCGCCGCCATCATCCGGGATCTAAAGCTGTTGAGGCCGGTGTACGGGCAGACCGCCGCTTACGGACATTTCGGCAGGAACGAGGAAGGGTTCACCTGGGAAAAAACGGATAAGGCGGATGTATTACGAAGGGAAGCCGGCCTGTAGGAGACGCGCGTGGCCTTGAGGATAAGGACGTTCGGGGACCCTGTATTGAAGGAAGAGAGCAGGGAGCTCGAAACGATAGACGCCGAAGTACGCGCTCTTGTCAAGGACATGTCGGGTACGCTGTCGGAATCAACGGGGCGGGTCGGGCTCGCCGCTCCGCAGGTGGGCGTGCTCAAGAGGCTGTTCGTGTACGACCTCGGCCACGGCCCCAGATGTCTGATAAACCCGGTGATCCTGGAGGGCGAAGGGGAGGACACCTGCGAGGAGGGGTGCCTGAGCTTCCCGGGGATATACGTCACCATACCGCGATACCGGAAGGTGCGGACGAGCTGCCTCACCCCGTCGGGCCACAGGGTGCTGATCGAGGCCGACGGTTTCCCGGCGCGGGTCTTTCAGCACGAATGCGATCACCTCGACGGCGTCCTGATAATCGACAGGTGCGACATCGAAGAGCGCAAGAGGGCGCTCGACGAGTACAGGGACATTGAGCTCCGCAAGACCGTGCCGGACGCCTGATCGGAGGCGGATTTGAGGACTCTGTTCTTCGGCAGCGACGCATTCGCGCTCGAGCCGCTCGACAAGATGCTCACCGGCAGGCACGAGGTGGCGGCGGTGGTGGGCATGCCGGACCGGCGGGCGGGAAGAGGGCTCGCCCTGTCGCCGACGCCGCTGGTGGCGCGGGCCCGGGAGCTGGGCCTGGAGGTCTTTCAGCCGGAGAGCCTCTCCCGCAGCTCTTTCGCCCCGTCTCTCGAAGGCCTGGAGGTGGACGCCGGGGTGGTGGTGGCATACGGGGGCATCATTCCGGAATGGCTCCTGGAGTTGCCCGCCCACGGCTTCGTCAATCTGCATCCATCCCTGCTCCCGCGGTACAGGGGAGCGGCGCCCGTGGAACGAGCCCTTATGGCGGGCGCGAGCGTCACCGGCGTGACCACCGTACGCATGGACGAACGGCTCGACGCCGGCGACATCCTGCTGCACGTGGAAGTGCCGATCGAGGAGACGGACACCGCGGACACGCTGGCGGCCCGGCTCTCGCACGCCGGGGCCTCCCTTCTGGTCGAGACGCTCGACGCCCTGGAGCGCGGAAGCCTCACCCCGGTACACCAGGAGGAGGACAATGCGACCTGCGCTCCATCCATCGCGGCGTCCGAAGCGCGGATCGACTGGTCGCTGCCTGCCGAAACTATCGACCGGCTCGTCCGGGCACTGAATCCCCAGCCTGGGGCTTACACCTTCTTCAGAGGCAGGCGGGTGAAGGTGTTTTCGGCGAGGGTTACGGACGTCCCCCCGGAGGACGAGCCGGGCACGATAATGAACCTCGGCAAGGAGGGCTTCATCGTCAACACCGGGTCTTCGGGCCTGCTGGTGCTGACGGTTCAGCCGGAAGGGAAGAAGCCGATGAGCGCGTCCGAGTTCTCCAGGGGCCAGAGGCTGCTGGTCGCGGAGAGCTTCGGGCCCGAGCCCGAGCCCGGCGGATAGATGGCGCGCCGGACGGGCCCTGAGGCGGGGCCGCGCGCGCTGGCCCTGCGGACGCTCGTTGATTACGAGCGAAGGAACGCCTACCTGGGGCCGCTGACTTCGGCGGCGTTGACTTCGTCCGCCCTTGACCGGAGGGACCGGGCGCTGGCGACTGAACTGGTCCAGGGCTCAGTGAGGATGAAGCTCTCTCTCGACCGCTGCCTGTCGCCGTTTTCCCGCCGTCCGCTCGAGGAGCTGGAGCCGGCGGTCGCGTGGGCGCTCAGGCTCGCCGCGTACCAGATCGCGTACACCCGCGTCCCGGATTACGCGGCGGTGGATGCCACAGTGGAGGCCGCCGTCGAAGTCGCCGGGAGCAGGGTCGCGGGCTACACCAACGCCGTCCTGCGCGCTTTCCTCCGCGGGCGAGGCGAGGTTGGCCTGCCGGACCGGGAGGGCGACCCCGAGGGGTACCTGGAGGCGCGATACTCCCATCCTCGATGGATCGCGCGGATGTGGATCGAGGAGTTTGGCTTCGAGCGGGCAGAGTCACTGTGCTCGGCGGACAACAACACCCCCGCGGTTTCCTTGAGGGTCAACCTTCCCAGGTGCGCCAGGGACGAACTCGCAGCCAGACTCGATGGCGAGGGCCTTGGCTGCAGGGAGGGGTCTCTGGCACCGGAATGCCTTCTGCTCGAAGGGGGCGGGCCTGTCAGCGCCCTTCCCGGCTACGACGAGGGCTTGTTCGGAGTGCAGGACCAGGGGGCGATGCTGGTGTCGCACGCGGTATCCCCGGAGAAGGGCATGGAGGTGCTGGACATGTGCGCCGCGCCCGGCGGCAAAGCGAACCACCTGGCGGAACTCATGGAGAACGAGGGCCGCGTTCTGGCGGTCGACCTGAGGCCCGGCAGGCTCGCGCTGGTCCGCGAATCTGCGGAAAGGCTTGGCAATACGGCCGTGGAATGTCTCGCGGCCGACGCGACGGCGATCCCGGGTGTTCCCGGGGAGTCATTCGACCGCGTTCTCGTGGACGCTCCCTGCAGCGGGCTGGGCACACTCGCGAGGAAGCCGGACGCGAGGTGGCGCAGGGGTCCCGGCGAAGTCGCGGAGCTTACAACGTTGCAGAGGCGGCTTCTGGCGGAGGGGGCCGGGCTGGTCGCTGCCGGGGGAACGCTCACTTACTCGACGTGCACCATCTCGCGCGCGGAGAACCAGGAGATGGCCGAATGGTTCCTGGAGGAGCATTCCGGGAAGTTCGAGCCCGCCGCCGGGCAGGTCCCGGGGTTCGACGGGTCGAGCCAGATCCAGTTGTTCCCCGATATTCACGGCTGCGACGGGATGTTCATGGCCGTCTTCAGACGGATAGATCAGTAGCGAAAGCGACGGGCAGTCATCTCATGTATCATCGAATCCAGCGAAAGAACGGTCGGTGAGACATGGTACAGGACAAGCTGGCGCTCCGCACGGACGGGTCCGGGTTCGCCCGGGGCCTCGAGACCGAGTTCGTTGAAAAAGGGTGGACGGTACTCGCGTTCGAGGGATCGCCGGAGCTGGCAGGCCTTCTGGACGACCGCTGCGCCGCGGTAATAATCGTCAACCCCCATCTGCGGCTGGCGAAAGCCGCTCGCGCGGAGATGCGGAGAGCGGGCGGGCGGACGTCGAGGGTTCCAATGATCGCCGCCCTGTCGGATCGTGGGGCGGCCGCCGAGACGGACGTTCTCCGGTGCTTCGACGACTTCGTGATGAAGCCGACCGGGGCCGCCGAGATAGAGGCGAGGATCGCGGTTGACCGGGCCAGGCGCGGCGGGGAGGGCGAGGTCATAGTGAGCGGAGAGCTCGCGATAAACCTGGATGCGCACCAGGTTCACTGCTCCGGCCTGCCCGTCGACCTTACCCTGAAGGAGTACGAGCTCCTCAAAGAGCTGGCGTCCCGGAAGGGAAAAGTTCAGAGCAGGCAGGAGTTGCTGCGCAACATCTGGGGCTATGACTACTACGGGGGGACTCGCACGGTGGACGTGCACGTCAGGCGTCTGCGAGCCAAGCTCGAAGGTTCCGGCAGATACATAGAGACCGTCCGCGGCGTCGGCTACAGGTTCACCTGCGAGTAGGAACCGTTTACACGCTTTTCACCGCACGGTAACAAGCCCGAAACATTTCCCCGCTAGAATCTTTCACGGTAAAACCGGCAGAAGGAGGAGAAATGAGCAACGGCCCGGACAGGGATTACGTGCTGGCCGCCGTGCGAGAGCACGACGTCAAATTCATCAGGCTGTGGTTCACGGACGTCCTGGGGTTTCTCAAGAGCTTCGCCATCACCAGGGAAGAGCTCGAGGAGGCCCTGGAGAACGGAATGGGGTTCGACGGGTCGAGCATCCAGGGTTTCGCCAGGATCGACGAGAGCGACATGATAGCCCAGCCCGACCCGTCCACTTTCGCGCTGCTTCCCTGGAGACCCAGCGGCGAGAGCGCCGTCGCCCGGATGTTCTGTGACATCCTCGAAACGGACCGCCGGCCCCACCCGGGGGACCCAAGGTTTGTTTTGAAGCGGAACCTGGAGAGGGCCCGCGGACTCGGCTACACCTTCTACGTAGGACCCGAACTCGAGTATTACTACTTCGCCAACTCGGACCCGCCGCCGGAGATTCTGGACAGGGGGGGGTACTTCGACCTGACCCCTCTCGACCTGGCCAGCGACCTGAGGAGAGAAACGGTGCTCACGCTGGAGGCGATGGGGATCGGGGTTGAATATTCGCACCACGAGGTCGGGCCCAGCCAGCATGAGATAGACCTGCGCTACACCGACGCCCTCCAGATGGCGGACAACGCCATGACATACCGTCTGGTGGTCAAGGAAGTGGCGATAAAGCACGGCGTCCATGCCACCTTCATGCCCAAACCGCTTTATGGTCAGAACGGGAGCGGCATGCACACTCACATGTCACTCTTCAGGGGAGATAAAAACGCCTTCTTTGACCCGGACGACGAACATTTCCTGACCGACGAGGCCAGGTCGTTCATCGCCGGGCTCCTCAAGTACGCGCCGGAGTTCTGCCTGATAACCAACCAGTTTGTCAACTCTTACAAACGCCTGGTGCCCGGCTACGAAGCCCCCGTCTACCTCTCGTGGGCGCGGCGCAACCGCTCCGACCTCATTCGCGTTCCGACGTACAAGCAGGGCAAGGAAAGCTCCACCCGCATAGAGCTCCGGTCGCCCGATCCGGCCTGCAACCCGTACCTGGCCTTCGCGGTGATGCTGTCCGCGGGGCTGAAGGGGATCGAAGACCGGCTGGAACTGCGCGAGCCCGTTGAGCGCAACGTCTACGAGATGTCCGAGGAGGAGCGAATGGAACTGGACATCGGAAGCCTGCCGTCCGATATGTGGGAGGCGATCCGGCTCGCGGAGAAGAGCGAGCTGGTGCGGGAGTGCCTCGGCGACCACGTTTTCGGTTCGCTCATTACCGACAAGAAGGTTGAGTGGGAGAAGTACCGGGAAGTGGTAACCGAGTACGAATTGTGCAACTACCTGCCGGTGCTCTGAGACGCCGCGCCGAGGACGGGCTCCCGGGCGGGGGCAGACAGGCGCCGGGGTACAGCTTCGCCCGCCGGGGAACGGCCTGTTGACCGGCGACATTGAACGGCTTAAAAGTCGGTGCTAGAATTCGCTCGTCTTGACGGACAAAGGTTAGGTATCTTCACCGTGAACCAGTACGTGTTCTTCTGGGGTTGCACGATCCCCGGCAGGTACCCTTTCCTCGAGAAATCCCTCAGGCTGCTGCTGGACAGACTCGGGGTGCGGTATCGGGAGATCGACGGTTTCACCTGCTGCCCCGAAAAGCTGCTGGTGGAGACCTTGAGCGAGGAGGCGTGGTACCTGACCGCGGCGCGCAATCTCGCCCTCGCGGAGAGGTGCGGGTGTGACATGCTGGTGGCTTGCAACGGTTGCTACTCCACGTTCCGGAGCGCGATCTCCGCGTTCCATTCATCCAGCGCGCTCAGGAAGACGGTTGAGGAGCGGCTGGCGGAGATAGGGCTCGAGTACCATTTCCGTTCTTCGGTCTATCACGTAGTCGAGTTGCTCCACGACCGGATCGGGCCCGACATCATCGGGCGGGCTGTTACCCTCCCGCTCGACGGCATGCGGGTTGGGGTCCACAACGGGTGCCAGCTGCTCCGGCCTGCCCCGGTTGTGAGGCTGGACGACGCCGCCAGGCCTTTGAAGCTCGACGACCTGGTGAAGTGCCTCGGCGCGGAAAGCCTCGAGTACCACTCGAAGCTGATGTGCTGCGGGGAGGCGCTCGGGCGTTCCGGCCACCCCGACGAATCCACGCGGAGCGCCCGGGTGAAACTCATGGAGCTCGAGCAGCTCGGAGCCGACGCGATCGTGGTCGTGTGCCCCGCGTGCTTCGGGCAGTTCGAGACGCAACAGATGGCCCTGCGGAAAGACTATGTCGGCATGAGCATCCCTGTTTTCTACTACAGCGAACTTGCCGCGGTCGCGCTGGGGTTCTCACCGGAGGAGATCGGGCTGGACATGCACAGGATAGACGCGCGCCCGTTCTTCGAAAAACTCGAGGAGGTCGCACGGATCAGGAGTTCGGTTCCCGGAGGTTTCGATACCGCGCAGATGGAGCGCTGCATAGCCTGCGGCTCCTGCGCGAGCGATTGCCCGGTGGTGCAGGTTGACGAAGGTTATTCCCCTCACGAGCTGATGCGACTGGTGCTGTGCGGCAGGGCCGAAGAAGTCGTCGAGGGCGCCGACATCTGGAAGTGCCTCGAATGCGGCACGTGTACCGAACTGTGCCCGAACAGCTTCGGGATGGTCCGGGCGATCAAGGAAGCGAAGCGAATGGCGTTGGAGCGGGGGCTCGGCCCCGCGGAGACGCTGCGGGGCATCGAGATGTTCCAGAAGGCCGGCGTGCTCGGAAAGACGAGACAGAGGGCCAGGGACAGGCTGGGGCTGGGGCCGGTGTCGCGTCCGGGGTCGGAGGAGCTCGGCGATCTCCTCAGGGGGACGTTCGACGGGAAGGAACGGTGACGGTGGCATTCGGTGACCAGTACTCGCGGTGGAGGGTCGATAGGGAGAAGGTTCCGGCGGCGTGCGGCCTGACGGGTTTCATCTGCGAAGACGGCGAGCGCGTTCCCGGCGACGCGGTCATAGAGTCGATGCGCGTCATGCACGACCGCGGGAACGGACTGGGCGGGGGTTTCGCGGGCTACGGGATATATCCCGAGCACGCCGACCTGTACGCGGTGCATATCATGTTCGAGGGAAAAGAGGGGAAGGCCGCCTGCGAGGACACGCTCGAGGAGAGCCTGGAAATCGCCGCCGGAGAAGAGATCCCCACCGCGGGGGGCACCCCGATAGCGGACCCGCCGCTTCTCTGGAGGTATTTCGCGCTCCCCCGAAAGGAGAAGCTCTCCGAATCAGGGCTGGACGAACAGGACTTCATGGTCAGGCTGGTAATGGACATCAACATCCGCGTTCCCGGCGCGTTCGTGTTCTCCTGCGGGAAAAACATGGGCGTCTTCAAGGCGGTCGGTTTCGCGGAGGACGTAGGGGAGTTCTTCCGGCTGCCCGAGTACCTGGGCCATACCTGGATAGGGCACGCGCGGTTTCCGACGAACACGCCCGGGTGGTGGGGCGGGGCCCACCCGTTCAGCATCCTCGACTGGGCCGTGGTCCACAACGGGGAGATCTCATCGTACGGGATCAACAAGCGCTACCTCGAGATGTTCGGGTACGAGTGCACACTGCTCACCGATACCGAGGTCGTGGCCTACCTGTTCGACCTCCTTGTCCGCAAGCACCGGCTGCCGCTGGAGGTGGCGTGCAAGGTGCTGGCGGCGCCTTTCTGGAAGGATATCGACGCGGTGGGCGACCCCGGGGAGAAGGAGCTGCTCGAGTCGCTGCGTATCGTGTACGGAAGCGCCCTGATGAACGGCCCGTTTGCGGTGATTGTGGGTTACTCGCGCGGGATGATGGGCCTCAACGACAGGATAAAACTCAGGCCGCTGGTGGCCGCCCGGAAGGACGAGGTGCTGTACGTGTCCAGTGAAGAATCGGCTATCCGGCAGATATGCCCGCGACCGGACCGGGTCTGGGCGCCGAACGCGGGACAGCCGGTGATAGGCCGGTTGAGGGGTGATGCCTGATGGCCGGAGACATGCTGACAAGCGAATTCCTGGTCAACGTGGACCACGAGCGCTGCCGCAGGTGCAAGAGATGCATCCTCAACTGCGGTTTCGGCGTTTTCGACTTCCAGAGCATGACCACCGCGGAGTCGTCGAAGTGTGTCGCCTGCCACAGGTGCGTGGTTTTCTGCCCCGAGGAAGCGATCACGGTCACCAGGAATCCGCTCGCGTTCAAGGACCATTCCTCTTGGGACGTCAACCGGCGCAAGGCGATCTGGAAGCAGGCGCAGGCTCCGGGCATGATCCTCACCGGGATGGGCAACGACCTGCCCTGGCTCAACGTTTTCGACCACCTGTTGATAGACGCCTGCCAGGTCACGAACCCCTCGATCGATCCCCTCAGGGAGCCGATGGAACTGAGGACTTACCTGGGACGTAAGCCCGACAGCCTGGAGGTGGTCGGCGAGGACGGCGCCCACAGGCTGGAAACGCGCGTGGCCGGCAACATCAGGCTGGAAGTGCCGCTGGTTTTCAGCGGGATGTCGTACGGTTCGGTGAGCCTCAACACCCACAGGGCACTGGCGATTGCCGCTGAGAAGCTCGGCACGGTGATGAACACCGGCGAGGGGGGCCTGCACAAAGAACTCTACCCGTACCGCGACCACATAATCGTGCAGTGCGCCTCCGGCAGGTTCGGCGTGCATCCCGAATACCTGCAGTCGGGTGTCGCGGTGGAAATCAAGGTTGGACAGGGGGCGAAACCGGGCATCGGGGGACACCTGCCGGGCGAGAAGATCTGCCAGGAGGTCTCGAGCACGCGCATGATACCTCGAGGGACGGACGCTCTGAGCCCCGCGCCGCACCACGACATTTACTCTATCGAGGACTTGAGACAGCTTATCTACGCTCTCAAGGAGGCGACCGGGTACAAGCCGGTATCGGTGAAGATAGCCACGGTGCATAACGTGGCGGCGATCGCCAGCGGCATAGCCCGCGCCGGGGCGGACATCATATACCTGGACGGGTTCAAGGGAGGCACCGGGGCCAGCCCCGCAGTGGTGCGCGACCACGTCGGCATACCCCTGGAGATCGCCCTGGCGGTGGTGGACTCGCAGTTGCGCTCCGAGGGCATAAGGAACCAGGTGTCGATAATCGCCGCCGGCGGGATCAGGTCCAGCGCCGACGCGGCAAAGGCCATCGCCCTGGGAGCCGACGCAGTGGGCATTGGAACCGCGGCGCTCATCGCGCTGGGCTGCAGGCTCTGCCAGAAGTGTTATACGGGCAACTGTTCCTGGGGCATAGCGACGCAGAAGCCCGAGCTTTCGGGGAGGCTTGATCCCGACTGGGGCGCCGAGCGCCTGGTGAACCTGGTCAACTCCTGGAGCCTCGAGCTGAAAGAAGTCCTTGGCGCCCTCGGTGTCAATGCCGTGGAGTCCCTGAGGGGAAACAGGGAGAGGTTGCGCTCTCTGGGGCTCGACGAGCAAACGACGCGCATACTCGACGTGAAGCCCGCGGGAAGGTAGGGAAATGGCAATCGACGAAAGGATCGTTGACGCTACCGGGGTCTATTACAGGGAGTTGAACGAGAACGTTCGCCGCATGGTCGCCGACGGGGCCGGGAAGATCCTGCTCAACGGGGTCAACGGGCAGCGGTATATCGCGGACGGCCTGCGGGGCGACCTGGAGATAGTCGTCAACGGGGTGCCCGGCAACGACCTCGCGGTGTTCATGGACGGACCCACCGTCATTGTGAACGATAACGCTCAGGACGGCGTCGGCAACACGATGAACCGTGGAAAGGTCGTTGTAAGGGGCAGCGCGGGCGACGTGATCGGTTACGGCATGCGTGGGGGCAAGGTGTTCGTGGCCGGAGACATCGGCTACCGGGCGGGCATCCATATGAAATCCTTCAACGACCAGGTGCCGGTGATTGTCGCCGGTGGGCGGGCCGGCGACTTTCTCGGCGAATATATGGCCGGGGGAGTGCTGGTCCTCCTCGGCTTGAACGGAGACGGCGAGGCGCCTCTGGTCGGCGGCTACGTCGGAACCGGCATGCACGGGGGTACGATATACCTGCGCGGGGAGTTCGACGACAGCCAGCTGGGCGAAGAGGTGAGGCGGTTCGAACTGGACGACGACGACCGCGGTCTGCTCTCGGAACTTCTCGAGGAGTTCGCGGCGGACACGGGCTGTGATGTCAGTCAGGTGAGCGTGGAGGAGTTCAAAAAGCTGCAGCCGTCCTCACACCGTCCGTACGGCAACCTGTATACGTATTGACGAGCCGCCGCCGGCGCGACGAAGGGTCCGCCGGTCGAATATACAGACGATAAGTCTTTGCGGGTTCCGGGAACGGGAGATGGAGATGCCGGGAAAACCGAAGCTGTCGCCGTCGGTTCTGAACGCCGACTTCGCCGATTTGGGCGGGGCGGTCAGGGCTGTCGAGCCGTACTCGGATTTCATCCACCTTGACGTCATGGACGGCCATTTCGTCCCGAATATAACGTTCGGCCCGGTGGTGGTGGAAGCGGTCAAGAGGATCACCGGCGTGCCCCTGGACGTGCACCTGATGATCTACAATCCGCCGGAGTGGGCCGAGACCTTCATCGAGGCCGGAGCCGACCGCCTCTCCTTCCACGTGGGGTCTTGCAGGGACGCCGAAAGCGTGATCAGGGCGATCCGCGGACTGGGGGCGTCCCCGGGGCTGGCGGTAAGCCCCGAGGTCCCGCTTTTCGAGCTGAAACCGTTCCTGGGGATGGTCGATTTTGTCATCGTGATGTGCGTCTACCCCGGGTTCGGCGGCCAGAAACTGATGCCCGAAATGCTGAAGAGGGTAGGGGCGATAAGGCGGGACGCCGCCGAACTCGGGGTGGAGGTCGAGATCGAGGTAGACGGCGGGGTCAAAGCGGAGAATCTTCCGATGGTGCTGTCTTCGGGCGTCGACACCGTGGTGGTCGGCTCTTCGATCTTCTCTTCCGATGACGTGTCGGCATCCGCGGCCGAGGTCAGGGCCATTCTCGACGCGGCCGGCGGCGGCTGACGCCTACAGTCTTTCCTTCCGCCTGAGCGCCGCGGCCCGGCTTTCGAGTTCACGGATTTCCGAGGCTACACCGGCCGTCTTCGCGCTGAGTTCCTTGGCCGCGCCCACGAAAGCCACCGGGTCCACGCCGGTCGAACCGGTGGCCGAACCCCAGGTTTCGATAAACGACCGCAGCAACGCCAATCCCCGGTCGTTGAGGTCCAGTTCCTCGATTCGAACGGCGGCGTATTTACGGTAGCCTTCCACATCCTTGAGTTTCCGGATGGATGAGTAGCTGTTCCTGGCGGGCGCGCCCGCCGCCTCCAGATCGTCGGCCGCCTTTTTGACCTCGAGGGCGTTTTTTCGGAAGGACGCCGCGTCGAAAGCGCCGCCGGCGAAGACCCCCTCGAAGAGGGTCCGGGTGGCCGACTGCAGCCTGTCGGAGGAGGGCTTCATCCTGGACAGCTCCTTGTCCCCCTGTTCCATGAAAGCCTTTGCGCGCCCCGTGTCGCCGCCGCAACCCGGCAAGCCGACCGCGATGACCAGCGCCAGGGCGATGAGCCACACAACCCGTTTCAAGAAGACCTCCTGCTGAGCGCAAGGAACCGGCACGGGGCAATCATACCAGAAGACAGCACGAGTCGATCGTGCTTATTTTTACGATATATCCCGGCGCGGTCAGATTGACAAGATCGTTTGCTACCCCGGGATCGCACGGTTATACTTATAAAAAAATACGGTCTTCGGGACAGGGTGAAATTCCCTACCGGCGGTACAGCCCGCGAGCTCGAAAGAGCAGACCCGGTGAGATTCCGGGGCCGACGGTTACAGTCCGGACGGGAGAAGATGACAACATCGGTGCGCCGGCGCTTCTCCCCGGCGCATTATTTATCCCCGAAGGCTGCCGCGACATGCAGATGATAGGTCGATTCACTAAAACGTTGGCGGGTGTTGCCAGGCCACAGCCTGCCTCGCCCGAGGAGGAGGCGATGCTCCGCGCACTCGAGCTCGCGGAGAAGGGCAGGCGGACCGTATCACCAAACCCGGCAGTCGGGGCGGTCGTGGTGAAAGACGGGGTGGTGGTCGGCGAGGGGTACCACGAGGTTGCCGGCGGGCCACACGCCGAAGCTGTCGCGCTTGCCGAGGCCGGTCGGCTGGCGCGCGGGGCGGAGATGTTCGTGACGCTTGAGCCGTGCTCCCATCACGGCAGGACGCCCCCTTGCGCAGGCTCCATCATCGAGGCCGGGTTGAGAAGGGTCGTCATGGCCATGAGGGACCCCAACCCTCGCGTCTCCGGGGGGGGCGCGCGAATTCTCCGCGAGGCCGGGGTAGAGACCGTTGACGGGCCTTTCGAGGGGATTGCCCGTCGCCTCAACGAGGCGTATTTGAAATGGGTGACGACCGGGAGGCCGTTCGTGACCCTCAAGACGGCCGTCACCCTGGACGGTAAGGTCGCTACCGCAACGGGAGACTCACGCTGGGTGTCCGGCGAGGCTTCTAGGCGGGACGTCCACCAGGAGCGGGCCCGCAGCGATGTGGTGATGGTGGGCCTGGGCACGGTGCTCGCGGATGACCCCGAGTTGACCGCCAGGGGTGTGGGGGCTTCCATGCAGCCGCTCCGTGTCATCGTTGACGGAAGGGGCGCCCTGCCTCTGGAGAGCAAAGTGCTGGATACCGCCGAGGCGCCGACTGCCGTAGCGGTGGGTTCGGGTGCCGTTCGCGAGAATATTGCGCGGCTGGAGAGCCGTGGGGTGACCGTAATTGTCGCCGGCGAGGGCTTCGAGGTGGACTTGAAGTCCCTGATGGAGGAACTGGGAAGGCGCCAGCTGACGTCGGTGTACGCCGAGGGGGGCCCCACGCTCGGAGCCTCGCTCTTCGCCGGGCGGCTGGTGGACAGGATGGTGGCCTATGTCGCGCCCAGAGTCGCGGGAGGCAGGGATGCCCCCGGGCCGGTGGGCGGAGCCGGAGTCGGCCTGATGCGCGAGGCCGAGGCGCTGGAGATCGATACGGTCAGCGAGATGGGGCCGGACATCAAGATAGTGGCTTATCCGGCCGGGAGGGAAGATTGTTCACGGGACTGGTAGAGGAGACGGGCAGGGTCGTATCGCTGGACCCCGCAGGCCGCCTCACGCTGGAGGCGTCAACTGTGCTGGAAGAGACGGCGGTGGGAGACTCGATCGCTGTTTCCGGTGTATGTCTCACGGTGGTGGAGATGGCGTCGGGCTCGTTCACGGTCGACGTGATGCCCGAGACACTGGCGAGGAGCACGCTCGGCGCGGTGAAGCGCGGGGACCTGGTGAACCTCGAGCGGGCGGTACCCGCCGGGGGCAGGCTGGGAGGACATATCGTAAACGGGCATATCGACGGTGTGGGGACCGTCAGGTCGCGGCGCGAACAGGGAAACGCGGTCGTTTTCGAGGTGGGACTGGAAGGGGGCCTGGAAAAGTACATGGCCCCGAAAGGTTCCGTGGCCGTCGACGGTGTGTCGCTTACGGTGGTCGAGGTCGCTGGAGGCGCGTTCCTTGTTTCGGTGATCCCTCACACGCTGGCAGGAACTACGCTGGAGCGCGCGAGGCCCGGGACGCCGGTGAACGTCGAGGTCGATGTGCTGGCAAAATACGTGGAAGCTTATCTCGCCCGGTCTGGCGGCGGAGACGGTCTCCGTGGGGCGCTCGAGCGGGGAGGCTACTTCGAGGGCGAGTAAAGGGAGGTTGAAGATGCCCTTCAACAAGATAGAGGAAGCAGTGGAGGAGCTGAAGGAAGGGCGGATGATCGTCGTTGTGGACGACGAGGACCGCGAGAACGAGGGCGACCTGGTCTGCTCGGCGCAGATGGTCACGCCGGAGGTCATCAACTTCATGAGCAAGCATGGCAGGGGGCTGATCTGCATGCCCTGCCTGGCCAGCAGGCTGGATGAGTTGGACATCCCGGCGATGGTGGAGGACAACACCAGCGAACAGGGAACGGCCTTCACGGTGTCGATAGGCGCGAAGGGGAAGATCACGACAGGTATTTCGGCCTACGACAGGGCCGCCACGGTGCAGGCGGTTATCAACCCCGACACCGGGCCGGAGGATATCAGCAAGCCGGGGCACGTATTTCCCTTGAGGGCAAGGGAGGGCGGTGTCCTCATGAGGGCGGGCCACACCGAGGCCGCGGTGGACCTCGCCAGGCTGGCGGGACACGTCCCCGCGGGCGTGATCTGCGAGATAATGCACGAGGACGGCACGATGGCCCGGGTGCCAGAGCTTGAGAAGTTCGCCGAGAGGTTCGGGCTCAAGCTGGTGACGGTCAAGGACCTCATCAGGTACAGGATAGCTTCGGAGCAGTTGGTGAGGCACGTCACCGAGGTGCACCTTCCCACCGCCTACGGCGATTTCAGGGCGATAGGCTACGAGAGCCTGGTGGACGACACTTTCCACCTCGCGCTGGTGAAAGGTGATGTCCGGGGGAAGAAGGACGTCCTGGTCAGGGTACACTCGGAGTGCCTCACGGGCGACGTGTTCGATTCCCTGCGCTGCGACTGCGGCACCCAGGTCCGGGAGGCGTTGTGCCGCATAGAAAGCGAAGGAGAGGGGGTCCTCCTGTACATGATCGGCCACGAGGGCCGCGGCATCGGCCTGGCCCACAAGCTGAGGGCCTACCAGCTCCAGGACATGGGGCTCGACACGGTCGAGGCCAATATAGAACTCGGCCTGCCGGTCGACGCCCGGGACTACGGAACCGGCGCGCAGATACTCAGGGACCTCGGAATCACCTCGATGAGGCTCCTGACGAACAACCCTGCCAAGAGAGTGGGTCTCGAGGGGTACGGCCTGTCGGTCACCGAGAGGGTTCCGATACAGGCTCCGGCCTGCGCCGAGAACATGCGATACCTTACGACCAAGAAAGAGAAGATGAACCACGACCTTGACCTCGAGGAGGTCAAGGGGGAGTAGAGACCGGGAGGAGACAGCATGGGAACGTTCGAGGGACGGCTCGTAGCGCGCGACTACAAGTTCGCGATCGTTGTCAGCAGGTTCAACGAGTTCATCAGCAAGAGCCTGCTGTCGGGGGCAATGGACTCGCTCAAGAGGCACGAGGCCGCCGACGACAACATCGACGTCGCCTGGGTGCCGGGGTCTTTCGAGATCCCGCTGGTAGCGAAGAAACTCGCGGCATCCGGCGACTACGACGCGGTGATCTGCCTGGGGGCGGTCATCCGGGGCAACACCCCTCACTTCGATTACGTCGCGGCGGAGGTGTCGAAGGGAGTCGCGAGGGTCGGGCTGGAAACAGGGGTGCCGGTCGCGTTCGGCATTATAACCGCCGACACGCTCGAGCAGGCTGTTGACAGGGCCGGCGCCAAGGCCGGGAACAAGGGCTGGCAGGCGGCGCTGACCGCCATCGAGATGGCCAACCTGATCTCGTCGATGTGAGGAGAATTCACAACGCGGCGCCACAGGGCCTATAATTACTGGTGCGTGGACAGTGCGAGGTGACCGGTGACAGAGTCGTCATTCGATGCGGGCAGCGCGGGAAGGAAGCTGGCGGCCGACGTGCTCGCCAGGAAGCGCTCGGAGGTGCTCGCGGGGATTCCCGAGGAGGGCACCCCGGCTACATCCTTCTACGCCTTCCTCAAACTCACCAGGAAGAAGTACTTCAACAACTACCTCGATTCCCTGAGAGACGCGATCGTAACCGGGGATGGCACCGATTTCCTGGGGAACGAGACTTTCCAGAGTTACTCACACGCCAAGAACGGATACGCACTGCAGGACGTCATCCGGGTTCCGCTTGCGGTCAAGCGGGCCGTGTTCGCAGTGGTCCGTGGGATGGCGCGGTCCGGCGAGGCGGACGCCGGAGAAGCCCTGGAGGCGATCCTCCTCCTGGGAGAACTCCTGGACGAATCCGAGACGATACGCGCGCAGTCTTTCACCCAGACGCGGGACGAGGTCATCAAGTTCTTCCACGAGTACCAGGAGGAGATCGACCGGTTCCCCAGCAACCTCGCCGCCACACTCGATTTCAGCACGCTGATGCTTTCGGCGATAAAAAAGTGCGTCGAACTGGTCGACGCCGGCAGGTGCGCTTTCATGACCAGGGACCTCCTGACCAACGACCTGAATGTCGAGGCGTCGAACTTCGACCACCGGAGGGTTTTCGGAGAGACATCCTTCAAGCTGGACGAGCCTCTTATCAGGCAGGTCGTTCACGAGGGGCGCCCAATACTCGTCGAAGGGTATCCGCGCACTATGCCGATGATGAGCGCGGTCATGAAGCGGATGAAGTCCAAGGTCGTATTGATAGCGCCGCTGATGGTGCGTGGGCGCAACGTTGGCCTGATGCTGGTAGACAACGTCGAGCGACCGCACATGTTCACACCCGATGCGGTGGACCTCGCCGTGAGGTTCGCCAACAAGGTCGCCGCGGCGATGGAAAACGCCCGGCTTCACGGCAGCGAGCAGCAGAAGCTCAAGGAGACCATGGCGCTACTGGAGGTCGCCCGGCTGGTAACGTCGACCCTGGACATCGACGTCCTCCTTTCCAGGCTGGTGCAGATAACAGCGGACGTTTGCGAGGTCGGGAAGTGCAGCGTCTACATCTACGTCGCCGAGAGCGGCAGGTTCCATCCGACGGCCACGTTCGGGGTGTTTCCAGAATGCGAGTGGGAAACCGCCCTCGGAGAGGGCGTGCAGCCCTCCGATTTCGCCGACGAGGACGCCAGGGCGATTTTCGAACACAGTGCGGCGATCTGCGAGCCCCACCTGTCACCGCTGATCCCCCCGGACCGCATCGAGGATACGGGCACGAAGTCCGTGCTGATGGTCCCGATCTACTCGCGGGAGAAGCTGCTGGGGATAATGGCGCTCTTCTACTCCAGGGAGAAAGAAGAGGTTGAGACCGACGACCTGAACCTGGTAACGGGCATTGCCGGGCAGGCCGCTGTCGCACTGGAGAACGCCTCGCTGTACGAGGACCTGGAGATGAGCTATTTCTCGACCGTCAAGGCCCTGGCCCGGGCGATCGAGGTCAAGGATCCCTACACCTACGGGCACTCCGAACGGGTCATCGAGTACGCCATAGCCATCGCCGAGAGGTTGTCTCTTGACGAGTGGGGCATGCGCAACATCAAGTACGCCGCCGCGCTCCACGATATCGGCAAGATCGGTATAGCCAGGAAGATATTGAACAAACCGGGCGCCCTTTCCGAGCAGGAGTTCGTCCACGTCAAGACCCATCCACGGTTGGGCGACTCCATCATCGAACCTGTGGCATTCCTGCAGGCGCCCCGGGAGATAATCCTGCACCACCACGAGAGATACGACGGGAAGGGCTATCCCGACGGGCTGGAGGGGGAGGAGATACCCCTGGGAGCCAGGATACTGGCGGTTGCCGACTCCTTCGAGGCGATGATGTCCGACAGGCCGTACCGCAAAGCCCTCCCGATCGAGGAGGCCGTGCGGGAACTGGAGATTAACGCGGGCACCCAGTTCGACCCCCGGGTCGTCAAGGCGTTCGTTGAAGCTATCGACGACGGCGAGTTCGGCGATGAGCCCGCGGCGGAAGGGGATGAGGTCGCGGAGGAGCTCCACGCGAACCTCGACGTTTCCTAGCCGTCCCCTTCTTGTGAGCCGGAGAACACCGGAAGCGTGAAGTAGAACGTCGAACCCCTGTCCGGTACGCTCTCGGCCCAGATGTGCCCGCCGTGGAGCTCGACGATCTCTCTTGTTATGGCCAGGCCGAGCCCGAAGCCCCCCGAATCCCCGCAGTCGTCCGGGCGCGCCTGGAAGAACCGGTCGAATATGTGAGGCAGGGCTGTGGGGGAGATGCCGATACCGTTGTCGGACACCTGCACCTGCACGAACGGTCCCGCCGGGTGCGCCGTGATCTCCACCGTGCCTCCGGCTCCGGTGTACTTGATGGCGTTCCCGATCACGTTGGTGAGCACCTGGGTTATGCGGACCGGGTCGACGTCGATGTCCGGGAGGTCACCGCGGAGGTTGTGCACGACCTCGACGTCCCTCTCGCGTGCGGCCTCGGAGAGGTCCGCCACGGTTTCCGAGGTTATGGAGCGCAGGTTGGCACGCCTGGTTTCGGCGCGGAAATTCCTGGCCTGAAGGCGGGAGAGGTCGAGCAGCTCCTCGATCATTCTGGTCAGGTATGCCGACTGCTGGCTGACAACGTCCAGGTACCGCTCCTGGTTCGGGTTGAGCGGCCCCGCGCGCCCCGCCAGGAGAAGGCTGACGAAACCCGATATGCTCGTGAGCGGAGTCCGGAGCTCGTGGGATACGTTGGAGACGAAGTTAGATTTCATCTCGTCCACGCGCTTGAGCTCGGTAATGTCGTGAAGGAACAGGACCATCCCGGTAACCCTGTGGAACCGATCCCTCAGGGGTATGAAGTGGGTCTGCACGGTGACCTTTCCTTCTTCCTCCACGTTCATCTCGCCGAAGACGGTCCCCCCGTCGAGTACCGACTCCACTGCTTCCTGAATGGACACGCTTCCAAGGTCGCAGCTCTCAACAACGTCGAGGAGCGTCGAGGTCAGCATAGCGGAGCCGTCCGGGGCGCCCAGCCCGAGAAGCCGTCCGGCCACCGGGTTGAACTCCACAATCGCACCCCGGGCGTCGGTCATGACCAGGCCGTCTCTCAACGCGCCGAGGATCGTCTCCACCTTGTTCTTGTCTTCGAGCGTCCGGGAGTAGAGCCTGGCTTTCTCGACGGCCACAGCGGCCTGGCTCGCTACCGTGGAGAGCACCTCGAGGTGTCTCTCGCGAAAAGGCCTCGGCGCGGCCGCGAAACATACCAGGTATCCCTCCACGTCGCCCCCGACGAACATGGGAGAAGCCGCAACGTTGTGGTGCCTGCCCGTAAGCTCCGGTGGCAGCGGCAGCCAGTCGAGGGCTACCTTGTGCAGGGCGAAAGACTCCCCGGAGCCGATGCGGCTCCACGAGCGGTCGCCCGGCAACTCGACCGCGGCGAGGTCGCTGAAGGGGAGCAGGCCCAGCGCGGCCTTCAGCGAAAGCCCGTCGGGTTCCCTGAGGAAGACCAGCGAGCCGTCGCAGGAGAGCAACTGGCGGGCGAGCGCGGCGGTGGTCTTCAGGATCGTGTCCATGTCCAGTGTGTAGGAGAAGCGCCTGCTCAGGTTGTAGATCCTCGATATGTCGCGCTCGCGGTGGCGCACGAGGTCCAGCAGGTGGCGGTATTCGCGGGATTCCCTGGCGTACATCTTCTCGCCCTCGACCACGTAGCAGGACATCATACCGATGAAGACGAGAGCCAGCGACGTCAGGGCGAGGGAGATGTGTTCGAGCGCGTCGATGCCACCTGACATCCAGGGCACGTACATGACCAGGACGGTGAGCAGGGACATGAGAAGCGTCCCCGGGTATCCGTAGTAAGCCGACGAAAGGATGGGAACGGCGAAGTACAGAAAGACAAGCATGCTCGAGCGGCCGCCGGTCAACCAGACGATGCTCGCGGTGAGCGCCAGGAATACCGCCATGAGGAAGAAGAACCAGAAAGGCCGGTACTGGTCGAAGGGGAAAACGGAGTTGCCAATCACCACGGCGGCGTAAGAAGTGAGCATCACCGCGACCAGCGCGGGCCACCCGGGCTCCCGGTTGGCCAGGGCGTATACCAGCGCGGCAGCGGTGAGAACGGTCCAGAGGGCCTGTATGCCCGGCCGGGCGGTCACGAAGAGCAGGTGGCTTATGTCCCCACGGGAGCCGTAGCGGTCCACCTTGAGGCGTTTTCGTCCGCCGCGCGAATAAAAGCTGAATAGTTCCATTTCAAAAAGCCCCTGCCGGGCGGCCCGGACACGCCGCGGTTTTCAGTCTTTCCTGCGGTCGAAGACGTAAACGCTTCCTTCGAGGTTCTTGGCGTATTTCTTCAACTCCGCGGCGACCTTACCGATCTGCGCGGGATCGGTGAGCTGCCTGTGTTCGTTATGGACGATCGAGATGGAGATCGTCATCACCGGGAATTTCATCACGTAGCCGCGCCTGTCGGTCGAGACGATATATCCCTTCTCCAGGTCTTCGGGGCTGTAGTGCCCTCGAATGCGCTCGTCAAAAACGCGGATGATCTCCTTCGAGACCGCCTCGGCGTTGTCGGGCGGCGTGAGAACGATGAAATCGTCGCCGCCGACGTGACCGAGGAAATCGTCAGAGCCCGGGTTGTTCCGGAGGGCTTCGGCCAGGATGTCGCCCGTCATTCGGATGACCTCGCTGCCGGCGGTAAAACCGTAGTAGTCGTTGAAGGCCTTGAAGTCGTCGAGGTCGACGTACAGGAGGGCGAACTTCCGCCCGGTCTCGATCCTGTCCAGCAGCGCCTGCTCGATTGACTTATTGCCGGGCAGTTCCGTTATGGGGCTCATGTCCGAATCGCGCAGGTACCTTCGCAGGTGCATCTCGATCCGCGCCTGCAGCTCCATGGGGTCGAACGGCTTTGTGATGTAGTCGTCCGCTCCCGATTCGATGCCGTCGAGCTTATCCTGGAGTTGCGCGCGGGCGGTGAGCATTACGACGGGGATGCTCCTGGTCTGGGGGTTTTCCCGCATCAGTCTGCAGATCTCGTGGCCGTCCATCCCGGGCATCATGACGTCGAGAAGCACGAGGTCGGGGCGCAGGTTCTTGATTGTGTCCCACGTCTCGGGCCCGTCGGCCGCCTGGTAGACCTCGAACTTGTGCTTCGGCAGCGCTTCCACGAGAAGCTGGCGCAGGTTGTGGTCGTCGTCCGCCACCAGGACCTTCGGCCTCGGTTGGAGCATGCTGGGGTCAGCCCTTTCAGTCACTTTGTCACAGGAATATTATCCTTTAGAGCGCGCGCTTTAGCCAGCGCGCCGCCAGGGCCGGGGGCGGTTTCGAACCGGTGTTCGCTGTGGGGCGGCTGCGACTGTGCTATACTCCCACCAACCAAATAAAAGTAGGGGCTTTCTGGTGCTGCTCCTCACCCCGCGACGCCGGTAATGGGAAAGAGTCCAATGGCTGTCGGCGGGGTTGTCCATACGGGATACACGGAGGGTGGCATCGTGCCACCCGTTTTTTTTCGCAGGTCTAGCAAGGAGGGGTTGCGATAACTGGGAAGTTGCGGATCAACGAGATGATCAGGTGCCCGCAGGTGCGCCTTATAGGCGACACCGGGGAACAACTGGGCATCAAGCCGCTGGAGGAGGCCCAGCGGATAGCCCTGGAGAAGGACCTCGACCTCGTCGAGGTGGCCCCGCAGGGGCAGCCGCCGGTCTGCAAGATCATGGATTACAGCAAGTTCTGTTACGAGCAGGACCAGAAGCAGAAAGCGGCGCGCAAGAAGCAAAGCGTCATCGTCGTCAAAGAGATGAAGATGCGTCCCAAGATAGATATCCACGACTACGAGACCAAGAAGAAGCACGTCGTCCGGTTCCTCGGTCAGGGGAACAAGGTCAAAGTCACGATCATGTTCCGGGGGAGGGAGATGACCCACACGGAGTTGGGACTGAACCTGCTGAACAGGCTGGCGGATGACGTGACCGAACTGGCGACGGTGGAGGCCAGGCCCCGGCTGGACGGGAGGAACATGACCATGGTCCTCAACCCGATAGCGCCGGTGGAGGCCAGGACCGCCGAGCCCGATAAGGAGTGATCGTATGCCCAAGATGAAGACACACAGGGGTGCCGCGAAACGATATCGCGTCACGGGCAGAGGGAAGCTCGTGCGCAAGCAGGGATATAACAGCCACCTGTTCACCAGCAAGAGCGCCAAGCGCAAGAGGCACCTGGACAAGAACGCGCAGGTCGACGCCGCCGATGCGGGCAATGTCCGCAAGGTCCTCGGACTGCCCAGAGCAAGGTAAGCGCGGAGGTGTTCCCGCCCGGATTATTCCCTGGAGGGGTTGGTTTCAATGCCCAGGACGAAAAACAGTGTCGCCACCCGGAAGCGCCGGAAGAAGGTCCTCAAGATGGCCCGCGGCTATCGAGGTCCCAAGAGCAAGTGTTACCGGCCGGCGAACGAGCAGGTCATGCATTCCCTGCAGTACGCGTACCGTGACAGGCGCGCGCGAAAGAGCGACTTCAGAAAACTGTGGATAACCAGGATCAACGCCGCGGCCCGGGAGAACGGCATGTCCTACAGCAGGTTCATCAGCGGGCTCAGGACGGCAGGCGTGGAAGTTGACCGCAAGATACTTGCGGATATCGCCGTTCACGACCCGGAGGCTTTCAAACAACTCGTCGAAGTGGCGGGAGGGGCAGCCACGTCCGCCGTCAAGGGCAAGGCAGCGGCGAAATCGCCGGCCGTCGCGGAGACGGAAGAGGGCGAGCCGGGGAGTATCGGCTAAGGTACCGGATCATGCTCAGCCCGATTACCAGCCGAAACCACGAGGTAGTCAAGCGTTTCAGAAAGCTGAGCCGGCGCTCCCACAGGGACAGGCACGGCCTGTTCATGGTCGAGGGCCTGAACCTCGTCAGCGAAGGCATCGACTCCGGGGCGAGGCTCGTGGAACTGGCGTACATCGATTCGAAGTCGGAAGAGGCGGCGTACCTGCGCACGCGGCTCGACGAGCACGTCCCGATGCACGAAATAAGCCGGCAGCTCATGGACTGGATATCCGACGCCGTCACCGCCCAGGGGATCGTGGGCGTTATGGAGCAGGTGGACGCGAGTTGCGAGAAGGTCCTGTCGCAGGACAACAGCCTGCTTCTGGTCGCGGACCAGGTGAGGGATCCCGGCAACCTTGGCGCACTGCTTAGGATAGCCGACGCTGCGGCGGTGGACGCGTTTGTCATGACCGCGGGGTGCGTTGATCCGTACAACCCCAAGGTGGTCCGCTCCGCCGCCGGCGCGCATTTCCACGTGCCGCTGGTCCGGGAAGTCGACTTCGAGAGGTTGCGCGGCGAACTGGGGCGGCGTGTCAGGATGCTCGGGCTGGACGCTCACGGGGAGAACTGCTACCTGGACGAGGACCTCACGCGCCCCGTGGCGGTAGTCGTGGGAAACGAAGCTTTCGGCATACCGGACACGGACAGGCCCTGCCTGGACGGGATGATACGTATTCTGATGCCCGGGAAAGCGGAGTCGTTGAACGTAGCCTCGGCGGCCGCCGTTGTCCTGTTCGAGGCGTTGCGCCAGAGACGTGACGGATGTGGGAGCTGAGATGAGCGAAGACCTCGTGAAAGCGCTCGATGAACTTACCGCGGACCGGCCCCGGTTGAGAGACGTCGCCGCCGTGGCCAGGGCTTCGGTCGAGGCGGCGTCGACCCTGGAGGAACTCGAGGAAGTGAAGGTCAAACTCCTCGGCAAGAAGGGGAGTGTCACGCTGGTCCTGAAGGGGCTGGGGGCGTTGCCTCCCGGGGAGCGCCCGGCGGTCGGAAAGATCGGCAACCTGCTGCGGCGCCTGGCGGAAAGCGAGATCGAGGAGAAAACCCGGGTGCTCGAGGCCGCCAGGGCGGATGCGAGCCTCGCCGCGGGAGCGGTAGACGTTACCCTTCCAGGAAGGGCTCCGGCGGTGGGTCACCGGCACCTCCTCTCCCGGATAACCGAGGAAGTGACCGAGATATTCGTTTCCCTGGGATACCGCATCGCCGAGGGGCCCGAGGTGGAGTACGACTACTACAACTTCGAAGCCCTCAACCAGCCCCCGCACCACCCGGCGAGGTCTCTGAACGACACGCTCTACATCCGCAGGAAAGACCCGATCGACGAAGATCCGGAGGATATCCTGCTACGGACGCACACCTCGCCGATGCAGATCCGGGTGATGGAGAAGGAGAGCCCCCCTCTCTACGTGATAAGCCCCGGCAAGGCGTATCGGCGTGACGAGCTGGACGCCACGCACTCGCCGGAGTTTCATCAGGTGGAAGGTTTCGCGGTGAGCGAGGGGATAACGATGGGAGACCTCAAGGGCACGCTGGAGGCGTTCGCCCGCAAGCTCTTCGGCTCGGACAGGGCGGTCAGGTTCAGGCCTCACTTCTTTCCCTTCACCGAACCGAGCGCCGAGGTCGACGTATCGTGCTTCGCCTGCGACGGGGCCGGGTGCGGCCTGTGCAAAGGCGTGGGATGGCTGGAGATAATGGGCTGCGGGATGATAGACCCCAACGTTTTCGGATACGTCGGGTACGACCCGGAGCGCTACAGCGGTTTCGCATTCGGAGGAGGCCTGGAGCGCATAGCGATGATGAAATACAACATCGACGACATCAGGGTCTTCTACGAGAACGACGTCCGGTTCCTGCGCCAGTTTTGACGGAAGGAAAGCTTACTTGAGGGTATCGCTGGAGTGGCTCGGGGAATACGTCGACATCGAACTGGCGCCGGGAGAACTGGCCGAGGCGCTGACCCTCTCCGGCACGGCGGTCGACAGGGTGCATGCGCTGGGGGGCGGCGTAACCGGCGTCGTCGTGGCGCAGGTTCTGGAGGTCAAGAAGCATCCCGGCGCGGACAGCCTCATGCTCGCGGTCGTGGACGACGGCGCCGCCGTGCGCGAGGTGGTCTGCGGGGCGCCCAACCTTTCCGTGGGAATGAAAAGTCCCCTGGCGACGGTCGGGGCAACATTGCCGGCAGTATCGCCCAAGCCGCTGAAGCGGGCGCGAATCAGGGGGGTCGAGAGCGACGGGATGCTGCTGGCGGCCGACGAACTGGGAATCGGTGAGGACCACACCGGAATAATCGAGCTTCCCGCCGACTCTCCGCTGGGGGCCGATGTCCACGACCTGCTGCCGCTCGAGGACGTGGTGTTCGACCTGGAGATAACCCCCAATCGCCCGGACTGCATGTCAATGATCGGCGTGGCCAGAGAGGTTGCGGCGGTAATCGGGGGGACCCTGAGGATGCCGCCTGCCGATCTCCGGGAGGAGGGCCTTCCGGCCGTGGACCTCGCGAAGGTCGTCGTGCGGGACGCTAAGGGCTGTCCGAGGTACAGCGCCAGGGTGGTCTCAGGGGTGGAGATAGCGGCCTCACCGCTCTGGATGCAGCGCAGGTTGACCGCCGCGGGGCTGCGTCCCATCAGCAATGTCGTGGATGTAACCAACTACGTCCTGTTGGAAACCGGGCAGCCGCTTCACGCATTCGATCTCGACGTGCTCGGCGGGAGGACGATTATCGTCAGGAAGGCCACACCGGGCGAGACCATGAACACCCTCGACGGAGTGAAAAGGGAACTCGACGTTTCCTGCGTAGTTATCGCCGACGACCGGGAACCCGTGGCGCTCGCGGGGATCATGGGCGGGGAGGACTCCGAGGTGACCGATCGATCTCGCAACATCCTGATCGAGTCGGCGCACTTCGATCCCGTTTCCATACTCCTTACCTCGAAGAGGCTCGGACTTAGGACCGAAGCTTCGGGGAGGTTTGAGAGGGGAGTGGACCCTGACGGTACGTTGTACGCCGCCGCGAGGGCGGCGAGGCTGATCCAGGAAACGGCCGGGGGTGCCATCGCTCCGGGCGAGATCGACGTCTATCCCGTGGTTATCGAGCCCCATGCCGTCCATCTCCGCCCCGATCGCGCCAACAAGCTCCTGGGAACGGAAATCCCCGCCGAGGAAATGGCCCGGACGCTTCGCAGGCTGGGGGCCGAAGTCAGGCCGGGCGAGGTCCTCGAGGTGAAGGCGCCGAGCTTCAGGAGGGACCTCGAGCGGGAGATCGACCTTGTCGAGGAAGTGGCGCGCGTCCACGGTTACGGGCGCATCCCCGCGACCCTGCCCGCGGGAGGCGGGGTTGACGCGGGGAGAAGCCTTCCCCAGTCTCGCGGGCGGGACCTCGTCGAATGCCTGCTGGGGCTCGGCCTGTGCCAGGTTGTCACATACAGCTTCATGCGCGCCGGGGACCTCGATCTGCTGGGGCTCGGCCCGGCCGACGGCAGAAGACAGGCGGTAAGGTTGCTGAACCCCCTGGCGGAGACCGGCGACGTGCTCCGGACGATGCTGCTCCCGGGGGTCCTGAGGGTAGCCGCTGCGAACGTCAATCGCGACAACAGAGACCTCGCGCTCTTCGAGACCGGCAGGGTATTCATGTGCTCCGATGACGGTGGGCTGCCCGAGGAGACGGAAACCCTGGGGCTCCTGCTCCACGGGTCTCCTTACCTGCCAGCCTGGTCGAGGCAGGGTCGTGACTACGACTTCTTCGACCTCAAAGGCATGGTCGAGTCGCTGGCCGGAGCCCTGGGCGTGTGCGGGCTCGGGTTCGAACCCGCCGAAGACGCGTTTCTCGCTCCCGGGCAGGCCGCCGCGGTCACAATCGCCGGGGACCAGGCCGGGTATGTCGGCAGGGTGCACCCCGGTGTGGCCGGAGCCTTCGGCCTGGAGGGGGACGTCTTCGCGGGGGAGTTGTCGATTTCTCGGCTCATTGGATCCATCCCGGAAAAGGTGTACGTCCCGGTGGGAAGGTTTCCTTCCGTCAAGGTGGATATCGCTGTGGTGGTCGACGAGCGGACGCCGGCAAGCGCGGTCACCGAGGTCGTCCGGTCACGGGGCGGCGCCGATCTCAGGTCGGCGCGTTTGTTCGATGTCTACCGGGGCCCGCAGGCGGGAGAGGGAAGGAAGAGCCTTGCCTATGCTCTGGAGTACGGGTCCGGCGCGGGGACGCTGACGGACGAGATGGCGCACGCCCAGATGGAAGGCCTCATAAAGGCATTGCGAGACGAGTTCGGCGCCTCCATACGGGGCAGGGAGAGTGAAGGAGAAGGCACTTGAGGCTGGGCGTGATGGGTGGGACATTCGACCCCATCCACATCGGCCACCTGGTTGCGGCCGAAGAGGCCAGGGCCCAGTTCGAGCTCGAAAAGGTGGTGTTCGTGCCTTCGGCGAGGCCGCCTCACAAGACGGACGCAGCGCACAGCCATGAGGCAGACAGGCTGAGAATGGTCGAGCTCGCGATATCCGGCAACCGTTTCTTCGAGGTTTCCGACCTCGAGCTCGTCAGGTCCGGGCTGTCCTACACCATAGATACCCTCCGGGAGCTGCACCGCGCATACGGAGCCGGAACGGAGCTGTTTTTCGTTACCGGCGCCGACGCGATCATGGAGATCCTTACCTGGAAGAGCTCGGAGAACCTGCTGAGCGAAGCGGTATTCATCGCCGCGACCAGGCCGGGGTACCCGCTCGAGAAGCTGAGGCAGTCTCTGCCGGAGAAGAACAGCGAAGGCACCAGTGCCCTCTCCCGCGTCTATAGCATGGAGGTGCCCGCCCTGGCCATAAGCTCTACGGACATCAGGGACAGGGCGGCACGCGGCAGGCCGTTCAGGTACCTGGTGACCGATGCAGTCTGGGAATACATCGTGGAGAACGGGCTGTACTCGAAAGGTGAAGCGGGCGGCCGCGCATAAGATTAGTTAAACGACCGTGGGAGGCGACGCTGGAAAGCAGTGAGGCGACCGGTGGAGCGGGGTATCGCACCACCAAACGGCGGCAACTGAAAAAGAAGAGGCAGCGCGGCAGGAGTTGGCCGTGGATACTTCTGGCGATCGGGGCGCTGGTGGTGATATTCGGGCTGCTCGGGGGCGTAGTCAAGGTGACGCCCATCGACACCGCGTGGCGAAAAACGCTTGGCGGTTTAGGGTGGTTCGGGCACCAGGTGAAGTCGATGTGGCCTTTCAAGGGCTCTCCAGGGGTCGCTTCTTTCTCTTTCCTGCCGAAGGGAAAGAAAACCGCCAACTACCTGGTAGCCGTTACAAAGCAGGCGGGAGGGGCCACGTATCTCTCGACGCTGCTGCTGGTCTCGTACGATTCGAGGAGCAAGACCGCGGGCATGGTGTTCATCCCCAACGACCTGCTGGTCGCGACCCCCGGAATGGGATCCGACCAGGTGTCGAACCTGGTGGAACTGGACGGCGGCAGGATTGACGCCGTAAGGGTTACGGTGGCGAACCTGCTCGGGGTGAAGGCCGACAGGTACGCGCTGGCAAGTGACAGCGACCTGCGCTTGATACTCAAGCAACTGGGGGACAGGTTCACTATCGCGGTACCATCGAGGCTGTCGTACAAGGACCCCGGCCTCAAGGCCAATATCAACCTCAAGCCCGGTACCCAGACGGTGGACGCGACGGTCCTTGCTTCTTACCTTACCTACGGTCAGCCGGGGAAATCGATGGACCTGGCCAAGCGGCAGGCCGACTTCGCCCCCCGGTTCATTTCGATGATCGGAGCGACGGATGTCGACAGGTTCATGGCGAAGAACTCGAACCTCTTCGATACGGACGCATCGAGCAGGGAGCTGGCCGGGCTGGTGAAGACGCTGTCATCTCTGAAGGGCGGCGGCCTGGAGATCGCGGTGTTGCCGGTGAAGGAGTTCAGGTACGAAAAGACCGTTGTCAACCGGACAGATACCGAGGCGCTGCCGGGGTTCGTGAAGAGGTACCTGAAGACGGACAGCCCGGTCACCGGCCGCAGGATCAAGGTCGAAGTGCTCAACGGCTGCGGAGTGCCCGGCATCGGGGGGAAGGTTTCGAGCCGGATAGATCTCACGAGGTTCCAGGTAGTCAACTCCGCCAACGCTGATTCTTTCGACAACCCCGAGACGTTGATAGTGGTGTACAGTGACGACAAGAACGTGATAAACGCCGCCAACGAACTCAAGAACGAACTGGAGGCGGGCCGGGTGGTGTCCCAGCCGCAGGCACAGAGCCTCTCGGAGATAAGCGTGGTAGTCGGGAAGGATTACGCCAGCAAATGACCTCTGGAGACGTGGCATCAGGAGCATTACGGGAATCGAGCGAAGCTTGCTGAGCGCGGAGGAGAAGGCCGTCGAGGCCGCAAGCGCAGCCGACGGCTTGAAGGCCACCGACGTGCTGGTCCTCGACATGCGCGACACGCTGGGGATAACGGACTACTTCGTTATCGCGAGCGGCGCGAGCGACCGCCAGGTGAAGAGGATCCGGGACGCCGTAGAGGAAAGGCTCAGGGAGCGGGGCGCCAGGCCGGTCAGGCGCGAGGGCGAACGGTTCGGCCGGTGGGTTCTGCTCGACTATCTGGACATCGTCGTTCACGTATTCCTCGCCGAGGACCGGGCGTACTACAACCTGGAGCGCCTCTGGGGGAACGTGCCTGTCGTCGAATGGCGGAACGGCGCGAGCGACGGCCGGGGTGACGGCAGGCGCCTCGAAGACGAACACTCGTGAGGGCGGGGGCGCCGGCCGCATGGAGACTGACCTGGTGGCGGGACGGGGCCGTTCTCGAGAGGAACGCCGGGCGTCACGCCTCCGGACCTGCCGCGCGGCGCGCCGTCCGCGGCATCGCACGGGCGTGTGCTGAGGCCCGGCGATGCCGAACTGTATTAGCAGGCGCTTAACTGCTACAATTCTCCAGAACCGGCGGGGCCGGCGCCGCCTTATTGAACCGTGGGGCTGTAGCGCAGGGGGAGCGCGCTTCCTTGGCAGGGAAGAGGTCGAGGGTTCGAATCCCTCCAGCTCCACCACGGTGTCCCGGAGCATGCGCTATCCCGGGCTTGTTTCGCCTGACGAGGCGGCCCCTACTGCCGGGTGCAACGAAATTCGCACTCCTCACCGGCTGGAAACCGGGCGCGAAGGGCGTCCCCGGGATCTTTCTAAGTGGTATCCTGAATCTTGCGCGGCAGGGAGGCTGGCTTGTCAGGACTTGTACTGGCGCTCGCACAGGTGAGGAGCGTCGCCGGAGACTTCGAGGGCAACTCGAGGCGGATAGCCGATTACATTGAAAGAGCGGGCGAGGCCGGCGTCGATATCGTGCTGTTCCCCGAGCTGTGTCTTACCGGTTGTCCACAGGCAGACCTGCTGTTGAAGAAGGAGTTCCCCCGCGAAAGCGCGGACGCGCTCGAGGAACTCGCAAGGGGCGTCGGCGACCTGACAGCCGTCGTCGGTTTCGCGGAATCAGACGGCGGCGTGTTCAGCTCGGCGGCGGTCATTAACGGCGGGCGCGTCCTGTGTGTCTACCGGAAAGCCCTCCTTCCGAACCGCGCGTTCTCAGCCGATGAGAGGGGTTTACTTGACCGCGGTCGAAATACGGTCATCCACCTCGCCGGCGCGAGGCTGGGGATAACAATCTGCGAGGAGATGTGGCTGCCCCACGGGCCCGCCGCCGAACTGCGCGAACGCGGAGGAGCGGAGGTTGCGCTCAACCTCTCCGCGTTGCCGTTCGGCCGTGGCAGCCACGATGCCGTCATGAGGCTGATCGCCTCACGTTCGACGGAAGTGCCGATCGCCACCGCCTGCTGCAACATGGTCGGAGCGCGGGACGAGCTCGTGTTCGGCGGAGGCTCGTTTGTTCATCACCCACGGGATGGTTTCGTGGCCAGCGCTTCGAGGTTCCGCGAGGAGCTGCTGGTCTGCCGGGTGGACCTTGAGCCATTGCGCAGGAACGGGCCGGCGGAACGGCGGCTCCAGTTGGACAGCGGTGATATTTCCGGCCGGGGGGTCGAGGTCTGCGCGATAGCCCGGCCCGCGGGCTCAGGCAGAGAGGCGACCGTGGACGCCGGCGGCAGGCGCCCAACTGCGCTGACGGAGACTGAGGAGATCTTCGAGGCCCTGCTCCTGGGATTGAGGGAGTACGTCAGGACGAACGGGTTCGACAAGGTGGTGCTCGGGCTTTCGGGAGGGATGGACTCCGCGCTGACCGCCGCCCTGGCGGCGGAGGCGCTGGGCCCTGACAACGTCGTTTGCGTTTTCATGCCCTCGATGTTTACCGCCCGCGAGAGTGGCGAAGCGGCGGAGGAGCTCGCGGGGAACCTGGGGGCACGGCTGCTCTCGATCCCCATAAGCAGGATATTCCGCGTCTACGCGGAGGAACTTTCGGGCGAGCTTGGAGTTGACGGAGAAGGAACCGCCTTCGAGAACCTCCAGGCCAGGATCAGGGGCAATATACTGATGGCGCTCTCCAACAGGCATGGCTGGATGGTGCTTGCGTCAGGTAACAAAAGCGAGCTCTCGATGGGTTACTGTACCCTTTACGGGGACATGGCCGGGGGGTTCGCCCTCATCAAGGACCTGCTGAAGACGCAGGTCTACGAGGTTGCCCGTTTCCTCAACGAACGGGCTGGAAGGCAAGTGATCCCAGGGGCGATATTTGAACGGCCGCCGACCGCGGAGCTCAGGGAAGGGCAGCTGGACACCGATTCGCTGCCGCCTTACGAGGTCCTGGATCCTGTCCTCGCGCTCTACGTCGAGGATGGGCTGGCAGCGTGGGAGATAGAGGAGAAGGGCTTCCCGCGGGACCTCGTCGATCACGTGACCAGGACGGTAGACGCCAACGAATACAAGCGAAGGCAGGCCCCTGTGGGTGTCAGGTTGGCGCCCCTGTTCTTCGGCCAGGACCCCTGTTCACCCGCAAACGACTGCCGGCGTCACTGAGGCGGAGTGCGGTCTCCCGGGGCGGACACCCTCTCAGGGGTAAAGGCCGCGGGCGTCGATGGCCTTGGCCACGCGGTCGACGGCGAGCATCATGGAAGCCATACGCATGTTGACGTTATTCTGCCTGGCGAGCTCGTGCACCCGGTAGAACGCGTAGACCATGACCTCGTGCAGTTTCCGGTAGACGTCCTCTTCCTTCCAGAGAAGCGACTGTATGTTCTGGACCCACTCGAAGTAGCTGACGGTGACACCGCCGGCGTTGCAGAGGATGTCCGGGATGACGAAAACACCTCGTTCGAACAGCTCCCTTTCGGCATCCGGGGTGACCGGCGCGTTGGCGGCTTCGGCGACTACGGCCGCACGCACGCCGGAGACGTTCTTCGAGGTAATGGTGCCGCCCAGAGCGGCGGGAATCAGTATGTCGACGTCCAGGGACAGGAGTTCTTCGTTGGTGATGTCATCGCTTCCCGGAGAGCCCAGGACACTGCCCGTTTCCAGGACGCGGGCCGCGACCGACCAGAGGTCGAGGCCATCCGGGTTGTAGACGCCCCCGGTGACGTCGGAGAGCGCAACGACTCTGGCCCCTTTGTCCAGGGCGAGCTTGGCGGCGTTGCCGCCGACGTTGCCGGCGCCCTGCACGGCGACGGTAGACCCCTCGAGCGACCGGCCGGTGGCACGGCACGCCTCTTCGATTGTGGATATCACGCCCCGCGCCGTAGCGTCGAATCTCCCCTCCGAGCCCCCGATCTCGGTGGGTTTGCCGGTAACGACCTCCGGAACCGAGTAGCCGGCGTTCTGGCTGTAAGTATCCATGATCCAGGCCATTACCTGCGGGTTGGTGTTGACGTCGGGGGCGGGAATGTCCTTCTCCGGCCCCAGGATGATCCCAAGTTCCGAGGTGTATCGCCTGGTGAGCCTCTCGATCTCGCCCGGCGACATCGTCGCCGGGTCGCAGACAACGCCTCCCTTGGCGCCGCCGTACGGGATCTTCACCACGGAGCACTTCCAGGTCATCAGCATCGCAAGCGCCTTCATCTCATCGAGAGTGACACCGGGGTGGTACCTCAGTCCGCCCTTGGCCGGGCCCCGGGCCAGGCTGTGCTGCACCCTGTATCCACTGAAGACCTCAATGCTCCCGCTGTCCATTCTCACCGGGATCGAAACGGCCAGGGACCTCTTGGGGACCTTGAGTATGGCCAGTGTGTCTTCGCTTATCTCGAGGAGTTCGGCGACCTCCTCGAGGTCCCTCAGCGCGTTGTCCAGGTAATCCACTGCGTCACCTCGCTGCTTCGTGCGGTAGCGCCTCTGCGGCGCCCCGTTTATGATATCCACAGGCAGGCACCCGCGCCAGCAGTCTCACGGCGGTGGCGCGAAGCGGTGAAAGGAAGAAAGACATGAGAGAGCGAAAGGAAACCCCGGCGCGGATGGTCTCCGGGGGCCAGGTCAGCGAGTATGGAGCGTTCACCGGGCCCTTCAGGGAAGTGAACATGCTGGACATCGACCTCGTGATCAAAGGGAGGAAGGCGCCCAGGATCGTCCGAGATTTCCGACTCAAGGAATGGGAGCACTTCGGAGTCATCACCGACGACTACTACTTCGGGATGGTCATCTTCGACGCCAAGTTCATGGGCACTTCGTTCTTCTACATGTACGACAGGAATACCGGGGAGTTTTTCGAGCACGAGCGGACGTCCGTGGGCGGGCCGGTAAGGGTGTCCCGCGAGTTGTGGCACGGGGAGTGCTATTTCCGTCACTACGGTTACGGGATGGAGTTCGAGAACCGCCTCGACAGCGGTCTGCACCGCCTTCGGGTCGAGATAGCCCCCCGGAAAGGCAAGCCCGAGATCAATGCCGAGATTTACTTGCTGGAGGACCTGGAGAAGCTGCAGCCCCTGGTGATCGTGAGCCCGATATCCGACAACAGGCCGCTGTACACCCATAAGGCCGCGACCCCGGTAGAGGGAACATTGACTGTCGGCGACAGGGAAATAAGGCTTCACCCGGAGAAGGACGTCGGTCTCATGGACGTGCAGAAGACATTCTACCCTTACAACACGTTCTGGAAGTGGGCGACTTTCGCCGGGCATGACGAGAGCGGCAGGTTCATAGCGATGAACGCCTGCCAGAACATCATAGAGGACGACGAGACCTACAACGAGAACTGCACCTGGGTCAACGGCGAGATCACGCTGCTCGGTGCGGTGGAGTTCGAATTCGAAACCGGTGACTTGATGAAGCCCTGGCGCATCCACGCGCCGGACGGCGGGCTGGACCTCACATTCTGTCCTGAGGGAAAAAGGGTGGGAAGGACGAACGCCGGCGTTATAATGTCCGACTTCAACCAGCCGTTCGGGAAATTCACCGGCACCATGGCCGGGCCCGGGGGCGAGACTTTGCAGGTGGATGGGCCCTTCGGGCTCTGCGAATGGCACCTGGCAAGGTTCTGAACGTCCGGGCGCGCTCTCACGGGCGGTTGCGGGGACATGCATCCGCCCGTTTTGCGGGCGCAGGTGCAGGTCACGGGCTGCGAAGTGCGAAGAATAGATAAGCCCGTGCAGCTGGCAGGCCGGGCTTGAGGAGGTCATACGCGCCAGGCCCCGATTGCGGGAGGTCAGTCATGGCAAGTTGCGAGGAGTGTGGGAAGGCGATGGATCCCGGGGACGAAATCTGTCCCGCTTGCGGCTACGCCCCGGGGCCGCAGACTATCACCGATATGCCGAAAACGAAGATCTGGAAGCGGAAGAAGAAAACGAAAGACATCGAGAAGCCGTTGAAGCTGCGAAACGTTACTTGCGAGAACTGCCGTACGCCTATTCCCGGCAACACCAACCTCTGTCCCAAGTGCGGGCTCGCGCCCGGTCCCCAGGCCTGGACGGACCTTCCGGGGATGAAAGACAAGTAGAAAGGGAAAGAGACATGGCAGAATGCCCGAAATGCGGAGCAGCGCTCCCCGAAGGTGTCTCGTTTTGCCCGAACTGCGGCAGCAGCGTGGGTGATGCCGCCGTGCGGACGGCGCCACCTGCCGCCCCGGCCCCCCACGCCGCCCCCGGCCTTCAGCCCGGCGCAGAGGTCGCTCCCCCTCCGGCGCCGCCCGGAAAACCGGCGAGAAAAGGCATGCCGAGAGGACTCAAGGTGGGATTGATAATCTCGCTTGTCGTGGTTCTGCTCGTCGTTGTGGGCATCGTCGTCGGGGTGCTCGCGCTCGTCAAGGTCGTGAGCGCGCCGGCGGATGTGGCGAACAGTTACGTCAGGGCGATTAACGCCGGGAACATGAACGAGGCATACTCGTACCTGTCGACTTATACCAGGAGTACGGAGAGTCTGTCCGGGTTCAAGTCGAAGCTGGGTCCGTTCGAGGGTAACATCTCGAAGTACAACACCCAGAGCGTAAACGTCCGCAGTGGAGGAACCGCCATCGTGGAGATGGACCTGGCCTTCAGTGACGGCAGCAGTGACACCTGGAAGATGAAGCTGGTAAAAGAGGGCGGCAAGTGGAAGATACAGGCGGTGAACCCGGAGTCATCTTCATGAAACGACCCGGATGCGTCTGGGCGACAGCACCCTGGGGGCGCCCCTGAGAAAGAGTTCGCCCACCATCGAACGTGCTCGGGCCAGATTGCGGCGGGGCAAGGGCTTTCCCAGCGCTTCGGCGACCAGCTCGTTCAAGTGCCACACGCCGATGATGAACGGCGTGAGCTGGGTCCCGACCGAGAAGAGCAGGTCGCAGGAGTTGCAGTAGACCACCAGACGCTCCGCGCCGGTCGCCCTGGCTTCGCGAAGGCGCCTCACGGTTCCGAGCGTCATGTCGAGAGGGTTGAACCTGGAAGCGCCGTGGCCAAGCCCGCAGCAGAGGGACAGCTCGCCGGTGTGGGCCATCTCGACCACCTCGCAGCCCATGTGCTCCAGCAGCCTGCGCTGGGTGGCCCTCATGTCCGGTCCCAGGACCTTGGAGTGGCAGGGGTCGTGGACCGTGACCTTCAAACCCTTCAATTTATTGCGCACGTCGAGTTCGCCGGAGAATATGCGGCGCGCCAGGACGTCGCCGAAGTAGGATATCTCGAACCCGAAGTCGGCGCGGAAATGGCGCGGCAGGACGTTGGAGAGGATGTTGTAGCAGGCCTGGCAGTACGCGATCACGTGGGGGATATCGGTCTCCGCGTACAACGCGGAGAGAGTGGACGCGATCGTTGACACCTTGTCGAAAACACCCATGCGGTAGTAAACCTCTCCGCAGCACAGGTCTTTGCGCCCGAACACCGGGAGCCCGCCAAGAAGGTCGTCCGAGGCCAGGTACGGCATTATCTGGAGGTTGCACCCGGCGAACACCGCCCCTCCCGAAAGCTCCGGCCGGGAAAGATCCGCCCACATGGAGAGCAGGGCGGCTTCTTCGCAGGGGAGCCTTTCCATGACCTTGTGCCACGCGTTGCCGGACTCCAGCGGCATCACCATAGAAGCACGTACGGGGACGCCGCGGGCGCGCGACCGCTCGAACCACCGGTAGAGGATGAGTCCGTAAGGGTTCGCCTCCCGGGGGCACAGCGCGCTGCAGGTCATGCAGGTGCTGCAGCGCCGGAGGACCTCGCGGGTGGCAGAACTTTCCGTTCCCGCGGCAAGCTCGGCCAGTGTGCCGGCGGGGTCGTCGATCCGCCCGGACAGCTCGGGGCAGAGCCTCAGGCAGTCACCGCACAGGTCGCACGCCTCTGAGTCGAAAAAGTCGCCGAGATCGATTTCCCTCATGGTGCCTCCCGGAATCGAATACCTTGAAGCTTAACACGAGCCGCGGGGCGGCGCGGGAGAGAGACGGATTTCGGTGAACGAGGACCACTCGCCTCCAACGTGCGCGCCGCATCCGGCCTCCCCGTCATCTATTCGGCTTCGGCGACGGTGGAGTGGCCAACCGTGGCAGGGGCGAGGGTTGTTCTGGTCCGGAGCAGGTACAGGCATCCCAGCACGCCGAGCAGGGGCAGGCAGATCGACCACATCCCGGCGACCCGGCCGGCGAACTGGTTTATCAGTCCGACGAAGTACGGGAGAACGGCGCCTCCCGCCGCCCCGGCGGCGACGAATATGGAGAACACGGCGGAGGAGACACCCGCCGGAAACAACGCCACGTAACCGGTCAGAAACGGGTAGATGCCGGAGTAGAAGACTCCTACGAGCGGGTAGAGTACGATGGCGGCCGTCTTTGACCCGGAGAGAGGGGCCGCGAAGAGGGTGATGAACGACGCGGCGCTCAGGAAAACGAGGATTCTAAAAGGGTCGACGCGCCCCGAGAGGTACGCGCAGGTCCACCTTCCCAGCGTGAGGCCGGCCCACAGGCCGGAGAGCACCCAGTGAGCGGAGTGGAGCGGGACTGCGTACTCATTGTGGAGGAACGTTATCAGCCACATGGAGACGGCGCTCTCGGCTGCGATGTACAGCAGCAAGGCGAACAGGAGGCCGTAGAAGAGTCCACTGTCGAACCCCGCGATCACTTCCAGTGTCTTCCGGGAAAGTCTGTCCACGCCTTCCAGTTCCTCGAAAGGGGCCAGGAGAAGGGGGACGGAGAGGGGCAGGACCAGGAGTGCGGGCGCAAGATAGGCCCAACGCCAGTTAGCGGGATGACCGCCTACAATGAGACCGCTGAGGATGGGGCCAGCGAGCACGCCGAGTGCGAAGAACGCGTAAAGCTTGCTCTGTTCCCTGTGGCTGGCCTCCCCGCAGGTTCGGGTTACGTAAATACCAGGGAAGGCGATGAGGATACCGTTGGCGAAGCCAACCGCCATCAGGAAGACCAGCAGAAGCGGGTACCACGGTGACAGCGAGGCGGCCAGCAGTGCGACGGAGAGGACGGCGACCTGTGAGACCGCGATCCGCCTGACACTGTACCGCCTGGCGAGGAAGGTTATGGAAAGTATTCCCAGGACCCCGCCCAGGAAATAAGAGACCTGCAGAAGGCCGCCGAGGCTCTCCCGAAAGTGGAAGTGCTTCATCACGCTTTCGACGGTCGAGGGCGCAAGGAGCAGCACCATGCCGGGCACGACCATCATAGGATAGAAGGCTTTTACCGGTCCGGGCGTCCTGTTGTGATCGAGCATCGCTTTGCCTCCAGCCGAGCGAGGGCAAGCATGATTATAAACCCTGGGTGAAGCGGGGCCGCTGTCGCCTGTTGTCCGCCGCCGGCGTCCGGGAGTAGAGCGCCAGTTTCACTCCCCGGCGAAAGAATCCCTGTTCTTCCAGAGAAGCGCCAGCGTGGATGATCCAAGAACGGCGGTCCAGAGGTGGATGACCAGCATCTGCGCACGGTCGCCGTTCAGCGGCCAGTATTTCCCGTTCTCGAGGGAGTAGAGGATATCCATCAGGGCCAGGAACATCATCGCGCTCCCGGCCGCTATCCCGGAGAAGAAGCCGCGCTGGTTCATCTTCAGGAGGTTGGGGGCGGCTACCAGCGCCGTGGCGATCATCCAGGAGTCGGCCAGTGGGAAAGAGCGCTCGAAGGCCTCGTCCTGTTCCGTTTCCGTCGCTTCGATCTTCCCCGAGAAGAAGAGGATCCAGAAAAGCGCGGTTGCCAGGGCGGTGAAAGCCAGCAGGCCGCTCAGGGCGGTAATGGCAGCAGGCCTCCTGTCATCGGAATCCATTTGCACCTCCACGTCGTTGGTGTTTCGTACAAGGAATATATTTCTTTGAGGCTGCGCGGGCAACAGCCGGTTGCCCATGCTCAAGGTATCCCCCGGGCCTGCTGTGATATATTTGGTTCGAACGTGCGCGAGCCGGTCTTCCAGACGGAGGTGTCGAGATGCCTGAGACGTGCGCGCTTTCCAGCGAAGAGCTCTGGAACCCTTCCTCGGAGCTTCCTCGAAGGGTGGCGGGACTCCGAGAAGAGTATGTGAACATCCAGCAGCGCGACCACTTCCGCAACGAGATCATGCCCTTTACCACGGGAACACCCTGGGACACCATGTGGTCGCCGGCCCTCTGGGGCGTAGTGCCCGACCTGGCCCCGTTCGGGCCGGCTTTCATGGAGACGCTGCCGATGGCGGCTACGAAGGTGGAACTCCCTGATGGCTTCTGGGCGATGCCCCACATCAAGCGTGTCGCGACGTTCTTCAAGGAGGTGGTGTCCGGGTACCTTCCCGTGCAGATACTGGAGGGAGAGCTGATTGTCGGCGCGCAGTTCAACACCGCCATGTCCCGCGCTCAGAACAGGTCGGAGGCCCGCCGGTGGTCGAAGCTCACCGGTAAATGGATGAAAGGAATAGCTTTCCTCAACTCCCACGGCATGGGCAACGCCGGGGCGACGCCGGGCCACCTCATCCCGGATTACGAGCGGGCCTTGAAGATTGGGCTCGACGGCCTCGTCGAATATTTCCAGGAGCTGAAGAACGGTGCGGCGGACCGCGAGCACCGGGAGTTTCTCGAGGCCCTGATAATCTGCTGCGAAGGCGCTTCCGAGCTTTCCGGGCGCTATGCGGCCGAAGCCCGAAGGCTGGCCGCAGGGTCCGACGACCCGGCAAGGCGAGGGGAGCTCGAGGAGATGGCCCGTATCTGCGAGAAGGTGCCGGCCTCCCCGCCGGACACGTTCCACGAGGCGCTCCAGGCGCTCTGGTTCCTGCACATGATGGTAATGGTGCAGGAGTCGTACCCGGGCCCGGGGCTTTCACCGGGAAGGATTGACCAGTACCTCTACCCCTACTACTCCAGGGACCTCGCCGAAGGGCGCCTCACGCGCGAGGAGGCTAAAGAGCTGCTGGAATGCTTCTGGATAAAGCCCAACTACGCTTACGATTTCATTTGGAGGGTCGGGAGGACCAGGGGCATAACAAGCGGTTACGGCCAGCTTGTAACCATCGGGGGTACGGGCCCCGACGGGGAGGACGCTTCTAACGAACTGACGTGGTTGATCCTCGAGGTGATCGAGGAGATGAACCTGCTCGAGCCCAAGCCCAACGTGCGCCTTCACCGCAACACTCCCGACGATCTTCTCTTGCGGGTTGCCGAGATGCTGGCCAGGGCCCAGGGCGCGCCGTTCCTGCTCAACTTCGACGAGAACTCCATCGAGGCGTTGCGCTGGCAGGGGCTTCCTGAAGAGAGGCTCTGGAACTACGCCCCGGTGGGGTGCCTGGAGAATACGCTCCAGGGAAACGACAGGTCGGGGACGGTCGACGTGAACGTGAACCTCGCCAAGGCGGTGGAGATGACCCTCTTCGACGGAAAGGACCTGGAAACTGGCGACAGGATCGGTCCCCGCACCGGCGACCCCACCACCTTCAAGAGCTGGGAGGAGTTCAGGAGCGCGTTCGAGAGACAGCTTCTGGCCCTCCTCCAGCGGTTCATCGATTTCTACGACTTCTGTGACGACCTGCGGAGGAAATACGAGCCTACCCCCTACCTCTCGGTGCTGGTCGGGGGCTGCGCCGAGTCCGGCCGTGACGTCACCGACGCCGGCCCGGAGCACAACTACGTGACCGTAGAGGGAGTCGCCTTCGCCACCGCCGCCGATTCGCTGAGCGCGGTGAAGAAGCTGGTGTTCGAGCAGGAGGCCATTTCGATGGCCGACCTGATAGCGGCGATAGAGGACAACTACGAGGGGCACGAGAGGATCAGGCAGATGCTGACCAACAAGGCCCCGAAATACGGGAACGACGACGACGAGGCCGACGCCATGGCGCGCTACCTCTCGAGGTTGTGGACCGAGGAGGTTTTCAGGCACAAAACGCCCAGCGGGCGGCGCTACCGGGGCGGCTACCTCTCCTGGAACTACTGGATCGCCTACGCGCCGACCACCGCCGCGACACCGGACGGACGCCGGAGGGGCACCTACCTGTCCAACGGCATGTGCCCGGTCGACGGAGCGGACAGGAACGGTCCCACGGCGGTGGCCTGCTCGGTGGGGAAGCTGGGGCTCGAGAGCGCCCCCAACGGTGATTCGCACACGATATCTTTCAGCCCCTCGATGCTCAGGGGCGAAGAGCGAGTGGAGAAGCTCGCGTCGTACCTGAGGGCGTACGGGGAAAAGGGCGGGACCGCTCTACAGGTGAACATCATCGATCCCGAGACCCTGAAAAAGGCGCAGGATTCCCCGGAGGAGTACGTTAACCTCCTGGTGAGGGTCACCGGGTACAACGCCTACTTCGTGATGCTGGGCAAGGAGATACAGGATGAGATCATCGCCCGCGAGTCGCACCGGCTCTGAGGACGCGTGTCCCGAGGCGGGCGGTGCGACCGGGACGATCTTCAACGTCCAGCGTTTCTCCATTGAAGATGGGCCAGGCATACGCACAACCGTCTTCATGAAAGGCTGTCCGCTCCGTTGCGTCTGGTGCCACAACCCCGAGGGACTGTCGCGCGCGAAGCAGTTGATGTGGTTCGATGTCCGCTGCATCGGCGCCCGCGACTGCTTGAGCGCCTGTGAGAAGGGGGCACTCGAGCTGACCCCCGGAGGGATGTCGATAGACCGCGAGCGCTGCGACGGATGCGGCAGGTGCCAGGAGGCGTGCCCCGCCGGCGCCATAGAGGTCGTGGGAAGGGAGATCACGGCATCCGAGGTCTTCGAGGAGGTACTGCGGGACGAGGCCTTCTACAGGAACTCGGGGGGAGGGCTCACCGTCTCCGGGGGAGAGCCTGCGCAGCAGCCGGCATTCGCCGAAGCCCTGATGAGGATGGCCCGGGAGGCCGGGATACATGTCGCGCTCGACACCTGCGGGTACGCCTCCGGCGAGGTGCTTTCGAGACTGCTGGGGCACTGCGACATGGTACTGCTGGACCTCAAGGTGATGGACCCCGATAGGCACCGCGAGCTGACCGGGGTTCCACTGGAGCCCGTGCTCGAAAGCGCGAGGCTGATCACGCGGTCGGGAAAACCCCTGTGGGTGAGGACGCCTGTCGTGCCCGGGTGCACCGACACCGAGGACGGAATAAGAGAGATCGCCGGCTTCGTGGCCGGTGAGCTCGCGACGGTCCGGAGGTGGGACCTCCTTCCCTTCAACAACACCTGCGAGCCCAAGTACCGGAGGCTGGGCCTGGAGTGGGGCTTCGATGACGCCCCGCTCATCGGAAAGGCGAAGATGGAATCCCTGGCCGCTGCGGCGGAGGAGGCCGGGTGCAGGGTTGAGTGGTCCGGGTTGACAGGCGGCGACGGCGACTGAAGGAGGAGGTCCCATTGGAGCTCGTCAGTGACAGAACGGGAAGCGGCCGGACCGTCGGGCTCCCGCCCGCGGCCATGCGCGTGTACCGACTGGAGGAGTGCGCAAAATTTCTGGCGACCGCCTCGCTCGACGGCGTCCCCAACGTGGCCCTGATAGTCAGCCAGACCCCCGTGGATGACGGAAAGGTTATCTTCGGCGAATTCATGATGGTCAAGACCCAGGCGAACCTGGAAGCGAACCCCAGGATTGCCAGTATCGCCATCAGCGAGAAGCTGGAGATGGGGGGTTTCAAGGGAGACGTCACGGAATGGTCCAGCAGCGGGGAATACATAGACATCATAAACAGCATCCCGTTCTTCAGGTACAACGCCTACGCCGGGATCCACAACGTCGCCACCTGCGTTATCAGGGAACTGCTCCCGCTTCCCGCGAAGGTTCCCATGCTGCGGGTTGGCGCTGAATACCTGGCGATGAGGACGATGGGGCGCATCGGGCACGCGAGGTCTGTCGGCGGGGTGGTCACTCCGGCGGCGATTCGCAGGAGGTTCGACGGGATAATGTCGGTGAAAGTGCTCGCGTACGTGGGCAGCGACGGCTACCCGAGCGTGGTGCCCGTTTTCGGCGTCCGGTTCAGGACTCCCGGGGAGCTGCGCTTCAAGCTTTCCGGGTACAACAGGCCGGCCTGGGACCTCGAGCCCGGCGCCAGGGTGGCCCTCAACGTCCTGACCCTGGACCTGGTCACATACCAGGTGAAGGGAACGCTTATGCGTTTCGATAGTGCCATGGGGTTGCGAACCGGGGTGGTCAGGATCGACGAGGCCTACTCGTGCGTGCCGCCGCTGGTGGGAGAGAGGGTGGCATAGAGGTTCCTGGTGCATCCGGCAGCCGGGGGTTGATTCTTGCTTAACCTGGACGATCTGGGTGAACTGGCGTCAGGGTCCGTAAGGTCGACGTTGGCCCGCAGGTATTCGACGGGCACGTTTTCCAGGGACCTGTGGCGGGCGTTGGGAGAGTCTGGGCTCTTCGGGCTCACCATAGCGCGCGAAGCGGGCGGCTCCGGGGGAACGGCCGCTTCGCTGGGTTCGGCCTTGAGGCTGTTCGCGCGCGACGGCTGTGACGCCGGGCTTTCGCTTTCGTGCATAACGCACCACGCGCTGTGCGTGAAATCCATCGAACTGCTGGGGAACGAACGCCAGAAGTCGGAGTATCTCCCGCGGCTGATCTCGGGAGAGTGGATCGGGGCCGCGGCCGTTTCGGAGGCCGGGAGCGGAGCCCGCTCCGCGGGCATGCGGACCGGCGTGACGCGGAGCGGCAGGTCGTTCGTGTTGAACGGCAGGAAGGTCCTTTCCACCTGTGGCACGGTGGCAGACCTCCTGCTGGTCGTCGCCGTCAGCGGGACATCGCCTGGAGGAAGGAAAGAGCTGACCGCCTTCCTGGTGGAGACTCCGGCCGCGGGGCTGAACGCCCTGACGATGGAGCTTGATTTTATGAAAACCGCGCCCCATGCCGAGCTGCTTTTCGAGGACGTGGTCCTGCCCGGGGACCGGGTGCTCGGCGGGGTGGGGCAGTGGAATGCCGGGGCGGGCCTCTCGGCGTTCGCCCGGGAGAGGGCGATGGTCGCGTCCATGCTGGTCGGCGTCCTGGAGGCCGCCGCGGGAGAGGTGGCCGCCCGCATCGCATCGAGCGGGAGGGCTTTCGAAAGCGACCCGGAACTGGCCAGGGACTGGGTGGAGCGGATGTCCCACCTCGAAGCCTTCGACCTGGCGGCGAAGGAGCTGATGGATGCCGCTTTCGCCGGGCACGAGAGCTGGCGTGAGAGAATGGGCCTCTGGGTGTTCATCGGCACTGCGTTCACGTCGTGGGGGTCCTGGCTCGCAGACGTCGTGGCGGCACGCGGGGTGGAGGAATCTTTTCCGCTGGACATACTGCTAAACGACATGAGGCTGGCAACGGTGGGGGACCGAACCCTCTACCGGGAAGGCAGGAGACGCTACATCGAGGGCATCCCCGGGGTCGCCTGCCATGCCGGCGAGCCCCGGGAACAGCAGGTGGAGGGACCGCCGGGGGAGGTGGCGGGTGAAGAACAGGATAAGGGTCAGCGCCGCTGAGGAAAGAGGGCGCATAGACAGGCGCATCTACGGCCATTTCATCGAGAACATGGCCAGGTGCACGTACGGAGGCCTCCTGAAAAACCGCAGACCCGGCGACCCCAGGGGTCCATGGGAAATCCGCGGAGACGTGATAGCGGCGGTGAAGAAGCTCCAGCCCCCCGTGCTCAGGTGGCCTGGTGGCCTGTATGCGGACGGCTACGACTGGCGGGACGGCACGGGGCCGATCACGGCTCGACCAATGAAGCGCAACAGGTACTGGTCCCGTTACGGCCCCGCCACCAGGGTGTTCGACAGTAACGTTTTCGGGACGCATGAATACATGTCGCTGGTGGAAGAGCTCGGCGCTGAGGCATACGTCAACGTCAATCTCGGAACGGGGTCTGCAGCCGGGGCCGCCGGCTGGGTCGATTACGTGAACGGCGACCGGTCAGGCGCCGGGGGCTCGAAGCGATCCGCGAACGGGCACCCCGAGCCCTGGGGGGTCCGCACCTGGGGGATAGGCAACGAAACGTACGGGTTCTGGGCGCTGGGCCACTCCGGCGCCGTGGAATACGCCCGGCGCTACCTGGAGTTCAAGAAGGCTATGGAGGAGGTCGACGGCGGCCTCGAGTTCGTGGCGGTCGGATGCGACCGCTATTTCAACAGGTCCTGGAACAAGGAGTTCCTGTCCATCGCCGGAGACGAGGTGGACCTGCTCGCGCTGCACGTTTACCTTCCGGGGATGGAGAGGCTCCCCGGGGTGGGCGCCGCCCGGCTGAGAGGTGGCAGCGCGGCGATGTACAAGGCGATAGTGGCCTCGCCGATCGAATACGAGCGCAGGCTCAGGGAGATGGCTTCGGACATCGAGGCCGCGGGCTGCGGCTCCCGCACCGGGATTGCGCTCGACGAATGGAACCTCTGGTGGAGCCCGCACCAGCTCCTGTTCCCCAGGTGGAGACTCCGTGACGCGCTGTTCGCCTGCGGGGTGTTTCACGCGATGCACAGGCTCTGCCGTCGTGTGAGGATGGCCAACGTTGCCCAGCTGGTCAACGTGCTGGGGTTGTTGACCACGATGGGAGACATGACCTGCAGGACCGCCCTCTACCGCGCGTTCGAGTTGTATTCGCCCCTGTCCCTGCCCCGGAGCCTGGCCTGCGAGGTCTCCTGCGGGTCCTTCGAAAGTCCCCGCGTGGGCGGTATCCCCGCAATGACTAACGTCCCGGAGCTCGACTGTTCGGCGACCTCCAGCGAAGACGGCGACAGGTTGACGGTCTTCGTCATCAACAGGAATCCCCAGGAGGACGCGAACTGCCGCCTGGAGCTCGACGGCTTCACGCCATCGGGCAAAGCGCTCGTCCACTGCCTGAACGGACCCTCGGTGGATTCGCGAAACACGTTTGCCGACGACGAGGTGGTGCGCGTCGTGAAGCGCGCGGCGGAGATCTCCGAGGTATTGCCGAACTGCGTCTTCCCGGCGCACTCGGCTACCGCTGTGGAGTTGCGCGCCTAGTTGCCGCCGATCTCGACCGTCACGGCGGGCGCAGTTCCGGGCAGCCCCAGGAAATATCCCTGCACGGTGTACAGGCCTTCGGGAACGTCGGCGGCATTCCACGCCACTTTGTAGACGACGTTCTCACCAGGCGCCAGCAGCACTTTCGTTCTGGCCTGGGCGAACAGGACCCCCTCGGACCAACGCCAGACCTCCTCGCCGCCCCGTTCGAACGCCAGGAACTCGTACTCCTGCGATGACGGAAGATCGAAGGTGAGGGTTTTCCCGGAGAGGTTCCTCAAGTCAAGCGTCAGAGAGAAGGTCGCTCCCGCCGCGGCGACCGCCGGCGTCGAACGCAGGGTGACGCTGAGGCCGCCGGCTTTCGATACCGCGGACACCATCTGCCTGTTCGACGGTCGGGGCGGTCCCTGAGGACCCGCGCTGCAGGACGCCGCTAGAACGCACAGCAACACAACCGTCGCTGATCCGCGCGCTCCCCGTTTCCAGGCCGCTGTCATCCGACCTCCTAACGCCGCTTCGCGAGTTACGCCGTGTAGTCCATTATCGCTCATCCGGCCCGGGACGAGAACGTCGGGGGTTTCGATGCCGGCGGGGCGGAAGAGGTGAGAAAGGCGGCACACGGACCGGGTGGCAGGCAGGCGGGAATCAGACTGGACTCACCAGTATAAAAATACTATCCTTTCTGCGCGCCTGGAAAGCATGGCGCCAGCCGTGAAAGCAGATGTATTTCAAGGAGGCACGCATGAAAGCGATAGTAATGGGTGGCGGCATGGGAGGGCTGGCGACGGCGATCAACCTGCTCGACCTCGGCCTGGAAGTCTCGCTCGTCGAGGCGGACGAGATCTTCGGGGGGAGGGCAAGCTCCTGGCTGGACGAGGACGGGGACATGATCGACAACGCGCTGCACGTGTTCTTTCCCTATTACGTCAATCTTCTGGAGTTCTTCAAGAAGATGGGCATCTACGAGAACATCGCCTGGAAGAACACCGAGTTCTACTACGCTCTGCCGGGAGGGAAGCAGGCTGTCCTCAAGTTCCGTAATCTTCCCGCGCCGTTCCACGCAGCACTCGCGTTCATGAACATGCTCAAGGATTACAGGGAGATCTCGCCCTTGAAGGTCATCGCAGCGGGGTTCCCGCTTGCCGCCGGGCTGTTCATGAACGAGCAGAAGATAGACGAACTCGACAGGATAAGCATGGCGACGTGGGTGTACCGCTGGGCTTCGCTCGACGGCCTGCGGCCCATGGAGCCGGGGATAAACGGCCTCACCTTCACCCCCTCGTACGCGGTTTCCGCCAAAGTGATGCTCAACTGGGGGATGAAGGTCCTAGGTTCGGCGGAGAACGCCAGGGTCGGCTTCGCCAACGGCGGCCTGGGTGAGATCTGGGTAGACAACTGCCTGGAGTACATCA
>CAZEJS010000020.1:0-33097 GCA_964512645.1 uncultured Acidimicrobiales bacterium
TGCCGTCTTCCCTTCCCATCGGGACGAACATCTACAACAAGTGCTCGAGGCTCACGACCTACGTGGATCTCTGGCTGCTCGGTACGCCTTTTTGAAAAGTACGCTCGCGGCATGACCTGGGTGTTCCGGCGTGCCTGAGAGCGCGAAGGAGGGGTTGCTCGAGAACGACGCTCGCCGTCAGAGCACATCAATTTCCGTGCGGATGGGGATCGCCTCTAGGGCCGAAATTGCGATATTCGCATTCTACGCGGCCGTGGTCGCGTTCATGACCTGGCCGGCGATAACCCTATTCGGCGCGACTTACGCCCAGAGAGGTGACCCGATGGGCGTGCTCTGGTGGCTGTGGTGGTTCAGGTTCGCATTCGCGCGGCGCCTTCCCGGGAACCCGGTGACGTGGGTCGGGGTGCCGTTCGGGAGAAGCATGAGTCCGATGTCCAGAGATCCTCTTGCGAATCTGACGCTGCGGGCAGGGGCGATCGCCACCACCGAGGTGGTCGCCTACAACGTCTTCATGCTGCTGGCGTTTTTTCTTGCCGCGGTGGCGATGTATTACCTGGCAAGGAAACTGACCGGGAGCCGGGGCGCCGCTGCCGTCGCCGGGCTTGCATTCGCCTTCTGCCCGTACATGCTGATGCACGCAAAGGAGCACATCGGGCTGGTTTCCATAGGGTTCATACCTCTCGTCTTCTACTTCCTCATCCGGGCCTGGAAAGAGCGCAGCGTCCTGATGGGGGTGCTCCTGGCGGCGTCCTTCGCGCTGATGACGCTGTTCAACTATCATTACGGGCTTATCGGAGCGGTGATGCTGGTGGCTTTCTCGCTGGCCGTATGGCTGATAGGAAAGCCCTGGAAGGCCGATTCCGGCCGTGTCTTCCTGCGGATGTTGCCGCTGTTGCTCTGCATCGCCGGAGCGGCGGTACTCCTGGCCGTAGTATTCATGAGGAGAAACGCGGCGCCCGGGGATATGACGGGGATGTACCTGTACTCCGCCAGGCCGTGGGACTACTTCCTGCCCCACGCGCAGGGCGCGGTCCTGGGAAAAATGACCCACGGGTTCATCACCTCGCACCTGCACGGCGGCTTCCTCGCCGAGAGCAGTCTTTACCTGGGGGTTGTGACCGTCGCCTTTGCCGTCTACGGGCTGTACGGCCTGTACCGGGACGCCAGGGAGCCCGGGCTCCGCGTTCCCGGCTTGGGGAGCGCGGGGGGGGACGTCCGTGAGAAAAGCGGGCGGGAGCCGGACAACCGCGGAGACGCTTCGCCGGCCCTGGAAGCCGCCGTGATATCGCGCCCGGGCCACGGTATCCGGGACGCCCGGATACCGCTGGGGTTCGCGGCCTGTGCGGTGGTCTGCTTTCTGTGCTCCCTGCCGCCAACCGTGACGCTGTTTGGGTTGAAGGTCTATCTGCCGAGCTACTTGCTCCACTACCTGGTCCCTGACGTACGCGCGTATTCCCGCTTCGGGCTCGGGGTGTTGTTTTCTCTAGTGGTCATAGCGTCTTACGGAGTTGCCAGGCTGCTGCGGCGGGGGCGTTTCTCGAAACACCGCGCGCTCACGGTCGCGGGCATCGGCCTGCTGGTGCTGCTGGAGTTCACCATAGTGCCCCCGTTCAGGTCTCTGGATACCGCCGCGACCGCGGAGCACTACCGCTGGCTCGAGTCCAGGCCCCCGGGAACGGTCGTGGCGGTCTACCCGTTCTTCTACGCCGACGATTTCGCCAACTACAACTATTTCTTCAACCAGAGACACCACCGGAAAAAACTGGTCAACGGCGTCGAGCCCCGAGGCGAGGGCGAAAAGGTCAGGCAGGTCGTGCTCGACCTGTATAACCCGGCGACGCCCGGCATTCTCAGGAAGCTCACCGCCGATTACGTCCTGGCCATCCCCAGCCTCTACAGGCAGGGAAACCATGTCAACTACATAGAACCCGTGGTTTTCGAGCCCTCCCGGGTCGCGCCGGGCCTGGAGCCGTTGAAGGAGTTCGGTGACTGCGTGGTGTATCGTGTCGTTGCCCCGCCCGCCATGGTGTTGCCCCTCTTCGAGGCGGGCGCTTACCAGCCGGTTGTGTACCCGGACGGGAGTGTCTGGCATCCCGGGGCGCGTGAGGTGGTTGTCGATATCAGGTCGGAGCACCCGCGGCCCGTAACGGCCGACGTCGCATTCCAGGCCGCGGCTGTCGCTGAGGAAGGGACGATTTGGTTCGAGCTCAACGGGGCGGGGTCTGGAAAAAATCCACTGAACATATGGCCCACCCGCTACGCCATGAAGGCCGTAACTCTACTGCCGGGAAGCAATCGCCTCACGATACATTCGGAGTCAGCGTTCGCGCCGGTCACCGAGATACCGGGTGCCACGGAGGTCCAGGCGGCCGTCATGGTGAGCGATGTGCGGGTGGAGACTCATCCTTGACGGGGGGCCGCTTATTCTCGAGGGAGTCCAGTATCTCCCTGGCGCGCTGCTCCCAGGACGTGCCCGCGCCGCCGCGGACCACCGTCTCCAGCTCCCGGATGGCGCCGGTGCGTTTATTCATTTGAATGAGCGCGATTGCGAGGTTGTAGTGGACTTCCACGCCCGTGTCCTCGAGTTCTATTGCTGCACGGAACGACTCCGCCGCCGCCGGGAAGTCACCTCGGACCAGCAGGATTTCACCCTGCTCCGCGTGGGCGGTGGCACTGCCAGGGTGCACCGTCAGGTAGTCCTGAAGCGCGCCGAGAGCCGCCCTGTCGTTTCCGGTCTGGGATAACGCGTGCGCGTAGGGTAGTGAGACAAAATCCGGGTTGAACAGAAATGCCCCCGGCATGACTCTTACATTCTCTTTGTACCGGCCCAGCCTGTTCAGAACCTGTCCCCACAGGTCGTAGACGTTGTAGAAAGTCTCACAGCCGTAGAGCGTAGGAACGTAAAGCTCTCTGGCGCCGAACGCGGCGATGCGCCGGTACAGCGTCTCCGCTCCCCTGGTATCGTTGACGTTGAGATTCGCGTAGGCGAGCATGGCATTCGGCAGCATCAGCGCTTCACGCGCGTCCGAGTCGAGGTTTTCGATCGGCTCCGTGCCCCTGGCAAGGACCGCCGGCCTGGAGCCGGGGTGGGGGGCTCCGGGGGGCAGGATCCGCAGCAGCAGCCCCTCCCACTGCTGGTTGTGCCCGAAGAAGTCGAACACCAGGGCGGACGAATAGACGCCCACTTTCCCGTAATGCTGCCTGGTTATCCTCAGGTACGGCGGGTCTCCGGGCTTGATGTCGCTGCCCGGCGCTTCCACCTGGCGGTCGAGGTCGGTCGACGTCCAACCGGGCACCCCCAGAGACCTCGGATTGACCACCCTGACGTCCTTGCCCACGCCTTCCACGAATTGCATATATTTGCACGGGAACAGCACATTGTCCGAGTCGGTAAGAATTATGCCGTCGGGGGATGCCTTCTCGAGCATTTTTGTCGCCATGTCCCTGGCGTAGTAGTAGTTACTCTTATCCACCCTGGAGTAGTGAACAGGGATGGAAACGCACGCCAGCGCGACCAGGACCAGGCCGATAAGGCCGATAGCGGTTGCGGACACCAGCCTGTCGCGTTTGATCGCCCACCTGGACACGAGCTTCGCCAAGAACGCCGCCCCGAAACCGATCCAGAGTGCGATCCCCAGGTAGCTGGGGTAGTAGAAGTGCGCTCGCAGAACCGATTCCAACTGGTCGTACATCATGACCGGCAGGGCGGTGAACATGAAGAACAGCGCCAGGAACAGGGCGTACTTCCGGCTGCGCTGGAGGAAAGATGCCACAAGGCCCACCGCCGCGAGCCAGAAGTAGTAAGGGTACTCGGTCGTGAGGGTTGCGAAATAGCGCAGGAACCTCCCGCCGAAGAACCTGAGCGGGTAACCGAAGAGCCCGCCGCGCAGGTAGTAGAGGGTTACGTGCCTGTACCAGTTCAGCGGCGTGGAAGGGTCTCCGTAATTGTAGTAGGGGCCCCGAAAAGCCGCGGTGGGCTGGTAGACATAGGGCAGCAGTCCAATTGCAAAAAATGCTCCCATCCTCAACAGGTTCTTCGCGTTGAAGACGGCCCTGGCTTCCGTGTCCACCGCGAAGAAGAGGAACGCTGGAAGGAGGAAGAGCGCGCTGAAGTGGTTGGTCAGGGCCAGGCCGAATACGAGCGCGAAGAGCGCCAGTGTGTTGTCGGCGCTCTTGCGGTGGCCTTCTCCGAGTTGTCTCTCCCACCGCAGCATGAGCGCCAGCAACAGGGTGAAAAAGAAGACGTTGAGCCCGTAAGTCTCGGGTATCACCGTCTGGTACCAGAAAGTGTACGAGAAGAGGAACGCCGCCGCCGCAACGGCCCCCCCGATGCGGCTGCGGGTCATCCTGAATACGCTCAGGTAGATGAGGCAACCGGCGAGTGAAGCGAACAGCCCCGAGAGGACACTGACCCTGAAAGCCAGCGACCCCACGGGAAACACCCGGGAGAAGAGCTTGGAGACTATTATGAACAGCGGGTAGCCGGGCCCGTGACAGTTGCCGGTACCGGCTATCGCCATCAGGAAGTCACCGGAGTCGGAAAACGTCACCGTTCTCGCGGAGGTGAGCACGTGCAGCACGAGGCTCGACAGGAAGATCGCGGTGACGATGAACGTGTCGGGCTTCTTCCAGAGGCGGGCAACCATGCCCCGCGCCTCATCGGTTCCGGCCACGCCAAGGGAAATGCGCTCGTTCATGCCATCATTGCAGGTCCTGGAGACCGAACCGAGGCCTCGACAGCAACAGGTACAGGTCGATATCCCCGCTCAATCCGAAAGGCGCCCCGCTGAGAGACACGGGCCTCCCGTTCCACCTGAGCGAGAGGACGTGCTTCCCGCGGGTGAGGCGCATCGAGGGAATTCTGAGCTCGCCGTCGCCGTGTGCCACCTTCACGTTCCCGAGGCTCTTGCCGTCGAGGACTACGGTAATAGTCCCCTCGCCGCCGGGGTTGTTGAACGTGACGAAGAAATCCCGGGTGGTCTTGCCGGCATCGTTCAGTATCTCGAACCCGCCGGTGGGTTTCAGCATGGCGCTCCACGCCTTGCCGTCTTCCAGGATGGCGGGTGGGGAGAAGTTGTTCAAGTAGAGGGGATAGATGCTGGCAGACGGCCCGACGACCTCGAAGAGATAACCGTCCGGGGTCTTCCGGGAAAGACGGTACCCCTCGGGCATCATCTCTGGGTCGAATGTGAGCCCTACCGGCGCCATTATCTTGAAATAAGCGTTGAGCACCGCGACCTTCTTTATCCCCAGTCCTTTGAGCATCGCCGGTGTGTACGGGGCGTATATGTCCTTCAGGACGGCGTTGAAGAGGTCTCCTTCCGTACCGGGCTTCGAACCGTTGAGCATGGGATGCTTGTGAAACATCTGGTAGTACTGGTACCAGAGGGGGATGAAATACCTCCCCGGGCTCAACGGGTAGAACGCTAACGGTTCGTCGGCGGGCTCGCGCTCCAGGGCCTTGACCACGGCAGGGATGTCGGTGGTCGCGCGCGACCTGGGCGGCGGTACTATCGTCACGTCGATGGCGAAAACGGCGACGAGGGCGAGGCACGCCGCGGCGGCTTTCCGGCCGGTCCAGCCCCTCGAGCGCGAGAGCAGCAGCAGCCCGACCCCCGCGAGCAGGGCGAGAGAGAACGTGACCACGAGCGCCCAGCGGGAGTAGAAACGGAACGGCGGCGCCAGCGCCCGCATGATTATGGAGGGGGTAGGGATGGTGGCGCCTCCCAGGTGCACTATCGGAGGCATCGAAAGAACGAAAGCGGCGCAGGCCGCGATGATCCCGAAAAAGACCGTCGTCCGCAGCACCAGTTCGTTGCCTGAAGCGAATCGACCGTCCATGCATTCCTCTCCAGTTGGCCGGGAATCCGTGCCGGGTGCGCCCGCTTCTTCGCAGGTCTCCGGGCTCCTTCCTCCACGCCGCCTGAAAGTCAGGAAAACCGCCGCGGCCGCCATGCAGTAGGTGACTATGCCGGGGTACGCGGTCACCTCGTGGACCCCGCTCTTTCCGACGTGGTCGGTCACGAACTCGTTTGTCCAGCCGCGCCAGACGAGCGCGTAGGCGGGGGGCACAACGTAATTCCAGGGCCGTGACGAATAGGCCGCGGTAACCTCGATGCCTCGTTCACCGGTATCGGCTTCGACCATCGGGTCCTTATGGATGAGCCACGTCATGAACGGCGCGCTCAGCGCCAGCGCGACGGCTACCGCCAGGGCGGCGAGCCCGACCACGCGCCAGGTGTCGCGGCGCGAGCACACCCCGGGGAATATCTCGAGGTATCCCGATTCCGGTCGCGCGGCGATGACCGCGGCCACACCCCAGCACAGAAGCAGCAGCCCGCAGAAAACGCCGAAGTGAAAATCGGTCAGGACCGCTATCAGCAGAGATCCGCAGACCGCGAGCGCGGAGAGCGCGGACCTCCGCCGCCACAGGAAGACGACGGAAAGGAGGAAGAGCGGCAGCACGTAAACCTGTGCGAGCCCGACCTGGTCGAAGGACCTGGCGGTGTGCCACGGGGAGAAAGCGTATATGAAGCCGGAGAACACCGATGCCGCGACGCTCGACGTGAGGGAATAGACCAGCAGGAACATCAAGAGGCCGGCCATCGGGAAGGAGACCAGTATCATCAGGTTGTAGGAAGCCTGGGCTCCGATCGCTTTTGTCATGAGGTTGAGGGTGCCGTTGGTCAGAGGGTAATAAGCAGAGCCTTTGAGGTCGTAGCCGAACGGATAGGCGAAAAAGCGCGTAGCGCCGTTCCTGATCAGGCCGTGCTCCCTGCCGAAATCCGAGAACCACGCCTGGGCTATCGTGCCTACGCCGTCGTGAGAGGTTGCGGGATTGAACAGGTGAGTTGACATCCTTGCCGCCAGCGGGGAAGTAAGAATGACGGCGACCGCTGCAAAAGCGATCAGCGCGAGGAGGGCGATAGCGCCCGCCCTCTTCCTCTTTCCGTTCGCGACGGCCTCCGGCGGCGGCGCGTTCTGCAACTGTCCTCCTGCGGGCCGGTGAGAACACCGTGACCGAAGTGGCGGATTTCCGCGTGCGGTCCGGCCGAACTTGTCGGCTAATTATAGCCACTGCGGTGGAGCCCGGCCACGTCGCCGGCGTCGTCCGATGCGTTGTCCGATGTTCCCGCCCGCAGCGGTTCGGATATCATGTTACCGTATCAGCAGGCGGCGGATGCGGCTCCCTGAAGGCCGGCACCCACGAACGAAAGACGGCGCATGGACTGGTATTACTATCTTGTCATGGCGGGCTTCGGGCTCATCTTCGGGAGTTTCTTCAACGTTGTCATCTACAGGGTTCCGCGCGACATGACGCTCGGGGACCGCTCCGCGTGCCCGGGATGCGGCGCCACCATCCGCTGGTACGACAACGTCCCGCTCTTGAGCTTCGTTCTCCTGGGGGGCCGCTGCCGGGGCTGCTCTCAGCGGATCTCGGTCAGGTACCCGCTCGTCGAGGCGTTGAACGCCGGCCTCTTCGTGCTCATGTACTGGTGGAGCAGAGGCGCGGCGCCGTCGCAGATGGGGACGGCGGCGGGGCAGGTCGTCAGCCCCGAGCTCTTCATCGGGCTCCTGCTTTCCTCCGTCCTTCTCATCGTTGCCGCGGTGGACATCGACCAGGGGATAGTGCCCAACAGGGTCATGTACCCGGGAACGCTGATGATGCTGGCGCTCGTCACCGGCGTCGGCCTGTACCGGCGCCAGCCGGGGCGGATAGGGCTCTCGCTGGCCACCGCGGCGATCGGCGGCGGCTTCCTGCTTGGCGCCGGTCTTCTGTACGGCCTTTTCTTTCTTAGAAGCGGTCCGCCCCGAGAGGAAGGGCCCCCGGCGGCGTCCGGGGACGCATGCTCCCGCGAAGAGCAGGAAGAGCCTCCGGCCGGCTGCCAGGACCGGCGGGGCCGGCGGGTCGAGGAGGAGGACGAAGAGGAGGAGGATCTCGGCGTTCCGACCGGAATCGGTATGGGCGACGTGAAGCTGATTTTCTTCTGTGGGCTCGCCCTCGGCTTCTTCCATTGGTACTTCGTAGTCGTCCAGGTGATTGTGGGGTTCGCGCTGGGCGCCCTGGCTTCGATTCCGGTTCTCATCTTCACCGGAAAAGGAAGGAAGGACCGCATTCCCTTTGCGCCGTTCCTGGCGGCCGGGGCGATTATTGCCCTGGTATGGGGTCAGCCGCTCGTGGACCTGTATTTAAAACTCTTAAGGTAAGAGTGAGACGCCTTCCTTCATCTTCAATCACGAGGTTTAGCAATTCCTGGCCCCGCAGGTTGCACTCGGGAAACCTGGAATTACTGATAGAAGATGTGATTATTGATTATTATTGCTTGAGGTTGTTGCTTCAGTGTAAGAACGCGACTATTGACAGTATTGTTCATCATAGTTCATAATTTGATTCTCCAGTTGAGATAGACAAGATCTGTCTTAATCAGTGAATGAGATTGAAGGTAGTGTCTGAAGGTAGTGTCGCCGAAGGCGAAAGTGGCCGAAGTGAGTAACAAGCTCCTGACAGTCAACGAGGTGGCGAAGATTCTGCGGGTCTCGAACATGACGGTATACCGTCTCGTGAAAGGCAAGCAGATACCGGCTATTCGCGTGGGAAAGAACTACAGGATCAAAGAAAGTGATGTCGAGAAGTACCTCAATAGAGGTTCCGAGTAGGTGGCGGGTTGCACGACGTGGGACTGGCAGGGTCGAAGGGTAGTCGTTCTCTAGGGGTGACGTGATTGGCTAAGGGCGGAGTCGCGATCGGCCTGGATATCAGCACCGGGTCCATAAAGGTGGCGGAGGTCAACATCTCTCGCCGGGAACCGATCCTGACGAACCTCGCCATAATAATGCTGCCGGAAGGCGCCGTCAGGGACGGGGAGATAGACAGCCCCGAGACGGTATCCACCTATCTTCGCGAACTCTGGAAGCAGAACCGCATTACCAGGAAGAAGGTTATTCTGGGGATAGCGAACCAGAAGGTCATCGTGCGCCCGATGGACCTGCCTTACATGCCCGAGGAAGAACTGGAGAGCGCCGTCAAGTACCAGGTCCAGGAGTTCATTCCCATCCCTATCGACGACGCCATCGTCGACTACGAGGTGGTGGACGAGTACATGACCGGCGAAGAGGAGCGCATGCAGACGATCCTGCTCGCGGCTGCCCATCGCGAGATGGTCACGTCGTTCATGGACGCCTGCCTGGGCGCCGGGCTCACTCCGGAGGCTATCGAGCTCAAGGCCTTCTCGATGGCGCGCTCGCTGGTGAAGAAGGAGTACCAGTTCCTGGAAGAGGAAGCGGAGGCGCCGGGGAGCGTCTGCCTGGTGAACATCGGGGCTGGCATCTGCAACGTCTGTGTGGTCAAGGAGAACACGCCCCGCTTCGTGAGGATGCTCATGCGCGGCGGCGATTACTTCACCAAGCTTCTCTGCGACCAGCTCAAGCTCTCGCCCGCGGAGGCGGAGGAGATAAAGCGGGGAAGGAGCACCGACCAGGAGGCCAACAACCTCCTGCAGCGCGAGGTACAGGCGTTCGTCGGCGAGATCCGCAGGTCGCTGGAGTATTACATCTCCCAGAGCCAGGAGCGGGACCTCAACAGGATCGTCCTTTCCGGCAGCGGTTCCAAGATGATTAACCTGCCCCTGGAACTCAACAGGGGACTCAGGCTTCCCATCGAGATCGGGCATCCTCTCCAGAACGTCCAGCTCGGCAAGCTCCCCTTCACACCAGAGGAGCTGGCGGAGCTCGAGCCGTCTATCGCGTGCAGCGTGGGCCTCGCGCTGAGGGACACGGAGGAATGACATGACCAGGATAAACCTCCTCCCTCCGGAAAAAATCAAAGCCAAGCGCAAGCCGGCGGAGCGTTCGTTCTGGTGGCTGCTCGTCGTGCTGCCGCTGGTCGTGCTGGTGATCCTGGTTGTGATGTACATCGGCGCGGCCGGAAAGGTGGGCGACAAGGACAAGCAGTTGAAGGACGCTCAGCAGGAGCTCACAGACTGGGAGAGCAAGAACCAGGCCCTCGAGCAGTACAAGAGCAGGCAGGAGCAGATCCAGACCCTGGAAGCCTCCGTCGTGGGCGCCCTCCAGGGGCGCGTTTACTGGGCGCGAATACTCAACAACGTCGCCATCAACTGTCCAACTGATATATGGCTGAGCGCCTTGAACGGCCAGTCCGGGGAGGGGACGTCGAACGGGACTATGGAGTTCACCGGGTACGCGTTGCAGTGTCCCAACAGGGACAACCTGACGCGATTCTATCCGTACTTCCCGGACTACAAGCCCATCGCCAACTGGCTCGAGCGGATCGCCCAGATCACCGAGTTTCAGAGGGTGTGGCTCACGTCCGCGGAACCAACCAGGCAGGGCTCGGAGCCTGAACTACTGCTGAACTGGCCGTTCCAGCGCACAACGGATGAAGGCAATACGCTGATGCCGTACAGCGGGATGCAAACACTGCCCTTTACCGGGGTGAAAGTCATTCAGTTCAATTCCACTGCGACCTTGAACATGCAGACGGCCACGATTGGCGGGCCGAAGCAGCCGCCGCCCTCAGCGGCCCCGGCGGCTCCCGCCGCCGAGGGCGAAGGGGGCGGTTGATTTGTTGCGCAAGCCGGCGATCGCCCTGTTGATAGCTCTGTTCATCGCCATCGTGGTAGGTGGGGCGGGGTACTTCCTCCTGGTGGGCCCCAAGAAAGGCCAGGTGGACAAGGTCCAGAAGGATATCGAGGCGACCAACAGCAAGATCCAGGAGCAGAAGAACACGTTCAAGCAGCTCTCGGACATCAAGAACCGTTCCGCGGAGTTCGAGGCGAAGCTCGCTTCGCTGCAGGCCAAGATTCCCCAGTTGCCGGAACTCCCCTCGCTCATCCGCAATATCCAGACTGCCGCTGACGTCAGGGCTGGAGCCGGCCTGCCGTGGCTGTCGTTTGCGCCAAAAGACATTTCTTCCGGCTCTGGAGGGACCGCCAACTCGTACGAGTTCGACATGAAGGTGTCCGGTTTCTACGACCAGGTCGTGGACCTGATTTACCGCATGGAGAGGATGGAGCGGGCTGTCGTCATAACCAGGGTCAACATGTCGCCGACCAGCTCTATCCTGGAGATTCCCTACAGCCCGAACTTCGGGTTGGTGCAGTGCGAACTGGCGGGCAAGACGTTCACCTTCGCAGGGCCGGAGGGCGCGGCGGCGACGCCGTCTCAGACACCGACGCCAGGGACCACCCCGTCGTCAGCGCCGTCGACAGCGCCGACGCCACCGGCGTCGCAGTGATTTCGGGGTGAGCGGACGACCTCGAGCTGGAGGAAGGGTCCAGATGTCGCAGAAGATACGCAAGATGAAGCCAAGGAAGCAGGGAGAAGCCGACAGCCGGTCGGTGAGAATAGCCTGGGTGGTCGGAGCGCTCGGTCTCTGCATACTCCTGGTCGCCGGGGTGATCATCGCGACGGGTGATGACGGGAGGAAGAACAAGCGGATAACCGCCCAGGAAGAATCCACCGCGCCCGCCACTCCCAACGCCGCTTCTTCCGCTCCGACCACCAAGCTGACTCTGGAGCAGGTCCAGGTGCCTCCGCTGTCGATCTACCGGAGAAGAAACCCGTTCGAGCCACTGGTGAACATGGACTCGATGAGCGCCGGTACCAGCCCGGGCACACCCGGGACGGGCGTTGCGGGCGGGAGCCGGGTGGTGAGAGTCCCCGAGCAGTTGCGGGGTGGGACCAACCCGCCTCCGGAAGTCCTCAGCAGGGCGGTGACCCTCGACGGAGTGACCAGGCAGGACGGGAAGCCGCTGGTCCGGATAAGGGTTGGGGACGAGCTCTACGACAACATATCCGTCGGCCAGACCTTCGGTGTGAACTACAAGCTCCTGAGCGTCGGTGACGACTCCAGCGCCACGATACTGTACGGCGACGAGAGGTTCACCGTCTTCACGGGGCAGTCCATCTACCTCTAGAACGCACTGCGCCCGCAGGCGCTGCGGAGTATCACGGCTACCTGGTGAAGCAGTTCGTCGCGTTCTGCTATCCTGTTGTTTGAGGCGGGCGGCGGCTCGCCGGAACTCGCCGGTTGGAGCCTACGGGCCATGGAGGACATTCCAGATGATACTTCTGACCGCCGGAGAATCACACGGGAAGTGCGTGGTCGCGCTGCTGGACGGCGTGACCGCGGGAGTTCCCCTGACGGCAGAGCAGATTGACCTGGACCTGGAGCGCAGGCAGCGCGGGTACGGCCGCGGCGGGCGCATGAAGATCGAGAGAGACCGCGCGCAGATCCTGTCGGGGGTGCGGGGCGGGCTGACCATGGGCAGCCCCGTGGCGGTGCTCATCGAGAACCGCGACCACGGCTCCTGGACACGTATCATGTCTGAAGGCGCTCTGCCGCCCGACCTCGACGCGGAGACAAGGCCCCGCCCGGGTCACGGTGACCTCGCGGGCATGCTGAAGTACGCCACGATGGACGCGCGCGATATCCTCGAGCGCGCCAGCGCCCGGGAGACCGCCGCGAGGGTCGCCGCCGGCGCGGTGGCGCGCAGGCTTCTTGACGAGCTGGGGACTACGGTGCGGAGCAGGGTCCTGCAGGTAGGTGGGGCGCGCACGCCCCCGGGGGAGTCCCCCGGTGAATCGGAATTCGACCGCGCGGACAGGGACCCCATGGGGTGTTCGGATCCTGAAACCTCGGAGAGGATGGTTGCCGAGGTGGACCGCGCTGTAGAAGAGGGCTGCTCGCTCGGCGGGGTGTTCGAGGTCGTCGCCACGGGGGTGATGCCCGGCCTCGGTTCCCATTCGCAGGCTGACAGAAGGCTCGACGGCCGTCTGTTTGCCGCGCTGGGCTCCATACCCGGCGTCAAGGGAGTCGAGGCCGGGGACGGCTTCGCGCTGGCCGGGCGGGACGGTACGGAGGCGCACGACGAGATATATTTTGACGGAGAGGACGGACTCCACAGGAAGACCAACAGGGCCGGCGGGCTGGAGGCGGGCATGACCAACGGCGAGCCGCTGGTGCTCAGGGCGGCGATGAAGCCGATCCCCACGCTAGCGCGCCCGCTCGCTACGGTCGACCTGGAGAGCCTGGAGCCGGCCGGGGCCTTCAGGGAGAGGGCCGACGTTTGCGCGGTGCCGGCCGCTTCCGTTGTCGCCGAGGCAGTGGTCTGCCTTGTCCTCGCCGATGCCGCGCAGGAGAAGTTCGGCGGCGACACGCTCTCCGAGATGAAGCACAACCTCATGGGGTACCTCGAGCGCATAGGCCGTTTCTGGCACCCGAGACAGGGCATCCAGGGGTAGCTCCGGTGACCGGTGAACCCAGGAGCAACATCGTGGTAGCCGGGTTCATGTGCTCGGGAAAGACCACCGTGGGGAAGCTCGTGGCCCGGCTGACCGGCAGGCGTTTCGTCGACACCGACGAGCTTGTGGAAGAGCGGGCGCGCTCGACCGTCTCCGGGGTCTTCGAGCGCGAAGGCGAGGAGGCGTTCAGGCGGCTGGAGCGCTCGGTCGTCTCCGAGGTGGCCCGGCGCCGTGATGCAGTGATAGCACTCGGCGGAGGCGCGGTGCTCGACCCGGAGAACGTCGCTGACTGCTCCCGCGGTGGAGTCGTCTACTATCTCGAGGTCTCGCCGGAGCTGGTGATCGAGCGGAGCGGCCCCGCCGGGTCGAGACCCCTTCTCGAAGGTCTGGACGCATCCGGCGTAGCGCGACTGATTTCGCGCAGGCTGCCCGCCTACTTGGACGCCGCGGACGTCGTCGTGCACGCCGGGGACAGGTCCCCGGATGAAATAGCCGCCGCGATCGCCGCAGATTTCGAGGACCGGCTCGAAGGGGCGGCGGCGGGAAGGGAGCTGCTGTGAGCGACTCCATGGAAACCGTCAGGGTAGAACTCGGCGAGCGCGGCTATGACGTGACGGTGGGAAAAGGACTCCTGGGGCGCCTGGAGGATTTCTTCGCGGGACGCCCCTGGAAGAAGGCGGCGCTGGTGACCGACGGGAACGTCGGGCCCCTTTACGCCCGTATCGCTTCCGGCAGCCTCGAGTCCGCCGGCCTGGAGCCGACGGTTGTCGAGGTGCCGGCCGGAGAGAATTCCAAGGGCGCCGGGACCGCTTTTCGACTGGTGGACTCCTTCATCGACGCGGGGCTATCCCGTTCGGACGTCGTGGTCGCCCTCGGGGGCGGGGTAGTAGGCGACCTGGCCGGTTTCGCCGCCTCGGTGTTCAAGCGGGGAGTGGCCGTCGTGCAGGTGCCGACCAGCCTCATGGCACAGGTCGATTCGTCGATCGGCGGGAAGACGGCCGTGAACCTTCCGGCGGCCAAGAACCAGGTCGGGACCGTATGGCAGCCGGCGGCGGTTGTGTGCGACGTGACCGTTCTCGGCACCCTGCCGGAACGGGAATTCACAAGTGGCCTGGCCGAGGTCGCGAAGTACAGCTTCCTCACCGTCAGGCCGTGGGGGTCTTCCTTCAGGCGGGACGCGTCCAGCGCGTCAGGGGCCGGCACCCCGGGCCTTCTGCGACTTGTCGCCGAGTGCGTGCGGGAGAAGGCCGACCTGGTGTCCGCGGACGAGCGGGACGGAGGAGTGCGGCGGCACCTCAACTACGGGCACACGCTGGGGCACGCCCTCGAAGCCGCCGCCGGCTACTCCGGGCGGTACACCCACGGGGAGGCGGTTTCGATTGGCATGGTGTTCGCCGCGCTGGTATCGGAGGCAGTGGGACTGGCTCCCCCGGGGCTCGCCGAGGGGCACAGGGAACTCCTGGGCTCGCTCGGCCTTCCGGTGGCGCCGTTCCCGCCGGCGCCGACGTACGGCGAACTCGCCTCCATCATCGCACTGGACAAGAAGGGCGCGGGGGACGTGGCGATGGTACTGCTCGAGGGGATGGGAGTCCCCCGCGTCGAACGCGGCCTCGCTCCTTCGCTCCTGGAGGGATGCTACCGTCAGCTTCTGGCCGGTGCGTCGGAGTGACCGGCTTGCCGTGAATTTCGAGGGTTCTGGAGGGAAATTGCTGAGGATACTGGTGCTGAACGGGCCCAATCTCAACCTGCTCGGGGAACGCGACCCCGGCGTTTACGGGGACCGCACCCTGGACGACGTGAACTCCATGGTAGCGGGCAGGGCGCGCGATATCGGGGTGCAGGTGGTGTTCTTCCAGTCCAACCACGAGGGCGACCTCATCGACAGGATACACGCCGAAAGGAAGCAGGCCGACGGAATCGTGATCAACCCGGGCGCCCTTACCCATTACAGCTACGCTCTGCGAGATGCGCTGGAGGCCGTGGGCGTTCCCGCCGTCGAAGTGCACATCTCCGACATCACCGCGCGCGAGGAATTCCGGCGGGTTTCGGTCATAAGCCCCGTGGCGTGGAAGACGATAATGGGCGAAGGCGTGGAGGGTTACGTCGAAGCCCTGGAAGCCCTGGTAGAGATGCTCGGTTCGGAGTCCTGAAGCCCTCTTGGACCGAGGGCAGGCGACGGGCCGTTCGCGGCAGGCTTCGTTCCGGGCGGCGCCTTCACTGGAACTTCTGGAAGACCTGCTCGTACCGCTTCAGCACGTGCAGGGTCAGGGTCTGCTTGCCCTTCGCCATTTGTTCGATTCCGGGCGTCGCGATCACGGTGAAGCCCTCGGCGCTACCGCCCGGCGTCTCCGGGACGAGTGCGGTGGAGTCCTCTGTGCCGCCGCGCGCGCGCGCGATTACCGTCTGCAGGCCTTTCCGGTCGGTGACGCCGACAAGCATCACACTCTCGCGGCCGCGCGCAACCACGCCCGGCGCCTCTGTGACGGCGGAGACGCCGCCGGCAGAGACGGACCAGGTGTCGGGGAAGGAACCGGAGTCGATGGCGTAAGCCGCGAACACAACGCTGTTCCCCGTGTGGAAGGCGATCAACGGATTGCCTACCTGGAAGGCGAACAGCGTCACGCGGCCCCTCTCCGGGGCCTCCTCGGGCTTCCGGCCGTTGATTTCCAGGGTCGATCCGGAGGGCCTTTCCAGCACTCCGGGAGCGAGCAGGGACGGGTGCGCCCGCACAAACTCGGATGCGTCTCCACTGACCACCACGTTGCACCTGACAGTCGCGAAGCAGTCGCCGGCCGCCAGGGAAACCTCGTAGCTCTTCTTGATGGAGCCGCCGTTCACGGTCATCGTGAACGCTATTTCGTAGGATGCCGCTTTCTCGGTGGAACGTGACACCCTGGGACCGTCAACGGAGACGGTCCCTCCCACGGTCCGCGATTCCGGCACCATCGGTTCATACAGCGGGCCTGCTTCCTCTGTGCAGCCGGCCGGCGCCACCGACTTCAGGATCTCGCCGTCAGGGCTCTTCCTGGCGCTTACCCTGACAATGCGGTTGTCCAGTTCGACGCCCGTGGGACTCGACGGGGACCCGGAAGTCGTCGCGGCAACCGCGCGCGAGGTGGTGGAGAGTACCGGGCCTTCCACGGCTCCCACCGCCAGTATCTGCCCGGCGTCGACCCACGACCCTTCTTCCACCTGCAGGAAGATCCGGCTGACGGCATCCGCGGACGTCTTGACGAAAACGAAGGTGCCCGCCCCGTTCCGGTCGGTCCATGTTACGGCTTCGGAGCGCTGTCCGTCGATGAGACAAGTCCGTGACCGGTCGAAGAGACGTATCCGGCGCTGGCCGATGTTCGAGCCGTTCTTTCGTGAGACGTTGACGGTGAAGGTCACGGGGCGGTTGAGCGCCGCGGCCTGCATGCCGGGCGTCACTTCTACAGTGTACTTCTCGTTGCCTTCTGTTGTGGCGAACACCGGGATTACGCTTTTTCTCCCGTCCGCCTCGACCACAGCGTCGAGCAATGCGGCCTGAGCGCGGTCTTTGACGTCGACAACCAGGGGGAACTCGCCAGCCTTGTCAGTCGTGCCGCTGACCCGCCCGGCAGCGCCGAGAATCCCGGTAGCACCGGCATCGACAACGCTGACCTTCGCGCCTCCGGCGCCCGCCAGTACCCCGGATGGAGATTCGGCGCACAGGCGCCTGACCATGTTCGACTTCTGCGTCTGAAGCGTCCGGAGCTCCATTGCGATGGCCTTCGCCCCGGGTGAAGCGGGTTCGCTGGCCAGCATCCGGGCAACCGCCGCAGTGTCGGAGCTGTAGTCCCTGGCGATGCCCTCGATGTCGCCCGGTTCGGCCGCTCCCGTGGAGGTCAGGCGGTCCAGTTCGCTCAAACGGTTTGACGCCAGGGCCAGATGTCTCTCGGCCCTGCCCGAGGCTCCCAGGGTCAACGCCAGCCCCAGTTTCTCGCGCGCCCGCTTCAACCCGTACAGTGGTTGGCCGGGAAGGCTGCTGCCGGAGGCCAGGACGAGTGAGGAGAAAACCAGGAACGCCAGCGCCACGCACACGGCGCACGCGGCTGCCAGTCGTCCGCGGCTGCCTCTCTCGAACCGTGGATACGCACCGCGTTCAGCGTCTCGCGAACGCGAGAGGACCGGCTTGCCCAGAGTGGCCGCCAGCGTAACCCGCAGCCTGAGCTTCAACGCCGGCTCGTACCGCTTCACCGACCTGATCCGGTCTATCAGATCGTCCTCCCGGATTCTCTTCAATTCGTCGCTCGTTTCGCCATTCATCTTCTTTTCATTTCCGTTCTGCAGGCGTGCACCGCGCCCCGCTTTCGCCCCGTCTCAGTCTCAGTGGCCTGTCCCGGTTTTCGGCTCTCCCGGCCCCGGATCACCGGGGCGTGTCCCGGAGAGACGCTCCCTCAGGTTCTTTATCCCTTTAAACTGCAGGGCTCTTACGGTTACCTCTTTCTTGTCCAGTATCATCGCCGTCTCGGCCACGCTCCGGTCTTCCACGAAGCGCAGAACCAGGACCTCGGCCTGCGCCGCCGGGAGGCTGACTATCTCGGCGTACAGGCCCTCTATCTCCTCCCGGTCAATCGCCGTGCGCTCTATGTCGGTCTCGTCGGGCACCCCGGCTGCCCCGTCTATGTCCACTGAGGGCTTCAGCCCGCGGAAGTGGTCCACCACCGCATTGTGGGCGATCCTGTACAGCCACGCCTTCACCGAGTGGCCCCGGTCCTCGTACGACGTAATCGCCTTGAGCCCCTGCGCGAACACCTGCATTGTGATGTCTTCCGCGTCGCTCCTGTTTCCGACCCGGCGTATCACGTAGTCGTATATGTCTTTGTAGAGGAGCTTGAAGATCTTCCCGTAAGCCCGCCGGTCTCCCCCGGTCGCCCTGGCTAGAAGTGCTTCAAGCTGTTCGCTCTTGGAGCTTTCGCTCATGTGGACCTATCCTTTGAAACGGAACGGCCCCTGTTTTCGTTCCCCGCTCGCCCGGGACGTTCCCGGCGCCATTGCGGCACCCGGGGACACTGGAGTGTGTCTCGTCACCGCAACGCCGCCCCGTTCCGCTCCCCGCTGCTTCTTGTTTATAGTATCAGTCCTGGGAGATACAATAGTGTCCGTCACGGAAGTGCGTCACGGACGACAGTCACGATCGGCTGCGGGGAGGTGGCACTCGGTGCCGGTGCATGGGAAGAGTTCGGTGTGGTGGAGTTCCCCGGGCTTCACGTACCCGGAGATGGCGTTTCTGCTCCTGGTGGTCGCGCTTTTCCTTGCCGGCACGGTGTGGGTCTGCAGCGGAGCCGTGACGAAGTCCCGCCCTTCCGGGCGGGCAGGGAAGGCGGACAGGGAAGGGGAGCGGACCATGGACCGCCTCGAAGACCTGCTGGGCTCCGCCCGCAAGTTCTTCCACCCCGGAGGTGCCACGGGCTCCACCGCCGGAAGGTTCATCTCGAACGGCCTGGATTTCCTGGCCGACCTCGACGGGGATCCGGCGACCGGCCGGTTCGTGCTCGATGGGGCTCGAGGCTTCGAGCGAGTCTTGATCTATTGCGGGGGTTCGATCTTATTCGCGAAAGTGTACTCCTCGCCTGGAGGCGCACCGCGCGAGGTGGTGCTGACCCGTGGTCTCGCTGTGGGAGGAACCCCTTTCAGGACGGTGCTCCTGGCGGCCGCCGGTGCCCCCGGGGGAAACCGGGGGACCCCGCGGGTGAAAGAGGCGCGCATCCGGCTGGCCACCACCCTCTATGGCGGAAGGACGGCGCTGTCACGGACGGTTGTGACGGGTTCGCTCCCGCCGCTCGAGCGCGCCCCCCACGAGGCGCCGGAGCCGCCTCGCCGCCGGTAAAAAACCGTCCGGCGGGGTAAACCAACTCCCTGGTACAGCGTTATAATCATTGATGAAGTGCAGTCGCACGCGCCGTGCGTGCGGCCGCTAGCGTCCGCAGGCAGTCGGAGGCGTGATGGCATCGGCATCGAGGAACAAGAGAAGCGTAAGGTTCCGCGGGCTGCTCGGCCCGCCGGGGGCCGACGGCGGAGAGCGCGGTTTCACGGTGGTGGAGCTGGGCGTCACCATTGCCATCATCGGGGTGATGTTGTTCGCGGCGATAATCAGCTACTGGAGCGCGACCAGGCGCACCGAGGTCATGGGTGCCGCCGAGCAGATCAAGCAGGAAATCCGCAAGGTCTACTCCATGGCGGACAGCGGAGAGAAGACCAGCGGTTCGCGGAACCGTTACCGCATAACGTTCAACAACAACGGGGAGTCGCCGCCCAACGCTTACAAGGTCGAGAAGGGCACCTCCGCCGACGGGGGGTCGACCTGGAGTTGGGCGACTGTCCCGCCTCAGAAAGGTTCATCCACGAGGATCGTGTCCAACGACTGGGTGCAGCCCGCCACCCAGCCGGACTGCCAGATGATTTATAGCACCAAGACGATAACCTTCATCTCCAGGGGGTCGATTGTCGAAGTCGACCCGCCAATGGGAGGCACTGTGACTGTGGGCTCCGTCTCGCAGGGGAAGAACATAGTGATAACGGTTAACTCGGCGGGCGGCCTGGAGAGCACGCAGTAGCAGCACGTCTTTCCGGAACAGGAGGAAGTGGCATGATCGGTAGCATAGGCCGGATCAAGAGCCAGCAGGGCTTTTCGATGGCGGAGGTCGTCGTGGCGGTCGTGCTCTTCGTAGCGTCGATCCTCGGTGTTTCCGTCATGCTTGTAAGCGGCGGCCAGAACGTGACCAGGGGCGCCCGGGAGAGCGCCGCGGCCAACCTCGCGCAGAAGAAGATAGAAGAGGTCAAGTCGCTTCGTTTTTACAGGCCGTGGGAGGGCGCCAACCAGGACATAGACGACTACTACTATGCCACCTACGGGGGATATCCGCGGCCGAACAGCGACCAGCTCGCCAATCCCGTCGTCGAGGATTACGGCTCGATACCCGGCTACGGGGCCTACAAGAGGACGACCGCGGTCCAGTACCAGTACGTCAGCGGCTCCAGCCTGGCCGTTGCCACCATGGACCCGAACTGGGTCCCCCGCGGACCGTCCGGGGGCTCGGTGTCGGAGCCCAAGTTCGACAGGCCGACCGGGGGTCCCATGGGAGGTCCGTACAGCACACTTCACGCGATCATGATACAGGTGACGGTTTATTACCGCGCCGATACCGGCGCCGAGAAGTCTTACACCGCCCAGGGCCTTGCGGGCGACCTGATGGTGACCGGCGGGACCAACAACCCGCCACTTATTATCAACTCGATCGCGCCTTCCTACGGATGGTACATGACCGACACGGACCTCGAGGTCACCATCTTTGTCACCACCCCCCCGGGCACGTTGAACGCCAGTTCCCAGCTCGACGCTTTTCTGTGGTTCCCGGGGGTGCCCGACGTGCACGCCAACTCCGGCACGGTGCAGTCCAACGCGGCCGGCACCGAGATAACCGCGCGCTTCAACCTGACCGCGGCGAACAACGTCAGGCCCGGTTTTTATAACCTCAGTGTCTACTGGATGGACAAGGGCTGGGTCGCCCAGTTCAGGGACAACGTGTTCGAGGTGCGGGTCCCTCCGCCGACTATAACCTCGATCACGGCCAACAACTGGGGCTACAGCGGCCAGACGGCCAGGCAGGTGACCATCAACGGCACGAACCTGTGGGACGCGACGGTGCGCCTGGTCGGGCCGCACCCGACCAACACGTACTCGATCAACGGGGCCGTGACCAGCAACAACGGGACGAAGATCGTGGCAACGTTCAACCTGACCGGGCCGCCCGGGGAGAGGCCGAACAACACCAGGTGGAGCGTGGAAGCGGCGTGCGCCGGTGGCACCGTGACCTCGGATACCACCGCCAAGCGGCTGTTGTTGAACCCGCCGCCCACAATAACGAAGATATCCGAGAGTGTCGCGGGCAGTTACTATGACTGGATGTGGAAGACGCAGACCGCCAGGCTCGTCCGCATCGAGGGCAACTACCTGTACGGGTTCAACGACCTTTCCAACAGGCAGGGAAGGCTTGCCTGGGGTGGCATGCAGACAAGCAATGGGGCGTTCGTGTCCGGGCAGAACGGCAACGACGCCAACGCTACCGGTCCGGTCGTGCTCCAGTTCAACCCGAACAGCGCCGTGGGCGACTGCAGCGTATCTCCGTATCACAGCGAGGTGCACAATACCCGGTGGGACTTCAAGGTGCTGGGCAACTGGGGGACGGTGACGTCCGACAGCGACGTGAAGCGGGTCCTCATGAACCCGGCCCCCGAGATCACCGAAATCAACGGCCTGGTGAACGGCTACCGTAAGACCGGCACCGTCAGCACTATCACCATCAAGGGCAAGTATTTTCAGGACTCGGTCGGCTTCTACCTGATAAACAACAACGGCTCGTATCCGGACGGCCCCGACCAGACCGCGATAATAGCCCTTGGCGGTATGGTTAACGCGGATGGCACCGAGATAACCGGCATCGCCGAAAACCTCGACAAGAATTCGTTCAAGGACTGGTACGGATGGAGCACGCTCCTGGGCACGTCGGCTGCCCTGAACAGCACGACCTACGTAACTCTGCTGCAGAACGGCAATTACGACTGGCAGTCGAGGTGGCCGGGCAACACCGCGGTGATCAGCCACGCCCCGATAGCCATCAACTACACCTCCGGCACGTACCAGTACAACAACTGGGACCAGCCGATGGCGAACATAACCGGCAACTACTTCTATCCGGGCGACACCTCGTGGAAGCTGTACACCGCCGGGGGCGACTCGGCTGCCGCCAACCCTTCCGGCGTTCCGACCATCCAGGGTGGGTCCATCAGTGGGGGTTACGGGCCGGGCCAGAGCATCACCGGCTTGACGTATAACTGTATCAACCTGCCTGCCGGTGTCTACAAGATCAAGGTGCAGGACACGGAGAACGGCCTCTGGGCTTCCACCCAGTGCGATTTCACCTGCCAGAAGCAGCCGACGCTGACGGGGACCATGACCAGCTCGGTGCAGAACGGCTCCCTGGACGTTGGAAGCGCCGCCGTCAGTTCGACGGGCTGGCCGAATTACACCGGCGCCCCGACCGTGAGCTTCAACATGTCGCTTGGAGGGGTTCGAGGCTGGTACGACGTGACCGGCGTGCAGTGGAGCACCCCGATGTCGTACTATACCGCTTCAACGGGTTGCAACTGGGCGGGCTGGTGCAACGGCAGCGAGAGCTTCGTGCATCCCGGCAACTACACATACAACTGCACCAATGTGAACTTGAATGCGAACCGCTCGGCGGAGACGTTGAACGTGACCTACACGATCAACATCTTCCGGCGCCATGTGTGGACCCGGTGGTACAAGAAGTGCACGTTCAACAGTTGCGACTACTGGGGCTTCAATGCGCTCGACTACAAGCAGCGGGCTCCCGGCAGCACCGACGTCAACTGGATACGCCTGACGGGAGGATGGGGCAGCACGGACCTGGTCCCGTACATCAAGTTCAATTGACGGTCGGCCCAACGATCCGGGAGCCGAGGCCCCGGACCGGGGTGACTCAGAATAACCGAAGACGGCAGCCTCGCGAACCACAGCGGGGCTGCCTTGCGAGAGAAGAGAAGATGCCTTGAAAGCCAGACCGTTGTTCGCGGCGCTAGCGCTGGCGTGCCTGGCACTGTCGGCCGCGGTGGCGGGCGCCCTGGCGCTTTCGAGCTCCCCGGCCGCCGCCCTCGAAGGCCAGGTCCGGTTCTACGTGTTCAGCAGTTCGAACTGTCCCGACTGCGTTTTCCTGGATCACGAGCTGCTCCCTTCGCTCGAGAAACGGTACGGTTCGAGGCTGGAGTACAGGTACTACGACCTCGCTCCCGAGACGTCGGGCATCAAGGCATACAGGTTCATGATCAACCTGGAAGACAGCTTCGGCAGGGACGAGCTCGACCTCCCCCAGGTGTACATAGGCGAGCACGCCCTGATAGGTGCCCAGGAGGTGGCCAACCGCCTGCCCGGCCTGGTCGCGAAGTACGCTGAGCGGGGAGGCGTGCCTTTTCCGGTCCTGGAGATAAACGGCGCTCCGGTGGAGCCGCCCGCCACTACGCCCATCAAACCGCCGCCGGACGCGCCCGCCGGTCGCCCTGCGGCCGCCGCCGGCCCCGTGTACATCGCCTACTACTACAGGAACGCGTGCCGGGAGTGCGACGGGATCTCCGTCGAACTCGATTACCTCGAGACATACGGGGGGTCCGTGCACGTACGGAAGTACGACCTGGGGACGAAGAGCGGCATTGAGAAGAACGCGGCGATGGGCCTCGCCTACGGGGTTCCCCGTGAGAAACGCGGCATCTCGCCGGCGCTCTTCGTGGGTAGCCATTACCTGTACGGGAAGGCCCTCAACCGCAAGTCCCTGAACAGGGCGATAGACGACGAGCGCATGACCGCTCCGCCGAACGTACCCTGGGAGGCGGCACGACAGTACATGGACCGGGCCCGCCAGGAACTCGGGTCGACTTTCAGCGGCTTCAACGTTCTGACCGTTGTCGGCGCCGGCCTTGTGGACGGCCTCAACCCCTGCGCGTTCACCGTGGTCATCTTCCTGATCGCGTACCTGGCGTACACCGGGAAGACGGGAAGGGACGCCCTGTACGTGGGCATCGCCATGGCGCTCACCGCTTTCCTGACCTATCTCCTGCTGGGCGTCGGTCTGCTGAGCTTCGTTCGCGCGGTGTCGAGGTCCGGCACGGCGGGGACATGGGTCACCGCGGTCGTGGCGTCGCTCACGGCCGTGTTCGGGCTGTTGGCGATCTATGATTTCCTGCGTTCGAGGAAGAAGGGCAGTGCCTCGAAGGCGCTGGGGATGAGCGGGGGCATGACACGGCGCATCCACAAGGCTATCCGCGACCACACGAAGACCGGCTACCTGGTGGCCGGCGCCGCCGTGCTGGGCGTCGTGGTAACGGTGTTGGAGTTCGGGTGCACCGGCCAGGTCTACCTGCCGGTCATCACCTTCGTCGTCAGGTCGGGCAGCGATACGGTGAAGGCTTTTCTCTACCTGGTCCTCTTCTGCGCGATGTCCACGGTCCCGCTGGTGGTCGTATTTCTGCTGGCCTACTTCGGCACCAGCAGCAAGAAGCTGGCGGATTTCGGGCGCAGACACGCACCGGCGCTGACGCTCCTGGGGGGCATGGCCATGCTCGGCCTCTCCGTCGCGCTGTTCGTTACACTCTGAGGGCGGAGCCCTCTGAGAAATGCCTGCGCCGACGGCTCCGGATTGGCCTGTCGGCGGGAGAAGAGGCGTCCGCAAGGGCCTGTTCGCAACGCATGGGGCCGCGCGTTTCGTGGCCATGCGGGCATGCAAGCCCGGGGAAGGTGAAAAAAGGCGGTCTCCAGGGCGTAAACGACCGCGGTGGTTAAGCGTTATAATTGTTGATGGAAAAGCGATGAAGTCGCGTCCTGCCGGATGGCGGGAAGGGGCCGCTCGGGGCGGGTCGTGAGAGTCGGTTCAGAAGAAGAGGAGAGTGTCTTTTGGCTTCGAAGGGTGAGACCAGGCGGCACGGGGCGTTCCCGGCTGGAGGCGCCGGCGTCAAGCGCATCTCTCTCGCTTTCAGGCGTATCAGGCGCGCCGAGAAGGGGTTCACCATGGTCGAACTCCTCATCGTCATGATTGTCTCGGTGGTTCTCATCGCCGGAATGATAGGCCTGGTGGAGATGGCCATGGGCCAGCTCACCCGCTCGCGGGCGCTGGCGGCCGTTACCGACTCGGCCCGGCGCGCCCTCGCGAGCATGGACCGGCAGATCAAGCAGGCGCTGTATTTTGTCGACGCCGGGTGTTCCTCCACTCAATTGACGTTCTACGGCGATATCGACTCCGACAACACTGACGCCGACATACTGGGAAATAACCATTTGAACGCCGAGCGTGTGAGGTTCTACCGCGATGAGGGTGAGAACACCCTGGTCGAGGAGATAACCCAGCCCTCATCCGAGGGAAGCGCGGTTTCCTACAACACGCTGTGCTCTTACGTTACCGGGGTCAGGTTTTACTACTTCCCGCGGGGCGTGACCCCCGTATACGACGCGGGAAGCGGCACTTATACGAACGGGATGTCCGGCGACTACAACGCGGAGTGCGGGATGATCAAGGTCGTTGTCGATTTTCAGCGCTCGAAGATAAGCCGCAAATTCGAACAGGACATATTCCTGAGGATACTCAACCGGGTCAAGGACTGAGCGAAGCCCTACAACGGGGGGATGGACCATGGCGTGGGTCTGGAAGTTCAAACGCGGTAAGATGCACCGGGACGAGTCGGGTTACATCCTGGTGATGTCCCTGTTCGTGCTGGTGATCCTGTTCCTCATCGGGACGACGCTGGCTATCATGGGCATCCAGGAGTTCACCCTCTCCGCGCGCACCAAGCTGATGGACCAGGCTTACGCCATCGCCGACGCCGGGGTGAACCGTGCGGCGGTGGCGCTGCAGATGAACACCGCCTGGACGTCCGGAACGCCTCCGACGCCGTATCCAACTGTTCAGCAGGGCCCGTTCACCGAGAGCTTCGGCGGCGGGCAGTTCACCTGGACGCTCTATCAGAGCGACACCATGCCCCTCGACCCGACATACAAGATAATCCGGTCCACTGGGGCAATCACCAAGTCGGGGCGCACCGCCGAGCGCACCATCGAGACGCGCATAGTCGTGGGCGCCGGCGGAGAAGAGTACGACGCTTCGTTCGACTACTGCATGTACGTGGGCAACAGCGACTGGACGGGAGCGAACCCCCCGCAGACGCCCCCGCCCTGGCCGTACGAAGCCCAGACGGGTTTTGGCGGGATTGTCTCCGGCGACTACACCTTCGACGGTGCCACCCCCTACCCGGACGCGGCGACGGGCAAGTATCCCAGGGGCGCCATTTACGTGAAGGGGAAGTTGAACGTGCCGGTGCTCCTGCTTGGCAACCTCATCTATAAAGGGAACGTCGTCGCCACGGACGACGTGGCGATGAAGTCCTCGTGGACGGTCGGCTGGAGCCAGCCCGGCATCACCATCGCCAGCGACGGCAAGGTCATCGCCGGGGTGGACCCGGTGCACGGCGGCAACGGGGATATCACGGTTGACGTTGCCGCCAATACCACCGTTGGAAACGCGACTTTCAAAGTCGACGGCCAGTTGATAGCGGCCAGGGACGTCAACCTGGACGCTAGTGCGAACATCTCTTTCACAGCCGCAACGGTGGTGATCAACGGCATCAAGTGCGGCCGGGACATGTACTTCAAAGGTACCGCGAACCTCAGCAGGGCGCTCCAGCTCGGCCCGATAGTAGCCGGGCGCAAGGTCACCATAGAAAGCAGGTGGCTGAACGGCGTGTCGGTAAACAGCATCTGGTCGGGACAGGACACCGGGACCGGCAACGGGGTGTTCCTCAGGACTTACGCCGCCTCCAGGATATCCACCGGTAGCATAATCACCCGGGGCAGGGTTTCCGCCGAGGCGACGCTTGCGGGCATAACGCTGGGCTCGGTAACGGCGGGCAACAGCAACGCGGGGAACCTCGGCGGCACAGGAGTCTATTTCAACATGGGCGCGGCGGGGTGCTCCACGGGGGACATCATCTCCCTGGGCATGATCGACCTGAACGCCTCCTGGCTGGGCAACATATCCACCGGCGCGATGTGGGCCGGCACCGACTCGGCATCTGGCAGCGGCGGCACCGGGGTGCAGTGCAGGGGCAGCGCGCTCGCCTCCGTGAACACCAACGGCGGGATGGTGGCTTCCGTCGGTAGCGTGATCTTCAACGGGTCGGCCGGCGGGAACTGGACCTCCGGGATGATATGGTCGAACAACAACGTCGACCTCAACGCCGGGGAGTTGTGGATCGCCAGCGACAAGATTACCACGGGAGAGATACAGGCCAAGGGGTACGTGAACGTCCGGAGCGGCGACGATATCTCTATCGGGGCGGTGACCTCCGAGAAGTGGGTGGGCATCAGGTCCTCCGATAAGATAGACGTCTGGGGCAACATCTACGCCGGTACCGGCGGCGGCATAGGCGGGTACGCCATCTACTGTTCTTCGCGGGATTTCATAGGCGGGCTCGGCAATCAGAACAGGGTTTACGGCACGATGCAGGCCCGGGGGTCGATACTCCACGAATCGTCGGCTCGTGTATCGGAGGCCGACTCCCGCGTGAACGGAGGCCTCTGGGGCGACTACGTCAGGCTGGTCCGCAACGACTTCGGCGATATTTCCGATACCGAGCTCAAGATCGGCAAGATCCCGGGGGCCGGAAACGACTCGATCCGTTCGACCGGCAACGTGTACGCCCACGGCGCCGGTGACTGGTTCGACGACGACATATTCATGAGCGATGTCAGGGTCAGGCCCACCAGCAGCATCGATTTCCAGGACGTCAGCTGGGGAAGCCGCATCAACGATGCCAACCTGCAGCTCCCGGTCACCCCGACTATCAACCCGGTGCCGCTTCCCGGCAAGCCCAACCCGGTGTACGTTGACAAGAACGGGGTCCTCGACGAGCCGGGACCGGGGGGCCAGATCAAGAACGTTGATGTCCTCTACGAAGCGAACCTGAGCGCGCCGGTGAACCTGCTGAAGCCCAACTGGCATTACTTCGAGACGATGGCCGAGAAGGATGACGCGGCGAACTCAGCGGCGCCGCATAGAATCTTCGACGGGGGCCCCGGGGACTCCGATGGCATGGTGAACGGCGTCATCCAGTTCGTGTGGGACACCAGCAAGCCTTACAGCACCCGGGAAACGGTTTACAGCGGCGACCCGTCAGTACGAGTGGAGATCAAATCTCTGGACTGGAGCAACCAGAACGGCGCCCAGGGCGCGGCATTCGAGGGGACCGTGGTCTCGCAGGGCGACGTCACCATCACCGCCCCCAACAGCGCATGGTTCATGAAGACCTGGCAGGTCCTGAACGTTGTGTCGGGCAACAACATCACCTGCTCCACCTCGGGACTGACGCTGTGGGAGAACAACAACAGCCAGTTCCATTTCTGGGCAGACCACGACATCGACATGAGCAACTTGAGGTTCTCGCTGGGCGGAGGGCAGACTTACTTCGGCTCTTTTACTGCCGGGAACAGGATACACATAGCCGACAACTCCTTCTACCCGAACTGCACGTTCAGGTGGTCCAGGTGGGCACTCGACCCGGTAGCGTGGGCGCCACCGTTCAAGGTGCTGACCTGGAAGGAGATCTGACCGCAGAACCACTGTTGACTTTTCGTGGAGACCGGCCGTGGCGGCCGGTCTTCTCATTGGGCGGGAAGTCGCTCTCGGGCGCGTGCGCGTGCGATTGCCCGCGCCGATTTGCTACTATAGTTCGAAGGCGGTACAGGCGCGACCTGGAGGTTTGGCGGGATGTTCGATCGCAGGAGTATTCTGAAAGCGGTTCGGCCCGGGGCGGCGCTGGTTATGGCCGCGCTCCTCGCGGCGGGAGCCCTGGCGCTTGCCGGGTGCGACGATACGCCGCAGAAGGAGAAATCGTTCAAAGGTGAGTGGACCAGGATAATCAAGGAGTCCGAGGCACGTACCGCCAAGGACGACAAGAAAGGCCAGGAGCTGGTTGCCGAGAACGACCTCGCCGGGGTGATCGACCTGACCAGGAAGCGCATCGCTTACAGCGACGAGGTGCTGGGGGAGCTGCTTGAGCTCTATCCTCCCCAGGAGCTGAGGAAGCTGCACGTGCTCAGCCTGTACTACCTTATCACCATCAAGGACCGGTTGGACCAGCAGATCTCGCTTTACGAGGCTATCCTGAACAACCGGCCCACCGCCGACATAGAGACGGTGCTGGAGCAGTTGATAGCCAGGAACCAGACCATAGGCCGCGAACTCGGCATCGAGCTGCAGAAGGAAGGGATATCGCTCGACCAGAAATCCGAGAATGGCACCGGGACGAAGCCGTCCACGTCCCCGTAAGCCCGTTCCCGCCACTGGTTCCGGAGCGTGGTCCTGTTGAGCCCGGCTGAGAGAACGTCGAAGGGAAACCGTTGAGAGATTGCCCGGAGCATCCGGGCCAGGACACGATGGTGCCCTGTCTCGGCTGCGGAAGGTCGTTCTGCAGGATCTGCCACGAACCCAGGGGAGCCGGGCAGTACTGTCCCGCCTGTTTCCTGGAACAACTCAAGGAGCTGCAGGAAAAATCCGGGCGGGCGGAGCCTCCGTCGGCGGCCGAGCCGGGGCCCGGGAAGGGTTTGCGAAAAACGCTGCGCGGGCGGCTTTTTCGCGGATCCGAAGCCCCATCCGTCGCGGAAGATCGGCAAAACAAGAGCTGGCGCGCGCCGTTCCGCCGGGCAGGCGCCAGGGTCCGTGGGGCGTGGGACGCCCTTAGAAGGGCCGCGCTCTTCATCGCCGGTTTGCCGTCGCGCGCCGCTCTGTACCTGTCGTGGCGTTGCAGGTGGACGTGGAGACTGGCGCGGGACCGCTGGCCGTTCTGCCTTGCACCGAGGGAGTCGCTTGAAGGCAACCCGCCTTTCCGGCAGGCCTGGTGGAAGCTTCTGGCATGCGTGGCCGGCGGAATTGTCCTGTGGATCACCGTCGTCTGGCTGACAGGAATCAGAAACCCCGGTTTTTCTATCGGGGTGGCGCTGGTCGTATCGGGAGGCGTGGTCTGGAGCATGGGTTCGAAGTACGGCCCGACCACGGGGATCGTGTGCGCCGGCCTGGTGCTGGTGACCCTGGTGATTGCCGAGTTGCTTGCGCAGGTGCTCTTCAGGGTCGGTCTTATTCACAAGCTGGACCTGCAGCTCACGGGGCTTATCTCGCTGGAGAAGCCGCGGATGTTTTACGGCACGTTCGTCTTCAGGCTCGCGGTTTGCCGGCTGCTCCCGTCCGCCGTGCTTGCCTGGCTGATCGGGTGGTGGCCATTCAAGCGGCGGTTCGGCTGGTTCGGATTCGCCGGCCGCGGTCTCGAGCCGGTCCGGAAGCGCGCGCGCCGAGCAGCCGGCCCCGAGGAGGGCAAGGCCGGCCATGTTCGAACTTGACGGTCCGGCCCGGGTCATGGTCCGGTTCCGGGGGAAAGAGCGTTCCTCCGGGGCGCCTGCGCGGGGGCGTTCGCGCCCCGGGACGGGCCGGTGCGCCGGGCTGTTCGGGGGCGTACCTCGCGGGCGGTGTCCTCGTTAGAACATCATGAAGGACTTTTATTTGCACGGAGGTTGAATTGAGGCCGGCCTGCCTGAGAAAATGCCGTCCGTTGGCGTCCGGGTCCGTGATCGCTCTCGCACTGGTCCTGGTGCTAGCCCTGCCGGCGGTGCCCGGCGCGGCGGTAAGGGGCCAGGGGTACGTCCCTCCCACGCCGTACACCATCGGCCTGCGAACCCCGGCGAAGATCACCAAGCTCATATACCCGACGCTGGGAAACCCTGCCATTGTGAAGAAGGGCGGCAGCCTTACAATAGAGTTCGACCCCAGGGAGGGCCGCTTCTATCCCGGGACCTGCCCTGACGCGACCAACTTCCGCGTTTCAGTCACCACAACCAACGACACCGTCAACCCGGTGACGCGGAAGCTGGAGGTTCTGAGTGCCACCAAGGGCTACAGCAGGGCATGGCCCAACCTGAAGAAGCCGACGCCGCCAAACCCCACGGATAACCGGGTGTGGCTGGTGACGGTCGCCGTTCCGTACAGCCTGCCCGAACATCTCTACGATGTAACCGTCACCGCGAACATGACCGGCTACGGTGACGTTACCGATACCCAGACCAACTCGCTCGACGCGATCGACGACTGGAGCGAGCCGTTCAACTTCATCCAGATGACGGACATACACGTCTTCGGGCCGGAGTGCGACTACATCAGCTCCAACCACAAGGAAAGGTACGCGCGCAGGGCCACCTGGGACCCGGGCGTCGGATACGGGGCCGCTTACTACCACAAAGAGATCCAGCAGATAAACAAGCTGCGCCCCGACTTCGTGATCTTCACCGGCGATTACGACTTCGGGCAGAAGTACATGCAGCAGACCAACGGCGCATGGGGGAACGTAACGGAGTACGAGTACGAGCAGATGTGGTTCTACCAGGAGACCCAGAAGCTCAACGTGCCGGTATTCATTGTCATCGGAAACCATGACGCCTACAACTACGACACCGGCTCCGGGGCGGCGTTGAACCAGGACTGGCAGATGAACTGGACCAAGCTCTACGGGCCCCTCTACTACACCTTCTCCTATAACGATTACAGGTTTTTCGCCACGAACAGCATGGATTGGACCCCGGGGCAGAGGACGCTGATCGACTACTTCGGTATCATACTGCAGCCGGGGAAGTACAAGGGCTGTTTCGAGGGGAAGGGCGATGCCCCGTACGCGGAAGGAGTTGACTGGAACCGCGCCGGGGCGCGCAGCGGCGACGTGCCGAAATATACGGGTCAGCTCGGCTGGCTGCGCGACAGGCTGGAGGAAAGCGCGGACGCCAGGGCGCGGATCGTCGCCATGCACCACGACCCCTGGAAGACCGGAGGCTCGGGGTCGATGTGGGCAAGCGGCGAGGACCCGATAATCGGCGGATTCCTGGACATGGGCAACGGCAACGGCCGCCTCGCCGTCGTGCGGCTCATGAAGAAGTACAACGTCTGCCTGATGCTGCACGGCCACGACCACTCCGACACCGTTAGCCTGGACAACAGCGCCGGGGGGCTTCAGTGGGAGAACGGGCAGGGCCACGTCATAGAGGCCAATACAACCTCGGCGTCGTTCCAGGCGGACGGGAACTCCTCGGAGTATCCCGGCTACCGCCGTGTCTGGATGCAGGACGGCCGGGTCGTCACCACCGGAGATCACAGCTTCAACTACGTTGAACCCAGGTACTCCTGGCCCGCCTACGCCGGCACCAACGTGGGAGGCACGACCAACCTTCATGGGCTCACGAACCCGGCGTTCCAGGCCTCCTGGAGCGTTGCCCCCGACAACACCAGGGAGGACGTCACCTGCACCCTGACCAACACCTGCATTAAGCCGGTCACCGGCGCGTACCTGGAGTTTCCGCTGAAGTACCTCTCGGACCATTACTACTACGTCGTCGCCAACGGCACCATCTCCCATACTTATGACGTCGGTGCGACCAGGATGAACCAGGTGAGCGCCGATGTGGGGGCGGGGCAGGCGAAGGCGGTCAGGGTCTACAGGAGCGCCACGCCCGACACGACCGGCCCGGACGGATACCTGCTGGTGAACGATGGCGCGAAGACCACCCGAAGCAGAAGTGTGACTCTCACGACTTACGCTTCGGACACCGAGTCAGGCGTGGGGAGCATGATGGTCTCCAACCGGCCTGATTTTCTCGGTGCGGAGTGGGAGAGTTACCGCCCGACGCGGCCATGGACGCTCACCGACGGAGAAGGCCTGAAGACGGTCCACGTGAGGTACCGGGACAACGCGATGCCCGGCAACGTGGTGACCAGGAGCGCGAAGATCGAGTACGGCGGCTCGGCGCCGGTGCCCCCGGGGCCGGCCTCCACCTTCTACTTCGCCGAGGGCACCTGCCGCCCGGGGTTCGACCCCTACATCTGCATCCAGAACCCCGAAAACGCCGAAGCTTCGATCGTCATCACTTACATGAGGGGGAACGGCGTCAACGAACCACAGCGTCTCACCGTGCCGAAGAACTCGCGCTACACGGTAAGGGTCAAGGACGCGCTCGGCGAAGGCGACGACGTGGCCCACGACTTCTCCTCGAAGGTGCAGTGCGTCAACGGGCGCAAGATAATCGCCGAGCGCCCCATGTACTTCAACTACCGGGGCTACACCGGGCTCAACTGGGACGGCGGGCACGATGTTGTCGGGGCGACCTCCCCGGCCTCCACCTTCTACTTCGCCGAGGGCACCTGCCGCCCGGGGTTCGACCCCT
>CAZEJS010000020.1:33197-54141 GCA_964512645.1 uncultured Acidimicrobiales bacterium
GCAGTGCGTCAACGGGCGCAAGATAATCGCCGAGCGCCCCATGTACTTCAACTACAAAGGCGTCTGGACCGGGGGACACGACGTTGTAGGATTGCCCCTCTAGCCCCTGAAGAAGAGCCGTTAGCATCCCATTGTTCCCACTCCGGGAGAGTGGCGCGCACTTCTGCGGATGGTGCGCGCTCCGGCGAAAAGAAACACCAGTTCCTGGCGAAGGCGGACACCCTCCGGAGCGAAGCGACGCCGGTCAACCGCTGAGGACCACGGGTCCCTCCTCGGTGAGCAGGACCATCTCCTCGTGCCGGGCGCCGGTCTCCCCCTCGAGGTACACGCCGGGCTCCACCGTGAAGACCATGCCCGGCTCGAGGGTCTCCACGGAGAATCGGGAGAGGGATGGCTTCTCGTGGACCTCCAGGCCGATTCCGTGGCCCAGGCTGTGTACGAAGTGCTCCGACAGGCCCGCCGCTTCGAGGTGCTTTCTCGCGGCCTCGTCGAGCCGGGCTACGGGGACTCCGGGCTCGATACCGGAGAAGGCCGCCTCCCAGGCGCCGCGCACCGCCCCGGCGACCTCGGAGGCCCGCCCCCGGGGTTCACCGACGGCGATGGTGCGTGTGATGTCGGAGTTGTAGCCGTTCATGGACGCGCCGAAATCCACAATGACCTGGTCCCCTTCCCGGAGTTCGCGGTCGGTGACGCCGGCGTGGGGCATGGAGGCGTTGGGTCCCGAGGCGACTATGGTATCGAATGCGGGCCTGTCGGCGCCCGCGGTCATCATCCTGTAGTCGAGCCCCGCGGCAAGCTGGCGTTCGGTGACCCCCGGTTGGACCATCGGCAGAAAGCTCTTCCACGCCTGCAGGGCGCAGGCAGCAGCGGCTTGTATCGCCTCGATCTCCCCGGGTCCCTTGATCGCCCGGAGTTCCTCCACCATGGAGCCTGTTGCCACAACGCCCGCCTCTCCGATCGCGTCCGACAGTCTTTTCTCGAAGGCCAGCGTGGCGGTATCTTCGAGTCCCCAGGGGCGTCCCCCCGTCAGATACGCGGCCAGCGTTTTCAGGGGGTCTCTTTCATAGATCGTGATATCCCACTCGGCGGTCTCGCCGCGCGCCTGCTCCCGGTAACGTCCGTCGGTTACCAGGACGGTTCTCGACCGGTCGATAACGGCGTAGCCGCCGTCGCCGGAAAATCCGCTCAGGTAACGGATGTTTTCCATCTTGGTGAGGATGAGCCCCTGGAGGCCCCGCTCATCGAGCGCCCGCCGTATCGCCTCCACTCTCTGCTGCAATCGAAGCCTCCGATTTCGTTTCGCTCTCGGCGCCGGGGCTAGGCGCCTGACCGGTGTCAGGTCCGCCTGCCGACGGCGAAATCCTTGAGGTGCCCCAGGACCGCTTTGCCGGCCCGCCCCAGAAACCGCATGTCGTCCAGGCTCCTGACCGAGAGCAGGGTCCTCGCCACGAAGCGCGGCGAAAGAAACGCTTTGTAGAGCCCCTGTGTCAGGCGCCCGAGTTCGTCGGCGGGAACAGGCGTGCGAAGGACCGGCGCGCGCATGTCGTACTCGTCCCAGTCCTCGGTGAGCAGCCACCCTTTCTCCCGCGCTTCCTCGAAGAGGGGAGTCCCCGGGTACGGCATGACAATGGTCGCCTGCAGCATGTCGGCGGAACCCTCGGCGAGCATCCGGCGGGCAAGTTCGAGCGTCCGGCCGGCGTCTTCCCGGTCCTCCCAGGGATAACCGACCATTGTCGTCAGGTGGACCGTCAGGCCGGCCTCCTTGGCCAGGCGGCAGCTTTCGATTATCTGTTCGACGGTCGTTCCCTTGTCCAGCCGGTCCAGGGTCGCCTGGTTGGCGGACTCCAGCCCGAATTTCAGAAGGCGGAAGCCGCTGCGGGCCATCATCCGGTACTGCTCGAGGCTCAAGGCCCCGACGCGGGCGTTGCACGATACGGTCAGGCGTTCGCTGTGGCCCCTGGAGACCAGTCCCGCGCAGAAGCGTTCGAGCCAGCCGCCGGCCGGGAACGTGCCGGTGTCGTCGAAGAGTTCCCTCACGCCGTACCCGGCTACGAGGTTGTCGATCTCGTTCAGCACGATGTCGGCGCTGCGCACGCGGAACCGCGGGTACAGGGTCGTCCACGAGCAGAAGGTGCATTTGCCGTACCAGCAGTCGCGCCCCGACATGATGTACGTGTTCGGCTTCCTGATGAACAGGTGTTCCCCGTACAGCTTCCAGCAGGTAAGCCGGCGGTCGATGTCCGGCAGGCTGTCGAGGTCGTGCGACAGCGAGAAAGGTCCCGTTGATTGAACTTGTCCGGACTCGCGGTGCCAGACGCCTCCCTCGAGGTCGGCTTTGCCCAGCAGATGCTCCACGAGGTTGACGAGCAGGAAGTCGTAGTCGCCCCCGGTGAGCACGTAATCCACCGGGCACCGCGCCATGGTCTCTTCCGGCATCGCGGTGACGTGGTCCCCGAACAGCGCCACGCGCGTGTCGGGCAGCTTCTCTTTCAACTTTTCAACGAGCGCCCAGTGTCGCTTGACCACCGGGGTCTTGGTCTCCATCGCGATGAGTTCCGGCCTGCGGGCCCCAATGCTTTCCCACCAGGAGTCCACCGGCATCTTCAGGGCGATCGCGTCGTCCCAGAGGACCTCGTGCCCGCGTTCATGCAGCATCGTGGCGGCCCAGGCCGGGACCATCGGGTAGATGAAGGACGGGTTATGAAACCACTGGAACTGCCTGTTCTGGCCGAGGGTGGGATGGAGCCTGTCGTCCAGCGGCGGGTAGCTGATGGCGATTCTCATTGTTCCTTCATCTTTCTGGAGAGCAGACCTTTCAGGAAGCCGAAGCCGTACACCAGGTGGGTAGCGACGATCCCCGGGAACACCAGCAGGTTGAGCACCGGGTCGAGGCTCTTGATGCTGGACACAAGGACGAGAAGCGCGTACATGGCGATGATGCCGCAGTAGGAGTAGAGCCAGTAGGTGTTGAAAATCGCGCCCACGCCCCCCAGGACCAGGAAAAGAAGGAACAGGCTGGGGATGAAATACTCCAGCCGCCTCGACGTCTCGGGGAACTTCCGCACGAAGAAGCCCCGGTGGAGGCTGTAGGCGTAGACCTGCCGGAGGTGCCCCCTGAACAGGTCCCGCCGGTGGTGGTTCACGATGACGTTCGGCACGTAGAGGATCTTCTTGCCCAGGTCCTGGGTGAGCTTGTGACAGAGGACGGTATCTTCGCCCGGCCAGAAATCCTCGTCAAAACCGCCGGCCGCCTCGAAATCCGAGCGCCGCACCAGGAGATTGCTGGTCGGGTAGTCGTTGACGGCCCTGTAGGCGTGGACCGTGTAACGGTACGTCGTCGATCCGGAGACGATGGAGGCGCTGTACACGCTTCCGCTGGCCTGCTTGCGCCGCCCGTCGGCCGCCGGGGTGACGGCGGGGCCGCCGACCGCGGCGACCGTCCGGTCCTCGAAATATGGTACGGCGTTTCTCAGCCAGTCGTGGTCCGGCCAGGCGTCGGCGTCGATGAACGCGATGATGTCGGCGTCGCTTGCCCGCGCCCCGATGTTCCGCTTGACCGCGGGGCCAACCGGCCCCGACGGGATCACCTCGCTTCCCTCCGGGCGGAGGATGACCTCCTCCTCGCCATCGGGCATGAACTTTATGTCGTAGTTCGAGTAGTCGATCTGCTGGGACTTCTCCAGGCACTCCTCGGTCATGGGGTCGAGCCCCCTGGAGGGCACCACGATGGAGATCTTGGGCTCGTAGTCCACCGCGGGTCTCAGGGGGCTGCCGTAGTAGCCGAGGATCCGCAGCCGGTAGAAGACGGCGAGGGTATCGATGACGATGTTGCGTATGTCGGTCCAGCCGATCCGCCCGAACTCACGCTGAAAATCGATGCGGATCGGAGCTTCGGCGATCGAGTATCCGAGCTGGTTCGCGGCGACCATCAGCTCGAGGTCGAGCGCGTAGGTTTTGGTGACCATTCTGGGGAAAGCGCGCTCCAGCACCTCCCGCTTGAACACCTTGATGCCTGTTTGCGTGTCCTTGATGGGAAGATGAAACAGGGCACGTATCAGCAGGTAGTATATCGTGCTGTAAATCCTGCGCTCTCGGGGGTATTCGACCCTGGAATCGGGATGGCGCTTGCTGCCGATGACCATGTCGGCGCCGCTGTCGTCCATCATCTTCAAGAGGCCGAGCAGTTGCGACGGGTGGAGGTCCAGGTCGGCGTCCAGGAAAGCGACGGTGTCGTACCGGGAAGACTGGAAGCCTCTCTTCAGGGCGTTTCCCTTTCCCTGGTTGAAGGGAAGGCGCAGGATCCTCACCGAACTGTCCTCGAGCGCGGCACGCGACGCTTCGAGCGCGGTATCGTCAACGCTCCCGTCATCGACCACGATGATCTCGTAGTCACGGCCAAGCCGGGACAGCACCAGAGTGGATTCGCATACGGTCCTGAAAATGATTCCCGCCTCTTCGTAGGCGGGGATGACCAGTGAAATGCCTTCCAATTGCCTCACTTCCGCGAGAACCTCTATATTCGGGCGACTGCCGTCTAACCACCGGAATCGCAGGTGGACCACACCGTGCAACAGTAATTCTAGTCGAAAACACGTGTCTCCCGCACCGGCGCGCGACAACAGGGCGGATCGTGGAAACATTTGCAGGTCGGTGGAGGAACAGGCAGTCGCAACCCGGAATGGAGCGATGGCCCTCCTTCGAACAACGGCTGCGGGTGCTGTATAATCCGTGCTTGGACGAAGATCACGCACAGGAGGTACGGTTATCGCTTCGACTGCCGATTTCAGGAACGGGCTGGTCCTTGACGTCAACGGCCAGCTTATGAGGATCGTCGAGTTCCAGCACGTGAAGCCCGGCAAGGGCGGGGCGTTCGTCCGCACCAGGCTGAAGAACGTGGAGACCGGCCAGGTGGTCGAGAAGACGTTCAGGGCCGGCGAGAAGGTCGAGGAGGCCGTCCTCGAGCATAAGAAGATGCAGTACCTGTACAGGGACGGCGACAGCTTCGTCTTCATGGACCTCGACACCTACGAGCAGACCCCGGTGCCCGCCGATACCGTCGGTGAGATCGCGGACTTCCTCGTCGAGAACCAGGAGTTGAGCGTCTTCATCAGGAACGGAAGAGCTGTGACCATGGAACTTCCCGCCGCGGTGGTCCTCAGGGTCTCCAGGGCCGAACCATGGCTGAAGGGAGACACATCCAGCGGGGCGACGAAGCCGGTCACTCTCGAGACGGGCCTCACCGTGCAGGCGCCGCTGTTCGTCAACGAGGGCGACGGCGTGAAGGTGGACACGCGCACCGGGCGCTATATCGAGAGGGTTTAGGTAAGGGAATGGCCAGGGGCCAGAGCAGCCGCAGTCACCAGCGAAGGTACGCTCTGAGAGTCCTCTTCGAGATGGACATCAACGGCTCCAGCGTCGCCGAGGTGCTCGACGGAAAGAGGAAGGTGGGGGAGGAGGGGCCCGGCGATTTCGCGGTCGAGCTCCTGGAGGGCGTCACCCGGCACATGCCGGACCTCGACGACATCATCGCCCGGTACGCCGAAGGCTGGGAGCTGGACAGGATGCCCCGGGTTGACCGTAACGTGGTGAGGATGGCCCTGTTCGAGCTGCTGTTCACCGACATCCCCACGGGCGTAACCATTGACGAAGCGGTGGAGCTCGCGAAATCGTTCTCCACCGAGGACTCGGGGAAGTTCGTGAACGGGCTGCTTGGCAGGGTGAACCGGGACAGGGAAGCCGGAGCCCGGTTCTGCCAGGGCCCGGAGATCTAGAATTTTCTTGATCCACCCGCCAATCGGTGTTATAGTCTCCAAAACCTTTAATCTAGTCCTGCGAGGCTAGCAAGGAAGGGCCGTGACAGCAGAAGAGAAAAAGAATACCTTGTCCGCTTGCGGCGAGGTGTTTTTTTATGCCTGGAATCCGGAGGGGACCGGGCACCGGGAGGGGTCATGACGTTCAAGGCCAGGACAAGGGTCCTGGAATCGGACGACATCGCCAGGATCGTCCGCCGCATCGCCCACGAGATACTCGAGCGCAACAAAGGCGCCGGGGGTATCACGCTCGTGGGGATCAGGACACGCGGGGTCTTCCTGGCCCGGAGGCTGTCGGAGGCCATAGCCGGCATCGAGGGTTCGGGGGTCGAGGTCGGCGAGCTCGACGTGGCTTTCTACCGCGACGATGTCGCTCTCCGCGGGGCCTCGAGCATCGGCGTAACCCAGATAGAGTTCGACATCAACGACAAACAGGTCGTCATCGTCGACGATGTCCTCTACACCGGGCGCACCACCAGGGCGGCGATGGACGCGCTGGTGGATTTCGGCCGACCCAGGGTCATACAGCTCGCGGTGCTGGTGGACCGGGGACACCGCGAGCTTCCCATCAGGGCCGACTACGTGGGGAAGAACCTTCCTACCGCCGGCGACGAGAGGGTGAAAGTGTCCCTCGAAGAGGTGGACGGGGTCGACATGGTCGAGATAGGGGAGGAGGAGTAGATGCCACCGGCGAACGGACGAAAACACCTTCTGTCGATCACCGATCTCGACCGCTCCGACATCCACAGGCTCCTGGACCAGGCGCGCTCCTTCGCCGAGGTCTCCAGCCGCCCGGTGAAGAAGGTGCCCGCCCTCAGAGGCCGCACTATCGTGAACCTCTTCACGGAGGCCAGCACCCGGACCCGGATGTCCTTCGAGCTCGCCGCGAAGCGCCTTTCCGCGGACGTAATGAACTTCCAGACCAGCACCAGCAGCCTGTCCAAGGGGGAGAGCCTGAAAGACACCGGCAAGACCGTCGTCGCCATGGGGGTCGACGCCGTGGTAATAAGGACCTCCAGCGCCGGGGCGCCACACCTGCTGGCCGGCTGGGTGGACGCCTCGGTGATCAACGCCGGCGACGGCATGCACGAGCATCCCACGCAGGCACTTCTGGACCTGTTCACCATACGCGAGCGCCTGGGGGGCCTGGAGGGACTCAAGGTGGCGATAGTCGGCGACATAGACCATTCGCGGGTGGCGCGCAGCAACATCCACGCACTGAACAAGGTGGGCGCCGAGGTAATGCTGGTCGCCCCCCGCTCGCTGCTGCCCGATCGCGTGGAGGAGATGGGGGCGGCCCTCACCGGCTCGCTTGACGAAGCCCTGACCTGGTGCGACGTCCTCTACCTTCTGCGCATTCAGATGGAGCGGGTAAACGAATCTCGCTTCCCTTCGCTGCGCGAGTACACGCTGCAGTACGGCCTGACCCAGACCCGCTGGTCCAGGCTTCGCCGCAAGCCCATGGTGATGCACCCCGGTCCCATGAACCGCGGGGTGGAAATCGCCTCGGCTGTCGCCGACGAGGTCGAGTCGGTCATAACCGGCCAGGTCGCCGCCGGGGTCGCCGTAAGGATGGCGGTTCTCTACGACGTACTGGGGGGCAGCCATGGCTGATTGCCTGCTTATCAAGAGAGGGCGCCTCCTCACCTTTCCCGGGGGCCTGAAGACCGCGGTGGATGTCAAGGTGGAAGACGGCGTTGTCACCCGGATCGGAAAAGGACTTGGCTCCGCGGGGTCGACGGTCATCGACGCCGGGGGCTGTGTCGTTGCGCCGGGCCTGGTGGAGATGCACGCCCACCTGCGGGAGCCGGGCATGGAGTACAAGGAGGACATCAGCAGCGGCTCGAGGGCGGCGGTCTGCGGCGGCTACAGCGCCGTGTTCTGTATGCCCAACACCGAGCCGGCCATCGACAACGCCTCCGTCGCCGAGTACGTCTTCTTCCGCGGGGAAGACGAAGGCCTCTGCATGGTCCTGCCGCACGGAGCCATCACCTCCGGCCGGCAGGGGAAGACCCTGGCACCCATGGGCGAGATGGGCACCTGCAGGGCCGGGGTCAAGGGTTTCAGCGACGACGGGAGCCCCCTGGTGGACTCGGAGATACTGCGTCGCGCCATGGAGTACGCGCGCACCATGGACGCCCTCATCATCTCTCACAGCGAGGAGTTGAGCCTGTCCGCAGGCGGCCACATGAACGAAGGCCGCTACTCGACCTGGCTGGGCATCCGCGGCATCCCTCCGGAATCCGAGGTAATAGGAGTGTTCAGGGACATCTGCCTCGCCGAGAAGACCGGAGCGAAACTGCACCTCGCCCACCTCTCGACGGCCGGATCGGTGAAGCTGGTACGCGACGCCAAGCTGTGCGGCCTCCCGGTCACCTGCGAGGTTGCGCCGCACCACTTCTCGCTCGACGACTCCAGCCTGGTAACGTACGACACCAACCTGAAGATGAACCCGCCGCTGCGCTCGAGAGAGGACGTGGACGCCCTCCTCGAGGCGGTAAGCGACGGCACGATAGACGTCGTAGCCACGGACCACGCGCCGCACGCCCTCCACGAGAAAGAGACCGAGTTCGACCGGGCCGAGTTCGGCGCCGTCGGACTGGAGACGTGCCTGGCGCTCACAGTCACGCGGCTGGTCGACGCTGGGGTCATCGACCTCGCGGGAGCGATCGCCATGCTGACGGTGAACCCATCGAGGATAATGTCCATGGAGAGGTGGGGCTACCACCCCGCCGTCGCCGAGGGCCTTCCCGCCAACATCGTCGTGTTCAACCCCGACATCGAGTGGACCGTGGACCCCGCGCTGTTCAAATCCCGCGCGCGGAACACCCCTTACGACGGCTGGAAGGTGAAGGGAAAAGTGATGCATACGATTTTCCGGGGCCGGCCGGTGGTGCTGGACGGAGCTCTCGTTCCGGCTGGGACGGATGGCCAGGGCGGCGAAGCACGCCCTGTTCGAAAGGCCGGCGGACGGCCGGAGGGCAACAGGAAATCAGGAGAAGCGAAAGGTTGATCGGGGCATGGCGTACGACATGAGCGGAAGGCGACCGGCACTCCTGGTTCTCGAGGACGGGACGGCCTATAGGGGGTACTCGTTCGGGGCCGAAGGAGAGTTCTTCGGGGAGATCTGCTTCAACACCGGCATGGCGGGTTACCAGGAGATGTTGACGGACCCGTCCGGCAGCGGGCAGATCGTCAACATGACCTACCCGCTTGTGGGAAATTACGGCGTGAACCCGGAGGACTTCGAATCCGTGAAAGTCCGCGTGGGCGGCCTGGTGGTCCGGGAATCGTCCAGGATCTTCTCCAATTGGCGCGCCGACGCCGGTCTTGACGGCTTCCTGGCGAAGAACGGGGTCGTCGGGCTCGAAGGGCTCGACACCCGGGCCTTGACCAGGCATATCCGGGCGAAGGGGGAGATGGGAGGAGCGATCAGCAGCGTCGATCTCGACCGCGACAGCCTGCTGGCCAGGCTCGAGCAGGCTCCGGGCCTGGCGGGACTCGACCTTGTCAAAGAGGTAACCACCGATGAGCCGTACGTCCTGGACGAAGAGGAATGCGGCGGCGATCGACTCAACGTGGCCGCGTACGACTTCGGGGTGAGGCGCAGCGAGCTCAGGCGCCTTGCCGGACTCGGGTGCCGCACCACGGTACTCCCGGCACGGGCCACGGCCGAAGAGGTCCTTGCTCTCGCCCCCGACGGGGTATTCCTGTCCAGCGGCCCCGGCGATCCCGCGGCTGTGACATATGCGGTCGAGAGCATATCGAGGCTCCTGGGCAGGAAGCCCATCTTCGGCGTCGGCATCGGCCACCAACTGCTGGGGCTTGCTCTCGGGGGTTCGACTCACAGGCTCAAATTCGGCCACAGGGGCGCCAACCAGCCGGTCATGCACAGGGAGACGATGAGGGTTGAAATAACGGCGCAGAACCACGGCTTCGCGGTGGACGCCGGCACGCTCGCAGACTGCCGCCACGGGGAGGTCGAACTCACGCACTGGAACCTCAACGACATGACCTGCGAGGGCATCTTCTGCCGGGAAGCCGGGGCGTTCTCGGTGCAGTACCACCCGGCTGCGGTCCCCGGCCCGCATTCTGAAGACAGCCCGTTCGACACTTTCATCGATCTCATGAGGGAGTGGCGCTGATGCCGAGAAGGGACGATATCGAGAAGATAATGATTATCGGGTCGGGCCCCATAGTCATTGGCCAGGCGTGCGAGTTCGACTATTCCGGCACCCAGGCGTGCAAAGTCCTGAAGGAAGACGGCTACCAGGTCGTCCTGGTAAACAGCAATCCCGCCACCATCATGACCGACCCGGAGTTCGCCGACCGCACCTATATCGAGCCGATAACGCCGGAGTGGGTGGAGAAGATAATCGAGCGGGAGCGGCCTCAGGCGCTCCTCCCGACCCTCGGCGGACAGACGGGGCTGAACGTATCCGTCTCGCTGGCCGAGAGTGGGGCACTGGACAGGTACGGCGTTGAGCTGATCGGGGCCAGTCACCAGGCCATAAGCAAGGCCGAGGACCGTAACCTCTTCAAGGAGGCCATGCGCAATATCGGGCTCGATCTGCCGGAGAGCGACTTCGCCCACTCCATCAAGGAAGCGGAAGCCATCGCCAGGAAGCTCGGGTTCCCCCTGGTGATCAGGCCGTCGTTCACCCTCGGGGGCGGGGGCAGCGGGCTGGTTTACGACATGGCCGAATTCCTGGAGACCGCGCGCCACGGCCTCGACCTGTCGCCCATCACCGAGATCCTCGTGGAGAAGTCGGTCAAAGGCTGGAAGGAGTACGAGTTCGAGGTGATGCGCGACGGGAAGGACAACGCGGTCATCGTCTGCTCGATAGAGAACTTCGACCCGATGGGCGTGCACACGGGAGATTCGATAACCGTCGCCCCGGCGCAGACCCTGACCGAGGTCGAGTACCAGGTGCTCCGCGACGCGTCGATAGCCATCATGCGAGAGATAGGGGTCGAGACCGGGGGCTCGAACATTCAGTTCGCCATGGAGCCCGACACAGGGCACGTCGTCGTCATCGAGATGAACCCGAGAGTGTCGCGCTCGAGCGCCCTGGCGTCCAAGGCCACGGGGTTCCCTATCGCCAAGATCGCCGCCAAACTCGCCGTCGGCTACACCATGGACGAGCTGCCGAACGACATGACCAGGGTAACCTCCGCGTGTTTCGAGCCGGCTATCGACTACTGCGTGGTCAAGGTCCCGCGCTGGGCGTTCGAGAAGTTCCCCGGCGCGGACCCGGCACTGGGCACCAGGATGAAGTCGGTCGGCGAGGTCATGTCGATAGGGCGTACGTTCAAGGAAGCGATACAGAAAGCCGTGCGCTCCCTGGAGATCGACCGCTACAGCCTGAGAGACGTCGAAGCCTCCCCCGGGGAGCTTGCCGACTTGATAGGGAAAGCCAGCCACGACAGGCTCTACCAGGTGTACCGGGCCCTGCAGGAACGCGTGCCGGTGCAGGAGGTATACCGGCGCACCGGCATCGATCCGTGGTTCCTCGACAACCTGCTCCAGGTTTCGGAGATGGAAAAAGAGCTCGAAGGGCGCGAACTGGCGGAGGTCCCCGATGCGCTCCTCCGCGAGGCCAAGCGATACGGGTTCTCCGACGTTGAACTCGCCCGTCTTTTCGGGACCGGAGAGCTCGAGGTGCGAGAACACCGTACTCACCGGGGGATAAGCGCGGTGTTCAAGGCCGTGGACACGTGCGCCGCCGAGTTCGAAGCCCGGACCCCGTACTTCTACTCCACCTACGAGGACGAGGACGAGACCCGTGGTGGGGACAGGCCCAAGGTCATGATCCTGGGCAGCGGTCCCAACCGCATCGGGCAGGGCATCGAGTTCGACTACTGCTGCGTGCACGCCTCGTTCGCATGCCAGGAGATGGGCTATGAGACGATCATGGTCAACTGCAACCCGGAGACGGTATCCACGGATTTTGACACCAGCGACAGGCTCTTCTTCGAGCCCCTCACTTTCGAGGACGTGATGAACGTTGTCGAACGGGAGAAGCCGGTCGGCGCCATCGTGCAGCTCGGGGGACAGACGCCCCTCAAACTGGCTATCCCGCTGGAGCGTGCCGGGGTGAAGATACTGGGAACGTCGCCGTCGGCCATCGACCGCGCCGAGGACCGCGAGCGGTTCGGCAACATGCTCAAGAAGCTGGACATCCTCCATCCCCCGGACGGTACGGCGACGTCGGTGGCCGAAGCGCTCCAGGCCGCGCGGGACATCGGTTATCCAGTCCTGGTGAGGCCGTCGTACGTGCTGGGGGGCCGGGCGATGGAGATCGTCTACTCCGACGACATGATGGAGCATTACATGAAGTCCGCGGTGAAGGCCTCGCCGGAGCACCCGGTCCTGGTGGACAAGTTCCTGGAGGACGCCAAGGAGATCGATGTGGACGCTCTGTGCGACTCCAGGCGCGTTTTCATCGGGGCGATCATGGAGCATGTCGAGGAGGCGGGCATTCACTCGGGCGACTCCGCCTGCGTCATACCGCCACCGTTCCTCAGCGAAAGCATCAAAGCCGAGATCACCCGGTGCACGGAGCGTCTCGCCCTCGAGCTGGGCGTGGTGGGGTTGATCAACATACAGTACGCGGTGAAGGACGAGAAGGTATACGTACTGGAGGTGAACCCGAGGGCGAGCCGCACGGTTCCCTTCGTCAGCAAGAGCATCGGCATCCCGCTGGCGAAGATGGCCACGCGGCTGGCGCTGGGACGGACTCTCGACGAACTGGGCCTGTTCGAGGAACGTTACTCCGGGCTCAAACACGTGTCGGTCAAGGAAGCGGTCCTCCCGTTCGTGCGGTTCCCGGGGACGGATACGGTCCTCGGTCCGGAGATGAAATCGACCGGCGAGGTTATGGGAATTGACGATTACTCCCCGAGTTCCGACACCGGGATAGGCATGGCGATGGTCAAATCGCAGATAGCCAGCTACAACCATTTCCCGGTGTCAGGTTGCGCGTTCATAAGCATACCGGACAGGAAGAAGGGCGAAGCCCCGTACATCGCCAGGCGGCTTTCCGAGGAGGGCTTCCGGCTCACGGCGACGCGCGGGACGGCGGCGGTGATACGCGGGAACGGCATCGAGGTCGAGACGCTCAACAAGGTGGGCGAAGAGAAACCGGACGTGGTGGACTTCATCATGGAGGGTAAGATCGACCTGGTCATCAACTTCCCCGAGGGCAGGGGAGCGAGGGGCTCGGGATACGACATCAGGGCGGCCGCTACCATGAGCGGGGTTCCCTGCATCACCACCGTAGAACTCGCTTCGATCGTGATAATGGGCATAAAGGCGCTCAAGAAGAGCGGGATGCGCGTGAAGAGCATACAGGAGTTCCACGAGGCGATCGATGCGCCGCGCGAGGAGGCCGCCTCATGAGCGCGCTCTCCGCGCCGGTGCGTGCCGCCCGTTCGACGGGGGTGGTGACCAGGATCGATGAGGTCGCCAGGGATACCCGCGTCATCGCCTTCGACCTCGACGAGGCGCGGGAACCGCCCGTGCCCGGGCAGTTCTACCAGGTGGACTGCGGGGGAGGGCGCGAGCACCTGTTGCCGAGGCCGATAGCGGCGTTCGACGCCCGCACCGTCGCCGGCAGAGTCACTCTCGCCTTCATGGTTGTTTCCGTCGGCTGGGGCACTTCCCGGCTCTGTTCTCTCGCTCCCGGAGAAACCGTCCGCATGTTGGGGCCCCTCGGAGCTGGCTTCGAACTGCCGGGGGAGGGGCGCCCGCTCCTGGTCGGAGGGGGAGTGGGCATCGCGCCGTTGCACTACCTCGCGGTGTCGATGGACCGGCGGGGCAGGGACTACGAGTTCCTGGTGGGAGTGACGACGGCCGAAAGGTTCCCCATCGCGCTCTCTCCGCTCCAGGGTCGCGTCGAGCTCGTCACCGATGACGGCAGCGCCGGGGAAAAAGGCCTTGTTTGTGATTTCGTCGGCGCCAGGCTCGACCTGGGTTCGTTCTCGGCGGTCTGTACCTGCGGCCCGGAGCGGATGATGGCCGTGGTGGCCCGTGAGTCCGAGGCGCGTGGCATACCCTGCCAGGTATCGCTCGATTCGAGGATGGCCTGCGGCATCGGGGCGTGCAGGGGTTGCGTGAAGCCCCGGGCGCGGGGCGGGAACCTGTGCGTTTGCACTGACGGCCCCGTGTTCGATTCCAGGTCTGTAGAATGGAGTTCCCTCGAGCCCGAGGCACGAAGCGGGCGCGGTTGAGAGGTCCGCGGCGGTAAGAAGGAAGTGAGATGGCGGTCGATCTATCGGTGAACCTGGCGGGGATAGAGCTTTCGAACCCGGTCGTACTCGCGTCGGGCACTGCCGGCTACGGCACCGAGCTGGCCCCGTTCATCGACCTGCGCAAGCTGGGGGCGATAGTGCTGAAGTCGGTTACCGTCGAGCCGCGGGGCGGCAACAGGGGGCCGAGGATATGGGAGACGCCCTGCGGCCTGCTGAACTCCATCGGGCTGGAGAACATGGGAATCGACGCGCTCGTGGAGGATGTGCTTCCGGCGGTAGCGGACCTGGAGGTGCCGGTGTTTGCGAGTGTCGCGGGCGATACCGTTCGCGATTTCGCGCGTCTCGGCGCCAGGCTGGAGGGGGCGCCAGGAGTTGTGGGGCTGGAGGTCAACGTTTCGTGTCCCAACGTGGAAAGAGGAGGCATCCAGTTCGGGGACGACCCGGGCGCGACGAAGGCCGTTGTCAAGGCGGTCCGGGAGAACTGCTCGCTTCCGCTTTTTGTCAAGCTGTCGTCGGCCGTCACCAGCATTACGCTGATCGCCGAAGCCGCGGGTGAAGCGGGGGCGTCGGGACTTTCCCTGATCAACACGATTCCGGGCCTTGCCGTGGACCACGTGAAACGGCGCCCCAGGCTTGGGGGCGTGACCGGTGGTCTCTCCGGCCCGGCGATCAAGCCGGTGGCGCTCAAGGCGGTATGGGATTGCCACAGGGCGACCGGGCTGCCTATCCTCGGAGGAGGCGGTGTCTATGACGCCGTTGACGCGCTGGAGTTCCTGATTGCCGGGGCGACGGCGGTGTCGGTGGGGAGCGCGGTCTTTCAGGACCCGCTGAGGATTGCTGCGATTGTCGACGGCCTGCCTCGGGCGGTTGATGAAGCCGGGGGAAGCTCGGCTCGAGAGATGACGGGGACACTGCGGGCTTGACGCGGCCGGGGGCGCCCGTACAGGGCTCGGGGCGTGTCCCGCGGCCCTGCGGGCAGGGCATCTCGGCAACGCATATCCCGCGGCCGCCCCCCGCGTGTCCCGCGGCCCTGCGGGCATGGCTCGAACGGAAGAGGAGTTGATTTGGCGACTGAAGAGACCGAGGGGCTGAGCCCCCTCATACTGGCACTGGATACCGCCGATCTCGACGAGGCGCGGCGGCTCGCCGACACTGTCAGACCATGGGTCGACGTAGTCAAAGTGGGCCTGCAGCTTTATTCGGCCGTTGGGATTAAAGCGGTCGAGAAGCTCGCGGGGGACGGGTTCAGGGTGTTTCTCGATGTCAAAATGATGGACATACCGAACACCGTGGCCTCAGCCTGCCTGGCCCTGTGCGAGCACGAGCCGTTGATGCTCACTCTCCATACGATGGGCGGGCAGGAGATGATGCGGGCCGCGGACATCGCGGTCCGTGAATGCTGCGAGTCCGGTCACTTGAGGAGGCCACTGCTGATAGGGGTAACTGTCCTCACCAGCATGGATATCCTGGCCTTGAAGAAGATCGGGGTAGGGGACCCGGTAGAGGAACAGGTGGTCAGGCTGGCAAAACTCGCCAGGGATTCCGGGATGGACGGTCTGGTCACTTCCCCGCTGGAGACGTTGCCGGTAAGGCGCGAGGTCGGCGATAGCATGGTCTTCATCACTCCGGGAGTGAGGCTCGCCGGCGGCGGCAACGACGACCAGAAACGTGTTGCCACGCCTTTCGAGGCGATGCGCGCGGGGGCCGATTTCCTTGTGGTCGGCCGGCCGGTGTACCGGGCGGAGGACCCCGGCGCCGTGGCTTCGGAGATGCTGGAGGACGCCAGGCGCGCCGCCCTGCCCGGGGAGGCCCTCGATGAGTGACGGTTTCGACGCCCTCGAGGCCCTGGAGTCCTGCGGCGCTCTGCAGAGAGGTCATTTCAGACTCTCGTCGGGGCGCCACAGCGATGCCTACGTGCAGTGCTCGAGGCTGCTCAAAGACCCCGCGATGGCGCTCGAAGCCGGACGCGCCATCGCCGACATGGTCCCCGGGCCGGTGGACGTCGTCCTCAGCCCGGCGCTGGGGGCCGTCCTGATCGGGTTCACCACCGCTGTCGCGCTGGGGGTGGAATCGATATTCGCCGAGAGGGTCGATGGAGAGATGGCGCTCCGCCGCGGCTTTCGCCTGGAGCCGGGGGCCAGGGTGCTGCTGGTCGAAGACGTGATAACCACCGGGGGTTCCATCATGGAGCTGGCCCGCCTGGTCGATAACGCGCGGGCCCACGTCTCCGCCCTGGCCTGCATCGTCCAGCGCGGGCCGGTCGATTCCGGAGGGCTGCCCCTGTTTGCCCTGGCCAGGGTCGAAGCCGATTCGTACGCGCCTGAAGAGTGCCCGCGGTGCGCGGAGGGAGCCCCGTTGGATTCTCCGGGGAGCAGGTACTGATGTCGCAAACCGCTTTGCCGCTCCAGTGTACGAGTCCCGCCGTTTCTCGTATACTCTCACTTGTCGCCACCTGTTCCGGCGGACGCACCCGGCGTGGAGCAAGAGCGTTGTTCAACGTGACCGCGGTTGGTCGAAAATGAGCTCCCGTGGCAGGCTTTTCGTGGTTGCCGGGCCCTCGGGCGCGGGCAAGACGACGGTGATCAGGGAAGCTCGCAAGCTCGTCGATGTCGACCTGTCGGTGTCCGTGACGACTCGACAACCCAGGCCCGGAGAGGTCGACGGAGTCGATTACATCTTCGTCACGGAGGACGAGTTCGATCGCCTGGCGGAAGCGAGTGAGTTTCTCGAATGGGAAGAGGTGTACGGCAGCAGGTACGGCACGCCGCGCCGGCGGGTCGAGGAAGCCCTGGAGCGCGGACGGGACGTCCTGCTAGAGATCGACGTCAAGGGCGCCCGGGCCGTCAAGGCGAGCATGCCCGGGGCGCTGCTGGTGTTCGTGATGCCACCGGGCGAAGGGGCTCTGAGGGAGCGGCTTGAGGGGAGAGCCGACGGAAAGACCGAAATAGAGAGCAGGCTGGCAGTAGCGCCGGTGGAGCTGGAGGCGGGGACCAGGGAGTTCGATCTGGTCATAGTGAACGACGTGCTCGAGAGCGCGGCGGACAAGCTGGCAAAGGTTCTGAGAGGAGAGGCATTCTGATGGAAGAGAAGATGACGATGGTGAACCCGAGGATCGAAACCCTCCTGGAGCATTCGGAGAACAAGTTCACGCTGGTCATCGAGTCGGCGAAGAGGGCGCGACAGATCACGAATTTCCAGAAGCGCCTCGGCGAGGGGTTTGGGGGGGTCGCCCCGATGAGGCTCGAGGACATATCGAAGAAGCCCCTGACGATCGCCCTGGAGGAGATTTCCGAGGGAAAGATAGAGTACGACCGCCCCACGGGCGACGACGCGCTGGAAGACGACGAGCAGGGGGAATGAGGCGTTGGCCGACCTCGACGGCAGGAACGTGCTCATAGGCGTCAGTGGCGGGATAGCCGCTTACAAGATTCCCGAACTGGTCCGGCTGCTGGTCAAGGCGGGGGCCTGTGTGAAGGTTGTCATGACCGAGGGGGGCTGCCAGTTCGTGACACCCCTGACGTTCAGGACGCTCACCGGGAACCCTGTGGCCACCACCCTGTGGTCGGATCCGTGCTCCGCCTTCCCTCATATATCGCTGTCCGACGAGGCCGACCTCATAGTCGTGGCTCCGGCAACGGCGAACATAATCGCCAAGATGGCCAACGGCATCGGAGACGACCTGCTATCGACGACGCTGATCGCCGCGCGGTCCCCCGTTGTGGTCGCACCGACGATGAACAGCCGCATGTACCTGAACCCGGTCACCCAGGAGAACCTCCGGAAGATCCGCGAGACAGGGGCAATCGTCGTCGATCCCAGCGAGGGGAGCCTCGCGTGCCGGACTCAAGGGGTAGGGAGGATGGCGGAGCCCCCCGAGATAATGGCGGTCATCGAGCGCGAACTCGCCCTACGGGCCGACCTCTCGGGAAAAAGGATCCTGGTCACGGCGGGACCGACCAGGGAGCACATCGATCCGGTGAGGTTCCTGTCGAATCCCTCCACCGGTCTGATGGGCTACGCGGTGGCCGAACGTGCGTCGCGGAGGGGAGCCATCGTCACGCTCGTATCCGGCCCGGTCGGGCTGCCGTGTCCCGTCGGAGTCGAACGGGTCGACGTGGTATCGGCGGAGGAGATGAAAGGCGCGGTGATCGAGCGGCTGGAGGAAAACGATGTGCTCGTCATGGCAGCCGCGGTTGCCGACTACACCGTTTCCTCGCCTTCGGCTACCAAGGTGAAAAAGAGCGGGGGAGTACCCCGGCTCGAGTTGAAGGCGACCGACGACATAATCAAGTCGATCACCCCGCTGAAGGGCGGGCGTATCGTGGTGGGCTTCGCGGCCGAGACTGACAGTGTCGTGGAGAACGCCCTGGGAAAGCTTGTCGACAAAGACCTGGATCTCATAGTAGCGAATCAGGTGGCCGTGCCCGGGTCGGGGTTCGGCGCCAGCACCGACCTTGCGGCGGTCATTTCCCGGGGTCAGAAAACGGCGGAACTCGAGCTGATGTCGAAGGCCGAACTGGCGGACCTGCTGCTCGACCGGCTGTCCGGGTTGTTCAGGGATTGAAAGCGACCGCCCACAGAGCAGGCTGTTCCGATCGCGCCGTGAGGGAAAATAAAATCAAGAAGGTTCGGGCGAATGCCGACCTAGTCATTAAACGGGCCTTCGAGGGCGGAAGCGGTAATGAAGGAAAAGATCTCGGGTATCGTACAGAACATCTCAACTAACCCGTTCCAGACATTTTCGCGCGGCAAGTCCAGGGACTCCGCCGTGTTCACCTTCGATATCTCCTTCGACCTCGTGGACGAGGAGGGCCGGAGCAGGCACATCTGGTTCAACAGGTCATTCCGCCTGCCTCCCAGGCTCGCAGATGGTGACCAGCTCGAGATAGTTGGTCGCCGGGGCTACCTCTTCGGGCTTCTGGGGCGCCGCAACTTCTACGCGCTGCGCATTGTCGACAAGCAGCGCAAAAGGGAGTACACTCCGTGGCGCAACATCGTTATGGGCGATGAGCGCAAGGCGCACGACAGGTCGGATGATACCCAGGCTTCGTCCGAGACGACGGTCGCCTGACCGTCGAGCCGATGCACCGTTTCATCACCCAGCCGCACACGTCGGAGTGGCGGAATTTGGTAGACGCGCTAGGTTGAGGGCCTAGTGGAGCGAAGCTCCATGGGGGTTCGAGTCCCCCCTCCGACACCACTTAACCCCCACGGAGGGGGTGCACCCTCAACCTCGCTCGCAAAAGGGGACGTCACGTCCACAGAGACCCAGACTGTGTCTGCCTTGGGATCGTACTGGGCTTGAAGGTCGAATGCCCCGAAGAGTCCCCGTTTGACCTCAGGAGAAGCCTCTCGAAGAGCCTCGGATAGGTCTGGGACCTTCGCAAGGTGATCCTGGAGACTTACAGCATTTGCCTTCTGGGGTTCCGCAGCCAGTATTTCGCCAAGCTTGGCCTCCAGTCTCTTCCGCTCGGCGGCAGCCTCGTTGATCCAGGTAACGATGGTTTTCACGTCTGCGCCAGCGTCCTGGAGTTCCTTGTACCCTTCGATTTTCTTTTCCACCCTGTCGAGTTTGGCTTGGATTGCAGCCAGGGTTTCCTTCCACTCCTTTTCCGTCTTGCGAAGGTTCTGCTCGAACTCGATCTCGACGAGGTCCAGACGCTCGTTCCCGAATACACGCTTGCAGAACCAGGAGTCAACCTCATCAATCAGTTTGTCTTCACGGATGAAGACGTTCTTGGGATGACCGGTCCGCTCCATGCCGCTGTCACCTACCTCATCGCGGTACTTGCACCGGTAGTACACGGTCCCGTTAGACCTGTGAGGCTGCATCAGTTTCCCACAGATGGCGCAGCGAATCATTCCTCGGAAGACGTGAACCCTGCCTTCAGCGATATTGCATTTCTCGACGACAGCCCGCTTCCTGCTACCTATCATCTCTTGGGCCTGCTCGAAGACCTCTGTCGATATGATCGCGTCGTGTGCTTGTTCATCTGACCAGATCCACTCGGATTCCGGGTAAGGTATGCGTATTTTCTTCTCTCGGAGGGTTGCAGGATCGGTCAGCACCAAACGCTTTTTTCTCTTCCAGATAAGCCTCCCGGTGTAGACCGGGTTACGGAGGATCGCGCGCACCGTTGATTGCGTCCATGCGTTCGGTAGAAGGTGTCCCGACCTGGAGGGCGGATCCCCCTTCGACCCCGCCCTCTTCCAGGAGTACCATTCGGGGGAGTCTACCCCAGTATCGTTCAGGCTTGTGGCGATTGATTTAAGGCCATGTCCCTGGAAGACGAACATTTCAAACATCTTTTCTACAATCGGTCCCGAGATGGGATCGATTTTGAATTTGACGTGTGGGTTCTTCTTCGGATTATCTCTTGGAATGAGAAGTTCGTCATAGCCGTAGGGGACGCGGCCACCGTTCGAGTATCCAAGTTCTTTGAGGTTCTCGGTCATCCCTGCTCTACTTCGTGCCTTTGTGCGCTTTTTCTCAGTACCCGCAACAACGGCCTTGACCCCCCTGGTCAAAGACGTGTCGGTGTTCCTCGGGTCGCTGCTATCTGTGGACTCGAAGATCACTACCCCGACCGGGTTAAGCACTTTCTCGACCAGGTCATAGACTCCAGCGCCTCGCGATATCCGATCGATATCGTAGACGATTACATGGTCGAACTCCCTGTCTGGGCTGATTGCCGCGTACAGGAGCTGCTGCAGACCAGGCCGAAGATAGTCGTCTCCTTTGTAGCCCTCGTCCACAAAGTCGGCAACGATGTGTGAGTCGGGATAGGAGTTGGCGAGACTCATTTCACATTCGGCTCGCTGATAACCGTTAGAGTCCCCGCTAGTGGTGTATGAAGGTAGAGCAAGCTGAGGGGTTGCCC
>CAZEJS010000021.1:0-53181 GCA_964512645.1 uncultured Acidimicrobiales bacterium
AAGCCGTGGGCCAGGATCCTCAGGAGCATAAGCGGTCTGTCGGAGGCGGTATGATTTGTTTCCATTGGGATAGCCGCCTACTGGGTCTTTACACGAACCCCCGCCGGCCAGGTGCGTCGTCAGCCGCCGGGAGAAACGATACGCGCCAGGTCAGGCTGCGGGAGCGGGTTCCGGATCAAAGCGCGCGCGGGGCTCAGGCCGACCCTTCGGCCTCCCTGTCGTCGGCTTCGGAGTAGGCCTCGGTGACGTAGTATATGGCCCGGTCGAAATAGAGGACGACGCGGTTGTTGAGCTCGAGGGCCTGGTAGAGCTCGAGGTTCATGGTGAGGAAGCCTTCCTGGAGCACGAAGAGCCAGATGTGGCGCTTCAGGAGCATCAGGGCCATCACGACCTCTTCGACGCCATAGCCGTCCGCCCGCCGGGACTCGGCCATGCGCTTGTAGAAGGAAGCGAGTTTTTCCCTGGGGAGGCGGCGCCCCAGGAAGTACCCGATGCGGCTGCAGACGCTCTCGGCCCTCTCGTAGAGTTCGTCCAGGGGCACGTTCCAGTACGAGCGGGTATAAGGGAGCTTGGTGATGTCGTCCACCCACCGGTCCGCGATAACGGACGAGTTCTTCTCGATTATCCTGGTGAGGTTGCTTGCGATCACCATCTCGGGTCCCTTTCTCGCGACTGTGTGAGACATTCTAGTGAATGGTCATGTGGTTGGCAAATGGACCCGCGGGGCGCAGCCGGCGGACAGCTGCCTCCAGGCGGAGGCCCCCCGGGGCGGTCAGGCGGATGAGGGCAGGTTGCCGGCCGGCTCCCGGCCGGCGGTGGCGACGACCTTCTCCACGATCGATCCGGAGGATACGTTGCGCGCCGGGAAATACGCGCCCCCGAGGGCGTCGGCTATCCGCTTGGCGGCGGTCGGCATCGACGAAAACGGCGAGCCCTCCGTGCGCGGGGCGCTGTCCAGCACCACAGAGGTGATCCCTCTTTCGCGGATATCGCGGGCGATAGCGACGGCCTCGGCGATCGGGTCGGAAGAACCCATGGCCACGTTTCCTCCCCCGTCGGAGAGGAGGACCATAACGGGTACGGGCCGGGGTTCCCGGGCGAGCTCGCGATCGAGCACTCTGTTCGCCAGGGCGAGTCCGTGAGACAGAGGGGTCGCGCCCCCGGCAGTGAGCTCTCCGAGGAGCCTTCCCGCCAGGGCGGGGCTGGACGTGGGGCTCATAACCAGCTGGGCGGAGTCGTCCTTGAAGACCACCAGGCCGACGCGGTCACGGTTCCGGTAAGCGTCTACCAGAAGCTCGAGTATCGCCTCCCGCGAAGCCTCCAGCCTCCTTGCCGCCCCCATCGAAGCGCTGGCGTCGACAACGAAGAGTATCGTCGCGCCGCTCTTTCTCCTGCGGACTTTGACCCTGACGTCTTCCGGCAGGACCTCGGGCCTGCCTTCGGCGGAGGGGCCCCTGGCTGCGGATGCTCTCAGCGTAGCGTCCAGGGCGATGTCCGAGGGTGAAACACGCGCGGTCACGGCGGGGCTGGCGCTCCTGTAGTAGCGGCCCCTGGAGGCGTCCGGAGCGTTGGCGCGGCGCTTCCCCGGGGATTCGCCGCCCTGCCGGGCCTCGGGTATGGAGACCTGTTCGAACGGCGGGGTGTCACCGGCCGCCTGTTCCTCGGACACGACAGGCGCGGGTGATCGCACATCCGGGACGCCGTCCGCCGACTGCTCGAACCCCGGCAGCTCGTCCTGTTCTTCGGCGGCCAGGCCCCTGGTGAGCGACGTCAGGTCGAGTTCCCTGCCGTCTTCCATCCCCAGAGGACCGCGCCGCAGCCTGTGGCTCAACGCCAGCCCGGCGACCCGCGCGACGTCCCCGGCCTCCACCCGGTCACGCTCTTCGAGCGCGGCGAGGGCGCGGGCCGAATGGAGCATGGCGAGGTCGGCCCGGTGGCCGTCGGCGCCTGCGCGCTCGACAACGGTGCCGATAGCGGCAAGGATTTGCTCCGGGACCTCGACGTCGGCGCAGCGCCCCCTCGCGGCGACGATCTTCTCCCGCAGCTCCTCCTGCTGCGCGTTCCAGGCGGCCTCGAACTCGAGCGGGTTTCTCCCGAACTGGAGGTTCCGCTTCAGCACCTCCGCGCGCTCGGCGGCGTCCGACCCGGGGTCTACGTCGGCGCAGAGGCCGAACCGGTCCTCGAGCTGCGGGCGGAGGTCCCCCTCCTCGGGGTTCATCGTCCCCACCAGGATGAAGCGGGCGCCGTGTCGGAAGGATACGCCCTCGCGCTCGACGACGTTGACCCCCATCGCCGCGGAGTCGAGAAGGATATCGACAATGTGGTCCTCGAGGAGGTTCACCTCGTCGACGTAGAGTATCCCCCGGTTGGCTCTTGCCAGGATGCCGGGGTCGAAAGAGCGCTCCCCGTGGCGCAGGGCCTTTTCTATGTCGAGGGTGCCGACCACCATCTCCTCGGTGGCGTTGAGGGGAAGGGTGACGATACGCATCCGGGACCTGGTGGTGGAAAGCGAGCCCTCGAGCGCCAGGTTGCCCGCGCAGTACCCGCAAAGGGATTCGATGTCACGAGGGTCGCACGAGAACGGGCAGTCGCTGACCACCTCGATCTCGGGGAGCAGGTGGGCAAGTGCCCTGGCCAGGGTGGACTTGGCGGTTCCCCTCCGACCCCGGACGAGGACCCCGCCGGTGCGGTGGTCCACGGCGCTCAGCAGCAGCGCGAGCTTCACCTGCTCCTGGCCCACGACCGCCGAGAACGGAAAGACGCTTTCTTCCCTGTGCAAGCTCCACCCCTGTTGCTCGCCGTTTTCCCGGAGACTATATCTGGTGCATCGCCCCGGCTGAATCTCAATATATAGATTCACCCAACGTTATTTGCTCTCCTTGTGACCGCGCCGGGATGACCGGGACCGGGCGCCTGAAAGGACGGCGCCGGCCCCCGGTCGAATTATTTTTCCGAGGGCGGAGCTCGGCCTCCGGTGGAGCGGGTCGTTTGCCTGGCCCTGGTCGCTATGGTAAAATGTCCGACGATTTGCCGGCCGGCGGGCGAGGGATTGCGCGGACCGTGTGACCTGCATATAATATGCGCGCTCGACCGGCTCGTATCGAAAGCAACGCCAAACGGGGGGTTAGATAGTATCGATGCGAAAAAGCCAAGAACAGGCTTCTTACTGCTGCCGTCACTGCTCGTCATCCTCCTCCTCGCGGCCGCCCCGGTCGCTGTAGCCCAGACGCTCGACCAGAAGAAGGCCGACGCGCAGCGGGAAGTGAACGCGCTCCAGCAGAGGCTCGAAGATTCCATGGAGCGTTACAAGTACGCCTGCGTGAAGCTCGACGAGACCCGCGGCAGGATCGAAGAGAACAAGGTGCAGCTGACAGAGGCCGAACAGTCCCTGGCCAGGAACAAGGTCCGCCTGAATAACCGCATAAGGGCCATGTACGTATCGCGCCAGTACGGGTTCGTCGATGTGGTGGCGAACTCCGACAACTTCGATCAGTTCCTTGTCGGGATCGACCTGGCTAAGAAGATCGGCCAGCGTGACGCCGAGCTCGTGACCCAGGTGAAGCAGGCCAAGGCCCAGCTCGAGCAGGCACGCGCGGGTCTGCAGGAGCAGAAGGCGCAGCAGGAGGCCGCCCGAAAGGAGATCGCGGACGCCAAAGCCGCGGTGGAGGGTGATCTCGCCGGCGCCAGGGGAAAGCTGTCCAATGTTGAGTCGCAGATACGCGCGGCGATGGAGCAGAGGGTGGCGCAGTCTTCCTCGCGGTCGTCCACCAGCAGCACCCGCGGCAGCACGACGCCTGCCGATACGGTGGCCAGGCGTTCGAGGCCGCCCGGAGCTCCACACGGAGGAGTTGTGGGGGTGGCGTATGACCAGCTCGGCAAGCCGTACGTGTGGGGAGCCGCGGGGCCCGACTGCTTCGACTGCTCCGGTCTGACGATGTACTGCTACAGGGTGGGCGCGGGCATATCGATCTCGCACAGTTCCTATGCGCAGTCCGGATGCGGGGTCCCCGTCAGCATCGGCGAACTGCAGCCCGGGGATATCCTGGGCTTCCGCGGATGGGGACACGTCGGGCTCTACGTCGGGGGTGACAGCTTCATCCATGCCCCCCAGACGGGCGACGTCGTCAAGGTATCCTCACTTTCGGCACGGACGAACTTTTGCGGGGCCGTCAGGCCTTGAGGTAATCGGTCAATACTCTTGTGAAGGGCCCCGCGAAGGGGCCTTTCTTGTCGGGGCAGGCGACCGGGGCGGCGGCGCCCCGGGGGCCGGGAGGTGGCGCCCATGGCGCAGGTCACGCTTTATTTCGACCCGCTCTTCGAGGAGCACAAGACCGGCTACGGACACCCCGAGAGGCCCGAACGCCTGCCGGTGGCGATGAAGGAGCTCGAGGAGTCCGGCCTTCTCGACACCGTGGATGTCGTTTCCCCACGGGACGCGACCATCCAGGAGATAGAGCTCGTCCACTCTCCCCGCTACATCGAGCAGGTCATGGAGCTCTCCCGCGCCGGAGGCGGGCACCTGGACATGGACACGGCTGTCTCAACTGAGACCTACCCGGCGGCCCTAAAGGCGGCGGGCGCGCTGCTCGACAGCGTCGACTGGTGTCTCGACGGTGACTCCAGGCGCACTTTCTGCATGGTGAGGCCACCCGGCCACCACGCGCTTCCCGGCAGGGGAATGGGGTTCTGCATCTTCAACAACGTGGCGGTCGGCGCCAGGTACGCGCAGAAACGCAGAGGCCTGAAACGCGTCATGATAGTCGACTGGGACGCCCACCACGGCAACGGCACGCAGGACACCTTCTACGACGATCCCACCATCCTCTACATATCGCTTCACCAGTACCCGCATTACCCGGGCACGGGCTGGGTAGACGAAACCGGCAAGGGCAAAGGAGAAGGGTACACCCTGAACTTCCCGTTCCCCGCGGGGACCGGCGAGGAGTTCTACATGCAGGCGTTCGAGAGGGTGGTACTGCCCGCGGGCAGGCGGTTCGAGCCGGACCTGGTGATGGTATCGGCCGGTTACGACAGCCACGCGGGGGATCTCCTCTGCTCGATGCGTCTGGGCGACTCGTCCTTCCGAAAGATGGCCGGCAGCCTCGCGGGTTTTTCCGAGGATTGCTGTAGTGGTAGACTCATAGTGACCCTCGAGGGTGGGTACAACCTGAACGCCGAAGCCCGGGCGATCGTGCAGACCGTAGCCGGGCTGGCGGGGGTCGACATCCCCGGGAAAGACGAACCCGCGCAGGCCTCGGCTTACCCGGATAGGGCGCGGGACGTCATAGACCAGGTGGCCCGGCAGGCGGGCCTCGACTGAGGACATCCGGCAAGACCGTTGGTCGGGATTGAAAGGCGGCGGATTTGGACCTTCAACCACTGCTGGCGCTGTCGGTAGACAACGAGGCTTCGGATATCCACATCAAGGCCGGAAGCCCGCCGTTCCTGCGCGTCGACGGCGCGCTGTTCGAAGCCGACTACCCGAGGCTCTCGCCGACCGACGTGGTAGAAATCGCCTTCTCGTTGATGGACGAGAAACAGGCGCGTGAGTTCCACGAGACCAACGAGGCCGACTTCGCCTACAGCGTGGCGGGGCTCGGGAGGTTCCGAGCGAACATCTTCAAGCAGCGGGGCACGATCGGCATCTCCATCAGGCGGGTGCTGACCAAGAAGATCCCCACCTTCGAGGAGCTCGGTCTCCCGCCGGTCCTGAAGCGGCTCGCCGAAGAAGCCAGGGGGCTGGTCCTCATCACCGGGCCCACCGGAAGCGGAAAGACCACGACCCTGGCGTCGATAGTCGACTACCTCAACGAGTCCCAGAGGCTCAACATCATCACTATCGAGGACCCCATCGAGATCCTGCACGTAGACAAGAAGTGCATCATCCACCAGCGCGAGATAGGCTCGGACACCGACTCGTACAGGGAAGCGCTGCGTCACGTGACCAGGCAGGACCCCGACGTGATCCTGGTCGGCGAGATGCGTGACGTGGAGACTGTTACCTCCGCCATGAACATAGCGATGACCGGCCACCTCGTCCTCTCTACGTTCCACACCCAGGACACCACCGAGACCGTGAACAGGATGATCGACTTCTTCCCCCCGACACAGCAGAAACAGGTCCGAATAACGCTCACCAGCACCCTTGGCGGGGTCATAAGCCAGTTGTTGCTCCCGCGTTGCGACGGGGGCGGACGCGTGCCGGCGGTGGAGATCATGGTCATGAACGGACGCCTCGCGGAGTGCCTGCTCAACGAGGAGCCCACGTCCGTGATGCGCGAGATCATCGCCGACGGGGAGTTCTACGGGATGCAGACGTTCAACCAGTCGCTGGTCTCGCTGTACGCCGACGGGCTTATCGATTTCCAGACGGCGATGAAGGCGTCGAACCAGCCTCACGATTTCATCCTGATGGCCAAGCAGATGGGGCTTCCCGTCGAGGAGACGCTGGCGATCCGCTAGCCGTCCGGGGCCGGTCGGTCCCCCGGGTCGCCGCCGGCCACCCTGTTCCTGCCCGACTCCTTCGCCCGGTACAGCGCCCCGTCCGCCGCCGCGACGAGCCGCTCCGGCGAGAGGTCTTTATTATCGAACGCGGCAACCCCCATGCTGATCGTGACGCCCAGGGGCGAGGCCTGGCCCTCGACGCGCACTTCCAGCTCCGCGATCCTCGAGCGCAGCTTCTCCGCGACTTCCGTCGCCTCGCGCCGGCCGGTCTCCGGCAGCAGGACGGAGAACTCCTCGCCGCCGTACCGGTAGACCCGGTCGACCTCGCGCCGGCCGGTGTTGAGCTCCTCCGCGACGGCGCGCAGTACAACGTCCCCCGCCTGATGCCCGTAGGTGTCGTTGAGTTTCTTGAAGTGGTCGATGTCGGCCATGATGAACGAGAAGGGGTGCTCGTACCGCGCCGAGCGCACGATCTCGCGGTCCAGGTCGCGCATCAGCTTCCGGTAGTTGTACAGCCCCGTCAGCGGGTCTGTGATCGCCAGGCGGTTGACCTGTTCGAACAGGTACGCCCTCTGCATCGCCAGGCCGAACTGGTAGGTCAGGGCCTGCGCGAGCTGTACGTCCTCAGGGCTCATGGCGTCGGGGTGCCTGCGCCGAAGGTGCAGCACGCCAAGCAGGGTGCCGCCCCCCTCTATAGGCAGGCAGATGCAGGAGCCGGTGGCGACTTTGCGCAGGTTCGGGCACTTCCCGTCCGTGGCCAGGTTGTCCACCGCGACCGCACGCATATCGGTGCAGGCCTGGCAGGCGGAGACGCTTTCTACGCCCCGCTTCATCATCTTGTCCAGCACCTCGTCGCTGTACCCGAAGGAACCGGTGATGGTCATGCTCCCGGTCTCGCCGTCCACGCTGTAGATGAGGCCCGAGTCAGCGTTGAAGACCTTGCGCGCCTCCTCGAGGCCCTCGGTGAAGATGTCCTTGAGGTGGTTCTTGGTGCTGATGGTGCTGATCACCATTACAAGGGCGTTGGCGCGCGTAAGCCACCTCCGCGAGTCGGCCAGCGCTTCTTCGCGCTCGGAGGCCAGCTGCCGCATGTTGAAGTACAGGCCGTGCGAGGCGCGGGTGAGCAATGTGGCGAAATAGGTCACGAGCATCGCGGTGACGGTGAAGCGCGCCAGCACGCTCACGTTCGCGAGGGTGCCGCTCGGCTCGTGGAGGAACAGCTCCAGCGACAGTGCGCCCACCAGGACCACTATCAGGATGTAACGGAGCTTCGACTCCGTAACGAGGCTCACGAAGCTCAGGATGGCGATGCTCGCGACCACCACCAGCGCCGTCGCGTTGGAGACCCTGAAAATGCACAGGAAGACCAGCAGCAGCGCTACGAAGAGCGCGACCGCGGCCGTCCAGGTGGTCCTCTGCAGTTCGTTCATCTTGAGGATGCGTGATTTCATGGCTGGTAAAGGACGGCGAAACGCCCCGATCGGGCCGGTGGCGCGAATTCCAGGCTTGTTGGTCAAGCTTTCCCGATATCCACTTCAGTGTACCCGTCGCGGGCGTCAGTCCAGGACACCGCCGCCTTCTCGGAGGTAGTCGCCTCGTAGAAGCCGGCCAGGAACCCGGCAACGAGGGGCTCGTAGTAAGGGTTGTCCACCCTGACCTGCACCCGGCCGTCGGAGAGCGCCACCGACCTGCCGCTGCCCATGCCCTTGAGCTCGAGGGTTTTCATGTAGAGGAGGTAACCGCCCTCGTCGGTCCTCCTGTCCCCGCCCTTCGAGCGGATTACACCGGCCACTCTGTCCTTCTCGATCTCGGCGATCATCGCCGGCACGTCTTCGCCCAGCTCCCTCGCCAGTTCGCCGAACAGGTTGGCCAGCGTCATGACACCGATAAGCACCACCCGGTGGCCCGTCTTTTCGTCCAGGATGATGCCCCGGTCGGCGTCGAACCGGTACTGCTTTCCAAGCGCCACGGGGGCCTTGCACACGGGGCACAGCTCGTAGATGTTCCTCCCCGGGAGCACGGGAGGAGGGACGTACTCGAAGCGGTCTTCTCCGCCGGGCCTTCCCGCGGAGGACGCTTCCACGACGCAGCGCACGGTCCCCCCGGGCCCTTCCTGGTAGCTCGCCGCGGCCGGGCAGCGCTCCACGCTCTCGAATGCTCCGCACACGTCGCCGGTGATAGCCGGCGCGCTGTAGGCGTTCTCGATGATCCCCTCGAGGCGCGAACGCCGCTTGTAGTTTTCGACCCTGCCTTTTCCCAACCCTAGCATGGCGACCTGGCTGGTGAGCCGCTCGTACACTTTCGCGCACGCGACGTTTCTGGCCACGACTCCCACGACGCCGGAAAGGACCGCGTCCATGAAGTCCCTGCCGCTCTTGCGCTTGGCCTCGAGGATTATCGCCTCCAGGGGCATCCCCAGGCGGGAGGATATGGAGTCGAGGATGTGGTTCAGGGCATCGTTGTCGATGAAGACCATCCTGTGGTCCGGGTCCCTGGACATGTAGATCGTGCCGTTGGGCGCCCACTTGTGCTCGCCGGTCAGTATCCTGGGTACGCCGCACCGCTGGCAGTATCTCATCCGCTCGGTCTCCTTGCGCTCATGCGTTACGGGTCATGAAATTATAGCTTTGCTCGAATATCTTTTCCTTGTCGAAGTCGAGCGTTGCCACGTGGTAGCAGTTGTCCAGCCAGACGACCTCCTTGTCGCCGGAGGACACCCTGTCGTATATGTACCGGGCGTTCTTCGGGGGCACGACGTGGTCGTCGCGCGCCACGAAAATCCTGATGGGGCAGGTTATCCTCGCCAGGTCGGCATCGACGATTTTGCCCAGGCGCCAGAGCTCGTGCGCCGCCTTCGTGCTCAGCTTCTCGTACGCCACCTCGGTCACGTCGGGGTCCTTGAGGTCGTTTCCAGGCCCGGGGAACACCTTGATGAGGTGCTTGAGCACGCCGGTGAGTCCGAGCGCGAAGCCCTGGAGGCCCGGAGCCATCCAGCGGACCGGGGCCGAGATGGGCATCGCGCCGGCGATGGAGCCCGGGTGCCGCTCGGCCAGGTACAGCGTCAGGAGGCCCCCCATCGAGAGCCCGGACACGAAGACGGTGTCGCAGACCCCGCGCAGTTCCGAGAGCGCCGTTTCCACTGTCCGGGTCCAGTCGGTGTAAGACCACCGTCCCATGTCCTCGACATCGGTCCCGTGCCCGGGCAGCCTCGGCCCCAGCGCCGTGATGCCCCTTTCGGCCAGGTACTCGCCCATCAACCTCATGCTGGACGTCGTGCCGGTGAAGCCGTGAATCAGCAGGCAGCCGGTCTTTCCTCCCTCGAAGAAGAAGGGCTTGCCCTCTTCCATCACGTCCAGGCCCTCGGGCACGTCGAGCGTGATCGGGAACTTCGCCGCCTTGTCCGTGGCCATTGCATTCCTCCTGTCGGCCGCCGTGCCCGGGTGCCGGGCGCTCAGTTGTTGGGGTTGCCGTGTATGTCCATGCTGTCGATGCCCGCGAGGCCGAGCAGGTCGTAAGGTCCAACCTCGAACTCGCCCCAGTAGGAGAAGAAAGCCTCGAGGACCTTGTGGAACCAGCCGCGGGTGGAAGGTCCGTAGAGGGAGTGTCCTCCCGAGGGAGCGACGAGGGCCGCAACCATGGGGTTCTCACCCGCCGCCTCGAGGAGCGCACGGGAGTCGTCCGCGGGGGCGACGGCGTCGTCGAGCGCGTGGAGGAGCAGGCAGGGGACCTCGATCTCGGACATCGTCTTCAGCGGCGAGGCCTTCCTGTAGAGGTCGGATTCATCCACCTCGTAGTACTGGCAGGAGACCTCGCGCGTGTAGTCGCGGGGGTTGAAGAACGGGCGCGGCCCGTCCGCCAGCGTCTTCAGGAACAGGCCGATCCGCTTCAGCAGCCGGCGGGTCCCCCCCGGGGCGCGTCCCTGCCGGCCCGATAACCTCCGGACCGCGTCTGAAGCGTCGGCGAACGGGCTCACGGCCACGACGCCGCCCCTCAGGGGGCCGTCGGCGGGCGACCGGCCCGCCGCTATGAGGGCCGCGGACGCGGCCATGCCAATCCCGCAGGCTCCTACGGTGCTCACAAGCTCGATCGACTCCAGGTACTCGGCGGCCGCGAGCACGTCGTCGGACTCGCGGTATCCCCAGCTCGTGGGCGCATCGGAGAAGCGTCCGGAGTCCCCCAGGTTGCGCAGGTCAAGCGCCAGCACGTGGAACCCCCACCTGTAAAAAGCCCTGGTCGCCAGCGAAAGGAACCAGCCGGAGTTCTTGCTGGCGTAGGCACCGCTGGCGAGGACCAGCGCGGGGCGCCTGGTGTCGGCGGGCTGCATCGCCAGGTGTCCGCAGATCGGAGTTCCATCTCTCGACTCGAGCATTATGGGCTTGAAGGCGGCCGGGTAAGGGTAGAGCAGGCCGGCAGTAATCCTGGTCATCGAGAGCGCCGAGGGCAGGGCGTCCACCAGCATGGGCATGACGGTCGAGAGCGGGCCGGGGAGCCACGCCTTGAACGGGATGGCCTCGAGAACGTCCATTACCTCGGCCATCGTTCCCATGTCGCCGGGCCCGCTCGCGGGAAAGTCCAGTCCCTCCGGCGCGCGGGGCATGCCCCGGAACCGCGCCAGGATGTAAGCGGCGATCACCGCCGCGATAACCAGCGGGAAAAAGGCCACCAGCACGGCTATTATCAGAGTCCCCCTCAGGGCCCTCCCGGCGGCCCGTTCGGGGCGGGTGACGGTTCTCATATCGCCGATATTCTATCATACGGCGAGGCGCGCCACGCCCGGGGAGAGATCCCGCGATTCCCCGCTGGAGGGGGCGCCGCGGCGCGGTAATGACAAAAGAAGCCGTATCGGTTAGTTTATAGGACAGCCCGGGCACCCGGGCGCCATGTATATAGAAACGGAGGATGATGGCCGGGAGGAAGTCGAGGGCGCTGGTGACCGGAGGCGCGGGGTTCATAGGGTCTCACCTGTGCGACGCGCTGCTCGGCGCGGGGAGCGAGGTCGTTTGCCTCGACAGCCTGGAGACCGGCCGCGCGGCCAACATCGAGGAAGCGAAGAGCCGGTCCGGTTTCACCTTCATCGAGGCGGACGTGGCGGACCCCATCGACGTGGAAGCGGACGTCATCTACCACCTGGCCAGTCCCGCAAGCCCCGCCGACTACTACGCTATGCCGGTCAAGACGATGGTGGCCAACTCCGTCGGCACCCTAAACTGCCTGGAGCTGGCGCAGGGCCTCGGCGCGCGGATGCTCTTCGCTAGCACCTCCGAGGTGTACGGCGACCCCGAGGTCAGCCCGCAGGCCGAGGGCTACCACGGGCGGGTCAATCCCGTGGGGCTGCGGTCGTGCTACGACGAGGGCAAGCGGTTCGGGGAGGCGCTCTGCAAGGCGTACGAGAGGGAACGGGGCACCGAGATCGTGATCGTGCGCATCTTCAACACCTACGGCTCGCGGATGCGCCCGGACGATGGACGGGTCATCCCCAACTTCGTCTGCCAGGCGTTGAAGGGGCGCCCTCTCACCGTGTACGGGGACGGAAGCCAGACGCGCAGCTTCTGCCACGTAAGCGACATGGCAAGGGGTCTGATGCTGGCGATGGGGTCACCCGAGGCCCGCGGCGAGGTCATAAACATGGGGAACCCCGAGGAGATGAGGGTCATCGACCTGGCGGCGAAGATCCGCGACAGGATGGCGGCCGACGTCCCCCTCGTCTTCGAGGAGCTGCCCGAAGACGACCCGTTGCAGAGGAAACCGGACATCACCAAGGCGATGCGGTTGCTGGGGTGGGCCCCTCGCGTCGGCCTCGACGAGGGGCTCGACGACGCGGTCGCCTGGTTCTCCCGGTCCGGGGACTGAGCGATGGACGCCGGGGACAGGGTCTGGGGGGCGTGCACGCCGGAGGAGGAAGAGCGGTACCGGGCGATAATCCGCGACCGTGTGGAGAACTCCCCGTTCTACCGGCACATGGGCCTGGAGGTAACTGGCCTGGGGTGCGGGTGGTCCACGTTCAGGATGGACGCGGGCGCCCACCTCTTCAACCTCGGCGGCATCATACACGGCGGCGCGATAACTTCCGTGGCCGACGCCTCGGCGGGCGTAGCGCTGGCGACGCTACTGGACATGCGCACCGAACGCCCGATAACCATCGAGCTCAAGATCAACTTCTGCTCGCCCGCTTTCGAAGGCTCGCTGGAGGCGCGGGGCGAGGTGGTCCAGAAAGGAAGCCGCGTGGCCGTATGCGAGGTGGAGGTCCGCCAGGAGGAGAGGCTGGTTGCCAAGGGCCTGGCCACGTTCCTGGTGTTGAACGCCGACGACTACCCGCCCAGGGATTCGACCTCCCAGAAGTCAGATTCCCAGTGATAGGTGAGCCGGAACCTGGCGCCGGCCTGATCCAGCACGTCCCATACCGAGAGAGTCAGGCCCTCGAGCCCCTCGACCTGTTCGACGCGGGCCCGGATGACCTTGCTTACCGTGTGGTGGCCGTCCTCGAGGTAGAACTCCCTGGGTTCGTTGGCGTACGAGCAACCGCTGTAGGCTACCACCCTTGGCTCCAACCGCCGCCTCCCCGCCGGGGCGCTACTCGCTTACGGGGTTCTTGAGCTCCTCGAGGTCCTTGCCGTTGCCCATCTGAGCGGTGGTGATGAGCCCCTGCTCCTCGCCGTTTATGAACGCTTCCACCATGTCGCGCGCGACGTTGTCGGCGAACTGCACCGGCGGCGACTTCATGAAGTAGGCGGCGGGCCCGATCAGGGCGCCGGACATCCCCCGGTCCATGCCCAGCTTGCAGCACCTCAGCGCATCGATGACTATGCCGGCCGAGTTCGGCGAGTCCCACACCTCGAGCTTGAACTCCATGTTCAGGGGAACGTCCCCGAACGTCCTGCCCTCGCACCGGATGTAGGCCCACTTGCGGTCGGTCAGCCATGCGACGTAGTCGGAGGGTCCGACGTGCACACAGCCGCTCTCGATGTTGTGGTCCAGCTGGGAGACGACCGACTGGGTCTTGGAAATCTTCTTGGACTCAAGGCGTTCGCGCTCGAGCATGTTCTTGAAATCCATGTTGCCGCCGACGTTGAGCTGGCTTGTTCTCTCCAGGGTGACCCCGCGGTCGTTGAACAGGCGCGCGAGCACGCGGTGGACGATCGTCGCCCCCACCTGGCTCTTGATGTCGTCGCCGACGATCGGAACCCCGGCGCGCCGGAACTTGCCCTGCCACATCTCCTCGTTGGCGATGAAGACGGGTATGCAGTTGACCACCCCGCATTTCGCCTCCAGGGCCTCGCTCACGTAGAAGCGGGTGGCGTCCTCGCTGCCGACAGGCAGGTAGTTGATTATGACGTCGGCCCCCGTCTCCAGGAGCACCTCGGAGATATCCACGACCCGCTCGGTGCTCTCGGTGACGGTCTCCTTGTAATACTTGCCGAGGCCGTCGAGCGAGGGTCCGCGCTGAACGGTAACACCCAGCGGTGGCACCTCGGAGAACTCCACGGTGTTGTTCGGCTCGGCGAAGACGGCCTCCCCGAGGTCCCTGCCCACCTTGTTGGAGTCCACGTCGAAGGCCGCCACGAACTTCACATCCTTGATGTGGTAGGGCCCGATATTGACGTGCATGATGCCCGGAATGTTGTCGCCCTCCCGGGCGTCGCGGTAATACTCTATGCCCTGGACGAGAGATGACGCGCAATTGCCCACCCCGACGATTGCCACCCTGACCTCTGCCATTCCCGATGCCTCCTTAATCAACCACGCGATAGAGTGAGCTAAGCCCCCGAAGCAGCCTGTACCTTCTGCGCGGCGACGACCGCGGTGACGCCGCCGCCGGAATCACGCTTGCGGATCGTCTCTTTCTCGTGTTCCATGAGCCTGTCCAGCCACCGGATGTCGCTCTTCGCGAGCTCGACCTTGTGGCTCAGCAGGCCCCTGCGGTAACGGTCCTCGTCCCCGTTCTTCGACCGGTACTCCTTGAACTCAGCCACCTGCGCCTCCAGCAGGTCGCGCCTCATCCGCAGCAGTTCCAGGCGCGTCTCCGGCTCGATGTACTGGAAGAAAGCCATGCGCAGGTCGAACTTCTCGTTGTCCGCGAGCGACGATTCGGACATGTCGTCGCTGAGCATCCGCATGAATGCCGATTCCCCGGCCGGGGTGATCCGGTAGACGTTGCGATGCCGGGTCTTCTCCTTGACCGAGTAGGCCCGCTCGATGCGGCCGGATTTCTCCAGGCGCTTGATGGCCGGGTAGAGCGACCCGTAGCTGACCGTCCAGAAGTGGCCCAGCATGTACGAGAGCCTTTTCTTGAGTTCGTATCCGTGCATCGGCCTCTCCTTGAGGAGGCCGAGCATCGCAAGTTCGAGCACCCCGACAGCCTTTCACCGTGACGGCCGCAACGATATATCAAATCGATATATCACCGGACGGAGTATATATCGATTCGATATATGTGTCAAACGATGTGCGCGAAGCGAGGTTTGCCTGTCCCGGGGCGCCTGCTTCCCGGCGCCGGACCAGTAATTTCTATCAGAACCGGGTGGCTCCGGTCAAACGCCGATGCGTTCCAGGTGGCTCCGGATGAAAGCGGTTACGGCGTCGCCAGGGCTGTGGACGCCGAAATGGCCTTCGCAGAGGACGTCTGCGCGGAGCTCCAGCAGCTTGTCCATCGACGACCTCCACGCGCGGACGTCGGAGCCGAAGTCGGGGTGGAACGGCCCGTGGAGGTCCTGGGCGAACAGGACGCGGGTCTTCTCCAGGTCCAGGCAGGCGCTGACGGACCCCGCGGTGTGTCCCGGCGTTGACAGCACCTGCAACTCCAGGTCGCCGATCCGGAGGACAGAGAGGTCTCCGTCGAGTTTCACGTCGAGGGGGAGAGGCTCGAAGCGCGCATTGTACATGAACGCCGCGGTCATCACCCTGTCGCCGGATTCCAGTGGAGGGGCGTCGAGCCGGTGGGCGACGAGCTTCGCGCCGTAATCGCGGCGGAACGCCGCCGCCGCCCCCACGTGGTCGATGTGGCAGTGCGTGAGCAGGACGGTGTCGATCGCCTCCGGCTCGAAGCCGAGCCTGATGATATTGACGACGACCGCCTGGTAACCCGGACCGCATCCGGCGTCGATCAATACCAGCGGGCCGTTGCCGTCAACAAGGTAGACGCAGCAGTCGTTGGCGTCGGACATGTCGGGCCCGCCGACCTGCCACACCCTCTCGCAGACTTTCAAAGGAGCTCTGTACGGCCTCAAGAAGCCTCCCGCCCGCCCGTCCGGTTCGCGCGCTCGGGCCGATTCTACACTGTCGGGGCTCATGACGCCTTTGGTTTCTGACGATGTGGAGGATAAACCCGTTTGCTACAATTCACCTGCAGCCCGACACAGGAGGGACAGTAATTGGAGTTCGCCGAAGCCCACGCGGAAGCGCGCCGGCTCGCCGGTAACGTCGAGACTGTGATAAGGGGGAAGCGCCTGACGGTGGACCTGGCGGTCATAGCGCTGCTGTGCTCCGGCCAGATGCTGTTGGAGGACGTGCCGGGCGTGGGCAAGACCATGCTGGCCAGGGCCGTGGCCCGCTCGATCGAAGGGTCGTTTCAGCGAATACAGTTCACCCCGGACCTCCTGCCGTCCGACGTGACCGGGGTCTCGGTGTACAACCAGAAGACCGGGGAGTTCGAGTTCCGTCCCGGACCCGTCTTCGCCAACATAGTGCTCATCGACGAGATCAACCGCACGACGCCCAGGACCCAGTCGAGCCTGCTGGAGGCCATGGAGGAACACCAGGTGACCGTGGACGGTGCTACCAGACCGTTGCCCGAGCCGTTTTTCGTCATCGCCACCCAGAACCCGATCGACTTCTACGGGACCTACCCGCTCCCGGAAGGCCAGCGCGACAGGTTCCTCATCTCCGCGGGGCTGGGTTACCCGTCGTTCGAGACCGAGAGAGAGATAGCGACAGACCAGATGCGCGGCCACCCCATCGACACCCTGGAACCGGTACTGACCACGGAGCAGGTAGTGAGGATGCAGGCCGCCGTGAGAGAAGTCTACATCGACCCCGACGTGCTGGACTACGCCGTGGCCATAGTCCACGCCAGCAGGAACCACCCCCGGCTGCTGCTCGGCGCCAGCCCGCGCGGCAGCCTCGCCCTGATGAGGACCGCCCAGGCGGCCGCCCTCCTGCGGGGACGCCACTTCGTGACCCCCGAGGACGTCAAGGAGATGGCCCGCTGGGTTCTGCCCCACAGGTTCATCACCCGGGAGCGCTCGAGGACGTCTCTGGGCGAGTCCGCCCGGGTGATGTCGGAGGTGCTCCACGAGGTCAAGGCGCCCATCGAGGTCGGCCCTCACCGGGGCGAAGGTAATTGACCCGGAGGGCGCTCGTTACCGGCCTCGTCGGGGTCGCGCTGTTGCTCATCGCGACTACCATCAGGTCCGGCTGGCTCTACCTGGTCGCCAGCGTGCTGTTCGCCCTGGTGGTGACGGGTCTGGTGTCCGGCTGGCTGGCGACAAGGTCGGTGGAGATCGACAGGGACGCGCCGGCGAGGGTTTTCGAGCGCGAACGGTTCGACGTGACCGCGCGGGTGAGCAACAGGGGACGGATCGGGAGGCGGCTGGTCTCGGTGACCGACCTCCAGTTCCCCGGCGCCGGCGAGCCCGGTCTGGCGGAGAGGGTCCGCCGGAGGCGCTCCGAGTTCAAGGAGTTCTTGAGGACCGGCAAGGCGCCGGCGGGAGGCCCCCGGACGCCCGGAGAGGGCGGGCGCGCCCTGGTGATCGAGCATCTCCCGGCCGGGTCCAGCGTCGACGTGCCGTACCACCTGGAGGCGCCGAAGAGAGGGGTCTACCCGCCGGCGGAGATGCGCGTCTCCTCCGGGGGCGTGTTCGGGAACGCGAGGTTCACGCGACGTTCGCGGGTGGGAGAGCCCCTGGTGGCGTTCCCCGGGATCTACCCGCTGGACTCGTTCAGGTTCGATCCCCGAGCCCGCGCCTCGAAGGTGGAGCCGGTGGAATGGTCGAGGAAGGGCATCGGGCAGGACTACTACGGGACCAGGGAGTACGTGCGCGGCGACTCCCTGCGCCACATCCACTGGCCGTCCAGCGCCAGGCAGCGGCGGCTTATCGTCAAGGAGTACGAGCAGGAGCTCAAGCCGTCGGTAGTGCTGGCGCCGGTCCTCTTCCGGCCCCGGTTCGGCGGTGACTACGACAACAGCCTCGAGGATGGGATGAGGGCGTCGTCGTCGGTGATAAGCCTGCAGGAGTCGATGGGCGGCCTGCCGCTCATGGTGCTGCCTTCCGGCGACGGCTTCACGGCCGTGGAGTGCTTCACGCTGTACGACTGCCTCGAAGAGCTCGCGCGCTGCGAACCGCTGCCCCACGGGTCCCGGCCCGAAGAGGCGATCGCCGCCGCGCACGCCGCGGCCCTCGAAGCAATGCGGCCCGGATCGGCGATAGTGACGATCACCAACGGCCCTCCCGACGGCGTCGCCGCCGCGCTGGAGGCCGGAACGGCCCACGGCGGCACGCTGGTGCTGGTCCTCGATGATTCGTACGCCCCGGGCTGGAACGACGAGTGGCTCGACGAGGCGCCGTGGCTCGCCGGCTTCACGGGGCTTGACCTGGAGGTCTACGCGGTGACCCCGTCCAGGGGGATAACGAGGTGTTTGAGCGAACCGTTGAATACTACCGCCTGATAAACCGCCCGGGCGAGGCCGAGGATTCCGTGGCGTTTCGCGCCGCGGTGCTGGCCACGGTCCTGATAAGCGTTGTCGCGGCGGTGAAGTACGGGGCGGTGGGCGCGGCCACCGGCTCCCTGGTCGTCGCCGGTGTGGTCGCGGGTTCCGTATTTTCTCATTTCACCAGGAAACGGTCGAACCTGCTGATCAAGATGGTGCTGAGCGTGCTTCTCCTGGCGGTGTTCGCGGTTTTCTGGACAGACCTCGGCGCTTCGATACACGACCTGAGGTACCCGCTGGTGAGGCTGTTCCTCTGGCTGCAGGTCCTGCACTCCTTCGACCTCCCGAGCAGGCGCGACCTCGACTTCTCCCTCGTAAGCGCGGCCGTGCTGGTCGCCTTCGCGGGCTCACTGAGCATCGACAGCGGCTTCCTGTACCTGCTGGTACCTTTCTTCGCCGCGGGCCTGGTGTCGCTGTACCTGGGCCACCGGTCGGCGCTCCAATCGAGCGCGGACGTTTTCGTGCCATCGAAGAAGCGCCCGGGAAGCTCGGTCGCGCTTGCCGTGGTGGTGCTCGTTCCGATTTCCGTAGGCCTGTTCATGCTCCTCCCCCGGCTGCCGGGCTTCAACAGCTACTATCTGCCGATGTCCGGCTCCGGCGGCACGCCGGCGGCTTTCGGGCCCCTGATACGAAACCCCGGATACGAGGCCGTAACCAGGTTCCCCTCCGAGCCGCTCCCGTACAACCAGGACGCCTATTTCGGCTTCAGCAGCTTCCTGGACCTCAGGATGCGAGGGGTGCCCGTTGACAGGGTCGTCATGAAGGTGCGCTCGGAAAGGCCGCAGTACTGGCGCGCCGCGGCGTTCGACAGGTTCAGGGGAAACGGCTGGGAGAACTCAGAGGAGGTCAGGGAGGAACTTGCATCGAGCAGCCTGCCGCTCACGATATCGTACCCGGGGGAACTGTCCAGGTACAGCACCCGGGAGCTCGTGCAGACGTTCTTCATCGAGAGGAAGCTCCCCAATACGGTGTTCGCGGCGTACGTTCCCAGGGACCTGTATTTCCCCACAACGGTGGTGAAGGTCGATTCGATGATGTCCGTCCTGGTGCCGGTCACGCTCGACCCGGGACTGATCTACACAGTGGTCTCGGAGGTGAGCGAGGTGACCCCGGCCATGCTCGACTACTCCTACGGGAGGTATCCGGCAAGCATGACCGAACGATACTGCCAGCTCCCTGAGATGTCACCTGCCGTGGGCGAGCTGGCCCGGAGCATCACCGGGGACAGTCACACCGCGTACCGGAAGGTCCGGGCGATCTGCGACTACCTGCGGGGCGCGTACCCGTACGACCTCGGGGTAGGAAAACAGGGCAGGGACGAGAACACCGTCGAGTTCTTCCTCTTCAAGGCCAGGAGGGGGTACTGCGAGCATTTCGCCACCGCCATGGCGGTGCTCTGCAGGACACTGGAAATACCGGCGCGGGTAGCGGTCGGATACGATATCGGCGAGTACAACTCCCTGACCGGCTATTACGAGGTGAACGCCCGCGACGCCCACGCGTGGACGGAGGTCTACCTGCCGCCGTACGGCTGGATCCAGTTCGACCCTACGCCGGGCTGGGGCGACCCGCACAGCATGCCCGCGCGCGATTCCACCTGGTCGGGACTGTCCCTGCTGACGAACATCGGCAGGGTGCTCGGGAAAGTGGTCCCCGCCTCGTGGGGCCGGGCCTTGAAATCGGCCTGGCTGGCAACCGGCAGGGCATTCGGGGCGGTGGCGTCAGAGGTGTCGTCTTTCGTCAGGCGTTGGTGGTCCTGGCTCGCGGCCGCGGCGCTGCTCTCCGCCGCGGCGCTGCTGTCCCGGCGCCTCCTGCGCCGCCGTACGCGCCGCCCGCCGCCGGCTCCGTCGGAACCGGGTCCGGCGGAAAGGGCCGCGCTCGCGTTCGAGAGGATGGCGCGGGCCCTGGCCGCGGTTGGGATCTCCCGGCCGCCATCCGTCACGGCAGTCGAGTTCGCCCGGACCGCTGACGCGGCGCTCTCGTCGGAGGCGGCAGGCAGGGCCGCCGCCATCTTCAACGCGGCGCGCTTCGCTGCGCGGGTGGACCCCGTCACCCTGGACGAACTGGACAGCGCCGTAAGCGCGGTGGTCGAGGAGGTAGCGCGAAAGAAAAACCCCGGGTCCCGTCACGGGGACCCGGGGCCCTAGCGTACCGTCAGAGCCTTTCCAGGATCATCGCCATGCCCTGGCCGCCCCCTATGCAGAGCGTCGCCAGCCCGATGGTCTTGTCCTGGTCTTTGAGCGCCTCGAGGGTCGTTGTCACCAGCCGCGCGCCGGTCGCGCCGACCGGGTGCCCGTACGCCACCGCGCCGCCCCAGATATTGGTGATCTCCGGGTCGACTCCCAGCTCGCGCTCGCAGTAGAGGTACTGGGCGCTGAACGCCTCGTTGATCTCCCAGAGCTCGATGTCTTTGACGGACATGCCCGCGCGCTCCAGGGCCATCCGGGAGGAGGGGACAGGCCCGTAACCCATGTAAGCGGGGTCCACTCCCGATATGCCGTATTTCACGATGCGCCCGAGCGGCCGGATGCCCTCTTTCCTGGCGCGGCCCTCGGACATCAGGACCACGGCGCCCGCGCCGTCGTTGATCCCCGAGGCGTTGCCGGCGGTAACAGTGCCGCCGTCCTTGACGAACGCGGGGGGCAGTTTCGCCAGGATCTCCAGCGAGGTGTCCTTGGGGTGTTCGTCGGTGTCGAACACCACTGTCCCCTTGCGGCTCTTGACCTCCACCGGGATGATCTGGGGCTTGAGCTTCCCGTCGGCGATTGCCTTGAGGGCTTTCTGGTTGGAGTGCAGCGCGTGCTCGTCCTGTTCCTCGCGGGTGATGCCGTGCCGTTTCGCGATGTTCTCCGCTGTCTCCCCCATCATCAGGCCGGTTATTGGGTCGCCCAGCACCTCCCAGAGACTGTCGGTGAGGACGGCGTCGCGCATGCGCAGGCCGAACCGGGAGTTCTTCGACAGGTACGGCGCCATGCTCATGTTCTCGACGCCCCCGGCGACGATTATCTCGTCTTCGCCGAGCATGATCTGCCTCGCTCCTCCGACGATGGATTCCATGCCGCTGCCACAACCCCTGATGACGCCGTGGCAGGGCACCGTGTCGGGCAGGCCGGCCGCGAGGCCGCCGCACCTGGCCGGCAGATCGTTCTCGTCGGTCCTCGGGATGACGTTGCCGAAGATGCACGCGTCGACGCTCTCGGGCGGGAGCCCGGCGCGCTTCAACACCTCTTCGACCACCAGTTTCGTGAGCTCGACGGGCGGTACCGTCTTCAGCGAACCGCCGAAAGATCCGAACGGCGTCCGGACCGCTGATACGACTACGACGTTCTCCAATTCCATGCTCCTTCCATTGACGCGCTCGCGGCGAGCGCCCTTGCAGGCCGGTGGGACCCGCCAGGAGGCGGGCGCCGGACTCGGTGAATGCGAGTCCGCAGTATTCTAACCTTGACGGGGGGCTCGTTCAATCGATCGCAGGGCAAAAAAAAGCGGCGCCCGGGGGCGCCGCGGGAGGAGGACTCAGCAGTTCAGCCAGCCGAAGAGACCCTCTTCGGAGTCAGGCCTGGAGAGCTCCACCGTACGGGTGATGATGTCGGCGTAGGTGTAGGAGACCCGCTGGCTCGGCGCCGCCTTGGTTTCGACCCTGACGACGAAGACGTGGGGGTACGTCTCTTCGAGCACGGCCATGTTCTCGACCACGATCTTGCGGCCTTTGTTGGCGCGCACCTTGAGCTTTTCGCCGAGGCATTCGTTGAGGTCGTCGCGGATCCGCTGCATCACGTTCACTTCGAGGGGTTCGGTATTCCTCAAGACTCCCACCTTTCAGGCTGAAGATACAAGAAAGCTTTCCTATTATATACAAATTGGTAAAAACTGTCAACCGTCTGGTAACAAGAACTGCATAAATCTTGCGCGGCCGTTTCAGGGCCGTACGTCAGGCGGTGCGGACAGGTCTTCGAGCGGGAGCCGGTCGCCGTCGCGGGAGAAACTCCGGAAAAGCGGTGTCAGGGAGCCCCGCCGGGCCCGGGAGGGCGGACCTCGGCGCCGCAGTTAGTGCAGAACCTGGCCCCCGGGGCCAGCGGTGAACCGCATTGAGTGCAGAACTCCTGACCTGTGGCGGCCGCAGGAGCGTCCGGTGGGACGTCGACGCGCGGCGGGACCTGAGTCAGCGGCGGCACCGGCGCGGACACCAAGGGCTTTCTTGCGGCTACGAACGCCAGGAGCGCCCCGAAGACGAGCGTCAGAAGGCCGAAAACCACGGACAGCGCGACCTTCTGCTCGCTCCATAATCCGTACAGCGTCCTGGCCGGGGGCATCCGATACTTGATGGCCTTGTCGCCGCCGTCGTAGGTGATCCCCGAGGCGCGGGGCGGCAGGATGACCTCGGTGGTCGTCTTGAAGACCTGGTCGGAGAAGAGGGTGAACTCGCTGTTCACCGTGTAGGTCTCCTCGAAGGTCAGCTTGTTGCCGGCGGTCGACTTCGGTTTCGAATCGAAGCCCCCGTAGAAGACGAATTCGCCCCTGGTGTTGTAAGCCATGCCGGGCTTGTCGTAAGTGATCACCACCGAGTGGGTCGAGTCATCGAGATCGGTGCGGAAATCGATCAGCTCTCCCTTGTCGTCCTCGTCGTTGAACCGCCGTGTCAGGAAACCGCGCTTCTTGCGTTCGACTTTCTTGATCACCGCGTAGTCGTCCCTGGAGTATTTGATGGTGTCGACGACGCGCCCGTCGCCGACATCGTTCAACGCCACCTGGTAGGTTTCGTGCACCGTGGGCTTCTCGCCGGCGGCCCGGGAGGCGCCCGGCGGCAGGACGGCCAGAAGCGCCAGTGCGGCCAGAAGCGCCAGAGCCAGGGCGGGCAGGACGACCTTCGCTCTCACCATGACGGTATCACCCCCGCCTTCCACCAGTACTCGGGATTGATGTATATGATGGCGCCGTCGTTTTCCGCGTCTTCCAGCTCTTTCCCGGCGATCTTTATGCACTCGCTCGCCAGGACCTCCGGCGAGACCGAGTCACCGAACTTGTCCAGCGCGTATTCCTTGTCGATGAAAGTGGATTCTATTGCGTAGAGGTCCCCGCTCTCCGGCAGCTCCACCACGGGTATCGCGTGCCCGGGTATCAGGGCCACGTAGGACTTGATGCCCACCGCCTCCATCAGCGCGCTCATGCATATCGCCAGGTCGAGGCAGGTGCCCGACGCCCGCTCGATCGTCTCCCTCGGGTACTGGACGTACTGCGAGGCGCCGCCGGTCCAGAACCCCGCGGGTTCCATGATGTACTTGACGCCCAGGTTGCGGAGGCTGTAGAAGGCGCTCCCGAAAGCCTGGAGGGCGTCGTCGTCGCTCGCGCGGGTTTCGAGGCCGCCGGCGACGGTGTTGGCGAACGACTTCGTGACCTCCTCGTTGGGGGTGATGAAGGCGGCGACGAACCGGTAGTTGTCGAACCTGTCGGTGAAAGTGACGATGTCTTTTTCCTTGAGGCTGGTGAAAACGAAGTCGTTCCTGCCCAGGAGGAATATCTTCTCCGCGATCTCCTTCGGCTTGTCGAGGCCCGCGTACTCGTATTTCACGGTGAGTTCCGCGGGCGTCTTGGTGGTAATCTGCTGGACCTTTTCGGGATCCAGGGGTGGCCAGCAGTAGTCCCTGACCGTTTGCCCGGGGCGTATCTCCTCGTACGTCTCCCCGGAGTTCCAACCCGTCAGGTCTCCCAGCCGGTAGGAGATCCGGAAATCTCTCACCGGGATCTTGCCGGTGTTCTTGATGATGGTCTTGGCGACCCACATGTCCTGCGAGTTGTCACCGTAGATCTTGTACGCGGCGGTGATTATCTCGCTCCGCGTCAGCAGCCGGACGTCGAGTTTCACCTTCGCGGGGTCGTAGGCTGTGCCCGGGCGGGTTACGGCGAAGAGGAAGACGGCGGCAGATGCGACCGTCAGCACGGACAACAGCACGAGCAGGTGGAACCTGGACTTTTTCCCCATCGCGCTGTCCTTTCACGCGTTAATCCGCGGAACGGGGTCTGGCACCGGCATCGACGATGTTAGCACAGGAGGACCCGGCGGGGAATGGTCCGGCCCGGTGAGGTTACCAGGCCCTTGAGAGGTACCAGTCGACGGCCTCGGCGACGGTGCTCTCCAGGGGAGCGCTCTCGAGCGAGAGGTGCTCCCGGGCGCTGGCCGCCGAGTAGCAGAGGTCTGCGCCGGCAAGGCGCAGAAGCGGCGGCCCCGGTGCGCGAACCCCTGGTACGAGCCTGCGCAGGGTGTTCCGCAAGCGACCCCGGCGGGGCTCCTCGCGGGGGACCGCCCTGCCCGCCCTGGCCTTCTCGGCGAGCCCGGCGAGTTCGGCGAGGGTGACGTTCTCGCCCCCCAGTATGTAGGAACGACCGGGCCGCCCACGGCCCAGGGCCCTGACGGCCGCCATGGCGGCGTCGGCGGCCCTCACCACGTTGAGGCTGCCTGAGGCAACGGGGCCCGGCGAGGAGAAGACCCGCTCCAGGAGGTACCAGCCCGCGCCGCCGGGGAGGTCGCGGCTGCCCATCACCAGGGTCGGGTTGACGGTGACGGCGCGCGTGCCGCCGGAATCGCAGTAGCGCCGCACCAGCTCGCCGGCGGCCCTCAACGCCTCCAGGCAGGGCAGGGCCGGCAGGGAATCCTCCGATGGAGAGCTTTCGTCTCCGGGCTCGGCGGGGGTCCCGGGCCGGAACACCAGGGCGGAGCTGCCGAAGACCAGGTCCTCGACGCCCGACCGCGACATTGCCAGAAGCAGGTTCCTGGTTCCCTCGAGGAACGAGCGGGTCGCCATCGGGCCGGCCGAGGCAAGATGCCCGGACTCGAAATGGAACACCGCCGACGCGCCGTCGAGCGCCTCCAGGCAGGCCTCCGGGTCAGTGGTGCGGCCGGGATGCACGCGCCACCCTGCCGCGGAGCTCCGGGGCGCCAGCTCGCCCGGGAGGAGGACGTTGACGGTGAACCCCGAGGCAACAAGGGCACGCGCCACGTGATAACCGAGGATGGTGTCGACGCCGGTGAGAAGCACGCTCAACGGAGCACACCTGCCTTCGCGGCCGCCGTTGTCGAAGAGGCGCTCAACTCAGAGCCTGGCCCCGCACTCTCCACAGAACGCGGCTCCCTCTTCCTCTACGGGGGCCCCGCACGCGGGGCACCGGGGTCCGGCCGGAGCGGCGGGTTCCACCGGCGAGGAGGGTGGGGGCTCGGGAGACACCGGAGGCGGAGGAGGCGGAGGAGACGGAGGAGACACGGGCGCTGAAGCCCCGGCGGGCGGCGGGGGAGGCGCGACAGGCGAGGCAGGCGAACCCGGCGGAGGAGGCGTTGGAGCAGTGGAGGCAGGTTCCAGGGAAGCTCCGCACGTGCCGCAAAAGAGCGCCCCCGGGGCCACGGGAGCGCCGCAGCTCGGGCACGCGGCGACGGCGGGCAGTGGCGGAGCCGCACCGGGGACCGGAGCCCCGCAGCTCCCGCAGAACTTCAGGCCGGCCGTCAGGCCGGCACCGCAGGAGGCGCAGGTGCCCACGAATGCGCCGGCGGCCTTCATCTGCTGGACGGCCGCCTGGAGGCGCGCGATGTCGGCGCCGGCCCGCTCGATCTCCTCGTCGATGGCGCGGATGCGGCCGCACGATTCCACCAGTCCCGGGTCCGTCAGGCGCCCGTCCAGGAAAGACCGGTACGCGGCGCGCCCGAGGTCGGGGAACGACCTCTCCTTGTCTTTCTGGAGGGTTTTTACCCTGGCCTTGAGCCTGTTTATCTCCCTCTGCGGCTTGGGACCTTGATCGGCTGCCATGGTTCTCCTCCGGGGTCTCCGTTCGGCCTCGCTGCCGTCCCATTCTAGCATTTCTCCACGCGGGTGATTTCGCCCGCGCCGCCACGCGCATGCGGAGGGTGCCGGCGCCGCGGATACCGCCGGAGGGAGCGGCGGACGGGACTGGTTGATATAATCGGGAAGAACGCTCGAGGTGGTGAAGACGTGGCTGGTCCGGGAAGTTCTCACATACTGGTCATCGACGATGACCCGGAGATGCTCAAGACGGTGGAGGCGGTGCTGACCATCGACGGGTTCGAGGTCACCATCTGCCAGGACCCGGAGGATGGAGCGGCCATGGCCGCGGAGGTCGGGCCCGACCTGGTGATCCTGGACATGAGGATGCCCGGCAAGAGCGGCCTGGACGTCATGATGGAGATGAGGTCGAACCAGGTTACCAGGCACACCCCCATCCTGTTCCTCTCGGCGGTCGGGGACGAAGCGGTGGTGGTTAAGGCCCTGAAAGGGGCCGACGATTACGTCCTCAAGCCGTTCAAGACCCTGGAGCTCGTGGCCAGGATCACCAAGATACTCGAGCGCGCGGCGAGGACCGCGCCCGAGCTGCCCCTGTCGAGGTCGACCCGCCTGCAGCGCCTGCCGGTTCAACGGGGCGACGAGACGTTCCTGGTGCCGCTGGCGGAGATAGCCTACTTCGAGGCGGCCGGCAAGTACTCTTACGCGCACACGAGGGACAGGCGCTTCCTGACCGGTTACAGCCTGGGCCGGCTGGAGCAGAGGCTGGATTCCGGGAGCTTCGCCCGGACCCACCGCTCCTACATCGTCAACCTCGATTTCATCCACAAGGTGGCGCGGGACAGGTCCAGGGGGGTCCTGGTCGTGCTCGCCGACGGGAAAGAGACCAGGCTGAAGGTCAGCGACTCCTACCTCCCGAAGCTCAAGGAGCGGCTGGAGCTGTAGCAGGGGGCGGCGGTGCGGCGCCGGGATGCTCCGCGCTCCAGGCCGTTCCCGGACATCTCCGCCTCAATCCCCCGAGGAGCCATTTCGTTCGTTTCACCAGATTACCCGTATCAAAGTGCGGCGGTTTATCGTTATAATGGGCGACATAGTGTCACCCGGCCGGGTGAGGGTGAAGCGCCGCGAACCGGTCCGCTTCTTGGGGCCCGGCCACCATGACGGAGGTGGTTTCATGGAAACCGGCAGGAAGAAAGCGGCGCTGATCGTCCTGGTTGTCGCTGGAGCGGTCGCGTTGTTCCTCTGCTCCGGCGCGTTCGCCGCTAACCCGACCAACGTGAGCGTGTCGGCGAACATCGCTACGACTCTGCAACTGACCATGCCGACCACCAGCGTGGATTTTGGAGGCGGCCCCCTGGCCCCGGGCTCCGACTACACCGGGGTAATAACCGCCACCGTGAACAGCAACAAGGCGTGGAGCCTTAAGGTGACCAAGGACCACGACCTCCGCGGCACCGGCGCTACTCCTGAAGTTATACCCTCTGGGAACCTTACGTTCGAGGCCACATCCGCGGACTCGAGGGTCACCTACAAGGCGTCGGCGAACACCCCGTTCGGAGATACCGCGGTGGACGTGGTCCGGGGCAACCGTGGAAGCAACATCACCAGCAGCATCACCTACAGCCTGCGGGTGCCGTGGGAGCTGGCGCCGGACACCTACAGCGCCACGCACACCTACACCGCCACGCAGCCGTAAGCCGCGGGGGCGGGGGCCTTTGTACGGGCTATCTGCAGCCTCGCCGCCACGAGGGACCCGGTGCCGGACACCTGCCCGGCTGCGCGCGTCTTCGCTGCCACCCAGCCACAGCCACGCTTGCGGACGCTGGTCCCGGCAGCGGTGAGGTATAGAGATCAAGGGGCGCAGGCCCCTTGATCTTTTTTTGGAGAGGAAAATGAGAAAGAAGACCGCGGCCGTCGCGGCGCTTCTCGCGGCGGCCCTCCTGACCGGCGCGACGCCGGCGGCCGCCCAGGGCGCGTTCGACCTGATGGTGTACCCGGCAAAGCTGGAACTGGCCGCCGCCCCGGGAACGACCCGGGAGTTTGCCGTGAACGTGCGCAACCTGGGTTCCGACCCGGTGACGATGAACGTCTACTTCAACGACTATTTCATCAAGGCGAACAACGACTTCGTCTTCAGGAAGCCCGGGCACTACTCCTACTCCTGCTCCAACTGGCTGGCCACGGACGCTCCCGCGATGACGGTGCCTCCGGGCGCCACCGCGGCCAAGGCGTTCCGCCTCGCCGTCCCGGCCGACGCTGAGCCCGGCGGCCACTACGGGGTCATATTCTTCGAGCAGGCCCCGGACGCCGGAGGGGCCCCGGTATCGGCGCGTCCCCGGATAGGGGCGCTGGTCATGGTCACCGTACCGGGGGAGATCGTCAGGGAGGGCCGGATCAAGGACGTCAGGGTCACCGGCACCTGGTTCTGGCCGACCCGCGAACTGCCCCTGCTGCCGAAGCGGCGGGTGGCGGCGCGGGTGGTCTTCCAGAACTCCGGAAACGTGCACCTGACCGTCAAGGGCTCGCTCTCGTACAGGGCGGCTTTCGGCTGGGGCTCCGGCAGGGTCGAGTTCAGCGAGATAACCGTCCTCCCCGGGACGACCAGGTACCTGGAGGCGGTGATACCGCACCCCCCGCTGGTGGGCAGCTTCAAGGTGAAGGCGGTGGTCCGCTACGGGCCGAGCCTGGACGTGTTCGACACCACCAGGAAGGCCACCGCGACGTTCAACCTGTTCCCGCTGTCCATGCTGGCCCTGATACTGCTGGCAGCCTCGGCGGCGGCCGTGCTGGTGACGTGGGTGTCCCGGCGCAGAAAGAAGCGGGCGGCTCCCGCTGAAGGGTCCGGGGAAGATGGCGCGGCCGGCGGCGCTTCTCCTGAGCCTTCCGAGGAGCCGGAAGAGCAAACCGCACCGGAGGGCCCTCCGCCGGAGCCCCCCGGGGAACCCGAGGTGAGAAGCGGGCCCGGCGGCACGCCGCCCTGCGAACCGGAAGAGCAAACCGTGCCCGAAGACGACTCCTCCGGTTCCGGGGAGGCACCTGAAGAGTGTGGGGAAGGAACGGGCGCGGAGGAGGATAAGAAGAAAGGCGCCGGCGTAAAGCCGGGACGCCGGTTCAAGGAGCGACGAAAGTGATCGACCCGGGATTCTCCATGCGGACGGTGTTGACGTTCCCGCGGCCCGAGTCCGTGCCGGACACGTGTATGGTCCGCGCCACCGTGGCCGAGACCGTTACCGAGGCGCCCTGCGCGGGAGCCGCGGGGCAGGCCGGCCCGCTGCTCGTCGCGAGCATCCCCGCGGCAATCAGAAATATTGAGACGAGAACCACACCGCGGCGCATCGCCACTCCTCGCTTTCCGCCGGCCTGTTTTAAGGCTCGGCACGGGGGAGCCCCCTCACCATGCACCCTGAGCGGGAATCTCGACCGCGGAAGGGGTGAGGCCGGGAGGGGCCGGCGGGTTAGGTTGAAGGGCTCCCGGGGTATGAGAGACGGTCACCCGGAACCTTGTTACGGCGAGAGAGCGGCACCGGCCGCCGGAAGGAAGGCGTCATGAGGAGAAGCGTCAGAGCTGTTGCGGCCGCCGGGGTGGCGCTGACGATCGCGCTGCTCCTTCTTCCGCTCGCCGGGGGCGCCGCCCGCGCGGCCGCCGCCGGGGCAGGGGGGCCCGATGGGGCCCCTGCGCGCCGGCGGGCTTTTGGCGCGGCCGGCCCGGGGAAAGCGGACCGTCACGGGGTCCGGGCCCACCGGGGAGCAGCCGGAGCCGTGGGCGACGGGGGCTGGACCTGGGTGTTCCAGAACCCCCTCCCGGGAGGCCGTCGAATGAACGCCACCTCGGCGGGGAGCGCCAGCGCGGTGTGGTCGGTTGGCGACTACGGGACCATAATGTTCTGGAACGGCAGCGCCCTGACCCAGCAGCGCAGCAACACCACCAGCAACCTGTACGACGTCGAGGCCCTGGACGCCAGCAACGCCTGGGCGGTGGGAGAGGCCGGCACGATCCTCAGGACGACGAACGGAGGAGCGACCTGGAGCCGCGTCACTCCAAGCCCCACACCGTACGACCTGCTGTCGGTGACCTCGGCAGCTCCCAACCGCGTCTGGGCCGCAGGCGGCTACGACGGGTTCAAGGACGCGGTCATCCTCTTCTTCAACGGGTCTACCTGGTCGCGACAGCTCGAGCTCACCACGGGCGGGTTCACCGGCATCTTCGCCCTGAACTCCAACCAGGTGTGGGCCGTGAGCGTGTGGACCTGGTACACCGGCAATGGCGGAGCAACCTGGACTATGGTCAACGACGGTTCGCTGGACGCTCCCTACAGGGTCTCGGCGGTGGCGGCGAACAACGTTTACGCCATCGACTGGAACGGGAACATTCTCAGGTCCACCTCGAACCCCGGGGGCGCGTCCTGGACGCGGGTGCTCACGGGCCAGGACTGGCCGGCGGACCTCTGCGCCCTGGACGCTTCCCACATCTACTTCGCCGGGTGGGAGGGCACGATAAGGATGTTCAACGGTTCCTCCTGGACTTCCCACAACAGCGGGACGACCGCGGACGTCTGCGGCATCGACGCGGCTGCGGTCAACAGGGTGTTCGCGGCGGGGGACGGGAAGTTCATGACGAACACAGGCGGCAATGCGTGGACCTCCAGGACCGGCGGGAGCACGGCCGCACTGAACAACACCGCGGCGGCAAGCGCCGACGAGGTATGGGCGGTCGGAGCCAGCGGGACGGTCCTGCACTCCGGGGACGGGGGCGCCTACTGGGAGACTCAGGCGAGTGGAACGACGAACACCCTGGAGGGCGTCAGCGCGCTCGACCCCGGACGCGTCTGGGCTGTCGGGGCTTCGGGAACGATACGCTTCTACAACGGCGCCTCCTGGACCGGCCAGACCAGCGGGACAACAAGTGCGCTCTACAGCGTTTGCGCGCTCGACCCTCGCCACGTCTGGGCGGTCGGAGCTTCGGGAACGATACGCTTCTACAACGGCAACTCCTGGACCGGCCAGACCAGCGGGACAACAAGGGCGCTCAGGAGCGTCTTCGGGTTCGACTCCAGCCACGTCTGGGCAGTCGGCGACCGCGGCACGATACTGTTCTACAACGGCACCTCCTGGAGCAGCCAGCCAGGCGGCACCACGGCCAACCTCCTGGGGGTGTGGCCGGTGGACGGCTCCCACGCCTGGGCGGTGGGAGCCAGCGGCACGATACTGTTCTACGACGGCTCCGCCTGGAGCCGGCAGGCGGCGCCTACGACCAGGAACCTGCAGAGCGTCAGCGCGACGGATTCCAGCCACGCCTGGGCGGTGGGGAACTCGGGCACGGTCCTCTTCTTCGACGGGAGTTCCTGGAGCGACCAGGCGTCCGGCCTCACCTCGAGAACGCTGTACAGGGTCTTCGCTTACGACAACAACGACATCTGGGCCGTGGGTGCGGGCGGGACGATCCTGTTCGCCGACCCGCCGTACATCAAGGCCTGCTCGCCGTACTACTGCGACCCGGGAGAGACGCTGGACGTGCAGGTCATCGGGGCCTACACGCACTTCCAGGGGGCGCCGCCGACCATGTCTTTCGGAGACGGGGTGCAGGTCCTCCCGGGCTCTCTCGACGTGGTGGACAACACCCATATCCTGGCGCGCATACACGTGGACCCCGGGGCGACCCTCGGGCCCCGGGACGTCTCGGTCAAGTCGGCGCTGGAAACGCCGGTGCCCCTCCCGGGGGGCCTGGTGGTAGGCTCCGACCCCACAATCGCGAGGATAGAGCCCGCTTCCGCGCCCCGGGGGTGGATCGGCGAGGTGCGCGTGACCGGGAGCCAGACGCATTTCGGCGCTTCCAGCAGGCTGACGCTGGGTGGCGGCATAGAAGTGAAAAGGACCACGGTGGCGGACGCCGAGCACCTGACTGCGGAGATAACCGTCACCGGTTCGGCCGCGGCCACGTCTCGCGCGGTGAACGTGCTGACGGGGGGCGAGAAGCCCAGGCCGCTGGCGGGCGGGTTCACCGTCCCGGCGCCGCCGCAGGCCTGGTCGGTGTCCCCATCGAGCGGTCCCGAGGGCAGCGTGGTAACGGTCTCCGGCAGGGGCTTCGGCGCGCCGTCCTCCCCCGGGGGAAGGCCCGCCAACAGGGTGACGTTCAACGGCGTCGCGGCATCCTGCGTTTCGTGGTCCGACTCCAGGGTCAAGTGCGTCGTGCCCGCCGGTGAGGGAGTCCAGAGGGTCGAGGTCGCCAACACCAACGGCACTTCCAACGGCCTCGAGGCCTTCACCGTCACTTCGCCGCTCTGGTACCTGCCGGAGGGTTCCACCGCCTGGGGGTTCCGCACCGACATCGCTATCGCCAACCCGAACGCCGAAGCCGTCACCGCGAGGGTGACGTTCCTCACCAACGACGGCACGGTGCCGGGACCGGACATCCGCATGGCCCCGCTGAGCAGGACCACCATCAACCCGGGCGACTCCGAAGCGCTCGCCCGGGCGGACTTCTCCACGCGGGTGCGGTGCCTCGAAGGCAGGACCATCGCCGTTGACCGGACCATGTCCTGGGAGGCCGGGGGAGGTGGCGGTGAAGGGCACTCCTCGATAGGCGTCACCGCGCCTTCTCAGAAGTGGTACCTGCCGGAGGGTTCCACCGCCTGGGGGTTCGAGTGCTGGCTGCTGATCATGAACCCCTCGTCCGAAGACGCGGACTGCGCGGTGACCTACATGATCGAGGGCGCCGGCCCCAGGACGGTCCACAGGAAGGTGAAGGCGCGCACCAGGGCGACCTTCAACGTCGCCGACGACATCGGCGCGGCGGACGCGTCCATAATGGTGGAGTCCCCGGTCCCGGTCATACCGGAGAGGGCGATGTACCGCAACGGCCGCGGCGAGGGACACGACTCCGTCGGCGTCACCGCGCCGGCCGACGAGTTCTACCTGGCCGAGGGCTCCACCGCCTGGGGCTTCGAGACGTACGTCCTGGTCCAGAACCCCAACGAGCGGGACGCGGAGGTCACGCTCACTTACATGACGCCCGCGGGGGAGGTCCCGCAGCCGGCGTTTACCGTGCCCGCCGGGTCGAGAAAGACCGTGAGGGTGAGCGACGCCGCCCCGGACGTGGACCTCTCGACCAGGGTGCGCGGGTCGCTGCCGATCGTCGCCGAACGCGCGATGTACTGGGACGCTGGCGGCGGGGAAGCGTGCCACGATTCGATCGGGGTAGCCGCCCCGGGCCGCGCCTTCTACTTCGGGGACGGCCGGAGTGGGAGCATGGGCGGCAGCTTGTACGAGACCTGGACGCTCGTCCAGAATCCCGGCGACGCGCCGGTGCGGGTGCGAGTGACCTACCTGACGATAGGCGGGAAGGACAACCGGGAGCTCACCGAGACGATCGCCCCGGGGTCGCGGCGCAGCTTCAACATGTCGGACCTTGTCACCGACCGCTGCGCGGGCATCGCCGTCAGGGTTGAGGGTGCCGGGCCGGACATCATCGCCGAGCGCTCGATGTACTGGGACGGGCGCGGCGCGGGCACGTGCACCGTGGGCGCGCGCTGAACTACTCGGCGTCGGCCGCCTCGACTCCCTTTTCCCGGATGAAGTACTCGCGCACGCGCTCTTTCTTCTCCCCCATGGGGACGATCGACACCGAGGCTATCAGGAAACCCGCGACCAGCAGCGCCACCGAGGCCCCGTGCACGGTGTACTCGAACCCCAGGATGTGCACCGTCTTCGTTCCCACGAGGCCGGCGATGGCGCCGGAAAGTCCCGCCCCGATGACCAGGAATATTCTGGAGACGGCGTGGAACGCCGCGAACGCCTTGCCGCGGTCGCGGTCCTCTATGCGCTCCTGGACCATGGTCACCGCCACCAGGAACAGCACTCCGAAAGAGGCCCCGAAGAACGCCGCCATCGCGTAGATGATGGGCAGCCACTGCACCATGGACATGCTTATCATGATCCCCCCGGCCACCAGGAGCGCGACCCGGAGCATCCACGGCTTCTCCTCGTGCTTCACCAGAACCTGCAGTAGAGCCACCCCGGCGATCATCCCCACACCGAAGAGCGCCATCAGGAACCCGAACGCCGCGTCGGATCGCGCCCCCAGGACCTCCTTCACGTAGTCCATGCCCACCGCGTAGATGCTGCCGCCGCCGACGCACCCCATGGCGGCCCCGAGCATGAGCGACCTCGCGAAGGGGTCGCGGAGGGCGAAAGATATCGACTCGATAAAACCGTCCGCCTCCTCCTCGATGTGGTCCCGCGGCGAGGCGAGCTTCATCCGCGCGAAGAACCAGGTGGCGGTGAAGAAGCTGATCGAATCGACGATGAAGGCGATGGCGGTGGGATGTTCGGAGAAGAAGCCGCCGCTGATGAAGAGCCTGGTGAGCGGCGACGGGACGGTCACCAGCGAGAACACCAGCGCCGCCAGAGGTATCACGCCGTAGGTTGTGGCCATCGATAGGGAGTTGGCCATGGTCAGTTGGTCGGGCTCCACCAGGTTGGGGATGCTGGCGTCGCGCGCGGCGAGCCACACTATCGCCAGCCCTTCGACGAAGAAGACCAGGACGTAGAGCCCCCAGAGGCGGGTGACGAAAGGCGCGCCCAGGATGATCACGCCGCGCGCCAGGTCGCAGGATATCATCAGAGCCTTGCGGTCCAGCCGGTCCGCGATGAGGGCGGCGATCGGCCCGCTGAAGAATGCGGGAACGATCCTGAAGGCCAGCACGCCTCCCACCGCCAGAGACGAGCCGGTGATGCGGTACACCAGGGACATCAGCGCGAAGGTCGCTATCCAGTCGCCCGTGCAGGAGACGATCTGCCCCCGGAAGAGGAGCATGAAGTCCCGGTTCCGCACCAGGCCGCCGAACTCGTTCCTGACCCCTGTCACCTGGCCCGCGAGGCCGCCGTTTCGTGCCAATTGCGCCTTTCGCCGCTCCCGACGGGACACCAACCATTCTAGTGCATACCGGCTTGACGGGCGCAAGGGGCCGCTCGATACTGAATACCGCACGGCGCCTCGCCGGCCGCATTGACGCATCGGGGGTCCGGGTCCGCCGGACGGACGAGGTCAGGGGGGAGAGGAATGATCGAGCCGGACAGGCTGACGGTGAAGGCCCAGCAGGCCCTGGGCCAGGCGCAGTCGCTCGCCTCGGGGTTGCAGCACCAGGAGGTGGACGTTGAGCACCTCCTCCTGGCGCTGGTGGGGCAGGCCGAAGGGGTGATAACCCCTCTCCTGCAGAAGCTCGGGGTGAGCCCCGCGGCGCTCGAGGACGCCCTCCGCCGCGAGCTGGAGTCACGGCCGAAGATCAGCGGTACCCGGGGGCAGTACGCCTCCACCGCTCTCGACCGGGCCCTCGACGAGTCCTGGCGGATCGCGCAGAACTTCAAGGACGAGTACGTGAGCACCGAACACATGCTGCTCGGCATCCTCGCCTCGCCCGGGCGCTCCTCGCAGATACTGGCCGACTTCGGGGTGACCGCCGACGACGTCCTGGCCGCGCTCGCGGAGATACGGGGCTCGCAGCGGGTCACCGACCAGAACCCGGAGGAGAAGTACCAGGCCCTCGAGCGCTTCGCCCGGGACCTCACCTCCGAGGCGCGCAGGGGAAAGCTGGACCCGGTCATCGGCAGGGACGACGAGATAAGGCGGGTCATCCAGGTCCTTTCCAGGCGGACCAAGAACAACCCGGTGCTCATCGGCGACCCCGGCACCGGCAAGACCGCCATCGCCGAGGGCCTGGCGCGGCGCATCGTCGACGGCGACGTCCCCGAGGGGCTCAAGGGCAAGAGGCTCATGGGCCTCGACATCGGCTCGATGATCGCCGGCGCCAAGTACAGGGGCGAGTTCGAGGACAGGCTCAAGGCGGTGCTCAAGGAGATCGACCAGGCCGAGGGGGAGGTCATCCTCTTCATCGACGAGATGCACACGCTGGTGGGGGCGGGGGCGGCCGAGGGCGCCATCGACGCGTCCAACATGCTCAAGCCGGCGCTGGCGCGCGGCGAGCTCCACGCGGTCGGCGCCACCACCCTCGACGAGTACCGCAAGTATGTCGAGAAGGACGCGGCGCTCGAGCGCAGGTTCCAGCCCATCATGGTCAACGAGCCGTCGGTGGAGGACACCGTATCCATACTCCGCGGCCTCAAGGAACGGTACGAGGTGCACCACGGGGTGCGGGTGCAGGACTCCGCGCTGGTGGCCGCGGCTGTGCTCTCCGACCGGTACATAACCGACAGGTTCCTGCCGGACAAGGCGATAGACCTCATCGACGAGGCGGCCAGCCGGCTCCGCATCGAGATAGACAGCATGCCCACCGAGGTCGACGAGGTGGAGCGGCGGATGAAGCAGCTCGAGATCGAGCGGGAGGCCCTCAAGAAAGAGACGGACGAGGCCAGCGGCGAGAGGCTGGAGAGGCTGGAGAAGGAACTCGCCGACCTCAAGGAGGAGAACGAGGAGCTGCTGGCCCACTGGCAGAACGAGAAGGCCGCCATCTCCAGGATAAGGGAGCTAAACGAGCGCATGGAGGAGCTCCGCTACGAGGAGCAGGCCGCCGAGCGCGAAGGCGACCTGGAGAAGGCCGCCGAGATAAGGTACGGGACCCTGGTGGACGCCGGGCGCCGCATGGAGGAGGAGAACGCCAGGCTTGCCGAGCTGCAGAAGGACCGCAAGATGCTCAAGGAGGAGGTCGACGAGGAGGACGTCTCCGAGGTCGTCGCCAAGTGGACCGGCATCCCCGTCTCCCGCCTGATGGAGGGCGAGGTCGAGAAGCTGATCAGGATGGAGGACCGGCTCCGCGAGCGCGTGGTGGGGCAGGACGAGGCAATATCGACCGTCTCCAACGCCATTCGCCGGGCCCGCGCAGGGCTCCAGGACCCCGACAGGCCCATAGCCTCGTTCATCTTCCTCGGGCCGACGGGGGTGGGCAAGACGGAGCTGGCGCGCGCCCTCGCGGAGTTCCTCTTCGACGACGAACGCGCGATGGTGCGGCTGGACATGAGCGAGTACATGGAGAAACACACCGTCTCGCGCCTGATAGGTGCGCCCCCCGGCTACGTCGGCTACGAGGAAGGGGGGCAGCTCACCGAGGCGGTCCGCAGGAGACCTTACACGGTGGTGCTGCTGGACGAGATAGAGAAGGCGCACGAGGACGTCTTCAACATACTGCTGCAGATCATGGACGACGGCAGGCTGACCGACGGCCACGGGCGCACGGTGGACTTCAAGAACGCGCTGGTCATCATGACTTCCAACGTGGGAAGCCACTCTCTCACGCTATCCGAGGGGTTCGACCGCGGGGAGGCCGAGGGCGTGGTGATGGAGGAGCTCCGGGCGAGGTTCCGGCCGGAGTTCCTGAACCGCGTGGACGAGATCCTGATCTTCAACCCCCTGGGCATCGAGGACATCCGCCACATCGTGGACATCCAGGTGCGGCTGCTCGCTGGCAGGCTGGAGGACAGGAAGGTGGGGATAGAGCTCACCGACGGGGCGAAGGACCTCCTGGCGGAGAAAGGCTTCGACCCGTTCTACGGGGCCAGGCCCCTGAAGAGGGTCATCCAGAGAGAGATACAGGACGCCCTGGCGCTGAAGATACTCAACGGAGACGTGGCGGAGGGCGACGACGTCCTGGTCACGGCGAGCGGCGGCAATATCGAGTTCGAGGTCCGGACAGGCGCCTGAAGCGCTTACCGGTGGCGCTCCGAGTGCGGCAGGAGTATCGCCAGCGCTATGTAGCCGGCCAGGGTCACCAGCACCACGATGTGCACCGGTATGATCCACTTGAGGCCGGGGATGATAGCCATTATCCCGGTGGCGAGCGCCACCACCAGGAGCAGGGCTATCACCCTGTTGCGCCTGGCCTCCATCTGTCGCTGCCGCCTGGAGCTGGGGTAGGGGACGAAGCTCTCGGAATGGTCGTCCACCTGCTCGGTGTAATGACTGCGCCGCACGTTGACGTACGGTTCGGGCTCGGAGGAACGCGAATAAGCGTACTGGCCCGAGCCTCTGTAGTTGTGTGTGCTTATGGCCAGGGCGGCCATGCCGCGGCGGAAGTCCGAGACAGTGCTTGCAGGTGAATCGAGTGCCCGCTCCTTCAGAAATCCCGGCACGAACAGGAGCCCCGCCGAAAGCATCAGGAGCAGTAGCAGCAGAATTTCCAAAAGCCCATCCCCTCAGTGCCCATCGTGCATCACTACTACATATTGATGTCTCGGGGATATTAGCACACAAGATAAGGTGAATCAAGAGGGTTAACGGTCAAATCCGAAGGTTTTTCGGTAGCCAGAGGGAGCCGGTATCGCAGAAAATGGCTTGTTAATAGGATAAATTAGAGTTGTTGGAGTTGATAATTATCTCTATATTTTTTTTTGAAAAGATCTTTGCACAGTTGTATCGATTGAGTTAATTGTACGCTTTTGTGACTGGCCGCCCGGAACAGGCTCCCCGCCGGGAGCGTCTCAAGGTGAACAAGCCGCTTCGAGGCCGGTGCTTCGCGGGCGCGGGACGTCTCCGGCGAAGAAGTTGCCGGGGGTTGCCCGACGAATTAATATATAGGCCGGTTTTCGGACGTACCTGGCGGAAGGCGCGATGGGAAAGCACTCGGCGAAACGCGTTTCATACTGGGAAGCCCGCGGGCGCAGGCGCGACCTGCGGAAGAGCGCGAGCGCTAAGGCCAAGGGCCCGAAAAGGCGCAAGCCGTACGGGCTGTACTGGTTCGTGGCGTTCTTCGTAATCGGCATAGCTATCGGCGGAGCGCTGGGTTTCTACTACAGGCCCATCGCCAAGCTGGCCGCCAGGGTCTACCTCTCGGTGAAAGTGAAGAAGTCGCACGTCACCGGCGAGGAGGGGAAGAAGGTGGCGCGGGCGCTCCACCCCGTTTCCAGCGATCCCGACAAGAGCGTGAACACGCTCATACTGGGAAGCGACGCCGGGAGCAACAAGGGCGAGGGCGGCTACTGCCGCAGCGACGTGATGATGCTGGTCTGCCTGCAGGAGCGCGACAAGAGGGCCGTGGTCATCTCCATCCCCCGGGACACCAAGACCGAGATGGCGGGTCACGGCACGATCAAGATCAACGCGGCGCACTCGTTCCAGGGTCCCTCGGGGGCGATCCAGGCGGTACAGAATCTCCTGGGAATCGAGGTCAACCACTTCATCAGCATGCAGTTCGAGGGGTTCAAGAAGATCGTGGACGCCATCGGCGGGGTCCCCATACACCTCAACCAGGCGATCAACGACCCGCACGCCGGGTACCTCCCGGCCGGGGACCTGCTGCTCGACGGGGAGCAGGCGCTCGTGGTGGTCCGCAGCAGGCGGCTGCCCAACGGGGACATCGACAGGATCAAGAGCCAGCAGGCGTTCATCAAGGCCCTGATCGCGAAGGCCGAATCGCAGAAAAGCGTCTGGAAGGCCAACCAACTGGTGGACATCGTCACCGAGAACTGCAAGATGGACTACACCGCGGGCCAGCTCATGGACCTCGCCCAGGAGCTCCAGGACTTCAAGGTGGAGAGCGCGCAGTTCGTCACCGTGCCCGGCGACGCGAAGTACATGAGCGGCGTGAGTTACTTCGTCGCGGACACGGCGATGATCGCCAGGCTCGCCGCGGAGGTCAAGGCCGATACCCGGATATCGCCCGGCCTGCTTGCCAGGCTCGCGTCGGACGACACCAGGAGGGTGGAGGAACTCAACGCGCCGAACGCCGACGTCATCAGCGTCTTGAGCGGCCACAAGTCATCGGCCTGGGCGGTGCCGACGGTAGCCGAGGAGCTCAGGTTGATGGGCCACCAGAAGGTGTACGAAGGAAGCACCAAGGAGCCGCTGGCCAGGACGACCATCTACTACCGCAGGGAGGCCAAGGAGAACTGCGGGGCCATGCTCCAGGCGGTCCCGGAGTTCGAGGGGGCTGACGTGGTCCAGAACGACGAGATACCGAGCCGGTACAACTCGCCTGTAGTCGTTGTGCTCGGCCAGGGCTTCGATACCCCCAACATGGTGTCCATCTACGGCAGGATCTGCCGGCCCGCGTTCGACTTCAAGGACCTGGGCAGGAAGGTCGACTCCTTCTCGTAGGAACGAGCAGGTTCAGCCGCCGTTGCCCGCCGGGTGTTCTCCGGTTTCTCCGGGGCAGAGCGAGACGGAGATCTCGCCGGAGCAGGCCGCCTGGGCCAGCAGCTCCGCTTCGGCCGGACAGACCAGCAGAGTTATCGACTGGGCCTCGAGCCCACCATCCCCGGATTCACCCCGCGGTCCTCCCGTCAGGCTGAGGACGAGGCGGCCGGAAAGCAGGGTGGCCGTCACCGGAGGGTCGCCGTTGGTCGCCAGTACGTCCACCCTGTCGCCGGGCCTCAGCTCCGAGCAGCCGGCGGCGACCCTGGACAACTGGATGGAGTAGGCCCTGAGGCCGGCGGGGATGCGGGAGGCCATGTTGGCGGCCCCGCGACCGCCGGCGATCGAAGCGGCGGTGACCGGCTCGCCCTTACCGATGAAGCGCAGGGCGCGGGAGCCGACTATGTCTTCTTTCTTGCGGACGGCGCCCGGAACGACGTAATCGGCGGGTATGTCTCGCGTCGCAAGCATGCCGGGAGTTATCGGCGCACCCATCGGGATGTCCCGGCGCGCCACGGACACGGCGACGGAGCGGCCTCCCTTCTGCGGGCCGAAGGCCCCGGATGCGAAACCGAGGAGCATCAACCCGGCAATGATGGCGAAGGCGGCGCCGATGGCGGTGCTCAGGCCCGGCCTGGAGCGAAGTCGCTGGAAGATCTGCATGGCGTTCCCTTTTCTCGCGGGGAGAGGTGTCCTGGTGGCGGTCCGCGGAGAGGGGGTCGGGCCGCCGGGCGTTGCAAGCAGATGATAAGCAATACAGGCAATGCCGTCAAGTGAGGCCGTTCCCCTGTCACACCCCGGTGCTACCATCGAGAGCATGAAAGCACTTGCGAGGACGAGCGGGATCACACTGCTGCTGGCGGTGTGCTGCCACGGCGCCGGGGGCCTCGCGTCGTGGGCCGTCGTCACCGTCGCGGCGCTGGCCCTCTGCGCGCTATTCGTGTCGTCCGCCAGGCTGGGCTATTTCGACTCCGGGCGCGAGCATGGCCCCGCCGCGCAGGTGGTCCGCCTGGAGACGACCCGGGCCGGGAGCGGGGAGTGGGTCCCCCGGGAGCGATGTGCCCTGCCTGCGACCGGATCAGCCGTCAGAGGTCGATGAGCTCGAAGGTCCAGTCGGCGGAATCCATGTAAAGCATGCGGCCCCTGAGCGTCTCGCCCTCACCGACCAGCACCTTGACAGCTTCTTGAACCTGGATGGCGGCGCAGAGCAGCGGGGTGGTCGCGGGGTTCCCCGTCTCCAGCTCGATGCCCCGCCCGCCGGCCGATCCCCCGTACGGCGCGAAGCCTTCGAGCCCCGCCTCACCGGGGTAAACGGTCGTCACCTGGAGCGAGGTGCCGGCGATCGCCCCGTGCACCATCACCACGCCGGCGGCGGCGCAGGCGGCCTGGAGGGCCCGCCGGTCGTCGAGGTTGTCCAGCGCGTCTATCGCTGCGCCGCACCCGTGGAGGAGGTCCGGGAGGTTGTGCCGGTCCGCCGCCACCGCCCTCGCCTCGACGTCCACCTCCGGGTTTATGTATCGAAGCCTCTCGCCGGCGACCAGGACCTTGGGGCGTCCGATGACGTCGGTGCAGCAGAAGTTCTGCCTGTTGAGGTTGGTCTCCTCGAACACGTCGGGGTCGGCGAGCACGATCGCGCCGACCCCGGACCTCGCGAGAAGCTCGACCGCCCCGCCGCCGAGGCCGCCCGCTCCCACCACCAGCACCCTGGAGCGGAGCAGGCGGGCCTGCCCGGCGGTTCCCAGCGTGCCGACGTTCTTCAAGTACCTGAGCGGGACGATGCCGTTTTCCAGCGCGATGACGGAGACCTCGCGGAGCGTGAGCCCGTGCTCGCGCGCGGCGCTCTCGACCGATTCGTACGACAGGCAGGGTACGGTGGCGCCGCCCTCGAGACGACGGACGGCCAGGCCCTCGAGGGACGCGACCACGTCCGGTGTTGCGCCCATCTAGCCTCCGGATATGGAAGGGATTATCGCCACGGCGTCACCGTGGGAAAGGACGGTGTCCACCGGCCGGCGCCTCTTGTTGACGGTGATGGAACCGACGAGCGCCGCGGGCACTCCCACCATCTCCACCAGGCCGCCCGCGGTGATGCCGTCGGGCACCGTCAGCCTGAACGTCGTGGACTCGAGCGGCGGTTTCGCTTTTCTGGTGAGGATTGTGGCTACCTTGACGTCGATCTCCATCTGTCCCCTTCGCTGTCACGGGGCCGCCCTCAAGCGCCGGTGCCGACCCTCGCCTTAATGTATCCCAACAGGGCGTCGGCTGTCAGTACGCCCTCTACGCGGCCGTCCCTCATCACCAGGAGGAGCGCCCCCGGGCGCGTCGCCCGCTTGAGTACCCTGTCCAGGCTGTCGTCGGGGTCTACCACCATCTCTTCGTCGAGGGGGCGCGCCACCCTCGCCGCGTCGAGAACGTCCCACTCCGACGGGTTCACTGAGGTGAGGTCGTCCCTGCCGACGATGCCGGTGACCAGACCGTTCCCGTCCACGACCGGGAAAGCCGGCAGGTGGTAGACGTTGAAGTACTGCGTCATAAGCACGGTCAGGGAGGTGTCCTCGACCACCGCGGGGATCGGCGGCTGCATCAGGTCCCGCACCCTGGTGTCGGCGACGGCCACGCGGTAGAGCGTCTGCCTGTAGGAGGCCCTTGAAAGCTGGAAGACGAACACCGCGATGAGGACCAGCCAGAGCCCGCCGAGCTGCCCGATCGCGGTCATGTATATACCCAGGCCGACCAGGAGGACGGCAATGACCTGGCCCCCCGTGCTGGCGGCCCTGGTGGCCTTGCGCAGGTCGCCGGTGATCTTCCAGATTATAGCCCTGAGCACCCGGCCGCCGTCGAGCGGGAAGCCCGGCAGCATGTTGAACAGCGCCACGAAAGCGTTGATGTAGAAGAGGAAATAGAGCGGGGCGACCCAGACCACGCTGCTCGACGGCAGGGCGGCCACCAGGCGGTACAGCCCGTAGAAGGCGCCCGCGAGCGCGAATGACATCAGCGGCCCGGCGGCGGCCATCTTCAACTCGGTCCCGGCGTCGGGGACGTCCTCGCTCATCTCGGCCACGCCCCCGAAGAGAAACAGTGTAATCCTGTTGATGCGGAGCCCGTTCCTCATGGCCACGATGCTGTGCGACAGTTCGTGGGCCAGCAGGCAGGCGAAGAACACCGCCGCGGTGGCGAAACCGAAAACCCACGCCGGGGCGCCGGAAGGGAAGTCCCGGCCCCGGAACGAGGTGGCCCGCAGCGCCTCGGTCAGGGACACCCCGACGAGGACGAATATCAGCAGCCAGGTGGGGTTTATCAGGATGTCGATCCCCAGCAGCCTGGCGATCCTTATTCCACCGCGCGGGAACACGCACGCCTCCCGGTCATGGCTCGAAGTAGGTGACCTGCTTGAGCATCTTGAAGCGGCGCTCGATGTCCGACCTCTCGATGGAGGTCATGCCCTCGACACTGAACCTTTCGACGCAGAAGGAGGCCATTACCGTGCCGTAGATTACGGCGCGCCTGACGTTGCGCTCGGAGAGGTCGCCGGTGGCGGCGAGGTGCCCCATGAAGCCGCCGGCGAAGGAGTCGCCCGCTCCCGTCGGGTCGAACACCGCCTCGCACGGGTAGGCCGGCGCGCTGAAGAAGGCGTCCCGTGTGAACAGCAGCGCGCCGTGCTCGCCTTTCTTGACCACGGCCATGGACGGTCCCATGTCCAGCACTTTTCGCGCCGCCTTTATCAGGTTGGGCTCGTTGGCGAGCTGCCGGCACTCCGAGTCGTTGAGCACCATAGCGTCGACCCGCTTCAGGGTCTCCAGGAGGTCGTCAAGATAGCCCTCTATATAGAAGTTCATGGTGTCGCATCCGGTGAGCCTCGGCCCCGCCACCTGGTCGAGAACCGAGGACTGGAGCGCCGGGATGATGTTTCCCAGGAATACGAAATCGCTGTTGACCGAGCCCTTGGGGATCACCGGCTCGAACCCTTCGAAGACGTTGAGCCTGGTGTCGATGGTGTCGCGGTCGTTGAGGTCGAAACCGTAGACTCCCGTCCAGCGGAACGTCTCCCCCTCTTCGACGGTCAGGCCGGACGTGTCGATTCCGCGCGACCGCAGGAGCTCGACGTGCTCCACCGGGAAGTCCCTGCCCACCACCGCGACCATGGAGACGGGGGTGAAGAACGAAGCCGCCACGGAGAAGAACGTGGCCGAGCCACCCAAAGCGTCGCGGACTTCCCCGAACGGCGTCTTCACGCTGTCGAGCGCGACCGAGCCAACGACAAGCACGCTCACGTCTCACTCTCCGGGAGGCAGGTACTTCGCGAGCAACACCCGAAGCCTGGTGCGCGTGACGTCGGGCACCGACCCGGGGTCGGTCCCGATCGCCGTCGCCAGCGCGCGGCGGCAGGCGCAGCCTTCCAGGTCGGGCATCCCCAGTATCGTCTTCTTCACGACCTCCGCGGCCGTCTCGGCGTTCCGGCGCACGGTCTCGATGATGAGGTCGATGGAGACGTCGTCGGTGTTCTCCCGCCAGACGTCGTAGTCGGTGACCAGCGCCAGGGGCGCGTAGCAGATCTCGGCTTCCCGGCACAGCTTCGCCTCGGTGGCGGCGGTCATCCCGATGACGTCGGCGCCCCACGTCCGGTAGAGGTTCGACTCGGCGCGGGTCGAGAAGGCGGGGCCTTCCATGCAGACGTACGTGCCGCCCAGCCTCGCCGGCACCCCCAGTGACGCGGCGCTGTCGTACAGCGCCCTGCCGAGGGCCGGACAGGTCGGGTCGGCCATGCTGACGTGGACCGCGGGGTTGTCCTCGAAAAAGGTGTTCTCGCGCCTCCGTGTCAGGTCGATCATCTGGTCGGGTACGATCATCTGCCGGGGGGCCAGTTCTTCCCTGAGCGAGCCGACGGCGCTGACCCCGATGAGCGTCCCGGCACCTAGGGCCTTGAACCCGTAGACGTTGGCCCGGAAGTTGACCCCGGAGGCCACCACCCTGTGCCCCTCGCCGTGGCGGCTCAGGAAGATCACTTCCCGGTCCATCAGGCGGCCGATGACGTAGGAATCGTTAGGCTCGCCGAACGGGGTGTCGACACGTTCCCGAGAGATTATCTCGATGCCGGGCAGCTTGTAGAGCCCGCTGCCGCCGACGATGCCTATCCGCCTCGAGTCTCCCATCTGTCTCCTCCAGGACGTGAAAAGACGGCCGGTCACGCGGCCCGGCCGTGCGGGGCGAAGGCGCCGTCGGACCGCACTCTAGGAGGCGGTCTTCTCCGTCTTGCCCGCTCCGGCGGGCTTTTTATCGCCGGCGGGCTTCTCCTTCTTCCCGTTGCCGTCCGAGCCGGATCCGGACTTCCCGGACTCCTTGCCGGCTTCGGCGAGCGGCCTGGCCGGCTTGTTGTCCGGCTTCTTGGAATCGGTCGCGTAGAAACCCGAGCCCTTGAAGAGTATTCCGACAGGGTGGAAGACGCGCCTCACCTCACCGCCGCACTCCTCGCAGGTCTCGACGGAGTCGTGGATCGAGTGGGTCACCTCGAAGTTCCTGTCGCATTTCTTGCACTTGTATTCGTATCTCGGCACTTTGCGGGTCTCACCCCTCGTGGCTCCATACGATGTAAACGACCGGCACACGAGCGGTCGAGGCCGGCCTGCAATGAATGATACTACACGGGGCGGGCGCGTTCAAACGATTTATCTCATGCCGCACGCTCCGGCGGGCTCACCCCCCGGGACAGGAGTGATATCAGGCAGGCCCCGCTGCCCGTGGCAGGGGCGGCATCCGGCGGGCTCACCCCCCGGGACAGGGGCGGCATCCGGCGAGTCCCCGTCGCGGAGACCGGGGTTTTCGCCGCCGGCCATGTGACGGGTGAGCGGCCCGGGCGCTTGTGGTAACCTGTATGTCAACCGGCCTGGCCTCGGCGGCACAGGCCGGAGGAGGCAAACTAGCGGGCGCCCCGGCGCCCGGGGGAACTGCGCACCATGCCACAGGGGAAGATTCTTCTGGCCGACGACAACAAGCTCGTGGTGAAAATCACGTCCGCCATCCTCGAGGACGCCGATTACGAGGTGGTTGTCGCCTGGGACGGGTTCGAAGCGATAAACAAAGCCTACGCCGTGGAACCGGACCTGGTGATCCTCGACGTCGAGATGCCCAAGATCAACGGCTACCAGGTGTGCAGGCTCCTCAAGGACGACGAGTTCACCCGCGACATCCCGGTGGTGATGCTGACCGGCCGCGACCAGCAGAGCGACATGTTCTGGGGCATGAAGACGGGCGCGGACGCCTACGTCACCAAGGGTTTCAAGCCCGAGCAGCTCCTGGAGGTCATCAAGGAGCAGATGGAGGCCGGCGGGGCACGGCGGACCGGCGGGAAGGGCGAGGCGGTCCCCGGGAAGGTCCTCGAGGAGTCCGGCGTCTTCAGCAGGGTCATCGACCTGCTCGATTCGAAGCTGTTCGAGTCCACGATACTCAACGAGCTGGGCTCCCTGGCCAGCGCGAGCCAGGACTACCGCGAGACGCTGGGGGCCGTCCTGGAGATACTGGCGCGAGTCATCGGCAACGCCGTTGGCGTAGTGCTCATGTTCGAGGAAGAGGACATGGTGGTCCACCTGAACAGCGAGACCGCCCCGGAGGAGCTGGAGGAGATAAAAGAGAGGACCTTCGAGCTGGCGAACGCCTACGGGTGGGAGGTCGGCGCCAATCCCGAACGCGTCGAGTTGAGCCTGTACGAGGAGCAGAGGGTGGTCGAGGGCGGAGGGCGGCCCGAAAGGCCGTACTCCAGCGCGCAGATCCCCCTGACCGCACAGAAGAAGATCATCGGGATGCTCGCCCTGTTCCAGTACCAGAGCCCGGCGTTCGTCAGGGACGCCGGGGCGATACTCGCGCTGGTGCAGAACCAGGTGACCATAGTGATCGACAACGCCAGGCTCTACGAGGCCGCCAGGCAGTTGGCGATCACCGACGGGCTGACCAGGATCTACAACCACCGCTTCTTCCAGGAGCTGTTCGAGAAGGAGTACAAGCGCTCGGACCGCTACAACACCATCTTCAGCCTGATAATGCTGGACATCGACCACTTCAAGAAGGTCAACGACACCTACGGGCACCTCTGCGGCGACGAGATACTGAAAGGGCTGGCGGTTCTCATCAAGAGCTGCCTGCGCTCGATGGACATAGTGGCCCGTTACGGGGGCGAGGAGTTCGCGGTTCTCCTGCCGGAGACGAACGGCCCGGAAGCGTACCAGACCGCCGAGCGCATCAGGCGCGCGGTGGAGGAGACGACCTTCATGGGCAGCGACCAGGGATTGAAGGTGACCGTGAGCCAGGGGGTCGCGACCTACCCCAGCGAAGGCGTCCAGGAGCGCCAGGACATCATAGCCAAGGCGGACGGCGCCCTTTACGAGGCCAAGGAGACCGGCCGCAACAAGGTCGTCTTCCGCGACTGAGGCGTATTTCACTTTCCATCCCGTTTTCACTCCCGCCGTTCGGCGACGCCCCCGGGCGCTCGAAAAAGGGAAAAAGAGGGGTGAAAAGTGAACAGCGCCCTTGCCAGTCTGGACCGGTGGTCGACGTTTTGTGAAGCGGCCCGCGCGCATGATAGAGTGAGGGCTCGCAGAGATGGTTTGGCAACGGAAAAGAAGCAGCGACAAACAAACCGGTTCCCGGATTGGATAAAGGAGGAATCAGTATGGCGAAGGAGCAAACGGAAGTCTACCTGGTCGACGCGTGCCGGACCGCGTTCGGCAAGTCCAGGCCTGACGGGTTCTTCGCGGAAACGCGGGCGGACGACATGGTGGTCAAGGTCATCCGCTCTCTGCTGCACCGGAACCCCCAGGTGGAGCGCGAGATGGTGGACGACAACATCTGGGGCGCCACCACGCAGTGGGGCGACCAGGGGCTGACCATGGGCCGCACCAGCGCGATCCTCGCGGGCCTGCCGGTGAGCGTGCCCGGCTACTCGGTGGACCGAATGTGCGCGGGCGGGCTGACGGCCATCACCTGCGGGGTATCGGCCATTGCCATGGGGATGGCCGACGTGGTCATCGCCGGCGGTGTGGAGCACATGGGCCACCACCCGATGGGACAGGGCGCGGACCCCAACCCGAGGTTCATCGCCGAGAAGCTCGTAGACCCCAGCGCCCTCAACATGGGCATGACCGCGGAGAACATCCACGACCTGTACCCGGAGCTCACCCGGCAGATGGCCGACGAGTACTCCGTGTACTGCCAGCAGAAGGCCAAGAAGGCGCTCGACGCCGGGTACTTCGACGAGATCATCGTGCCGATGACCGTCTGGAGCCAGGGCGGCTGGCGCGTGGCCGACAGGGACGAGCAGCCCCGGCCCGACGCGACGGTGGAGAACATGAAGGACCTGCGCCTGCCGTTCCGCAAGGGCGGCCGGGTCACCCCCGGCAACAGCTCGGGCTTGAACGACGGGGCCGCGGGCGCGCTGCTGGTATCCGCCAATTACGTCAAGAAACTGGACCTGAAGCCTAAGATGAGGGCAGTCGGTTTCTCCTACGCGGGCGTCAAGCCGGAACTTATGGGCCTGGGCCCGATCCCCGCGACCGAGAAGGTGCTGGAGCGCACCGGGCTGAAGTTCGACGACCTGGATTACATCGAGCTGAACGAGGCGTTCGCGGTGCAGTGCCTGGCGTTCATAGACAAGTTCGGCATGGACGGCTACAAGGACGAGCGTCTCAACGTCCTCGGCGGCGCCATCGCGTTCGGCCACCCGCTGGCCTCCTCCGGGGGCAGGCTGGTCGCGCACCTCGCGAAGATCTTCGAGCTCAATCCCAAGGCGAAGTACGGTCTCACAACGCTGTGCGTCGGGCTGGGGATGGGCGGCGCGGCCATATGGGAGAACGTTAACTGAACGACGGCCCCGCGGGCGGGGTTTTCGAAAGGAGGCAGGATGGCCGACGAATTGGTAACCCAGTTCAAGGTGACCTATTACGATCATCCGAAGGCGGGGAAGCTCGCCGTCATGACCATGGACAACGGAGCGGATTACCGGAAGCCGAACACCTTTGGCGGCGGCGCCCTGGCGTCCCTGAACGAGGCGATGGACAACCTCGACAAGGACATCAAGGGACTGATGCTGACCGGCAAGCAGTTCATCTTCTCGGTAGGGGCGAACCTCATGGAGGTCCCTTCGATACAGTCGGTCGAGGAAGGAAAAGAGGTCGGGTCGCAGGGACACGCGGCGTTCAAGCGCATCATGGACCTGCCCGTCCCCACCCTGGCGGCGATAAACGGCGCCTCCATGGGCGGCGGCGTGGAGATAGGGCTCTACTGCGACTACCGCACCATCTCCACCGGGGCGGCCCCCTACGCGCTGCCCGAGTGCTTCCTGGGCCTGGTCCCGGGGTGGGGCGGCACGCAGCTCGTCCCCAGGCTCATCGGCGCGGAGAAGGCCATCGAGCTCATCATCAAGAACCCGCTGGGCAACAACCGCATGATTAACGGGCCGAAGGCGTTCAAGCTGGGGCTCGCCGACTGGCTGCTGGAGCCGGTGGAGTTCTTCGACGAGTCGATCGAGATACTGGCGCAGATAGTGACCGGCGAGATCAAGCTGGAGCGCGAGAAGCCGGATCTCTCCAACATCAAGGCCGAGGTTGACGCCGCGCGCGAGTTCGTCAGGGGGCGCGTCCACGGCGGCGCCATAGCGCCGTACCGCGCCTGCGACCTCATCGAGGGGTCCGCGGGCTGGAGCCTGGACGAGGGCTTCGCCCAGGAAGACCAGGCGCTTGGCGAGCTCATCATGAGCGATCAGCTCCGCGCCTCGGTGTACGCTTTCGACCTCACCCAGCGGCGCGCCAAGCAGATGGTCGGCATCCCCGCCGAGCAGCCGCTGCCGGTGAACAAGGTGGGGGTCATCGGCGCCGGCCTGATGGCGTCCCAATTCGGACTGCTGTTCCTGCAGAGGCTCGAGGTCCCCATCGTGATGAAGGACATCAAGCAGGAGTTCCTCGACAAGTGCAAGTCCTACATCGAGGCCCAGCTCGACGGCGTGGTGGCCAAGGGACGGATGGACGAGGCCAAGGCCGGGTTCCTCAAGAGCCTGGTGACCTACACCCTCGACGACGCCGGCTTCGCGGGCTGCGACTTCGTGATCGAGGCGGTATTCGAGGAGATGGGCATCAAGCAGAAGGTGTTCGGCGACGTCGAGAAGGTGGTCAGCGAGACGTGCATCCTCGCGACCAACACCTCCTCGCTTTCCATCACCGAGATGGCCTCGAAGCTGGAGCACCCCGAGCGGGTCGTGGGCTTCCACTTCTTCAACCCCGTGGCGGTGCTCCCCCTGCTGGAGATCATCAGGGGCGAGAAGACCAACGACGTGACCATGGCGACCGCGGGCGCGGTGGCCAAGAAGATCAGGAAGACTGTGGTGGCGATGAAGGACGCGCCGGGCTTCCTGGTCAACAGGCTGCTGATCCGCATGATGAGCACCACCAGCGACATCGTCGACGGCTCGAACACCCCCCAGGAGGTCGACGAGGCGATGGTGGAGCTGGGGCTGCCGATGGCGCCGTTCGACCTGCTGGCGCTGGTCGGGCCGGCGGTGGGGCTGCACGCCACCGAGACGCTGGCCGCGGCGTTCCCCGACCGCTACAAGGTGAGCCCGAACATCGTGAAGATGGTGGAGATGAAGAAGCCGGGCGTCTACCTCCCGATGACCAAGGAGATAGACCCGGAGATAGCGGAGGCCTGGGTCAAGGACGAGTCCAAGCCCAAGCTCTCGGCCGACGAGATACGCGCGGCCTGCCTGGAGGCGCTGGCCGACGAGGTCCGGCACATCCTCGACGACGGCGTGGTGGCCGAGGCGCAGGACGTGGACACCGGCCTGATCATGGGGGCCGGCTACCCGTTCTTCATGGGCGGGCTGACCCGCTACCTGGACCAGAAGGGCATCAGCCAGAAGGTGAACGGCAAGCCGTTCATGACCGAAGAGGAGTACGTGGCCTACCTGGCAAGGTAGCCCGCTGGAGCTCGCAGGAAAGAGGGCGCGCCCCCGGGGGGCGCGCCCTTTCTATGCGGCGGGCCGACCCGACCCTTCGATGACCGACAGGAACTCCTCGAGCAGACCGCGGGCATCCACGGATTCGGGAAGCCGGCACGGAAAGTGGCCGCCCCGCACCGCCGCGGGGTCCTTGAAGAAGTTGAACTCGAACGCCAGCGGGAGGGGGCCGAAGGGACCGGAAGAGAACGCACCTCCCATCATCACGATCCTGGAGACGTTGCCGTAGAACCCGGGGTCCAGCAGCCCCGCGGCGGCGACGTTGGAGAGCGGCCCGATGGCCGGGTCGGTGTCGATGATGATTTTTGCGGGTGGCATTGGGCGCTCCCGGTCTCCGGCGTGGTGGTACCATGATATCACCCGGCGGGGGTTCCGGGGCGCAGGCGCGCTCGCGGCGAGGGAGACGTCGCATCGGTGACGGTGTTCTCGCGGCCACGGGCCCCGGGGGCGCCGTGGGCGGGGCGCCGCCGCGGCCCGGAACGCCGGGGAGGCCGGCCGGGTTCGAAGGCTGGAGTAACATGACTTTCTGCGCATTCGGCTGTGCGCTCGACGCGCTCGACGCGCCGGAGAAGATGGCGATGAAGCTCGCCTACATCAACGCGGTCCGACAGGGCCTGGTCGCATCGCCGCTGGCAAGGGACCCTTACGAACTGTTGATGGGCGAGCTCGAGGGGGTGCCGGGCCTGGTCTCGGCGGGCCGCCTGGAGATCGAGGAGTGGCTGACCCCCAGGCCGGGGCCCGGGGCCGCCGCGAAAGTGGACGCCGCCTCCTACCGCGAGTTCCTGGATTCCGGCGGATGCGAACAGCTTGCGGAACGGGTCCGGCAGTACGCCTGCGACCGGGTGCTGCCGCTGGACCCGCTGCTCATCGGGGTGGACCACTCCCTTACCGGCGGCGTGCTCTCAGCGCTGCGCCGTGGCGGGGAGAGCGACCTCGGCCTGGTGGTCCTGGACAGCCACCTTGACGCGATCCCCGCCTCGGTGAGGAGGGCGGCGCTCCAGGGCGCCGGGGACCGCGCCGCCGGGGGGGACGCGCCGGACGTCTATTCGTGCGGTTCCTGGATACTGGGCGTCCTGGAGCGCGGGGACGTCGCCCCGGAGAACGTGGTGGTCCTGGGGCCGGGGGAACTCCCCGACGATGCCGGCGGCGGTGAAGAGGCCCCCGCGATGGAAGCGTTCCGCCGCGAGTACCAGGGGCTCCTGGAGCGCGGGGTGAAGATAATCCCCAGGCGGCGGGTGAGGTCGGTGGGGCCCGGGGCGGCGGCCGCGGAGGCGGCGGCCGGCCTGGAGTGCTCCTCGTTCTACCTGTCGATAGACGCGGACATCGGCGCCGGGGAAGCGGTAGGGGCCGTGCGCTTCCTGGACACCATCGGGCTGGAAACGGACGAGGTCGTCGCCCTGTCCGCGGCCGTCGCCCGCGAGGGACTCTCGCGCGGCATGCGGCTCGCGGGCCTGGACATGATGGAGATGGACGTGCACCTGGCGGACGTCCCGGGCTCCGGGGACAGGACGCTGGAGATGTGCGCGTCGGCGGTCGGGGCGGTGCTGTCCGAAGCGGCCCGGCGGGAGGGGTGAGCTTGGAAAACCGCTTGAGCGCCGGGGACCGCGCCGACGGGGGCGCGCGCCTGGAGTTCGACCTGCGCAGCGGCGAATACCACGTCTTCACCGGGGAGGACGCCTTTTTCTCGCGCGCCCGGGCCGCGGTGCTGGCGCGCCTGAAACGGTCCGTGGCCCGGCTCGACTCCGACGCCCCCTGGGAGCGCGCGGAGGAGCCGGACGACGGGACGGCGCGCCTCCCGGGGGGCTTCATGGTGGGCAAGGACCAGGAGTGGGGGCGTGTCCTCTTCGAGGCCGGCGCCGCGGGAAGAGCCCTGCTGCTGCGGGTGGGCATCCGCTGGGAAGGCGAGGGGGAAGCGCCGCGCCTCGAGGCGCTGGTTCCGGCGCACGTGCGGCCGCCCGGCGTCTGGGAGGGCCGGGGGAGCTCGCGCCAATGGCGGCCCTACGTCCACGGCTGGCAGTGCTGGACCCCCACCGGGGTGGTGAAGGGAACCCGGCCCGGGGACCGGCTCCTTCCCCTGTTCCTGCCGAAAAAGCTCAAGCCCATGCTCGCCAACCCCACTACGCCGTGTACCGCACCCGGTTCCTTGGACCAACCTTTGCGGCTCATGCCGCAGCCTCCA